>NZ_JAUXUP010000079.1 GCF_030680935.1 Polaromonas sp. | reverse complement strand
GAAGACGACCCGCGCAACCCGGCCGTGATTGCCGACAACGTGGGTGACAACGTCGGTGACTGTGCCGGCATGGCTGCCGACCTGTTTGAAACCTATGCCGTCACACTGATTGCCACCATGGTGCTGGGCGCCCTGCTGGTGACCAGCGCCGGTACCAGCGCTGTCATCTACCCGCTGGCCCTCGGTGCGGTGTCCATCATCGCGTCCATCATTGGCTGCTTCTTCGTCAAGGCCTCGCCTGGCATGACCAACGTGATGCCGGCGCTGTACAAAGGCCTGGCAGTCGCCGGTGGCCTGTCGCTGATCGCGTTTTACTTTGTCACGGTCTGGCTGATGCCCGACAACGCGATCAAGGCCTCGGGCACACAAATGGCGCTGGTTGGCGCTTGCGCCGTAGGCCTGGTCCTGACCGGCGCGCTGGTCTGGATCACCGAGTACTACACCGGCACGCAGTACGCGCCTGTCAAACACATTGCGCAAGCATCGACCACCGGCCACGGCACCAACATCATTGCCGGCCTCGGCGTGTCCATGCGTTCCACCGCCTGGCCGGTCATTTTTGTCTGTATCGCCATCGGCGTGTCCTTCAAACTCGCCGGCCTGTACGGTATTGCGATTGCGGCAACGTCCATGCTGAGCATGGCGGGTATCGTCGTCGCCCTCGACGCTTACGGCCCCATCACCGACAACGCCGGCGGCATTGCCGAGATGGCCGACATGCCCGAGAGCGTGCGGGCGATCACCGACCCGCTGGATGCGGTGGGCAACACCACCAAGGCGGTGACCAAGGGCTACGCAATTGGCTCGGCCGGTCTGGCCGCGCTGGTGCTGTTTGCCGACTACACCCACAAGCTCGAAGCCTACGGCAAGGCCATCAGTTTTGATTTGAGCGACCCGATGGTCATCATTGGCCTGTTCATTGGCGGCCTGATCCCCTACCTCTTCGGTGCCATGGCCATGGAAGCCGTGGGCCGCGCTGCCGGTGCGGTGGTGGTTGAAGTACGGCGTCAGTTCCGCGACATCAAGGGCATCATGGAGGGCACCGGCAAGCCGGAATACGACACCTGCGTCGACATGCTGACCAAGGCCGCGATCAAGGAAATGATGATCCCGTCGCTGTTGCCTGTGGTGGTGCCGGTCGTTGTGGGCCTGCTGCTTGGCCCCGCTGCCTTGGGCGGCCTGCTGATGGGCACCATCGTGACCGGCCTGTTTGTGGCGATCTCCATGTGCACCGGCGGCGGTGCCTGGGACAACGCCAAGAAATACATCGAAGACGGCAACCATGGCGGCAAGGGTTCTGAGACCCACAAGGCCGCCGTGACCGGCGACACCGTGGGCGACCCTTACAAAGACACCGCCGGCCCGGCCATCAACCCGCTGATCAAGATCATCAACATCGTGGCGCTGCTGATCGTGCCGCTGATGATGAAGTTCCATGGCGGTACAGCCAACGCAGCCCCCAGCACGCCAGTGGCGGCACCTGCTGCCATGAGTGCGCCTGCCGCTCCGGTGGCCACGCCAGTGGCGCCCGCCATGCCGGCGCCCAAGCCGACACAAGCGGCCGACGCTTCGGGCACGCCAACGCCTGTGCCTGCAGCGTCTGGCACCAAATAAGTCGAAATCTTTTTTTCAAGCCCGGTTCGCCGGGCTTTTTTTTGCCCTGGATGTTGGGCTTTAGACTTCCAGCTACAACACCCAAAGCCCCGAGGACGACATGGCCCACAAAACACCTGAATCGCTGCGCAGTGCGCGTTGGTTCGCCCCTGATGATTTGCGCTCTTTCGGGCACCGCTCCCGCGCCATGCAACTGGGTTACGGCCCGGAGGACTGGGTGGGCAAACCGGTGGTTGCGATCATCAACACCTGGAGCGACATCGGCACCTGCCACGGTCACTTCAAGCAACGTGTCGAAGACGTCAAGCGCGGTGTGTTGCAGGCGGGTGGCTTTCCGCTGGAGCTGCCAGCGCTGTCCCTGTCGGAGTCGCTGGTCAAACCGACCACCATGCTTTACCGCAACATGCTGGCGATGGAAACCGAAGAGCTGCTGCGCAGCCACCCGATCGATGGCGCGGTACTGATGGGCGGCTGCGACAAGACCACACCTGGGCTGATTCTGGGCGCCTTGAGCGCCGGCCTGCCATTCATCTACATGCCAGCCGGGCCCATGCTCAGCGGCAACTGGAAGGGACAGGTGCTGGGTTCGGGCTCGGACACCTGGAAATACTGGGACGACAGGCGTGCCGGGAAAATCACCACCAAACAGTGGATTGAAGTTGAAGGCAGCATTGCGCGCAGCCACGGCCACTGCATGACCATGGGCACCGCCAGCACCATGACAGGTATTGCCGAGGCCTGCGGCTTCACCCTGCCCGGCGCGTCTTCCATTCCCGCTGTGGACTCCAACCACATTCGCATGGCCGCCGAATGCGGCCGACGCGTGGTGGACATGGTCTGGGAAGACCTGACACCGGCCAGCATGTTGTCCCGCGCCTCCTTCGAAAATGCAATCACCGTGGCGATGGCCATGGGTTGCTCGACCAACGCCATCATTCACCTGGTGGCCATGTCGCGCCGCGCGGGCGCGAACTGCGCCATCGGGCTGGAAGATTTTGACAAGGCCAGCCGCACGGTGCCGGTGATTGCGAATATCCGGCCCAGCGGCAGCACCTACCTGATGGAAGACTTTTATTACGCCGGCGGCATGCGGGCCATGATGGGTGTGCTCAAGGACCATCTCCAATTGGATGCGCTCACGGTCAGCGGCAAAACCCTGGGTGAGAACCTGCAGGGCGCCGAGGTTTACAACGCGGACGTGATTCGCCCGCTGGACAACCCGATTTACGCCGAAGGCGCACTGGCCGTGTTGCGCGGCAACCTGGCCCCCGATGGCTGCGTGATCAAACCGAGTGCCTGCGCGCCGCAGTACCTTCAGCACACCGGCCCGGCTCTCGTGTTTGATGACTACCCCAGCATGAAGGCGGCCATCGACGACGAGGATCTTGACGTGACGGCCGACCACATTCTGGTGCTGCGCAACTGCGGCCCCCAAGGCGGCCCCGGCATGCCCGAGTGGGGCATGTTGCCGATTCCGCTCAAGCTGGTCAAGCAAGGTGTCAAGGACATGCTGCGCATCTCGGACGCACGCATGAGCGGCACCAGTTATGGCGCCTGTATCTTGCACGTTGCGCCCGAAGCCTACATCGGCGGCAACCTGGCGTTGGTGAAAACCGGTGACATGATCACGGTGGACGTACCGGGGCGGCGCATCCATCTTGAAGTGAGTGACGAAGTGCTGGCCAAACGCCGCGCCGGTTGGTCCCCCCTGCCCAAGCGTTTTGAACGCGGCTACGGCTGGATGTTTTCGCGCCACATCATGCAGGCCGACCAGGGCTGTGACTTTGATTTTCTGGAAACCTCGTTTGGCGCGCCAGTGGGCGAACCCGACATTTACTGACGCGAGAAAGCAGCATGCCCGCCCCTTCCGACCCAACTGGCCTGACAGCCGCCACCCGCGAAAAACTCAAAACCGTCAGCACCGCCACCCTGTGCACCGCCCTGTTCAAACGCGGGCTGCGCAACCAGTTCATCCAGGACGTACGCCCGCTCAACGATTCCCTGCCGAACATGGTCGGAGAAGCCTTCACCTTGCGCTACATTCCGGCGCGCGAAGACCTGAACCCGATCACGGTGTTTCAGGACCCCACTCATCCGCAGCGTGTGGCTGTGGAGCAATGCCCGCCCGGTGCGGTGCTGGTCATAGATAGCCGCAAGGACGCACGCGCCGCATCGGCCGGCTCCATCCTGATCACGCGCCTGATGGTGCGCGCCTGTGCCGGTGTCGTGACCGATGGCGGTTTTCGCGATTCGCCTGAAATTGCGGCCATGCCGTTCCCGGTGTATCACCACCGGCCGTCGGCACCCACCAACCTGACTCTGCATCAGGCGCTGGACATCAACGTGCCGATTGGCTGCGGCGATGTGGCGGTGTTTCCTGGCGATGTGGTGGTGGGCGACCGCGAGGGGGTGGTGGTGATACCGGCGCATCTGGCCGATGAGATTGCGGTAGAGGCGGTGGAAATGACGGCCTTCGAGGACTTCGTCACCGAAGAGGTGCTCAAGGGTCGGGCCATCATCGGCCTGTATCCACCGACCGAACAGCAGTCAAAAGACGACTTCGCCGCCTGGCGCCTGGCCAGGGGGCGTTGATCCCGTCAGGCCAATTTATTGCGGCTTGATGCCCGCCGTTTTGATCACCCGTGTCCAGGTGTCAATTTCTGACTTCACAAAGGCGGTGTAAGGCTTGACGCCCTGAGGCGGGATGACGAAGCCGACCGAACCCATGCGCTGCTTGATAACGTCAGACTGCATGGCCTGCGCAATGGCAGCTTCCAGCTTGTCCACAATCGCCTGCGGTGTGCCCTTGGCCACCGACATACCCGACCACGACAGGGCTTCAAAACCCTTGTAGCCGGATTCAGCAATCGTCGGTACGTCGGGGTAAAGCGGGTTGCGCTGCGTGCTGGTAACAGCCAATGCCCGCAGTTTGCCTGCCCGCACATGTGGCAAGGCGGTGTCCTGATTGATGAACATCATCGGAATCGTGCCGCCCAGCCCGTCAATCATCAGCGGACCGCCCCCCCGGTAGGGAATGCCGGTCATGAAGGTGCCTGTGGTCTGCTTGAACAACTCCATCGCCATGTGACCCGATGCCGCGTGGGTGTAACCGTAATCCAGCTTGCCGGGATTGGCCTTGGCGTAAGCCACCACGTCCTGGACGCTTTTGAACGGCGTCGAGGGATGGACCACCAGCACGTTGGGACCCGAGTGGATCTGCGAGATGTGGACAAAGTCCGTCATCGAGTTGTATTTGATGTTGGGGTCCAGGCCGTGCGCCACCGCGTTCTGGCCCACGCCGGTCTGGATCAGGGTGTAGCCGTCAGCAGGCAGCTTGACCGCGCGATCGGTACCTATGGTGCCGCCTGCGCCGCCAATGTTTTCGACAACAAAGGGCTGTTTGAGGCTTTTGGTCAACTCATCGGAAAGCATGCGGGCCATCACGTCGCTGGTTCCGCCGGGAGGAAACGGCACGATGATCTTGACCGGCTTGGTGGGGTAGTCCGCCTGGGCGTTGGCGGCCATCGGCACCCCTGCACCGAGCGCGGTCATGGCGGCAAGGCAAACCAGCTTGCGTCGAATCATCTCGTGTCTCCTGAAGTTGTGGGTAGTGAAGGCAAGTGAACCGGTATTAGCCGGGAAATACCCCTTACCGTCAATCCAGTTTTACGCGCCCCCTTCTCTCCGTATCGGCATGGGCGTGTGTGACGGCCCGTACCAGCTCACTGGCGGGCTGCACCAGCTCGTGCAGCGCGGCCACCTTGTCCTGCTCGATGTATTCAAGAATCAGCTCGTTGATGCCACCAACGATGGCCATGGCCATGCCCGCCGAAAGCGGCGGTTCGCGTCTGGCGATGCCCGGCCCGCCATTGATGACATCCAGCATGAAACCCGCGATTTCCAGGTTCACCCGCCGGCGTGCCGCCAGGCCCTGCGCGCCGAGGCCGAGGATTTCGATAAACAGGGTTCGCATCAGCACCGGGTTCTGCATCATGCAGCCCAGATAAGCCGCCAGCGCACGCTCAATCTGCGTCTGCCATTCGTGCGCCGGGTCAATCGCTTGACCAAGCGTCTTCAGCGCGTTGTGGCTGGCAGCTTCATACAGGGCAATCAGGCATTCGGCTTTGGAGGCAAAACATTCGTAAAACGTGCGCTTGGAGACGCCAGCTTCCCGAACGATGTCAGCCACCGTGGTGTCGGCATATCCCTTGGCGGCCACACTGTGCGCCATGCCTTCCAGCAAGCGTGGTCTGAAGGCATTGGGCAGCTCAGGGGCCGATAGCGAAACAGCTTGCGAATACATCGATTTGACAGCGCTGAGTGGCGCCTGGATCCATTTTGGTACTTGACAGTACCACAAAGTCGGCCTACATTGGCTTCATTGGTACCCGTTGGTACCAAGCTGTTTGATCGAAAGCACCATGACTGAACTTGTTGTACGTCGCCTGTTGATTGATCTTGAAACACCCCTGCCGCGCCACTGGTGCGGCGGCGATGCGTTCCAGACTGCATTTTTCAATGCGTTGTCCATGAGTTTTCCGGTGGGGGAGCAGTTCTTCATCGACGCCGTGCGCAACGGACTCAAGGCTCTGCCGGTCGAAAAACAGGAGGCTTACCGGGCAGAAGTCCAGGGCTTCATAGGCCAGGAAGCGACGCATCGCCGCATCCACAGCCTGTTCAACAGCCACCTTGAAAAGCAGGGTCTGGTCAATGACTGGGCGCCACGCGCCGAGCGCAACATGAAGATGCTGGCCGGTACCAACCCGCTGCATGCGCTGGCCATCACTGCCGCCAACGAACATTTCACCGCGATTTTTGCCGAATGGTTGCTGGCCAACCATGACGTATTGAGCGGCTGCGAGCCACGCCTGAAAACCATGTGGCTGTGGCACAGCGCCGAAGAGTCCGAACACAAGAACACCGCCTTCGATGTGTACGCCGCCCTGGGCGGCAGCCACGAGTGGCGCATCAAGTGGTTCCGCCGCATCACCTTCGTCTTTTTGACCGACACCTTGCGTCAAACCGTCAATAACCTGTACCACGACGGCAGCTTGTGGAAGTGGCGCACCTGGACCAGCGCCGCCAGCTACCTGTTTGGCCAGCGCGGCCTGATACGCCAGACCTTCAAGCCCTGGCGCGAGTACCTGCGCGCCGACTTTCACCCTGACCAGCAGACCAGCGATCTGTCGGCAAGCTGGCTGGCCAACAATACCCGCGCTTACACCACGGTCGGCGCTGCAGCGTGACTCTGCGGCGCCCGGACGCCGCCTACTCGCTACCACTTTGATAGCTGCCAGCGCATACCCATAAAGAGCTGCACCCGTATTTTGTCATCTGCAGTGAAACCTGCATGGCGGCCAAAGACCTGCGAGCCTGTGATTTTTCCTGTCCCGGCGTTTTGGCGGAAAATCATATGTATGCAGCTCAACTACATTGCCAACGCGCCGGTTCGTTCTTCGTCAGGTAAGACCATTCCAGTGGTGGACCCTTCCGACGGCCAGCCTTTTGACGAGATCCAGCGCAGCAATGCGCAGGACATCGACACCGCCGTGCGCGCCGCGCACGATTGCCTGGACACGCTCTGGAGCAAACTCAACGCCGCTGAACGCGGTCGCCTGCTGATGGCCCTGTCGCGCAAGATTGCCGACCATGCCGACGAGCTGGCAGCCATCGAACAACGAGATTGCGGCAAACCCACCAAACAGGCCAAAGCCGACGCCGCCGCGCTGGTGCGCTACTTCGAGTTCTATGCCGGCGCCTGCGACAAGCTCCATGGCGAGACCCTGCCCTACCTCGACGGCTACAGCGTGATGACCTGGCGCGAGCCGCATGGCGTGACCGGTCACATCATTCCGTGGAACTACCCGATGCAGATTTTCGGCCGCAGCGTCGGTGGCGCGCTGGCCGCGGGCAATGTCTGCGTGGTCAAGCCGGCAGAAGACGCCTGCCTGTCCTTGCTGCGCGTGGCAGAGCTGGCAGCTGAGGTGGGTTTCCCGGCCGGCGCCATCAACATCGTCACCGGCTACGGCCATGAGGTCGGTGACGCGCTGGCCCGCCACCCCGGCATCGACCACATCAGTTTCACCGGCAGCCCGACAGTGGGAACACTGATCCAGCAGGTAGCGGCCGAACGCCACTGCCCGGTCACGCTGGAGTTGGGCGGCAAAAGCCCGCAGATCGTTTTTGCCGATGCCGATCTGGACACCGCCATTCCCGCCATCATCAACGCCATCGTGCAGAACGCCGGGCAAACCTGTTCGGCCGGCTCCCGCCTGTTGGTGGACCAGAAAATTTACGAACCGCTGCTGGAGCGCCTGGGCCAGGTCTTTGAAAAACTGCGCGTCGGCCCGGCCACCATGGACCTGGACGTGGGCCCGCTGATCCGCCAGACCCAGCAGCAACGCGTATGGGATTTTTTAAGCGATGCACAGGTCGCCGGCATTCCCATGGTGGCGCAGGGCCAGATCGTCGATGAAGCGCCCGAGACCGGTTTTTACCAGGCGCCTACCCTGCTGCGTGATGTCCCTGTGATGCACCGGCTGGCGCAGGAAGAGGTGTTCGGCCCGGTGCTTTGCGCCATGAGTTTCCGCGACGAGGACCACGCGGTCGAACTCGCCAACGCCACCCAGTTTGGCCTTGTCGCCGGTATCTGGACGCAGGACGGAGGCCGCCAGTTCCGCATGGCCAAACGTGTCAAAAGTGGCCAGGTCTTCATCAACAACTACGGCGCAGGTGGCGGCGTGGAATTACCCTTCGGCGGCGTGAAGTCGTCGGGTTACGGTCGTGAAAAAGGTTTTGAAGCGCTCTACGGTTTCACCACACTGAAGACCGTGGCCATCAAACACGGTTGAAGCCGCCCTACAAAGTTCAAGCAAAAACAGGCTGTACCCCATGACTGGTGGGCGCAAGCAGCTACTCTTTTTATAGCACTCAAGGAGACACCGTGCGACTCAAGAACAAATCCATCATCGTCACCGGCTCGGGCGGCGGCATCGGCGAAGGCATTGCGAAGCGGCTGGCCGCCGAAGGCGCGCAGGTGATCGTCAACGACATCAACCCCGCGCTCGGCGAAAAAGTGGTGGCCGAGATCGCCGCCGCCGGTGGTACTGCAACATTTTTCAAGGCCGACGTCACCAAAACTGCCGAGATGAAGGCGCTGGTGGCTGCGGCCGTCCAGCGTTACGGCAAGCTCGATGTGATGGTCAACAACGCCGGCTGGACACACCTGAACCAGCCCGCACTGGAAACCACCGAAGAAGAGTTTGACCGCTGCTACGCGATCAATGTCAAAAGCATTTACCTGTCGACCATTCACGCCACGCCGGTGTTCCGCAGCCAGGGCGGCGGCAGCTTTATCAACATCGCCTCCACCGCCGGTGTACGCCCCCGCCCTGGCCTGTCCTGGTACAACGGCTCCAAGGGCGCCGTGATCACCACCTCCAAATCGCTGGCCGCAGAACTCGGTCCGGACAACATCCGCGTCAACTGCATCAACCCGGTGTTCAACCCCGACACCGCCTTGTCCACACAATTTGCGGGCGGCAGCGTGACCGGCCCCGAGGGCGAAGCGCGCCGCGCCAAATTTCTGGCCAGCATTCCGCTGGGGCGTTTCTCGACCGCGCTCGACGTCGCCAATGCGGCGCTCTACCTTGCCAGCGACGAGGCTGCCTTCATCAGCGGCGTGTGTATTGAGGTGGACGGCGCACGCTGTGTTTAGTCCAGCCTGCATGACTGTCCCATGTCCCGCCGGCGGGCAGGGCCATGCAATGGAGTAAATTCTCCCTATAAGCCTTCCATGACTGAAAAAATCATTCCCCTCGCCGATATCCGTTACGCCGCGCGCGTGCCGCATATTCCGCTGCAGCTCCAGACGCCTACCGGTCTGCTGGCCGACACACTGGCGCGGCCTCTGCACGACCTGCGCATCAGCGTGACCGACCGCTGTAACTTTCGCTGCAGCTATTGCATGCCCAGCGAGGTCTTCAACAAGGACTATGCATTTTTGCCGCAGACCTCGCTGCTCAGTTTTGAAGAGATCACGCGCCTGACCAAAATTTTTGTCGCCCACGGGGTCGAAAAAATCCGGCTCACCGGCGGTGAACCCCTGCTGCGCAAGCACCTGGAGGTGCTGATTGAAATGCTCGCGAAGTTGCAAACGGCGCAGGGCAAACCGCTGGACATCACCCTGACGACCAACGCCTCGCTGCTCGCCAAAAAGGCCCAGTCACTGAAAGACGCCGGCTTGCAGCGTGTGACCGTCAGCCTGGACGGGCTGGACGACGCAGTCTTCCGGCGCATGAACGACGTGGACTTTCCGGTGGCCGATGTGCTCAAAGGCATTGAAGTGGCCACCAAAGTGGGTCTGGCACCCATCAAGGTCAACATGGTGGTCAAGCGCGGTACCAACGACGCAGAAATCCTGCCCATGGCCAGGCACTTTCGCAACTCGGGCGTGGTGCTGCGCTTTATTGAATACATGGACGTGGGCGCGACCAACGGCTGGCGCATGGACGAGGTATTGCCTTCGGCCCAGGTGATTCAGCGACTGCAGAGTGAATTTCCGCTGGAAGCGATCGACCCCAATTACACCGGTGAAACCGCTGAACGCTGGCGCTACACCGATGGCGGCGGTGAAATCGGCGTGATCAGCAGCGTCACCAAGGCGTTTTGCGGCGACTGCAACCGGGCCCGGCTTTCGACCGAAGGCAAGCTGTTTTTGTGTCTGTTCGCCAACCAGGGCCATGACCTGCGCGCGCTGCTGCGCGGCACCCAATATTCGGACGCGCAAATCTCAGGCGCTGTGGCCCACATCTGGCAGGGCCGCAGCGACCGTTATTCAGAGTTGCGCGCGGCGCTGCCACCAGATGCCTCGGTCCCCGGAAGCGATGGCGCGCGCCGCGTCGAGATGAGTTACATAGGCGGCTAGCCGTTCACACACATGATTGACACCATAGACGGCGCGGAAATCACCGGCGTCATCCTCGCTGGCGGACGCGGCTCACGCATGGGCGGTGCCGACAAGGGCCTGCAAAATTTCAACGGCGTGCCGCTGGCGCTGCATACGCTGCTGCGCCTCTCGCCGCAGGTGGGCGAGGTGATGATCAACGCCAACCGCAACCTGGCCGCCTACGAGTCCTTTGGTGTGCCGGTCTGGCCCGATGCTGCCGGGCTGGGCGAATACTCGGGGCCGCTGGCCGGTTTTTTGACCGGGCTCGAGCGCTGCGAAACACCTTACCTGCTCACCGTTCCCTGCGACACGCCCTTGTTCAGCCCGGATCTGGTAGAGCGCCTGGCCCAGGCGATGGCGCGTGAAGACGCTGACATCGCCGTGGTGGCTGCCCCCGAAGAAGACGGTCAGCTGCGCCCGCAGCCGGTGTTTTGCCTGCTGCGTACCCGCCTGCTCGAAAGCCTGATGCTGTTCACCACCAGCGGCGGGCGCAAGATTGATGCGTGGACGGCGCAGCACAAAACCGTGCTGGTGCCTTTCAACCAGCCGGGCGACGATGCCCGCGCCTTCTTCAACGCCAACACACTGGCGGAACTGCATCAGCTCGAAGCCCTGCGTCCGTGAAGTCGATTGCCCAGATTGCCGCTGAACTGCAGGGCTACGACCCGCAGGCCTTGAGCACAACCGACGTGTTGCGATTCCTGTCGCAACTGGTGACGCCGGTGCAGGACACCGTGGCGCTGCCGCTGTTTGACGCGCTGGGCCGGGTTCTCGCCGCTGATGTGGTGTCACCGATTGATGTCCCACCCCACGACAACTCGGCCATGGACGGATACGCCTTTGACGGCGCGCAGCTTGCCAGCGGCGCCGCGTTGACTTTGCAAGTGGTCGGCACTGCCCTGGCCGGCAAGGCCTGGCAAGGCCAGGTGCAAGCCGGGCAATGCGTGAAGATCATGACCGGCGCCATCATGCCCTCCGGGCTGGACACTGTGGTGCCGCAGGAGTTTGTCACGGTTCAGGGGGATGTCATCACCCTGCCCCCCAAACTCTTGAGCCCGGGCGACAACCGCCGGCTGCGCGGCGAAGACTTGATGCGGGGACAGCCGGCGCTATTAAAAGGTGAGCTTCTCACACCCGCCCGACTTGGGCTGGCGGCCTCTTTGGGCCTTGAAACCCTGCCCACCCTGCGACCGCTGCGGGTGGCCTATTTTTCTACCGGCGATGAAATTTTGTCGCTGGGCGAGCCGCCACGCGAAGGCGCGGTGTACGACAGCAACCGCTACACCGTGTTCGGCATGCTCAGGCGCCTGGGCTGTGAGGTCATCGACATGGGTGTGGTGCGCGACGACCCGGCGCAGCTGGAAGCCGCCTTCCTGCGTGCTGCCGCGCAGGCCGACGCCATCATCACCTCGGGCGGTGTCAGTGTTGGTGAGGCCGACCACACCAAGGCCATGATGAAAAAACTCGGTGACGTGGCCTTCTGGAAAATTGCCATGCGCCCTGGCCGCCCCATGGCGGTGGGCCGGATTCTTCAAGCCAAATCGGCCTCCAGCCCTTTACAGACGGGCGCAATCAGCTCTCAACTTGATAGCAACAAGGATCACGCCATCCTCTTCGGCCTGCCCGGCAACCCGGTGGCGGTGATGGTGACCTTTTTGGCTTTTGTGCGCCCCGCCCTGCTGCAGATGATGGGCTGCAGCGCTGCGGCACCGCCCCTGCTGAAGGCCCGCAGCCAGGAGCCATTGCGCAAAAAACCAGGCCGCACCGAGTACCAGCGCGCCACCGTCAGCACGGGGCCAGACGGCAGCTTGCACGTCAAAACCACTGGCAACCAGGGCTCGGGTGTGCTGAGCTCCATGGCCCAGGCCAATGGCTTGATCGTGCTGCACCATGGCCAAGGCAACGTTGCAGTAGGCGAAGAAGTCGATGTGATGATGTTTGACGGCGCCCTATAGGGCGCTGCAGCAGCGGCTCAGACCGGCCGTAAATGGGTGGGTGCATCCAGGTCGCCCATCTCCTGCTTGAAGCGGATGTGGGCTTCGTCCATGGCCACCATGGCGTCATCGACCGCTTTGTCATCGGGCGTGTCCATACTCAGAAAGCGCATGTAGTCGGCGCGTGCTTCGTCGTAATCAGCCAGTGCCAACAGGGCTTTGGTAGACAGTACTGTCATTTTTTATATCTCGGGTTGGACGACCCCGGGCTCGTCAGGATGTGCAGGTGCGGGCATGGGTCCCAAGTCTGGCTCAACCGGCAAGGCGGCCGGCGCAGGCTCCGGTTTTTCCCCAGGCGGTGTTGCAGGGCCGTCTTCCGGACGGGTTTGGCGATGGGAAGCCATGGCTTAAAACGAGCCCAGCAAAAATTCTGCCGGTACCCCGCTGACAAGCGCCGCAGCCGCTGCCACGCTGAGCGATACCGACGAGCAGTACACCAGCAGGCCCTTGACCACCGGCAGCCAGCGTTCGGCCCCTGATAGTGGCTGACCGGAGACGTGGGATTCAGGGCGGTGTGTGGCTGCAGACATGAAGCTATCTTGCGCCACGCTGCGACAACTGACGATCAGGCAATGGTGTGGGATGGTGTCAGCTTTTGCCGACAGCGCATGGAGGCAAGCCTACAACTTTGGAATACGCAGTGTTTTGCTGAGCATCAAGGTGCCCGACAACACAAACAGCAAGGCCAGCGGATGCAGGGCCCACGGCCCCACCTGCCAGACGCCTCCGTACAGCTGCTCGCCCAGCCGCCCCTGCCAGGCGGCGACCGCCAGCAAGCCGGTCAGCAGCACGCTGGTCGGTATCGGTGTGCCCTCAAAATAGGCAACTTTGTCGGCACCGGCGGACAGGGTTTCCGCAGTCACGTTGTAGCGCGCCAGGCGGCTCACGCCGCAGCAGACAAAATAGATCAGCGCCACCCAGTCCCAGCCACCACGCATGCCGGCCGCAAAAGCCAGGGCAGCAGGCGCCATGCCAAAAGAGATGATGTCAGCCAGTGAGTCAAGCTCACGGCCCAGCGCCGAGTGCTGGTTGCGCCAACGCGCCACACGACCGTCCAGCACATCAAAAATAAATGCGGCTGGCGCCATGGCAGCGGCCGCGTAAAAAAGGCCAATCCGGCCTTCTATTGCAAACAGCATCGCAAAAAAAACACCCGCCACACCGCAGCCGGCATTACACAGGGTCAGAAAATCTGCGAGGTGAAAGCCCCGCAGCATCGAGAAATGTTTGGGTTTGTCGGCCACAGTGGTTTTGATGTCAGGCGAGTGCGCGGCAAAGCGGCACCCGCCCTGGCTCAGGTCTTATTTTTGCGGAACCGGCATCAGGATCACAGGAGCGTCGGTTTTTGGTTCAATCCGCACCGATGTGGCGCCTGCGGGCACCACCACCGTCTCGACTTCACGAACTACGCCACCGCCGGCCACACTGCCGCTGGTGTTGCCATAACCCATCACACGGGCTTCGCAGGCAGCGCGGTCTTGCCCGGCCAGCGCCTCGCAGCGCATGCGCGCATTGGCCTCAAACTGCGCACCATTGTTGTCCAGCTTGCCACTGCGTTTTGCTGCGGCGGCATTGGTGGCTTCGCGCAGGCAGGTGGCCTGGTCCTGCTGGGTGCGCCCGCTCATGCAGGCTGCACGCTCCTGCTGGGTGTTGCCTGATGCATCGATGCCTGTGGTGCCCACCGCCGTGATGGGGGTTTGCGCCAAAGCCGCACCGGCGGCACACAGCAGACCCACGCCAGCCAGAGAAATCCTTGACTTGAGCGAGGCGAAAGTGCGGCGGGTGGAAGAACGCGTTGAGCTTGTAGGGAACGAGACCATGGAATGACTCCTTGACTTTTAAAACCCCAGTCTAGAAAGTCATCGCACGGTGGGCTGAGGGACTTCGCGCCCCCTGGCCGCCGCTTGCACCCTGAATGCCTGTAGGACAGGTCTTTCAGGAGAGTTTGGCCGGCCTGCTCTCTTGCTGCATGGTGAAGGAGTCTTCCCACTGGGCGGCGAACCGGTCTTTTGAGTCGCGGGTCATGAAAGAACCCGTGCCGTCCGGGTTGAAACCTGCGCCACGCGCAGCGTCCTGGGGTTCGGTTTCTGCGGCCCGCTTGTCCTTGAGTTCTTTCATCGCCTGGTCCTTGGCGGCGCGCACCTTCTCGCTGGAGAACTCATCCAGCGCTGCATGAAAGCTGCTGTCGCCGCCGCGCGTGGCCTGTGATTCAACCGCCGGGATCAGCGCCTCACCCAAAAATGCGGTGCGCATCGCCCCGGCAGACGGCAGGCTATTGCTCCGCACGGTGGTGTAGCCAATGCCGCACTCCAGCAACAGCTCTTCCTTCATTTCGCGCTGGCCGCGCGTCAGCCCGCGTTTGCCTGGCACGTCCACACAGCCCACCACCTTGCCGTCCAGGGTGCAGACCGAAAACGTGCAATACACCCCTTCCAGCAGCTGGTGCCAGTGCTGGTCCTTGTTTTCAGGCAGATGGCGGGTACTGGGAATGGTGAAACGCATCACCGGCACCTTGACCATCACCGCATGGTCTGAAAATGCGGCGCGCAGCCACTTCCAGACCTCTTTTTCTTCGCTGTTCACCAGAGCGCGGGCATTGAGCAGCCAGCGCGCCGGCAAGCGCAGTTTGTTTGAAGCCCCGCGGCGTACCCAGCCCCAATGCAGACCGGCCCCGAGCGCCGCGCCCAGCAGAACACCCACCAGGGTCATCAACCATATCGATGGGCTCACGTTATCTCCTCTTGGTAGCGGGTTGGCGGGGCGGCAGATTGGCGGCAAGGCGCCAGCCACAGCCCAGCATAAGTCACAAGGCCCTGCGGGTCAAAACATGTGTTGCCTGACAGCTACCCATCAGCCAGCGCAAGCGCAACACAAAGTAACCGAGGCCGCGGCAAGGCGCCCGCGTAGGGCCGCCGCTCAGTCGGCCTTCAGCAAAAACTGCATGGCGGTGCCGCCCAGCTCCAGCACATCGTTGTGCTCCAGCGGCGTCCCATCGGCACTGACCGGTTTGCCGTTGAGTGTGGGTACCGTGCTGCCCGTCATGTGCGCCACAAAATAACCATGGCGCCGGTGCGACACCGCTACCAGGCTCTCCTCGGGTTTGCCAAATGTGGTGACTGCCTTCACAACCGGCACCTCCAGCCCCGACGACGAGCCCGACAGCACCTTGAAGCTGGCGTGTTGTGCCGCGCTGCTGCTGGCGGCGTGCGCATCCAGCTTCATCGCCGCTGTTGCGTGGTAACCCGAGTCTTCGGACGCCGACAGGTACTGCACCCTGAAGTTGCCGATGGCAATCACGTCGTTGTCGCGCAGCCGCTGGCGCGCCTTGATCATCTTGCCGTTGATGTAGGTGCCGTTGGTGCTGCCCAGGTCTTCAACGTACACATCGGCCAGGCCCACCAGTTCAAACACGCAGTGGTCACCGCTGACCACCGGGTTGTTGAAGACAATGTCGTTCTGCGCCCGCCGGCCCAGGGTGGTGCGGTCCTTGACCAGATAGACATGCTTGATCTCGACGCCTTCGACCGATGCAATGAGTTGTGGCATGGTGCCTCCCGGCTGTGTCCTGCCGCAGGGCGGGCCTGCCCGGCAGCGAAGAAATCATGGTAATCCTCCGGCGGCGCAGACACAAGCCCGGCCTGCGCAGGCTTATGCGGCCTTGCCGCCCGCCTGCTTCACCGTCCAGCCCTGTTTTTGCAACAGCGCCATGACGGTCGCCAGGTGTTCGCCCTGCACCTCAATCACGCCGTCCTTGACGGTACCGCCGCTGCCGCAGGCCGCCTTGAGTTGTTTGCCCAGCAGCGTCAGCGCAGCGGCGTCCAGCGCCAGCCCGCGAATCACCGTCACGCTTTTACCGCCCCGGCCTTTGGTCTCGCAGAGTACCCGCACAATCCCGTCGGTGGCACCCGTGGGCTTGGCCTGCCGGCAGACACATTGGGCGATTGGCCGGCGGCAGGCCGGGCACATGCGGCCCGCGTCGGTTGAATAGACAAGCCCGCCCGACATCTTTGCGCTTTTCATCCGCAAGCCTTTTCCTGTTGATTCCAATGTGCATGATCGGCCGTCGCAAACCACGCCGGATCATATAGCGGCAGACGTGGCCGAAATTCATCCAGCCCATGCAGGACTGCCCCTACGCAAGCGATGTCAGGAACGCACGGGATTTCACGGTGCTTCCTTTTCTTGAACGGAAGCTGGCCCAGACGAAGCAACGCGCACGTGAAGGGCCAGCAGGTGATACGACAGGGCTTTGCCGTGCATGTCGAGGTTGAGCGAATCGTTGACGCCGCCATCGAGCACGTCGTCCAGTACAAAGTTCATCGCACCCAGCTTGGGCAACAGAAAACGCCGCACCCGGCTTGGCTTGCGGTGGGCGAAGTGTTGGGCCACGCGCTCTTCAGTCGCTTGTTCGACCAGCAAGTCATAGTCTTGCGGCCGGTAAGCCACCAGGCTGATGTTGGCGCGGTTGCCCTTGTCGCCAGTGCGGGCGTGGGCCAGCTCATAAAGGGTTATGTCGCTCATGGTGTGCTCAGTGTGAAGTGGGCTGGAACCTGCTCGCGCGGGATCAGGCAGGAGCGGGTGGACAGGCGCTGGCGTTTGGCCACACGCACGCCGCCGCCGCCGGCAGGCCCGCCCGTCCACAGGCAGGTCAGCTCGCGCAGCAGCCGGTCAATGACGGCCAGGTCTTCATGCTGGCCCGCCACGCGCAAGCGCACATCCAGACTCTCGCCGGCCGCCGTTGCGCCCAGCATGCGGCCCGAATCGTCGGCCAGGATGCTGGAGACACCAATCAAGTCAAACCGCATGGTCAGCAAATGCCCCATGCGCTTGCGCATGATGTCCATGGCCAGCCGGGCGCGGGCCTCGGCGTTGCGGCCGGCATAAGAAATCTCGCCCTCGCCAAACCAGCCGCCGTCAAAAAACACGTTGGCCTTGAGGGTGCCGGTGCGCGGGTGCCCGCGCACGCCTGACAGGCGCACACGATCCGGCCCCACTTGCACCACGGTGGCCTCGGTGATGTCGGCCACCACGTCGGGTGTGATGTAGGCGGCAGGGTCGTGCAGCTCGTACAGCAGCTGCTCCTTGACGGTGCGCTCGTCCACCAAACCGCCGGTGCGCGATGCCTTGCCGACGATGCAACTGCCGTCGAAGGCGATCTCTGCGATTGGAAAACCCACGTCTTCCAGGCCCGGCACGTCCTTCATGCCGGGGTCGGCAAAGTAGCCGCCTGAGACCTGCGCCCCGCATTCGAGCAGATGGCCAGCCATGGTGGCGCCGGCCAGGGCGTCCCAATCATCGGCGCGCCATCCAAAATGGGCCATCGCCGGCCCCACGGTCAGGGAAGGGTCAGCCACCCGGCCGGTCACCACAATTTGTGCACCGCCTCGAATGGCGTCGGCGATTTCCTGCGCGCCCTGGTAGGCGTTGGCGCAGACAAAACGCGCCGCGTCAAAGTCGCCGCCCAGGTGGTCGCGCAGCATCGGCCATGCGCTTTCACCCGACAAGTCGTCGCCCTTGACCACCGCAATGCGCGGCTTGGCCAGGCCCAGCTCAGCGGCCAGCTTTTCGATGACGCGCGCCGCCCCCTCCGGGTTGGCCGCGCCGAAGTTGCCAACGATGGTGATGCCGTGCTTCAGGCAGTCGGCCAGCACCGGGCGAAGCTCCAGCTCAAGCAGCGGTTCATAACCCAACTGCGGGTTGGCCCGCTTGGCCAACTGCTGGGTGGCCAGCGTGCGTTCGGCCAGGTTCTCGAAGATCAGCGCGCAGGGGCCGCCGCGCTCTATCAAAGTGCGAACCACCGGCGCACCGGCATCCGTCCGGTCCCCCGAGAAACCGGCTGCACAGCCGATGGCGATGGTCTGAATGTTTTTGTCCATCAGGCGAATATCGCGCGATTGCTTATGTATGTAAATTGGATTTATTGGAATAACCATGCTGGATTGCCAATGAATCTTTCGGGCCGGTCAATCGACGCCTTTCTGGCGCTGCAGACCTCCCCCGCAATCCATGCTGGCGGTCAAAAGGTGGTAGGTCAACCAACATCGATGCCGGGTCAGGCCCGGCATGATAGTGAGGCAACCAGGCGCTAGGTCAGCAACAGCTTCATGCCGGGGTCGCCCTTGGCCATGGCGGCGATATAGGCCGGGCGTTGCGCGATGCGCGCCAGATAAGCCAGCAGCCTCGGGTACGGGCTGAAGTCCCAGGGCTGGAAGTAACGCATGGTGGTCAGCGTGAACATGTTCATGATGTCCGCCGCGGTGAATGTACTACCTGCAAAGTACGGCACCTCGCCCAGCCGCGCCTCAACCATCGCCAGGGCCCGCGTGACCCTTTCTTGCGCAGACAGCGTTGCCGGGTGCCCCTTGGCCGCCTCAATGCGGCCCAGCACCATGTTGCGCCCCATGTGCGGCTGCAGGTTGCCATTGGGAAAGTGAAACCAGTACAGGTAGTTGCCAAAATCAGGGTTATCAGGCGCCAGCGCCAGCCGGCCGCCGCCATGCCTGGCAATGATGTATTGCACGATGGCGCCAGATTCGGCAATCTGCACATCGCCATCGGTCATCACCGGAGCGGTGCCGGCCGGGTGCAGCGCCCGCAGCTCGGGCGGCGCCAGCCGCGTGACCGGGTCACGGGTGTAATGTTTCAGCTCGTAATTGATGCCCAGCTCTTCACAAAGCCAGACAACACGTTCAGATTGGGAGACGCCCAGATGGTGGATGGTCAGCATGGCCCCAGTTTACCCAGTGCAGGCTTGCCGGGTTGCCCCATGGTGCCGCTGGGCTTTGGCCTGCGTCGGTTGCCTGCCGGCCGCTTCCGGGGCAAGATAAGCGTCGATGTTCTTCCAGTCGCCCCACTACCTCTGGCTGATGCTGGCATTGCCCCTGCTGCCGCTGGCCTACCTCTGGCTGCTGCGGCGCCGGGGCAAGCTGGCCGTACGTTACAGCAGCTTGGGCGCCGTTCGCGCCGCAACCGCCGGGCGCCAGTGGCGGCAACACGTGCCGCCCGCCCTGCTGTTGCTGGCCGTAGCCGGCTTGCTGCTGGCCACGGCGCGCCCCATGGCGCGGGTGCCGCTGCCCTGGGCGCGTACCACCATCGTCCTGGCGATGGATGTGTCGCTCAGCATGCGCGTCAGCGACGTCCAGCCCACCCGCATGGTGGCCGCACAAGAGGCCGCCAAGCTCTTTTTGCAAGACCTGCCCAGAAAGATTGAAGTCGCACTCGTCACCTTTGCAGGCAGCACCCAGGTGGCGCATGCCGCAACGCTGGACCGCCCCGCATTGGTCGCGGCGATCGACGGCTTTCAGATGCAGCGGGGCACCGCCGTCGGCAGCGCCATCGTGACCAGCCTGGCCGAGCTGTTCCCTGACCACGGCATCAACCTGGAAGAGTTGACCTACGGCAGCAAGCCACGCGGCAAGAGCCTGGACGACAAAGACAAGCCACCACCCCAGCCGCTCACACCGGTGGCGCCGGGCTCGTACAACGCTGCCGCCATCATCCTGCTCACCGATGGGCGCCGCACCACGGGCGTTGACACCCTGGAAGCAGCCAAAATGGCCGCCGACCGCGGCGTGCGCATCCACGTCATCGGCCTGGGCAGCGTGGGCGACTCAAGCGCCATGCCCGAAGGCATGGCCATCTACCTGCAACTGGACGAACCCACCCTGCGCGAGGTGGCCCGCATGACCGGCGGCGAGTACCACCAGGCGGGCACGGCAGAAGCGCTGCGCAGCGTTTACGAAAACCTGGGCTCGCGGGTGCAGGTGCAGACGCGAGAGACCGAGGTCACGGCCTTGCTGGCTTTATTGGCGGCGGGGCTTGCGTTGGCGGCGGGGGGCCTGTCGCTGCTCTGGTTTCGGCGGGTTGTTTGAGCGGCTCGCCTTTATCCAGGCAGCTTCTTGAACCCCTATACCTCGAGCTCAAGACCGCATTTGATGCGGACGAAATCAACTTCGTTCAGGAAGACATTCTCAGATTACAGATTTTTGAGAAGAGTCCCGGTCTTATCGCCAAGCCTCCAGGTCGCAAGTTCTCCTGTAGATGCGTAATCAACCTTTTTGTAGAGTTGCAGATACTCGTTTCCATGTGTGGTTAGCCCATTGATCGTCGGAACCATCAGAATCCTATCGATCGGCTTCTTTCCATCGGCGTACCCAATCTCCCACGGACACCATTTAGAAGCCATTGAGTTGGCTGTGGCTAAAAAAAGAAAGTATTCTGCATTCAATATGTTCTGCTGAATCTTCTGAGCTGTTTCCCGGTTGGTGACTTCCGGCATTGACGCGTCATCCCAGTCAATATAAAGAGTCCAGCCCGCATCATTGAGCAACCGTTCCAAGCCCTTCGCGAGTTCGGCATCTTTGTGACTATGGCAGAGGAACGCGGTCTTTATGCCGCGGCTCACAGCCTCGTTTATATTTCTTGCCGTAACAGGCCTTCCCTTTTGGGCCGCGGACCTAAGGGTGTCAACATTTATTGGCATATTTCTCTCTCTTTGTTTGTAAGTTCCTCAGTTTGAATTTCTAATTTTGATTGCTTCCTCGACTGCATTGGCTAGATGCGTTTCAATCCAGGCATACCGAGCTTTACTATCAACCCCGGCCGGGTCGTAGCACTTCACGATGGAGGAGAGTTTCTCAGAATTCGTACCGTAGTGAACGTAGTCAAATGGGTTATCGCCCTTAGTGGAAGTTTGCTGGTCAAAATTTTTGAGTCCGTGGATGCGAATTCCTACGACGCCCATACCTTTGTTCCAAGACTTCGCTATCTCTTCGTTGATCCATTTACGATTAGCGGTCTCGGCACCGACGAGGACAATAGTGCAAGAACAACCCTTCATTTGTTCGTCAATCCATTTGTGTATCGCTGCATCTCCTCCACCAACAACAGTTTCCCAGTCATTGTCGCGAGCAGGCTTATTCCCCTCGATTGAGCCGATCTGCCTAACTTGTGAAGCACGAACACAATCGGGAACGTAATGAAAGCTATAAAAGCAATTCCTAGTCATACAAATTTCCTTTGAAGTTTTGGAGCCGACTATTTACTGATTTGTCGAACAATAGAAACCAGTTTTTCTACTATTTGCTGGCTCGGCAAGCCCGGGGCCGCTATCTCCCTGACCAATGGGAAAATCCAATGCGTATCGCCGTAGTAGGCGGCGGGATCCTTCTCAATTAGCGTGAATATCTCTCTAGCCATATAGCCTGTAGCGCCAACAGGAATTGGAATTAAACCTTTCTCTATCGCGATGTCAAACTCGCGTTTCACCCCATCAGCATTGATGATCTGTCCATCAGAGCCCTTTTTGTTGCCGAACAAGAAAATTGCGATTCCTGCGAGCGACATCATGCGATGGCGGTATTCGTGCCATAAGGATGGCAAATCCTGATTTTTCGTCGCGAACTGAGGGAATGGCCGAATCACTAGCTGATCTTCCGAGAATTTTTCCGGGGAGCTATACACGGCCTCCAGAGCGCCGTTTATAACCGCACTACCAATGCCCCATCCAAACCCGTTCACAACACGCATACTTGAGGAAACCAGCTGCCTACTCAAATCGTGGACGAAGTCTTGCGCCTCCCCCCGCTCCCATTCTCCAAACTCCTCCGCACTGCCCGATACAAAAACCGTTTTCTTGCGATAGCGACCTTCAATCTCTTTCAGGATATTCGGTATGTCTGCATAGTCCTCAACTAGCAGTGCTTTGATGCGATATCTCTTAAGATCATCAACTCTCAATTTCTGTTTTCGAATCTTGTATGCCAGCATCTCCACTGGATCACTTTTACTGCCCGACTCTTTCTTCATAAAACAATAGTGTTGACGGACTGGACTGGTTACGTGAAGCCTACTCAACACATAGTCCAAATTGGGGTCGGTAAAACTGAATCCAATAAACAAGAACGTTTTTGAAATCAGATCCCCACTTAGCGCGGTTATGAATGCAGCGTGAGTGTGAAAGTACTGCTCGTATTGGTGCTTGGACAAAACTGCTTGCCCGGGATCTGTCACATCACCGTGCATCTTGTAGACGACTACATCTCTTTTGGGTCTCGTATTGGCTAACTGCGAGACGCTGTGCTTGACGTCAGTGATCTTGTACGCACGCTTGAGAGACTCCTCCAAGAGTGAGTCATAGTTTGTAGTCCAGAACGTAGATATGGGTAGCCGAGCTAATATCTCGTGGCTACTAGAGGGTTCAGCTTGATGCGAAAATTCTTCCAGAACTTTTTTCGCTATTCCAGCATTACTTCCACGATGGTTGACGTGGTATTGAGCTAAAGAAATCAGATCGTGCTCTTTGTCGACTTCTAACCCCAACTCTTCCGCGATATCGCGGAGCAATTCTGTCCACTCGACATATCCTGAACTTTTTGACAACCCAGCACCCGCAAATACGGCTGCGTTGTTCTCCAGCAAATCTTTAACGAAGTCTTTTATGAATGCTTCGATATCGTGGTCAAATTTCATTCTTTCTCCAAACTTTGGGCCAACTTTTCTCATGACTTTCTTGGCATTGGTGCAATATATGGCGGGCAGAGAAATACGTCTCCCTCTAAATAGATGAGAGACAGAAGATCACCGTAAGAACGGCCTCAGGCGTGACGGCAGAGATAAGAAGCTCAAAGTTTTCTTGAGCTACCGAGAAGCACCGACGTGGCGATGCGGCTATTTGCCGGCTAACTTCGCCGCCGCTTCAACCCACGCGGAAAAATGTGTACGGCCATCATCATCGTTCCAGTCGTGGACGGGGACGGCGTTCTCAGATGAGAAAACACGCGAAAGAAGATCATTCCCGGGAATTAAACCAGCAAAAGGATTTGGGCCTTCCCAGTCGGTACAACCATGCTGATCTTTAATCTGGTTAATTCGTACACCAAAGATGGCTTTCCCTAGTTCGCGGCTACGAGAAATTTCATACTGAACATGCTTGCGCTCGGCGGTCCTATTACCGATGAGCACACAGGTTACCGAAGCTCCCAATAGCTGTCGGTCAATCCAATTTTGAATAGCAACGGTACTTTTCAGCTTAATTTTTTCGATATCGGCGTGGTCGTAGTAGCCGGCCTTTAGTCCCCCACCAACTGTCAACCATGAATTGCGAACGACATTGGCTCGCCATATATCCCGCTCCCAGTGGAAACTAAAGAATACTCTTCGAGTCATATGGCGAATGGCAATTCGTGCCAATGGCATTTTTTTGAATTAGTGAGTCCGTTCAAACTTAAAGCGCCTTGCCAAGCCGCCCCACACCTTCCTCAATCTTCCCCACATCCGCGGTGGCAAAACTCAGCCTGAAGGTAGCCATATTCGGATTCCCCGCATAAAACGGCGCTCCGGGCACAAACGCCACACCCTGCTCAATCGCCTTCTTGGCAAACTCACCAGCGTCTTTGGTTTTGCCGCCCGCACCGGTGAGGCGGGCCCAGAAGAACAAACCACCTTGCGGCTGCGTAAATTCCACCGCATCACCCAGCTCGCGCTTGAGTGCTGCGCCCATGGCCAGGGCGCGCTCGCCGTACACCTTGCGCACATTGGCCAGGGTGGCGGGCATACGACCGGCTTTGAGGTATTGCGCGGCGGTTGCCTGGGCAAAGGTGCTGGTGTGTGCGTCGCTGAACTGTTTGCACATGGTGGCCTTGGCCAGCAGCTCGGCGGGGCCAATCATCCAGCCTACGCGCAGGCCGGGGCTTAACACTTTGCTCATGCTGCCGCAGTGGGCAATCAGCTCGCGACTGCCGGGCACGTCTTTACTCAGGCTCAGGATGCTGGGCGGTGGCGCGGCATTGAAGTACAGGTCGCCATACGGGTCGTCTTCCACCACCAGGGTCTGGTACTTCACCGCCAGCTCAAGCACTTTCTTGCGCCGCTCCAGGCTCAGCATGGCGCCGCTGGGGTTGCCGAAGGTGGGTATCAAATAGACAAACTTGGGCTTGTGCTCGGCAATCAGTTTTTCCAGCTCGTCGGTCTTGACGCCGTTGGCATCAATCGGCGCGCTGATCAGTTCTGCGCCGTACAGCCTGAAGCACTGGATGGTGGCCAGAAAGGTCGGGCCTTCGACAATCACCTTGTCGCCGGGGCTGATCATGGTTTTGCCCAGCAAATCAAGCGCCTGCTGGCTGCCGGTGGTGACGATCAGGCCATCCGCTGCTACGTCCACCCCCCTGGTGCCCATAAAGGCGGCCAGCTGTTCACGCAGCGGGTTGTAACCTTCGGTGGCGCCGTATTGCAGCGCGGCGCCGGGTTCTTCAGCCAGGGCCTTGTTGGCGGCCTCTTTGATGCCCTCGACATCAAACATGGCGCTGTCGGGGAAGCCGCCCGCAAAGCTGATGATGCCGGGCTTGCCCAGCAGTTTGAATAACTCGCGGATGGCAGAGGTTTCTACGTTGTTCAGGCGGTCGGCAAATTGCAAAGGCATGGCGGTCTCTCTTTCTGCTGAGCATTGTCGCCAATTTGCGCGCAGCTTTCCTGCGTGGCGGGCGTTGGCGGCAGAATAGCGCCTGAACCCCGTCCTGGCATCCACTTTATTTGAGGCGACCCCATGATCGAGCAGCACATAGACATCCCCAGCGCCGATGGCGCGATGAATACCTTTGTCGTCTACCCCGAAGAAGGCGGGCCGCACCCGGTGGTGCTGTTTTACATGGACGCACCCGGCAAGCGTGAAGAGTTGCACGACATGGCGCGGCGCCTGGCGGCTGTCGGTTATTACGTGGTGCTGCCCAACCTGTATTACCGCCGCTCGCGCGACTTCTGGCTGACCGAGCGCACAGACGCGCTGATGGCCGTGATGTTTGAACACATGAACTCACTCACCAACGCCATGGTGGTGAGCGACACCGAAGCCATGCTGCGTTTTATAGATGCCCAACCGCAGGCCGACGCCAGCCGCGTCGGTGCGGTGGGCTACTGCATGAGCGGGCCGTTTGTGATGGCCGCCGCCGCTGCCCTGCCCACACGTATCAGCAGCATTGCCAGCATTCACGGCGCCAACCTGGTGACCGACAAGGACGATTCCCCACACCTGATGGCGCCCAAAATTGGCTGCGAAAGCTACTTTGCCTGCGCCGAGACCGACCGCTGGGCCCCGGCCGAGATTGTGCAAACGCTGCAAGAGGCGCTGGTGGCCGGCGGTACACCACACCGCATTGAGTGGTACCCGGGCACCGAGCACGGCTTTGTCTTCCCCAGGCGCACGGGCATTTACCACCAGGCGGCGGCCGAGCGGCACTGGGAGCGGCTGTTTGACCTGTTCCGCCGAACGCTGCAGAACAATTCAAGGGGCGGCGCATGAACATTGTGAATGTCCACCAGCGGCGGCTGGAGGCCACGCCAGCGCAAGTGGCCGAGCTGATGGCCTCGCTGGGATCGCCGGCCGACAAGCTGTGGCCAGCCAACTGGCCACGCATGAAGTTTGACCGTCCGCTGGCGCCGGGCGCCGTGGGCGGGCATGGGCCCATCGGCTACGTGGTGACGGACTACACCCCTGGCGAATCCATACGCTTCCGGTTTACCGAGCCCAAGGGGTTTGACGGCTGGCACAGTTTCAGCGTGCTGGACGCCACCGAAGAAGACTGCTTTCTGGAGCACCGCATTGAAATGCAGACCGAAGGCCGCGCCACGCTGCTCTGGGAACTGGCGATTCGGCATCTGCACAACGCCCTGGTGGAAGACGCGTTGTCGCAGGCGCAACGGGCTGTGGGCAACAAGCCACTGGTCGTACCCTGGCCGGCCAAAGTACGGGTGTTGCGCTGGCTGCTGGGCGTTGGCAAGTCCAAGCGATCAAGCCCGAGCTGAAGTCCAGAACCTGCGTCCAGCGCAGCGGGCCAATTCGCCCGACGGGCAGTTGATCACAAATAGCAACCGAATTACTCCTTAAAGATAGTAATTGGACTTAACTACTTTAAAGTAGTAAATTCAAACAACTACTTTTGAGGCGTATCCATGCAATACCCCGTTGACAACCCCCAACAGCTACGCACCATCCTGCGCTCATTGCGTCAAGCACGAGGCCTGACCCAGACACAGCTGGGTGAGCGGCTGGGCGTCACGCAAAAACGTATTGCGCGCATTGAGGCCGCGCCAGAGGTAACCGCCTTCGACCAGATTTCACGCATGGTCACGGCCATGGGCTACAGCCTGGTGATTGACGAGCCTTCGGCCCACCGCGTGGCCGAACCGGGGCCTGACACATGGTGACTTTTCGCCGCCCGCGTACCAACCCGCAACATAGCGTGCTTGGGGTATGGGCCAATGGTGAACGTGTGGGCACCTGGTCTGTGGTGGACGGCGAGCATCGCTTCCAATATGACGAAAGCTGGCCCGCATCGCCGGCTGCGCGCTGGCTATCGCTTTCCTTGCCGTTCACGCCAGACAATCTTCCCCATCGTGGAGAAGTCGTTCGTAACTTTTTCGACAACCTGCTGCCAGACAACGACTCCATCCGGCGGCGTCTGCGGGACAAGTTCACTACAGGCAGTATCGATACCTTTGATCTGCTGGCAGCCATCGGGCGCGACTGCGTCGGGTCTGTACAACTGCTTGCGCCTGGCATGACTCCCGAGGGTTTTGACCGCATTGATTACATGCCGCGGGACGAGACGCAGGTAGAGCAGGCCATCAACCACGCCGTCACCGGCGGACGGGTGGTGGGGCAGGAATTGACGGATGCCCTGCGTATCTCCATAGCTGGCGCACAGGAAAAAACTGCCCTGCTCTGGCACCAAGGCCAGTGGTGCAGGCCGGTGGGTGCAACACCGACCACGCATATTTTCAAGCTGCCGCTGGGCCTTGTTGGAAACATGCGCGCCGACATGAGCGACTCTGTGGAGAACGAGTGGTTGTGCGCCCAGATACTGGCGCAGCTGGGTCTGCCAGTGGCCGACTCCGAAATGGCTCGTTTCGGCCAGCGCAAGGTATTGGTGGTAGAGCGCTTTGACCGGGCGCTTCAGCACCCGCAAGATCGCGCACCCTGGATTGCACGCCTCGCGCAGGAAGACTTCTGCCAGGCGCTTGGCGTTGCCGGCGAGCGAAAGTATGAAAACGAAGGCGGACCGGGCATACGCGCCATTCTTCGCCAGCTGGACAACAGCCGCCGTGCCGATCAAGACAAATTGGCCTTCGTCAAGGCGCAACTCGCCTTCTGGCTCATGGCCGCCACCGACGGCCATGCCAAAAACTTTTCGATCTTTCTGGAACGCGGTGGCGGCTACCGCATGACGCCGCTGTACGACGTGTTGTCGGTCTGGCCCATCATGGGCACGGGGCCGAATCAGGTGCATCCGCGCCGGGCCAAGCTGGCCATGGCCATTCGGTCCAATTTGGGAAGCAAAAACACCCATTCCCACCTGCACGAGATCCGTACCCGCCACTGGCAACTGCTGGCGCAGCAAAGCGGCGTGCCCGACGCCTTTGACCACATGGTGGCGATGGTGTTACTGGTACCCGACGCGCTGGAGCGGGTAGCGGCGCAATTGCCAGCAGGTTTTCCGCAACGGGTTTTCAAAACCATACGCGCTGGCATGTTGGCGCAGGCTGATCAATTTATTGCAGAGCTTCCATGAAAACAGAATCAATAGCCCCCTTCTTTGCCACGCTGAAAGCTGCCAACCCGCTGCCGGTGACCGAGCTGGAATACACCAGCGTGTTTGAGCTGCTGACCGCCGTGCTGCTGAGCGCGCAGGCGACCGACGTGAGTGTGAATAAGGCCACGCGCAAGCTGTTTGTGGTGGCCAACACGCCGCAGAAAATTCTGGATCTCGGCCTGGAAGGGCTGGAGGGCTGCATCAAGACCATAGGCCTGTACCGCAGCAAGGCCAGGCACCTGATGGAAACCTGCCGCATGTTGGTAGACCAACACGGCAGCGTGGTGCCGCGCAGCCGCGAGGCGCTGGAGGCCCTGCCCGGCGTGGGCCGCAAGACCGCCAATGTGGTGCTCAACTCAGCCTTCGGCGAAGCCACGATGGCGGTAGACACCCACATCTTCCGCCTGGGCAACCGTACCGGGCTGGCGCCCGGCAAGACACCGCTGGAAGTGGAACTGAAGCTGCTCAAACGCATTCCGCCCGAGTACATCGTGGACGCGCACCATTGGCTGATCCTGCACGGGCGGTACGTATGTGTGGCGCGCAAACCGATGTGCTGGCAATGCGCGGTGGCGCCGTGGTGCGATTACGCGCCCAAGACGCCGTTGCCTGCGTGAGCCTTGCCGGCATTGCGGGCTGCAACCGCAACCGCAA
Organism: Polaromonas sp.; assembly: GCF_030680935.1. GTDB lineage: Bacteria > Pseudomonadota > Gammaproteobacteria > Burkholderiales > Burkholderiaceae_C > Polaromonas. The sequence continues at coordinate 7,948 of NZ_JAUXUP010000079.1, read as the reverse complement.
CCCATGCCCACATGCCCACATGCCCACCGGGCGCCAGGCCGCTCCTGAATTGATAGCTGCTCACGCAGGCCACCAAGGGGCTAGAGGCACTTTTTACCTTCAGCCCCAATGCAAACCGCCGCCCGGCGGGCGGCGGTCAGTATCTGGTTGACAAACGCAGTGCCGTCAGAACAGCAGGTTGGGCAAGAACATGGTGATGGCCGGCACGTAAGTGATGATCATCAGGAACAGCAACAACACCAGCGTCCACGGCAGGGCCGCACGTGCCACCCCCATGATGGACATTTTGGTAATGCCCGCCGTGACAAAGAGGTTCAGCCCTATGGGTGGCGTCACCATGCCTATCTCCAGGTTCACCACCATGATGATGCCAAGGTGAACCGGGTCGATGCCCAGGCGTGAAGCGATGGGAAACAGGATGGGCGCCATGATCAGAATGATGCCGGTAGGCTCCATGAACATGCCGGCAACCAGCAGCAGGATGTTGACCACCACCAGGAATTGCCAGGCGGGCATGCCCCAGCCAATGATGGTTTCGGCAATGGTCTGCGGAATGCGCTCGGTGGTCAGCACGTGCGCAAACAGCAGAGCGTTGGCCACGATGAACATCAGCATGATGGTGACCTTGCCGGAGTCCAGCAACACCTTGGGCACCTGCTTCATGCCGATGTCGCGGTAGACAAACACGGCAATGAAAAATGCGTAGATGGCGGCAACGGCTGCAGCTTCCGTCGGGGTGAAAATGCCCCCGTAAATGCCGCCCAGAATGATGACGATCAGCAGCAGGCCCCACAGCGAATCGCGGCCCGACTTGAGCACTTCAACCAGAGTCGCCCGCGGCTGGCGCGGCAGGTCCAGCATGCGCGCCCGGATATAGATCGCCACCATCAGCATCAGGCCGAGCATCAAGCCGGGAATAACCCCGGCCATGAACAGCTTGCCGACCGACGTTTCGGTCGCCGCGCCGTACACCACCATCACGATGGACGGTGGAATCAGGATGCCCAGCGTGCCCGCATTGCAGATGACACCGGCAGCGAAGTTCTGCGGGTAGCCCGCCTTGACCATGCCGGCAATCACGATGGCGCCGACCGCCACCACCGTGGCTGGCGACGAGCCCGACACGGCGGCAAACAGCATGCAGGCCAGCACCGACGCCATGGCCAGGCCACCGCGCAAGTGGCCGATGCAGGCATTGGCAAAACGGATCATGCGGCGGGCCACGCCGCCGGTCGTCATGAAGTTGCCGCCAAGAATGAAGAAAGGAATGGCCAGCAGCGTGTAGAGCTCTGAGGTTTCGAACAGCTTGAGCGTGAGCGACGCCAGCGAGTCCTGTGCGAACATCAAAATGGTCAGGATGGACGACAGGCCCAGCGCCACCGCAACAGGCAGGCCCAACGCCATGAAGACAAACAGCAGGATAAAAAGTGCGGCAATGGTCATTTGCGGGCTTCGCCGAAAGAAGGCTCGTCGTGGAGTTTGAGCGCGTCCTTGGCCTCGTCACCCAGCAAATGGGCATCCTCGCCACGGGCCAGTCGCCACAACACCTGGGCGAAACGGAAGGCCAACAGCAGGAAGCCCAGCGGCAACACCACACGCGGTATCCAGCTCTGGATGGGGATGTCCTGCATCAGGATGCCGACGCTGTAAATCTTGTGTACATACTGCACACCGCCGACAACAACAATCAGTGCGTAGGCAATACAGAGCGAGGCGGCGACCGATTCGACGATGCGGGCAGAGCGTGGCCCCAGCGCCTTGACCGCGGCATCAACGCCGATATGGGCGCCAACACGCACACCGTAAGACATGCCGATAAAAATCAGCCACGCAAACATGACCCCGGTGAGCTCAAGTGCCCAGACGAAGCTGTAGTTGAAAACGTAACGCGCAATCACCTGCATGAAGGTGACCAGCGTCATTGCAGCCATGAGGAAGGTGATGAGACCTTCCTCGAGATGTTCTAACCAGCGCATAGATGGAAAAAGGACCCGTTGTGCGGGCCCTTCCTTGTTGTTGCGTATTACTTGTTGGCCTTCTGCGCGCCGTCGATCAGGTCACGCCCAATATCGCCCTCGAATTTCTTCCAGACGGGCTCCATGGTTTTGCGCCAGGAGGCCACATCGTCCTTGGAAAGCTTCTGGATCTTGGCTTTGCCTGCGTCGGTGATTTTCTTGCGGTCGGCTTCGTTGATGTCAGAGGCCAGCTTGTTGGCGTGGGCGGTTGCTTCAGTCATGGCTTCGGACAAGCCCTTGCGGACGTCGGCCGGCAGGCCTTCCCACCATTTGACATTGGTGACCACCATGTAGTCGATCACGCCGTGGTTGGTCTCGGCAATCGTCTTTTGCACCTCATGGAACTTCTGCGAGTAGATGTTGGACCACGTGTTCTCCTGACCATCCACCACGCCGGTCTGCAGCGCCTGGTAAACCTCGGCAAAGGCCATTTTTTGCGGATTGGCGCCGAGGGCGCGGAACTGCGCCTCAAGCACGTCAGAGGCCTGGATACGGAACTTCAGGCCCTTGACGTCTTCAGGACGCGTCAGTTTGTCCTTGTTGGTAGACAACTGCTTCATGCCGTTGTGCCAGTAACCCAGGCCGAGCAGCCCGCGAGCCTTCATTGACTCAAGCAGGGCCTTGCCTTGTGGGCCGGACTGGAAACGGTCCACCGCGTCGATGTCGTCAAACAGGAAAGGCAGGTCAAACACCTGGATCTTCTTGGTGTAACGATCGAACTTGGAGAGCGATGGGGCGATGAACTGCACGTCGCCGAGCAGCAGGGCTTCAAGCTCCTTGGCGTCGCCAAACAACTGCGAGCTAGGGAACACCTGCACCTGGACTTTGCCTGGCAGCTTTTTCTCGGCGAGCTCCTTGAATTTCAGCGCGCCCTGCCCTTTGGGTGTCTGCTCGGCCACGACATGGCTGAACTTGATCACGATGGGCGACTGGGCTTGCGCCATGCCGGAAAGCGCGAGGCAAGCAGCAAGCAGTGCGCTGCTGAGCAGTGTGCGTTTGCGGAAGGTAGTGGGTGTATGCATTGATTTGTCTCCTGTCTGGGGGTGAAAAGAAAAAGATATCTGGCGAGGAGGCCAGCAGCTACGCGGCGGTCCCGGAGGGGCGGGCCATTGCAGCAGGGACGATCTCTCATGGTACGGCGAGACGCCTGTTGGCGAATGCGTGGTTCTACGCTCGTACAAACCCCATGAACGCGTGGACCCATGTGTATGTTAATGTAAGTTGCATCATTGGCCGGCCTGGATCATCACGCGCTGCGCGAGCCGCAGCACCGGCGCATCCACCATGCGGCCATCCAGCGTAAAAACGCCCCCATCCGAACGCTGCGCGGCGTCGAGAACCCGCGTCGCCCAGTCCAGTTCTGCCGTTGTCGGCGCCAGCGCGGCGTGCACCACCGAAATTTGAGACGGATGAATACACAACTTGGCGCCAAAGCCGCTGCGCCGGCTGCGCGCGGCGTCCTGCTGCAACTGGGCGGTGTCGCTACTGCCCGGTGTCACGCCGTCAACCGGCGCAGGCAGGCCGGCACGGCGCGAGGCCAGCACCAGCGCCAGACGCACCGGCTGCAACTCGGCTTCGTCAGGCCCGCAGGCCATGCCGAGATCGGCCTGAAAATCCAGGTTGCCAAACGCCAGGCGCGTGACACCGGCGCAGGCCGCCAGCACATCGAGTGCGGCCAGGCCTGCGGCCGATTCGATCAAGGGCAGCACCGCACAGCCAGCGCCAACACGGGCCGCAACTTGCACCACATCGGCCACGGCTTCCGCCTTGGGCAACACCACGCCACCGAGGTCGAGCCTGGACAGCAATTCAACCAGTGCAAGGTCGTCCGCGTGCCAGGCGGTGCCGGCAGCGTTGATGCGCACAAGCACACGCGGTCTCACCGCCGCTTCGAGGGCGTTGAACCCGTTGGCCAGTTGCTGGCGGGCCTGCACCTTGGCATCGGGCGCGACCGCGTCCTCCAGGTCGATGATCACGGCGCTGGCCCCTGAAGCCAGTGCCTTGGCATAACGCTCGGGCCGGTTCGCCGGCACAAACAAAAAGGTGCGTGCAGATGCAATGGTTGTCATGCGGCACCTGACAGCAGCGGCCCGACTTTGGGCTTTTGCGCGATGGCCCACAGCGCGTTGATCGCTTGCGTCATCTCGTCTTCACTGGCGCCGCCGCTGAAGGCCGCCAGACGTTGCGCCTTGGCGGTGATCTCGTCGCGGCTCAAGGTGTTACCGGGGTCGCCCTTGGGTTCGTCCACCCTTCCCTGCAGAATGCGGCCGTCGGCGGTGGTGACCGTGACCTTGCCGATCCAGCGGCGCGGGTAGGCGGTATCGACCTCGGTGTCGAGTTCCATCACCACCTTGTCGCGCAGCGCGACAGTGAGCTCTTCCTGAAAGTGTTTGTCAAACTCGACCAGGCCGGCGTGACCGAAGCGTGCGACCAGGCCCAGCACCGTGCCCATCGAGAACTTGCTCTGGTGCACGGTGGCCGGGTTGACAACCGGGCCGAGCACGTCGATCGCGCCCTGATGCACATGGGTGACCACGCGTGCGATGTCGGCGGGTTGGAGGCTGTGGGCCTGCATCACCTGCAGCAACGCGTCGGCCGCCGGGTGCGTGTGGCGGCATGAGGCGTGGTATTTGAAGGAGGTCTCGACCGTGGCCCAGCGCGTGCCCAGCGCATCGGTCAACTTCGCGGGGTCTGCGTCGCTGGACATGCCTGCGGCCATGCCCTGCGGGCCTTCGAGGATTTGCGCAGCGCCCGTGAAACCCTTTTGTGCGAGGCAGGCGGACATCAAGCCCGCCGCCGCCGCGTGCGCTGTATGCAATTGCTTGGAGTCGGCGGCGGTGCGCAAAAACTCCCACAGCCCCGCCGACTGCGTTCCGGCCGACCCGAAAGCATGCTGCATTTGCGCGGCATTCAGGCCCAGCAGACTGCCGGCCGCAGCGGCCGCAGCCAGCGTGCCGCCGGTGCCGGTGGTGTGAAAGACCTTGTAATGCGAGCGGCCCAGGAACTCCCCAACACGGATGCCGACTTCGTAGCCGGCCACGACGGCGGTCAGCAGTTGCCGCCCGCTGCTGCCCAGGGTTTGCGCCATCGCCAGTGCCGCCGGAAACACCACCGTGGCCGGATGGAACACCGAGCCGTTGTGCACGTCGTCCTGCTCGGCCACATGCGAGGCCGCAGCGTTGGCCATGGCCGCGAAATAGGCACTGCTGCGGCTGCGGTTGATCAGCACCTCGGCCGCACCGTTGGCCGGCCCCATGCTGGCGGCGAAATTTGTGATGGTCTCGACCGGGCGCGAACCTTTGCCTGCAACTGCCGAGCCGAACCAGTCCACCAGCAGGTCTTCGGTTTTGGCAATGACGGAAGCGGGAATGTCTTCAAACTTCAGGTTCGCGGCGAACGCGGCAAGCTGGGCGGTGGGGCTGGCGGAGGTGGTTTTCATGCTGTGGCTCAGTCTTTCAAGTGAAATCATTGTTTTGCCCATATGCGGTGTGCGCTATCAGCTATCAATTAAATAGCACCCGCTTGCTGCAGGGCAGCGATGCCGGCCTCGCCCTGCCCCAGTTCGCGCAGGATGGCGCGGGTGTGCTGGCCGACGGCGGGAATCGGGTCCATGCGGTAGTCAAAACTGTTGATGCGGCCCGGCGGCAACAGTGCGGGAATGTTTCCGGTCGGCGTGGCCACGTCGTGCCAGCGCCCGCGCGCCTTGAGCTGTGGATGCGCCCAAAGCCCGGCCATGTCGTTCATGCGGGCGTTGGCAATCTGCGCTTCGTCAAGCTTGCTGCTGACCTGCGCGGTGGTCATACCGCCAAAGGCCTGCAGGATGATGGCCTTGAGCGCATCACGGTGTTCATTGCGGCGGGAATTGCTGTCGAACCGTGGATCAGCCGCAAGCGCCGGCTGCGCCAGCACCACCTCGCAGAAGACCAGCCACTCGCGCTCGTTCTGCAGACCCAGCATGACGGTGCCGCCGTCTCCGGCCGCAAACGGGCCGTAAGGATAAATCGTGGCGTGCGAGGCAGCACTGCGCGGCGGCGGCGTGGCCCCTTCATAGGCGTAATACATGGGGTAACCCATCCACTCGGCAAGCGACTCCAGCATGGACACGTCGATGTGGGAACCCTTGCCTGTCTTGCCGCGTTGCAGCAGTGCGGCCAATACGCTGCTGTAGGCATACATGCCTGCCGCGATGTCGGCAATGGAGTTGCCGGCCTTGCTCGGGTCGTCCGGTGTGCCGGTCACCGACAGGAAGCCGGCCTCGCTCTGGATCAGCAGGTCATAGGCTTTCTTGTCGCGATACGGACCGTCGTCCCCGTAACCCGAGATGTCGCAGACGATCAGCTTCGGCAGCGTCTTGCTCAGCTCGGCAAAGCCCAGGCCCATGCGCGCCGCCGCACCGGGCGCGAGGTTCTGCACCAGCACATCAGCAGTTTCCAGCAGCTGCCTGAGCACCGCCAGCGCGGCCGGTTGTTTCAAGTCCAGCGTCAGGCTTTCTTTCGACCGGTTGACCCAGACAAAGTGTGAAGCCATGCCATCGACCCGCTGGTCATACGCCCGCGCAAAATCGCCAACGCCGGGCCGCTCGACTTTGATGACCCGCGCGCCCAGGTCGGCGAGCTGGCGTGTGCAGAAGGGGGCGGCGATGGCGTGTTCGAGGGAGATGACGGTGATGCCGTCAAGGGGTCTTGGTTGGTTTTTCATTGATCGTCCGTTCGGGCATGGATTGCCCAAGCTGCGGCTTTGAGATACCGGCGCTGGTCTGCCAACAAGCCGGGGGTTGCCCGGCGGCAACTCACTTTTCTTTTGCGTCGCCAAAAGAAAAGTAAGCAAAAGAAAAGGCGACCCGATGGTCCGGGTCCCCTGCGCTGTGCTCCGGGGCAGCCTGCGGTGCTCGCCGAAAACGGGGTCGAGCTCGAACTCGCTGCGCTCAAACAATCGCTCGCCCTGATCCGTTTTCGGCTGCGCTCCTCGGCCCGGCCCGACGGGTGGGGCGCAGAAATACCAATCCCAATTCGGGGAGGCGAGGACGCGCTTTGCGCGTCCTCGCCGGAACCCGATTGCTGACCCGAGTCCGGACCCGATCCCGACTCCATCTTCACTACCCTTCTGTATGCGCCGAGGAGCGGAGGTCCAGCCGGATCAGGGCGAGCGATTGTCTGAGCCAAAGGCGAGTTCGAGCTCGACCCCGGCTGGAACGAGCACCGCAGGTTGCCCGTAGCGAAGCGAAGGGACGCAGACAGCAGGGTCGCCTTTTCTTTGCTTACTTTCTTTTGGCGAAGCAAAAGAAAGTAAGTTGCCGCCGGGCAACCCCCGGCCAACAGGCGCACACCAACTACCAGCCATCGAAGCTGCCAGAGATGGACCCCCGACCCGTCCGCGACACCCGTCCCGCCCCAACCGCTACCATACGCCCCATGCTCCACAAGCCCCGCATCCTGGTGATCGAAGACGAGTCCGGCATTGCCGACACGATCCAGTATGTGCTGGCCACAGACGGCTTCGCGCCCGTCTGGTGCGCCACCGCCCAGCAGGCCCTGCAGGAGTTTGCGGCGGAGCCGCCGGCACTCGCCATCCTCGACGTCGGCCTGCCCGACCTCAACGGGTTTGAACTGTTCAAGCGCCTGCACGCCCTGCCCGGCGGCGCCAGCGTGCCCATGCTCTTCCTGACGGCGCGCAGCGACGAGATCGACCGCGTCGTCGGCCTCGAACTCGGTGCCGACGACTATATTGCCAAACCCTTCTCGCCACGGGAACTCGTGGCCCGGGTGCGCGGCATCCTGCGCCGAACGGTGCGTGCGCCTTCTGCCAGTCCGCAGGAATCTGCCCCGGCGGCCACACAGTCCGTGTTCATGCTCGACGAAGAGCGCCGCCAGATCCGCTTCTACGGCCGGGTGCTGGATCTGTCGCGTTATGAATACGGCATCCTGCGATTGCTG
>NZ_JAUXUP010000016.1 GCF_030680935.1 Polaromonas sp. | reverse complement strand
ATCTGATGGTGTACGACCACGACCACCTGCGGGGTGCACTGCGGCCCGATGCCAAAGGCCGCAAGCCGCGTGGGGACCTGGCCGATGTGCAAAAATTGCTCATGACCAGCCAGGAGCCCCATTCATGAACCGCAGGCAGCTGAAGTTGGGCGGCACTGCAGCGGCCGCCGATCTCGCCGGCGCGGGCGTGGCCTGGTGGCAGTTTCAGCCGCATGGCGCACCCGTCGCCGCGAGCGGGGAGGGCGCAACGCGCGACCCGTTCTGGGCGCAATCCTTTGACACGCCCGACGGTGCCAGCCTGGCGCTGGCGAGTTTTTCCGGCAAACCCCTGCTGGTCAATTTCTGGGCCACCTGGTGCCCGCCCTGCGTGGAAGAACTGCCGCTGATTGACCGGTTCCACACCGAGAACCGGGACCGGAAATGGCAGGTGCTGGGGTTGGCGGTCGATCAGCCGAGTGCGGTACGGACCTGGCTGCAGCGCAAACCCCTGGGTTTTCCGGTGGTCATGGCCGGCTTGCAGGGGACCGAGCTCAGCAAATCACTGGGCAATCTGGCTGGCGGCCTGCCGTTCACCGTGGTGTTCGGGGCTTCCGGGCAACTGCTGCACCGGAAAAGCGGCCAGGTTTCTTCCGAGGATCTGGCGCAGTGGGCACAGCTCACTTGAGAGCTTTTCAAGTCCATTGTTCAAAGATCATTTTTTGTCTTAATAATCAAAATTAACAGCAATTTAGATATTTTTGTTGAATTTTGCTTGACTTTATAGCGTTGTGCAGCCTTCTCGTCGCCTGTTTGACTGCCTGGCGCCGGCATTCCCGCGGTTTCTCCGCAAAAAGGCATGGGGATAAGGTAGACTTCGCCCTTTCCTGACCCGGCGTGTCGCCGGATTTAAAAATTTAAGAGATTTTCAGGCACTAAAAGGTGTAAAACGCGGAGCTTAGGTACAAATCGCCCCGCCGAGCCTTGGTCCGTCTACTGTCGTTGGAGCTCCCCATGGATTTAAGAAAACTCAAGACCCTGATCGACCTTGTCTCGGAGTCCAATGTCTCCGAGCTTGAAATCACCGAGGCCGAAGGCAAGGTGCGTATCGTGAAATCGGGCGGTGTGCCCATGGTGATGCAGCAAGCAGCACCGGCCATGGTGGCCGCACCCGTTGCCGCGCCACTGGCTGTCGCGGTGCCTGCCGCTGCCGAGCCTGCCGCCGCGCCTGCAGGCCATGCGGTCAAGTCGCCCATGGTCGGCACCTTCTACCGGTCGGCCAGCCCGGGCGCCAAGGCGTTTGTGGAGATCGGCAGCCAGGTCAGAGAGGGCGAAACCATCTGCATCATTGAGGCGATGAAGATTCTCAATGAAATCGAGGCTGACAAGTCGGGCACCATCACCCGCATTCTTTGTGAGAACGGTCAGGCGGTGGAATACGGACAGCCGATGTTCATGATCGAGTGATTGATACATGTTCAAAAAGATACTGATCGCCAACCGCGGCGAGATTGCACTGCGTATCCAGCGCGCCTGCCGGGAGCTCGGCGTCAAGGCGGTGATGGTTTATTCCGAGGCCGACCGCGAGGCCAAATATATCAAGCTGGCCGATGAATCGGTCTGCATAGGCCCGGCCCCTTCCGCGCTGAGTTACCTCAACATGCCCGCGATCATCTCGGCCGCCGAGGTGACAGACGCCGAGGCGATTCACCCAGGCTATGGCTTTCTGAGCGAGAACGCTGACTTTGCAGAACGTGTGGAAAAAAGCGGCTTCAAATTCATAGGCCCGACCCCTGAGTCGATTCGCATCATGGGCGACAAGGTGTCGGCCAAACAAACCATGATCAAGGCTGGCGTGCCTTGTGTGCCAGGCTCCGAAGGCGCCTTGCCGGATGACCCGGTGGTGATCAAGCGCACGGCCAGGCAGGTCGGTTACCCGGTCATCATCAAGGCGGCTGGTGGCGGCGGCGGGCGCGGCATGCGGGTGGTACACACCGAGGCGGCATTGATCCATGCAGTGCAGACGACCAAGGCCGAAGCCGGGGCCGCATTTGGCAACCCCGAGGTCTACATGGAGAAATTCCTGCAGAACCCGCGCCATATTGAAATCCAGATTCTGGCGGACCAGCATAAAAACGCGGTCTGGCTGGGCGAGCGTGATTGTTCGATGCAGCGCCGGCACCAGAAAGTCATTGAAGAGGCGCCGGCCCCCGGTGTGCCGCGCAAGCTGATCGAAAGAATTGGCGAACGTTGCGTGGCGGCAGTCAAAAAGATCGGTTACCGGGGCGCGGGAACCTTCGAGTTCCTCTACGAAAACGGTGAGTTCTACTTCATCGAGATGAATACCCGTGTGCAGGTGGAGCACCCGGTGACCGAATGGGTGACTGGCATTGACATCGTCAAAACCCAAATTGAGGTCGCAGCTGGCGAAAAACTGCCGTTTACCCAGCGCCAGATCCAGATCAAGGGCCACGCGATCGAATGCCGCATCAACGCCGAGGACCCGTATAAATTTGTGCCCTCGCCAGGGCGCATCACCACCTGGCACACACCGGGTGGCCCGGGCGTGCGGGTTGATTCGCACATCTACGCCAACTATTTTGTGCCGCCCAATTACGACTCGATGATCGGAAAAATCATTGTGCACGGTGACACGCGCGAGCAGGCGCTGGCCCGCATGCGCACTGCATTGGCCGAAACCGTGGTCGAAGGCATCAACACCAACATTGCGCTGCACCGCGAGCTGATGGTCGATGCCAAGTTCATGGACGGTGGTACCAACATCCACTACCTTGAAGAGTGGCTGTCAAAACGTGACCGCTGAGCGGTCACATAGCCCCGACGCTCTCCACGTCGTGTGGTTCGCTGCCCCCCGGGGTGGCGCTGCGCCTGCGGACCGGTGAAGCCGGATCCGCAGCCCCGGCTTGAATTGAACCTGTTGTCGGCGTCGACAATCTCGTGAGGCAATGAACCATGTTTGAACTGATCTTGCTGGCCCCGGTTGCCCAGGTTGAAGCCCTGAGCGAAGCGCTGGATGCGCTCGACGCGCTCAGCGTGTCGGTGGAAGATGCCGACGCCCAGACACCCGCCGAGCAGGCGCTGTTTGGCGAGCCCGGCATGCCGCCGCCGAAAGCCGGCTGGGAGCGTTCGCGCGTGGTCGCCCATTTTTCCAGCGAAGCCGCTGCGCGTGATGCGGCCACCGTGCTGGCCGCTCAGGACTTTTTTGCCGGCTGTCAGGTGATCGCCCTGCAGAGCGTGCCCGAGCAGGACTGGGTGCGGCTGACGCAATCGCAGTTCGCGCCGGTCGAGATCACGCCCGAATTCTGGATTGTGCCGACCTGGCACCAGCCGCCTGAGCAGGCCCGGCAGCTGATACGGCTGGACCCGGGGCTGGCCTTTGGTACCGGAACCCATCCCACCACACGCATGTGCCTGCGCTGGATCGCTGCAAACGGCTCTCCTGCGCGAGCCTCCGGCGACTCGCTGCCCCTTTCACCAAAAGAAGGGACTGAACTTGCCCGGGGGGGCTCGTTACTGAATTCGGGCGTGGTCGGCAAATCGCTCGGACGCGTGCTCGACTACGGTTGTGGCTCCGGCATTCTGGCCATAGGCGCCGCCAAGTTCGGTGCATCGGCCATCGACGCTCTCGACATTGACGAGGCTGCGGTTCAGTCCACCCTGGCCAATGCCGAGGCCAATCATGTACGCCTGAATGCCGGATTGCCCGACAAAGCAGATGGCTTGTACCAGACAGTGCTCGCCAATATTCTGGCCACCCCGCTGAAGGTTCTGGCGCCGCTGCTGTGTGCGCGTGTCGCCCCCGGGGGCACACTGGTGCTGGCCGGCATTCTGGACCGCCAGGCCGACGAACTCACAGCGGCCTACGCGCCGTATTGCCAGCTTCAGGTGACGGACCAGGAAGACGGCTGGATACTGATGACCGCACGGCTTTGACCGGGCCAGGTGCGGCGTCCCGCCCCGTACAATACAGCGCCGGGTCCGGTCGGGAATAGGTGGTGCATTTGGCCGTCGGATTCGGGAGGCGCTGCCAGGCGCGGAGAGTGCCGTGTGGCCAGACCACACAAGCGAGTCGCAACAATGCAGAGCGCCCGAAGCTGGCGCGCAAAATGTACAAGCTATTTCTGAACGAACCCTAGATGAGCCTGATTACGCGCTGTTCTGCCTGCGGCACGATGTTCAAAGTCGTGGCTGACCAACTGAAGATTTCCCAGGGTTGGGTGCGTTGCGGGCACTGCTCGGAGGTTTTCGACGCGGCGGCCCATTTGCAGCCTTTTGCCCCCGAACTGCCTGCCAGCCCATCGCCTGGTGCTGGCGCGCCGCATGAGGTGATGACTGAACCGGCTGTCAGCGACCTGCCCCCCGCGGCTGGGACAAGTGTGTTGCCAGAAGAAGAGAAAGCTCCCGTACCCAGGCCTTTTGTGCCTGAGGTCCAGGTCTCGCTGCCAGCGGACCTTGCGGCTGAGGTATTTGCCGCTTCGGTCAACCCCGAGCCTGCCGAATACTCAGCCGGCTTTCCAACCGCCCACGGAGAACATGGCAGGCGAGGCCAGGAAGAGCCGTTCAGCGAATCCGAAACATCGCAAGACAGCCTGACCGAGCAGGTGTCATTTGTCCGTGACGCCAGACGCGACGCCTTCTGGCGCCGTCCTTTGATGCGTCTGGCGCTGGCATCGGTCGCACTGGTTTTGCTGGCCATCCTGCTGCTTCAAATCGCCTTCGTGCAGAGAAGCACCCTGGCCACGACGCAGCCGTGGCTCAGTCCCGGATTGCAGACCCTGTGCCGCGTTCTGCACTGTGAAATCAGTCCACCGCAACACATCGAGTCCATCGTCATCGACAGCTCTTCATTCAACAAGCTGGGCCCTGACGCCTACCGCCTGAAGGTAGTGATCAGGAACATCGGCACCGTAGCGCTGGCAATGCCTGCACTGGAGTTGACGCTGACCGACACCCAGGATCACGCCCTGATTCGGCGCGTCATCACGCCGGTCGATCTGGGCGCAAGCGCCAGCACGCTGGCAGCCGGTTCCGAATTTTCGGGCGTACTTTCCCTCACTGTCCAGAAGCCCGCCGCAACGGCGGCCGCTGCTGCACCTTCCGCTTCCGTCCCCAGCCCCCAAACCGACAGTCCCCTCAGGATTGCCGGTTACCGGGTTTTGGCTTTTTACCCTTGACTGAATAGAGATATCGATGCCTGCTGTAATTTGTGGTTCCCTGGCCTTTGACACCATCATGACGTTTGAGGGCCGCTTTGCCGAACAAATCCTGCCCGACCAGTTGCACATCCTCAATGTGTCTTTCCTGGTGCCGGCGCTGCGCCGAGAATTTGGGGGCTGTGCAGGCAACATCGCCTATAGCCTGCAGCAGCTGGGCGGCACCCCCCTGCCAATGGCCACGGTGGGCAGCGATGGCGCCGAGTATGTGGCGCGCCTGAACACCTTGGGCATCAGCTCTGAATTTATCCGCGAGGTGCCGGACAGCTACACCGCCCAAGCCATGATCATGACGGACCGGGACAACAACCAGATCACGGCTTTTCACCCTGGCGCCATGGGGCAGGCCCACACCACAAAGATTGCAGCGCGCGAAGACATACGCATCGGGATCATTTCGCCGGACGGGCGCGACGCCATGCTGCAACACGCAGAACAGTTCAAGGCGGCCGGTATCCCTTTTGTGTTCGATCCGGGTCAGGGCCTGCCGATGTTTGACGGCAAGGACCTGGCGCACTTCATCGAGCTGGCGTCCTGGGTCACCGTCAACGACTACGAAGCCAAACTGCTCTGTGACCGCACGGGGCTGTCTTGCGCCGATATCTCGCGGCAAGTCGAAGGCCTGGTGGTGACGCTGGGTGCGCTAGGCTGCGAAGTCTGGGTGGCCGGGGAAAAATCGCTGGTCGCCCCGGTGCTGGCCAAGGAGGTGGTAGACCCCACCGGCTGCGGCGATGCATTTCGCGGTGCACTGCTGTTCGGGCTGGAAAAAGGCTGGTCGCTGGCGCGTTGTGCCGAGCTGGGCAACCGTGTGGGTGCCCACAAGATCGCCTTCCGGGGCGGTCAGAACTACACCCTGACTTCAGACCAAACGGGCCTCTAGCCCTTTAAGGTCATGCGCAATCAGCTATCGTATGTATAGCAAACCACGGGTCTGCGGCGCGCAATAAAAAAGCCCGACATCTTGCGATGTCGGGCTTTGAGCAAAAGTACCTTGTTGCTTACGGCTTGCTGGCTGTTGGAAACGGCCAAGCGGCTTGCGGGTTCAGAGTAGTCTGAGCCGCAGGGGCAGCCGGAGCAGCAGGTGCTTTGGCAGCGGGTTTTTTCGCGGCTTTCTTCGCAGCGGGTTTTTTCGCTGCTTTCTTGGCGGCAGGCTTTTTGGCAGCGGGTTTCTTCGCAGCAGCTTTCTTCGCTGGCGCTTTTTTCGCTACTTTCTTGGCTACCTTCTTGGCCGCAGGCTTTTTAGCTGCTGCTTTTTTCGCAGCTGGCTTTTTGGCCGCTACTTTTTTCGCCGGGGCTTTTTTCGCTGGCGCTTTTTTCGCAGGAGCTTTTTTAGCTGCTACTTTTTTCGCTGGCGCTTTTTTGGCCGGGGCTTTTTTAGCCGCTACTTTTTTAGCAGGGGCTTTCTTCGGAGCAGCTTTTTTAGCCGCAGGTTTTTTCGCAGTTGCCATAGTTTTCTCCTTGATCACATTGCAAAGAGCACTTCACGTTTGGAGTACGCGAAGCGATTCACGGCGTTGGGCTGTCGGCGAACCGGGCCCAGCGCCGCGAACACGGGAGCAACGCCCAGCGCGCACTCTGCGGCGCTGTCACTGGTCATTGCAAGTCTGTCAATCATTGGTTCTGTCTGTGCGGGTCAGTCCCAGGAAAGGGCACCACCGGACTGGTACTCGATCACACGGGTTTCAAAAAAGTTACGCTCTTTTTTCAGGTCAATCATCTCGCTCATCCAGGGAAACGGGTTTTCCTCATTGGGAAACAGCGTCTCCAGACCAATCTGTGTGGCCCGGCGGTTGGCGATGTAGCGCAAATAGCCCTTGAACATGGAGGCGTTCAGGCCCAGCACGCCACGCGGCATGGTGTCTTCGGCATAGCGGTACTCCAGCTCAACCGCTTTCATGAACAGGTCCTTGATCTCTGCCTTGAAATCGGCTGTCCAGAGCAGTGGATTTTCCAGCTTGAGCTGGTTGATCAGGTCGATGCCGAAGTTGCAGTGCATGGACTCGTCGCGCAGGATGTACTGGTACTGCTCGGCGGCGCCTGTCATCTTGTTCTGCCGGCCCAGCGCCAGAATCTGGGTGAAGCCGACATAGAAGAACAGGCCTTCCATCAGGCAGGCAAACACGATCAGCGACTTGAGCAGGGTCTGGTCCGCTTCCTGGGTGCCGGTCTTGAAGTTCGGGTCCGAAATGGCGTCGATGAAAGGAATCAGGAACTGGTCCTTGTCCCGGATCGACTGCACTTCGTTGTAGGCGTTGAAAATTTCGCTTTCATCCAGGCCCAGCGACTCGGTGATGTACTGGTAGGCGTGGGTGTGAATCGCTTCTTCAAAGGCCTGGCGCAACAGAAACTGGCGGCACTCTGGTGCGGTGATATGACGATAGGTGCCGAGCACAATGTTGTTGGCAGCCAGCGAATCGGCGGTGACAAAGAAACCCAGGTTGCGCTTGACCAGGCGGCGCTCGTCTTCGGTCAGGCCGTTCGGGTCTTTCCAGAGCGCGATGTCGCGCGTCATGTTGACCTCTTGCGGCATCCAGTGATTGGCACAACTGGCCAGGTATTTTTCCCAGGCCCATTTGTACTTGAAAGGCACCAGCTGGTTGACGTCCGTCTGGCCGTTGATGATGCGTTTGTCTGCTGCCTTGACGCGGTGCGCGCTGGGCGCTGGCGCCGCTGCAAGCGGGCGGGCGTCCGCTGCCGTGAGGGCAGCGTCATCAAGTTTGCGTGGTGCAACTTGTGCTTGCAAAGAAAGAGGCGGAAGCTCCATCACGCGGCCTTCAGGCAAGCCGCTTGTCAAAGATTTTTGCAACGATGGTTTAGCTTCTTCGTCCCAGGTCAACATAGATGTTTCCAATAAGTTGGATTATGAAAGCAGCGATACAAAATGAAAAGTGTTCATTCACATCGCTATAAATTTGTGTTGCTCAATTACATCGAATCGGACGTCGTTTTTTTGGCGCCGCGATTCATGTTGTTATTGGCAGGCCTCACAACCCGGATCATCAATCGCACAGAACTTGATGTCGGTCGCAGGTGATGCATCCATCTGCGCCTGCGCTGTGGCGGCAGCGGCATCAAGTGCATTCATGCTGCCGGTGTCACTGGTATTTCCCGATGCCACCGCGTTCATCTTGCCGGCTTTCACGGTGGATTTTTCTGCGTGTGTAGCGCTCATGGTGCGCAGGTAATACGTCGTCTTCAGGCCGCGCAGCCATGCGAGTTTGTAGGTGTCACCGAGCTTTTTGCCGGACGCGCCTGCCATGTAGATGTTGAGCGACTGCGCCTGGTCAATCCACTTCTGGCGCCGCGATGCGGCCTCAACCAGCCAGGTCGCATCAACTTCAAACGCTGTGGCGTACAACGCCTTGATGTCCTGCGGCACACGGTCGATGGGACGCAACGAGCCGTCAAAGTGCTTGAGGTCCACCACCATCACGTCATCCCAGAGGCCCAGGCGCTTGAGGTCACGCACCAGGTAATGGTTGATGACGGTGAACTCGCCGGACAGGTTGGACTTGACGGAGAGATTGCCAAAGCAGGGCTCAATGCAGGCGTCGACACCGATGATGTTGGAGATGGTGGCAGTTGGGGCGATGGCCACGCAGTTGGAGTTGCGCATGCCGTCTTTGGTGATCTTCTTGCGCAGCGCATCCCAGTCCAGCGTGGCGGAACGGTCCACTTCCAGATAACCGCCGCGTTGTTTGGCAAGCAGGTCCAGTGTGTCCAGCGGCAGGATGCCCTGGTCCCACAGCGAGCCTTTGTAGCTGGTGTATTTGCCGCGCTCTTTGGCCAGCTCGGTGGAGGCCCAGTAGGCGTGGTAACACACTGCTTCCATGGACTTGTCGGCAAAATCGACGGCGGCGTCGGAGGCATAAGGAATGCGCAGTTCGTACAGGCAGTCCTGAAAGCCCATGATGCCCAGCCCGACAGGACGGTGGCGCATGTTGGAGTCGCGGGCCTTCTTGACTGCGTAGTAGTTGATGTCGATCACGTTGTCCAGCATGCGCATGGCCGTGGTGATGGTCTTCTTCAATTTGTCGTGATCAACCGCGCCGTCTTTCAGGTGCTGAACCAGATTCACGGAGCCAAGGTTGCAGACCGCAGTTTCTGTGTCGCTGGTGTTGAGGGTGATCTCGGTGCACAGATTGGACGAGTGCACCACGCCCACGTGCTGCTGGGGCGAACGCACGTTGCAGGCATCTTTGAAGGTGATCCAGGGATGGCCGGTCTCGAACAGCATCGAGAGCATCTTGCGCCACATGTCAATCGCCTGCAGCTTGCGCGAAGGTTTGATCTCGCCGCGCTCGGCTTTGGCTTCGTAGGCAACATAGGCTTTTTCGAACTCGACGCCGAACTTGTCGTGCAGGTCGGGTGTGTCCGATGGCGAGAACAGTGTCCAGCTGCCTTTTTCCATGACGCGGCGCATGAACAGATCGGGAATCCAGTTGGCGGTGTTCATGTCATGCGTGCGGCGGCGGTCGTCGCCGGTGTTTTTGCGCAGCTCCAGGAATTCCTCGATGTCCAGGTGCCAGGTTTCCAGGTAGGCGCAGACCGCGCCCTTGCGTTTGCCGCCCTGGTTGACCGCGACAGCGGTGTCGTTGACGACCTTCAGGAAAGGCACCACGCCTTGCGACTCGCCATTGGTGCCCTTGATGTGCGCGCCAAGCGCACGCACCGGCGTCCAGTCGTTGCCCAGGCCGCCGGCGAACTTGGACAGCAGCGCGTTTTCCTTGATGGCGTCATAAATGCCGCCCAGGTCGTCGGCCACCGTGGTCAGGTAGCAGGACGACAGCTGCGAGCGCAGCGTGCCGGCGTTGAACAGCGTCGGTGTGCTCGACATGAAGTCGAACGAGGACATGATCGCGTAGATCTCGATGGCGCGTGCTTCGCGGTCGATTTCGTCGAGCGACAGGCCCATGGCCACTCGCATGAAAAATGCCTGCGGCAGCTCGATGCGCTGCTTGCGCACGTGCAGGAAGTAGCGGTCAAACAGCGTCTGCAGACCGAGGTAGTCAAATTTCAGGTCGCGCTCGGGCTTGAGCGCGGCGCCCAGGCGCTCCAGGTCAAACTGCTGCAGTCTTTCATCGAGCAGTTCGTTTTGCACACCCTTGGCGATGAACTGGGGGAAATACTCGGCGTACCGCGTGCCCATGTCTTCCTGGGTCACTTCCTCACCGAGCACCTCGCGGCGGATGGTGTGCAGCAGCAGGCGCGCTGTGGCGTAGGTGTAGTCGGGGTCTTTTTCGATCAGGGTACGGGCCGCCAGAATGGACGCCTTGTACACCTCGTCGATAGGCACACCGTCGTACAGGTTGCGCATGGTTTCAAGAACGATGGGATCAGGCTTGACCTCGGCACCCAGGCCAGCGCAGGAGGCTTCAATCAGAGCCTGCAGCCTGGCGATGTCCAGGGTGACCTTTGTACCGCCATCAAGTACGTGCAGCTGTGGCGCCTGGGCAGCCGGTGTTTGCGGCTGGCGTGCGCGCTCTTGCGTGCGTTTTTCCCGGTAGAGCACATAGGCACGGGCAATCTCGTGGTGGCCACCACGCATCAGGCCCAACTCGACGTGGTCCTGCACGTCTTCTATATGGAAGGTACCGCCACCAGGCCGCGAGCGCATCAGTGCGCGCATGACCGCCTGCGTCAACTCATCCACGGTCTCGCGCACGCTGGCCGACGCCGCGCCCTGTGTGCCGTGCACCGCCAGAAAGGCCTTCATCATCGCAATGGCGATCTTGTTGGGCTCAAAAGGAACCACCGACCCGTTGCGGCGGATGATCTGGTAGTGGGTCAAGGGATTGACCTGGGCGCTGCCGCCTGCGGGCATGTGCGCCGCAGCCAGGTTGGCGGTCGTGATGGTGGCATGTTGGGCTGTTTGCATGGACTTCCTCGTTATGCTTGTTGTTGGGTCTGTCGGGTGTCATTCAGGGCAGCGGGCCTGCCCAGCTTGCCTGAACCGCACACTGCAATCTGGGCGGGTTGTGGGTGGGCCTGGGCGAGTCTGTAATCGGCTTCATTTTCTTGCGTTGATGGGCGCCTGACAACACCCCTGAAACAGGGCTTAGACACTATACCTAGGGTCTGGAGTGAATTCAAGCACTACCTGTAGTGTATCGAGCCCCAGCCTTTGCGTCACGTCCGGCTTACTTTTTGTCGCTATTTTCTGCTGTGAAAAATGCACCTGTCTGGACCGTCGCTGCCACCTCAGGCAAAAGCGGCTTGATGCGTTGAGTCGCCCGTGAAAGCCGTGATGGACGGGGCTTGCGAGGCAAGGGGCGGTCGTGCAGCGCGCCAGGCTTCCCGATGGGCAGCGCACCTGAATGGGGTTTAGCCGGTGTGCTCTTGTCAGGGGCTTGCGGGAAAACACTTAGTCGGCAATCCGAGCGAAGCCCTCAATGCCGACCAGTCAAAGCCCTTGCCCGGGTCAAACTTGCGGCCACTGGCAATGTGCTCATGCCCCGCCAGGTGCGCAATCGGGTAGTGGCTGAGCAGTGCCGCGCAGACGCTGCCCAATGTTTCGTATTGGGCAGGTTCAAAAATGCCCCCCTCCAGCCCCTCGAGCTCAATGCCTATGGAGTCGTCGTTGCAGTCAAGCCGGCCCCGGTAGCTGGATTGGCCTGCGTGCCAGGCACGCTGGTCGCAACTGACGAATTGCCACAACTCGCCGGAGCGGGCAATAAAAAAATGAGAAGAAACCTGCAGCCCCCGCAAGCTCTGGAAATAGGGGTGTGCATCCCAGTCCAGTTTATTGGTAAACAGCCGCTGCACCTGCTGGTTGCCAAATTCTCCAGGCGGCAAGCTGATCGAGTGGATGACGATCAGATCGATGATGGCCGCCACCGGCCGCAAGCCGAAATTCGGCGACACCAGCGCCCTGGCATAACGGTACCAGCCCTGCTGCCACAAGGTCGGTGCGGCGGCGGGACTAGAGGGCGTCATCCGCGACGTCATCGCTGTGCGGGGTGACAATGTTCAGCCGGGCGATGCGGTACCTGATCTGGCGCAGGCTGATGCCGAGTTTGGCCGCCGCGGCGGTACGGTTAAAACCGGTCTCCTGCAGCACTTTGCACAAAATGCTGCGCTCCTGCCCATCGAGAAATGCCTGCAGATTCCCGGGTACCGCCACGTATTCGGCTGCGGGCGACTCCAGGTGCAGGTCACCGTCCTCACCCAGGGCCACGGCGCGGTGCAGGATGTTCTCCAGCTCACGCACATTGCCCTGGAAGGGATGGACCTGCAAACTGGCCAGCACCTGCGCGGAAATCTCAGGCACCCGAAGGCCCGATTCGCGGCAAATGCGGCCCATCAGGTCTTCGCACAGTGCGGGTAGATCTTCGCGGCGCTCGCGCAGCGGCGGCAGGCTGATTTCAATGACGTTGAGCCGGTAATACAGGTCCTGGCGAAATACGCCGCTGGCCACCGCCGCTCCCAGATCCTTGTGGGTGGCGCTGACAACACGGACATCCACGGTATCTTCCTGCGCAGAGCCCAGGGGCCTGACCACCCGCTCCTGGATGGCGCGCAATAACTTCGACTGCATGGCCAGAGGCAAATCGCCAATCTCGTCAAGAAACAGCGTACCCCCCTTGGCCGCCTGGAAGTAGCCCACGCGATCTTGCGCCGAGCCTGTGTAAGCCCCCTTGCGTGCGCCAAAAAATTCCGCTTCCAGCAGGTTCTCGGGAATGGCACTGCAATTGACGGCCACAAACGGCCCGGCAGCACGGTGGCTGCAGTCATGTACCGCACGCGCCACCAGTTCCTTGCCGGTACCCGATTCGCCCTGTATCAGCACCGGGGCCATGCTTCCCGCCACCTTGACAATACGGGTCTTGACGGCCTGCATCACGGCCGACTCACCCACCAGACGCTGCAGGGTTGACGCTGCGCCCCCGGCCCGGGGGACACGGCCGACGGGAAGGGCCGGGTCGGTGTCGGATCGGCCGCGTTCGGTGCCGCTGGCTGTCATTGTGTGGGCCGGTCCCTGGATGGCGGACGCCACCACGCTGCGAAATTGCTTGAGGTCCACCGGCTTGGTGAGGTAATCGAACGCACCGGCCTTGAGTGCCTCCACCGCGTTTTCCGCAGAACCATGCGCGGTGATGACCACGCATCGCTCGGACCGTTGCTGGATCACCATCTCCCGCAACAGTTCCAGCCCCAGTCCGTCTGGCAGCCGCATGTCGGTGATCACCGCGTCAAACTGTCTGTCCCTGAGTTGGGCGCGCGCCTGCGCAAGGTCGCCCGCCGCCTCGACCCGATAACCTTCACGCAGCAGTGTCAGTTCGTAGAGTGTCCGCAGGTCCGGCTCGTCGTCAATCACCAGTATCTGCGCCTGATTCGGATTACTCATGCCTGTCCTCGATCCAGCGTGGCCGTTGTCCCGTCAACAGGTGCCACGGTTGCACCCAGCTCCACGCCCACGGCGGCAGACCTGAAGGTGATAAAAAAAGTATTGCCGTCGATAGCCTGGTGTGCGAGCCGCTGGTAACCAATAAGGGCGCCATGGCGTTCGCACAACTCCCTGCAAATGTACAGACCCAGGCCACTGGAACGGCTTTCTGAAGAGAAAAAAGGCTCAAACAGGTGCGACTGCACCGTCTTTTCCAGCGGTTGCCCGTCGCTCCAGATCGACAGGCGGACTTGTCCGGACGCAGAAATTTCTGTCGTGAGCTCAATCGCCCCAGCTGCCCGGCTGGCATAACGCAGGGCGTTGTCCAGCAGGTTGACGATCAGGCGCCGCAGGTGTTCTGCCTCAAACAGCACGCTGGCGCGGCCCGCACGCAACTGCACACGCAACTGCGCCTCTGCTGCGTTTTGCCGCGCCCAGTCCGAACACACCTGTCGTGCGGTCTCGTCCAGCAACACGGCGCGGGTCTGCACCTGAGGCGCCTGCTCCTGCACCCGCGCTATATTCAGGATTTCATCAACAATCCGGGCCAGACGCTGCGCGTTCTGCCGGACCATGCCGGTCAGCTGCCGCTGTGCGGGGTCGTGCAGATCCTCTTCCAGCAGTGCGTTGGCCTGGGTGATGGCGGCCAGCGGGTTGCGGATTTCGTGCGCGACCGCAGCCGACATGCGGCCCATGGCTGCCATTTTTTCGGTGCGCACCCGCGCTTCCATTTCCCGCAGATCCTCCAGAAACATCACACACAGGCTTTCACGCGAGCCGTCACGCGAGGCCGCCAGACGGGTACGCACCTGCAGCCGCCGGGCATGGCGCGCTGGGTACTCCAGACTCACCTCGGCCTGCTGCTGCACACGCAGCTCGAACGTCAAGTGCGCGAGCTCTGTCAGCGGCTGCCAGGCGACCTCGGAGGCCAGCACAAACGGTGCGCTGCGGATGATGCCCTCTGCTGCCAGCAAACGCATGGACGCAGGATTGGCCGCACGCACCACGCCGTTGGTATCGACCACCAGAACCCCATCGGCCAGTGTGTCGATCACCAGTTCATTGACCTGGATCTGCATGCGTGCGGCGGACTGGCTGCTCAGCGCTCGCCGTTCTTCGCGCGACAGCCGAAGGGCCAGCTGGTTGGCCAGCAGCGCCACCACAAAGAAACCTGAGCCGCTCAGGCCAGCCTGCAAAAAGCGACCTGTGAAGTCGCCCTGAGAATTCAGTGACGCCCACCAGGCGTCAGCCAGCAGCAACAGCGTTACGCTGGCAGCGGTACCCAAAGCCAGCAAAATGGGCCCCATCACAGAAGCCAGCAACACCGGCAGGGCAAACAGCGCTGTGTAGTTGATGGCGCCTGACTGCAGAAGGTTCAGGGCTGAAAACGCCAGCACATCGACACCTACGGTGGATATCCATTGCGCATCAAATGTGCTACCCGGTGTCTTCGGCCGCGCCCAAATGCGGACCACTACCGTGGCAAAAAAATAGACCAGACACAGCGCCGCCATGCCCCTGCCAACCGGTTGTCCCAAGGCATAAATAGTCGCCTGCAACACCAGCAGCACGCTTGCTATGGTCACGCGCGCTGCCATGAAGGCGCGCCACAAGCGGCCAAAAGACTCTTTGCCCGATTCAACGTCCTGGTGGTGCGGCGCTGTGCCCAGGGACCCAAACCAGGAGCTCTCGGCATCCGGTATGGTTTTTTTCATGGCGGATTTCCCGGCATATCCGCCATCCTCAACCCTCGGCCTGGCGCCTGTGGGCGTCGCTGCAATACACACCCTGGCCACCGGGCAAGGCTTCTGCGCGCGGCAGGTGCACGGCGCAGACAGCGCAGGCAACTATTTCAGTCGGCTCGGGCAAGGCAGTGGCCCCAGGACGGGGCGCTGACTTGTCGCGCAACTCGGCACGCCGGTTGTTGCGCCAGAACCAGATGCCCACCAGCACGACCGCGAAGACAATGAGGTATTTCATGCGCGTTTCAAAATGACTTCAAGTACAAAGCGCGAACCCGCATAACCGAGCAGCAACAGGCCTGAGCCCAGATAGAGCACTCCTACCGCCTGACGCCCGCGCCAGCCCAGGCGGGCGCGCCCGGCCAGCAAACCCGCGAAGGTGATCCACGCCAGCACGGAGAACACTGTTTTATGACTCCACTGTCCGGCCCGCACCGGCCCATACAGCGTTTCGGCAAATAACCAGCCTACCAGCAAGGTGGCGGTCAGCAACACAAATCCGGCCTGCACAAAGCGAAAGGTCAGCCGCTCCAGGGTGAGCAGCGGCACACCGCTGTCCGGCTGGGCCGCCAGGCGAATGGAGCGCTCGGAGCGGTTCATCAACCAGCCATGGACCACCGCCGCCGCAAACAGGCCGTAAGACGCAATGCCCAGCGCCCAGTGCAGCGGCAACCAGGGCGAAGCGATGCGCGGGTAACCCGTGCCGGGAAACACCAGCGCCATCAGCACGGCAGCACTGCCCAGACCAGCCAGCGCCCAGCGCGCCTTCAGTTGCGGGAAAAGGCGGCTTTCCACAGCATAGACACTCAGGACCAGCCAGACCGTCATGGACAGGGCCGGCGCAAAACCGAAACGCGGCGGACTGCCGACCAGGCCTTCGGCCAGCGCCAGGGCGTGCAACAGCCAGGCCACAAACAACACGCCGCGTGTGCCGGCAGCGCCCAGACGCGGCGCAGCGAGCGCCAGAATGGCATAGGCCAGCGCAGCACCGATGGCTGCGGCCAGACCCCACCAGGCGCTCAAAGTTAAAATCATGGCTACAGTTTAGCTTCTGCGTTGCACGCCGAGCCCTTCTTTCACCTCCTTTTAGCTCCAGTTGTGGAGCCTGACCATGGCCTCAGCCCTCACCGACAAACTTTCCCGCCTCGTCAAGGAGATGCGCGGCCAGGCCCGCATCACCGAATCCAATGTGCAGGACATGCTGCGCGAGGTGCGCATGGCCTTGCTGGAAGCCGACGTGGCCCTGCCGGTGGTGCGCGACTTCATCGCCCGCGTCAAGGACAAGGCGCTGGGCCAGGAAGTCATGAGTTCACTGTCACCCGGCCAGGTGCTGGTCAGCATCGTCAACCGCGAGCTGGCCGCGACCATGGGCGAAGGCGTCAGCGACATCAATCTGGCAGCCCAGCCGCCCGCAGTGATCCTGATGGCCGGCCTGCAGGGTGCGGGTAAAACCACCACCACCGCCAAGCTGGCCAAACACCTGATCGAAAAGCGCAAGAAGAAGGTGCTGACCGTCTCCGGCGACGTGTACCGGCCAGCCGCCATCGAGCAGCTCAAGACGGTGACCAAACAGGCCGGCGCCGAATGGTTTCCGAGCACCGCCGAGCAGAAACCTGTGGACATTGCACTGGCCGCGCTCGACTATGCGCGTAAACACTTCTTCGATGTGCTCTTGGTCGATACCGCCGGCCGTCTGGCGATTGATGAAGCGCTGATGGCCGAGATCAAGGCCCTGCATGCTGCCCTCAATCCGGTTGAGACCCTGTTTGTGGTGGATGCCATGCAGGGCCAGGACGCCATCAACACCGCGAAGGCTTTCAAGGAAGCGCTGCCACTGACCGGCATCATCCTGACCAAGACTGACGGCGACTCGCGCGGCGGCGCGGCGCTCAGCGTGCGGCAGA
>NZ_JAUXUP010000072.1 GCF_030680935.1 Polaromonas sp. | reverse complement strand
GGTACCGATGGCCTGGCATGGCTTTGGGGGCTGGAAGAAGAGCCTGTTCGGCGACATGCATGCCTATGGGGAAGAAGGGGTGCGCTTCTACACCAAGCAGAAGTCCATCATGCAGCGCTGGCCTGAGAGTATTGGCAAGGGCGCTGAATTCGTCATGCCTACAGCGAAGTGATGGCCCCCACGCTCCCCACTTCGTGTGGTTCGCAGCGCTCCGAGGGGGGCGCTGCGCCTGCGGGCCCTGCTTGAAGGACGGCAGACGCAGACCAGCCGTCGCTTGATAAAACCCGGCGTGCGACCGGACAATGCAAAAAAGCCACCCGGATGGGTGGCTTTTTAGCTTTAGCAAAGGTGAGGATGCCGGTCAGTGACGCTGCGCCAAGGTTGCCGCAGTCCAGAGGCCGGAAGCCGTGTACCTTACTTTGGCGTACCGCGCATCATGGCTTCCACATCGGTCATGGGCACCATGCCGTTTTTGGCGGGCTTCATGCTTTTCCACATGGCGGTTTGATAACGGTTCCACTCCTTGGCGGAAACCATGCCGTCGCCGTTGGTGTCCATGCTGTTCATGGCTGTCTTCTCCATCTTGGCGTCAACCTTCATCTCGGCCTTGGCAGCAGGCTTACCGCCTGACGCGGTAGCATCGATTTTCTCGTTAGCGGGCGCGCCGCCCATGCCAGCCACAGGGTTGGGCGCAGACAGCGTGGAGCCGTTGGCTTTCTTGGCGTCAACCTTCATTTCGGCTTTGGCTGCGGGCACGCCACCAGAACCGGTTGCATTTGCTTGTGCGGATGGCGTTGTGACCACGCCAGCGGGTGCCTGGGCAAAGGCAGCAGTACAGGCCAGGGCGGCGAGAGTCAGGACAAGGGATTGCTTTTTCATGGGATCTCCAAAAATGTGAGAGCGGGTTGCTCTAAGGTCATACTCTCCCCGCCAGCCCAGCGTTCCTGTAGGAGGACGGCCGCTTTGACCGTCAGCATCTGTCGGCCCTGGACCTTGCGCATCACCCCGCGCGCGAGGAAAGCATCCGGAAACGCCCGGCCTGCGCCTTGTGACAAACACGGCGTTGCGCGTTGAGAGCGACCGCAAGGCGAAGGAATCCTTCCCCGATGTGTTGCCAGAAGGCGCCGAGGTCCACCTTGCGTCCCGGTTTGACATGTTTAGCACGATTGTGCTAATATTTCTTCGTGGATGCCAAAACCCAAAAAAGCGAGATGACCCGCGCCGCGATAGTCGGTGCGGCGCTGGACCTCGCCTCGGCCGATGGACTCGAAGCCATCACGCTGCAGGCAGTGGCTGACAAGTTGGGCCTGTCCAAAAGCGGCGTGTTCTCGCGCATCGGCTCACGTGAGGCGCTGCAGAAGGCCGTCATCGAAGAATTCGGCCGGCGTTTCATCGCCGAGGTGTTTGTACCGGCCATGCAGTTGCCCAAGGGCCTGCCGCGGCTGGACGCGATTGTGCAGCGCTGGATTGTTCGCATGCGCGATGTGGAAGTGAAGTCCGGCTGCATCTACACAGCGGGCGCCTTCGAACTGGACGACCGCGCGGGCGAACTGCGTGACACGCTACTGCAGGAAGTCACGCGCTGGCGGGCCGCATTGCGGCGCACTGCATTGCAAGCGATCGAGGTCGGCCATCTGAGCGCCGACACGGACGCCGAACAACTGGTGGCCGAGATCAGCGCGCTGGCGATGGGCCTGCTGCATGACGCGCGCTTCCTGCGCGACCAGCGCGCCGCCGAACGCGCCCAGTCAAGTTGGCTGCGGCTGATGAAGAGTTACAAAAACTGATCCCGCGAGGGATAGTGAGCCAGCCCCAAAAGGGCTTTTTGTTGGTCCATGTTTCGCACGATCGTGCGGAGAAAAGGAAGATGCCATGTTGCTGTTGATTGTCCCCCTTGCCCTGTTTGTCGGCGTGCGTGCGGTGCGGGCCGTGCACGAATCGCTGCGCGGCGTGCCGCGCAGCAACCGTGACTGGATCTGGTACTGAAAGGAACCCCCGTCATGACACGCAGCTCTCTCGAAGCCACCGCCGCTTTCTACAACACCAGCCCCATGACCCGGCTGTTCCGCTGGGGCCTGGGCGCATCTCAGCGCCTGTGGCCTGCGCTCGCGGTACGTGCAGCCTACCGCCTGTTCGGTACGCCCTTGCCGCCACGCTGGCTGGCGCGCCGCCGCGCCTGGCCCACCGATTGGACCATCACCGCCTGGCCGTTTGAAACCGCCAGCATCACGCTGTACACCCGGCCGGTTGCCCCGCACGGCCCGGTGGTGCTGCTGGTGCATGGCTGGGGCGGCCACGCCGGGCAGATGCTGGCATTGGCTGATAGCCTGCAGGCGCAGGGCCTGCGCGCGGTGATCCTCGAAATGCCGGCGCACGGGCGCAGCGCCGGCCCAACCAGCAACCTGCCGCAGTTCGCGCGCGCCATCACCTACGCCGCCGCACGCCTGCAGCAACAGGGGTTCAGCGTGGACGCGGTGGTCGCGCATTCGCTGGGTGCCAACGCCGCAGCTTTTGCCGCCAGCCGAGGGCTGGCGCTGCGCAAGCTGGTGCTGCTGGCGCCACCCGCTTCACCGTACGAATACAC
Source organism: Polaromonas sp. (assembly GCF_030680935.1). Classification (GTDB taxonomy): domain Bacteria; phylum Pseudomonadota; class Gammaproteobacteria; order Burkholderiales; family Burkholderiaceae_C; genus Polaromonas. Next base: position 10,767 of record NZ_JAUXUP010000072.1, on the reverse strand, counting down.
ACGCCTGTTCGCCCAGGTCTTCGGCCTGAGCGAACGCACCCGCGCGGCAGTGCAAAAACGCCTTGAAGCGCGCGAGGGCATCTTGATGCCGCAGTTCGAGCCAAAGGTCGTCGGCCCGCGTATCAGCCAGGCGACGCTGGTGGTGCACGACAGGCGCGACAGCATCAACCACTTCGCGGATGGGGTGGCTTTCAGCGAAGCGATTGCCAGCGCCCGCCTGCTGGCTACCCAGGATCTGGGGCACAGGCGCATTCTCAAGGACCCTGAAGTCCTGCGCCAGATCACCGAATTCGTGACCTGACAGGGAGGCAAACCGGCCCATCTTGCGCGGCCCGGCCATTGCCCCTAGCATTGCCGCACCCGCAACAAAGAGGAGACACGTGATGGGAATGTTCAACTGGACAGAAAAAAACAGCGCCGTGTTGTCGCAAGGCGGGGTGATTGCCCCCGACGAGCGCCTGCCGTGGCCGCAGTCAACGGTGATGGGTGTGCAACACGTCATTGCCATGTTTGGTGCGACAGTGCTGGCGCCGCTGCTGATGGGGTTTGATCCCAATGTCGCCATCCTGATGAGCGGGATCGGCACCCTGATCTTCTTTGTCGTGACCGGCGGCAAAGTGCCCAGCTACCTGGGGTCCAGTTTTGCCTTTATAGGTGTGGTGATTGCTGCGACCGCTTACGCCGGCAAGGGGCCCAACCCCAACATGGGCGTGGCCTTGGGCGGCATCATTGCCTGCGGCGTGTTGTACACCGTCATAGGCGCCATCGTGCAAGCCGTCGGCACCGGCTGGATCGAGCGCTTCATGCCGCCGGTCGTGACCGGTGCCGTGGTGGCGGTGATCGGTTTGAACCTCGCGGGTATACCGATCAAGAACATGGCCGCCAGCAATTTTGACTCCTGGATGCAGGTGGTGACTTTTGTCAGCGTGGCGCTGGTTGCCGTGATGACTCGCGGTATGGTGCAACGCCTGCTGATTCTGGTCGGCCTGATCGTCGCGACCATTGTTTACGCCATTCTGACCAATGGCCTGGGGTTGGGCAAACCGGTGGACTTGTCGCCGATTGTCAACGCCGCTTGGGTCGGCCTGCCCGGTTTTGCGGCGCCGGTTTTCAGCGCCAGCGCCATGCTGCTGATTGCCCCCGTGGCCATTATTCTGGTGGCAGAAAATCTGGGCCACCTCAAGGCCGTCACGGCCATGACCGGCAAAAACCTGGACCCCTACATTGGCCGCGCCTTCATTGGCGACGGCATTGCCACCGTGGTATCGGGTGCGGCCGGCGGCACGGGCGTCACCACCTACGCGGAAAACATCGGTGTGATGGCCGCCACCAAGATTTACTCGACCGCCGTGTTTGTAATCGCCGGCCTGATTGCCGTGCTGCTCGGCTTCAGCCCCAAGTTCGGCGCGTTGATCCAGGCGATCCCGCTGCCGGTGATGGGCGGCGTGAGCATTGTGGTGTTTGGCCTGATTGCAGTGGCTGGCGCCAAGATCTGGGTGGACAACAAAGTCGACTTTTCAGACAACAAGAATTTGCTGGTTGCAGCGATCACTTTGGTGCTGGGCACCGGCGACTTCACCCTGAAGTTTGGCCAGTTTGCGCTGGGTGGCATTGGCACCGCCACTTTTGGCGCCATCCTGCTGTACGCCTTGCTCAACCGCAAACAGTAAGAAGTAAGGGTCGCGGGCGGCCTTAATTCGCCGCGCTGCTGTTCTGCGCCCTGGCCAGCGCGGCCTTGGTGGCAGTCAGCTCGCGCTCGACATCGGCGCGCTCGTCAATCTCCTGCTCCAGCAACTGATTGACATGCGCCAGATCGGCAGCCGAAGCATTGATCCGGCTCTCGATGTCGTCGGTTTTCTGCAAGGCCTCTGCCACTTCACCAGTTTGGACATGATCCGGTAGCTCCTGCTTGAGGACGGCATTGATGACCAGAAGCTCGTCGGCAGACTGCCTGACTGTCTCTTGCACGCCCTCGTTACGGTCCAGGGCTTGCTCCAACGGCTTGATGACGGCGGATGGCTGTGATGACATGAATAGACCTTGCGATAAAGCGACCCATTGAAGTTGCGACCTTGCACCACAAAGCCCACAGACGTTGTGGTCCTGCCGGTGCCTGAAAGGCCCAAAACCCCATTGTCCCCCAACGGACGGGCTCTGGCAAAAACGCAGAGCCGCCGCCAACCCTGGGCCTGTCAGGGTTTCTTTTTGGCAGGAGCCGTGCTACTGCTGGTCCCCGGGCTGAAAAGTTGCCCCAAGGCAGCACCCACCTTGGCGCCAATTGCGGTGCCAACGCCGGGCAGAATCGCCGTGCCCACCGCCGCGCCGGCAATCGCGCTGCGCGGTACCGACACCTCCATCTTGTCCAGCGGGCCGTTGACTTGCAGCGGCACACCTACAAGGCCATCGACCAGGTCGACCGAAAATTCGCCATCAATCTGACGGTTGGCAATTTTTGCCTTGCCCGAGGCACTGAACGCACCCGAGCTGGCCCGGATGTCGGTAAAACTCACCACCATGCCCTTAGCCGTGTTCTGCGTGTCGAGTTGCCCGGTGATGCTATCCATCGCTGTCTGCCCAGCGCGCTCCTTGCCAAAGCTACGGATCGCCTTGTCCACATCGATTTTCAGCAGGGTGCCCTTGCCCATGCTGAAACTGGTTCGGGTGTGCAGCGATTGGGCCAACTCACCGATCGTGTCACCGGTAGCTGAAAGTGCGGTTTGGCCGGAGGCCTTACCCGACACAACGGAGCGGCGGTCGAACGCGGCCATCGCACTGCTCACTTCCACGCCCTGGGGTTGCAGCGTTCCAGTCAGATGCAAACGGTCATTGGCGCGGGTCTCGAGCTGAACTTCTCCGTTGGCGGTGCCTCCGCCCAGATCAATGCGTGTTGTCCAACGGTCCTCCTGGCCCTGCCGCGTGAGTGTCAACCGGGTCAAATGCTCTACCCCGGGTCTGCGCAGCTGCGCTTCGCGTGGGCGCCAGTTCGGGTCAAAGTCCACTTCGCCGTCAAAGACCAGCGGCTGGCCAAAGCGGGATATCCAGGTGACATCCCGAAACACCAGCCGTACCAGCGGCGTGGCGGTAGTGCCCAGGCTGGCACTTTCACCAGCTTTGTTCAGATCACGCAGAGCGAGCTGCGGCAGCACCGCTGTTTCGACTTCGACACGCTCGAACTTCAGCCGCCCGTCGACCAGATCGGCCAGGCTCGGATAGAGCGTCAATTTTTTCACCCCGATCGGCTGGGGCTGCCCGGTTGCGACATCTGCCAGCACCACCGCGGGCACTGGTATCAAGGTCCAGCGCAAACTACCGATCTTCACCGGCACTCCCAGCCGACTTTGCAGGTCGGCAGCCACCCTGTGCGCCAACTCTTCGTCACTGGGCACCAGCCGCACCAGCGCCAACCAGACAGCGCCGAGCAACAGCAGCAGCACGCCGGCGGCAATCATCCATTTGGTCTGATGTCTCATGTTTGTCTTTCCGCTGTTGCGTTTTCGGCCGCGTCGGCTGGGCGCCTGCTTCAGCAGCTTAGAGCCGCGGTGGCCCGACGCTTGTAGTCCTCAATCTCTTTATAGTCAGGACTTGATGCCTTGTTGCTGGCTTTGCCCCCACCTCGGCGCACGGCCTTCTCAAAACCTTCAATGAAAATGACGATGCGCATCTGGAAACGACCCATCTCGGTGGAACTGCTGGCCGCCAACAACGCCGACTCCGCGGTGACACATCTGGGCATTGAATTTATCGAGGTGGGGGACAACTTCATTCGCGCCCGGGTGCCGGTGGATGAGCGAACCCGCCAGCCCTACGGCCTGCTGCACGGTGGCGTCTCGGTGGTGCTGGCCGAAACCCTGGGCTCCTGCGGCGCAGCCTTTGCTTCCCCCGAGGGTCACCGCACCGTGGGGCTGGCCATCAATGCGAATCACCTCAAGGGCGCGACCAGCGGCTGGGTCACCGGCATCACCCGCCCGGTGCACATCGGCCGCAGCACCCAGGTCTGGGCCATCGAGCTGAGCAACGATGCCGGCGAGCTGACCTGCGTTTCACGCATCACGATGGCGATGTTGCTCCCCCGGTGATCCGCCTGGAAGCCAAGATCCACATCTGACGCTTCGGGTGGCCGCCGATGATCGTTTGACACAAATCAAGTACATGTGTGATTCGCAGGCCTATATTTTTGAAGCCGTCCTGAAAACAGGGACAGCTGGCTCGGCAAACACAAGGAGTGCGATATGTTCAAACAACTGGCGGCGGCCCTGGCCGTCCTTCTGGCGGTCGGCGTGGTCGCGGCACAAGAAGTCACCTACCGTACGCACATCGCCCCACTCTGGCAATCCAGATGCGTGGCCTGCCACGGGGCCCTGGCACCGGAGCGGGCTGATTTTCTGCTGGACGAGAAGGGGTACGCAGCCAAGTCCTTGGGGCCGCGCATGGACTCGTATGAGCGTTTCATCGCGTTTGTCGCCTGGCCCGATACCGGCGCATTGATGCGTCGGCTGGACGATGGAACCAGCCGCCATGCTGGCGGCAAACCGGGAAACATGTATGTGTATCTCGGGACAACGGATCAGGAGCGCGCGGACAACCTCAAGCTGATCAAGGCATGGGTTGGCGACGGGGCGTGGAATCTCAATCGCTGGGCCAAGCGGGGAGACGTGCCCATGATCAGCAAAGAGCAGCTCGACATGATCCAGATCAGGTACTGAACCATGACGAGGGCGCGGGCACGTTCCCGGCCTTGGCTTATTCGACCGCGGTCCGCGCCATGCGCTCGCTCTTCCAGTAGACGTCGTCGCCGCCGTTCATGCGGTTGAGCACGCGCGACAGCACAAACAGCAGATCACTCAGGCGGTTCAGGTACTGGCGCGGCGACTCTTTAAGCGTCTCGGCCTGGTCCAGCGCCACCACCGCGCGTTCGGCCCGGCGGGCCACCGTGCGGCAGACATGGGCCAGTGATGCAGCGCGCGAGCCGGCCGGCAAAATAAACTCCTGCAGACGCGGCAAGGTAGCGTTGTATCTCTCCAGCGAGGCATCCAGCAGCGCCACCGCTTCGGGCTTGAGCAGCTCGAAACCCGGAATGGACAGCTCGCCGCCCAGGTTGAAGAGCTGGTGCTGCACTTCAACCAGCAACTCGCGCACATCCACCGGCATCTCTTCACAAAGCAGCACACCGATCTGCGAGTTCAGTTCATCCACATCGCCCATCGCATGCACACGCAGGCTGTCTTTGGAGACACGCGTGTTGTCGCCCAGTCCGGTGCTGCCGTCATCGCCGGTGCGGGTGGCGATCTGGGTGAGTCTGTTGGCCATAAGTAAAAAATCCGGCAGGCTTACGTGAGGAAAGAAAATGTGAGGAAACCCCAGCTGATGTCAGCGAGGCAACACCCTGCAAAAGTGCTGGCAGCTGGCAGCTTGATGCGTTGCAATGGCGACTTCTTCAACTTCAAGGAACTGTCTGCATGACAGCCAAAATTCATTTTATTCCCAACTTCGAATTGCGCAGCGTGGCATTGCTGGCCGCGCTGACCGTCGGTGCAGCCCTGTCGGGCCAGGCCCAGACCACTGACTCTGGCGCAGCCAAAGCACCCGCCGCGCAGGGCGCTCCGGCTACCCGGATTGCAGCCCCCAAAGCCGCCCCCCATCGTCAGGACACCGATGCCGCTTTTGCGCGGGCCGATACCAACAAAGACGGCAAACTCAGCCGGCAGGAAGCCACGCGCCTGCCTGCGGTCGAGCAAGGTTTTGACCAGATTGACACCAACAAGGACCAGTTCGTGTCGCGCGAAGAATTTGAAGCCGCCATCAAGTCCTGACCGGACTACGTAGCTTGGCGTTAGCGGCCCGATCAAGGCCAGTGGGGGCCTGGGTGGTCCCCACTTCAAAACACAGGCTACAAGTCGTAAACTGGTGCCCCAGCCTGGAGACACCATGAACGCCCCCACCCATCCCGACCACCTGTTGCCGCAACTCAACCTGCGCGCCGTGCCGCAGGCCATGATCGACGCGCTGAAAGCCAGATTTGGCGAGCGCTGCTCCACCGCGCTGGTGGTGCGCGAGCAGCATGGGCGCGATGAGTCCTCGTTTGCCGCGCCACCGCCATCCGCCGTGGTGTTTGCCGAGAGCACCGCCGATGTTGCCGATGCGGTCAAACTGGCTGCGCAGTATCAGGTACCGGTCATTCCATTTGGTGTCGGGACCTCCCTGGAAGGCCATCTGCTGGCGGTGCAGGGCGGCATCAGCATGGACGTGAGCCGGATGAACCGGGTGCTGTCCATCAACGCGGAAGATTTGACAGTCACCGTGCAGCCGGGCGTTACGCGCAAGCAACTCAACGAGGAAGTCAAAAGCACGGGTCTCTTCTTCCCGATTGACCCCGGCGCCGACGCGACCCTGGGCGGCATGAGCGCCACGCGCGCCAGCGGCACCAACGCCGTCCGTTACGGCACCATGCGAGAAAACGTGCTGGCGCTTGAAGTAGTGACTGCCAGCGGCGAAGTCATACGCACCGGCACCCGTGCCAAAAAATCGTCTGCCGGCTACGACCTGACGCGCCTGATGGTCGGCAGCGAGGGCACGCTGGGCGTGATCACCGAAGTGACCGTCAAACTTTATCCGCTGCCCGAGGCCATCTCGGCGGCGGTGTGCTCTTTTCCCAGCATCGAGGCGGCCGTACGAACCACGATCGAAGTCATCCAGATGGGCGTGCCGATTGCGCGCGTTGAGTTGATCGACCACAACACGGTGCGCATGGTGAACGCGCATTCAAAACTGGGCCTGCGCGAAGAGCCCATGCTGCTGATGGAGTTTCACGGCTCGCCTTCGAGCGTCAAGGAGCAGGCCGAGCTGGTGCAGGAACTCGCCAGCGGCCACGGCGGCAATGCCTTCGAGTGGGCCAGCACACCAGAAGAGCGCACCCGGCTCTGGACAGCACGGCACAACGCCTACTTCGCGGCAATCCAGTCACGCCCCGGTTGCCGCGCCATCTCTACCGACACCTGTGTACCGATTTCGCGGCTGGCCGACTGCCTGCTTGAATCCGTTGCCGAAGTCGACGCCAGCGGCATCCCCTACTTTCTGGTGGGCCATGTGGGCGACGGCAACTTTCACTTCGGCTACCTGATTGATCCGGACAAGCCGGAAGAGCGCGTAGTCGCCGAAGGCTTGAATCACAAGCTCGTCACGCGCGCACTGGCGCTTGAAGGCACCTGCACCGGCGAGCACGGCGTCGGCCTGCACAAGATGGACTTTCTGGTAACCGAGACCGGCAACGGTGCGGTGAACATGATGCGCACCATCAAACGCGCACTCGACCCGCTCAACATCATGAACCCGGGCAAGATCTTCACGCTGTAAGCCCGCGCGGGATGGTGTTGCAAAACATGGAAGCGCTCAGGCCACGCCTGACAACCGCTGTCACCCTGGATGAACTGCAGACCTTGTGCCGCGAGTACAGCGAAGCGCTGGGTTTTCAGCATTTTGTCTATGCGCTGCGGGTTCCGACCCACTTTGCGGATGCGCGGCTGATCATGATCGACGGCTATCCGCCGGGCTGGGTCAAGCGCTATTTTGAGCAACATCATTTTGACGCCGACCCAGTGATGGCGTATTGCGCGCAGCATGTGGTGCCGATGTGTTGGAGCGACCTGCCCCTGGAACCCGGTAGCCAGGCCGAACGCATGATGCAGGAGGCGGCAGGTTTCGGTTTGCGAGACGGTGTGACCATGCCGCTGCACAGTCCGCAGGGCGAGCTTGGCATTCTCAGCTTGGCGGTCGATGCTCCCCCCGACGAGGCGCGCGCCATCTGCCAAAACGCCCTCGGGCACGTACAGGTGCTGGCCGGCTATCTGCACGAAGCGGTGCGCCGTGTCAGCGGACTGCTTCATGACGGTGGCCCCAACCTGACACCGCGCGAAATTGAATGCCTGCGCTGGGCTGCGGATGGAAAAACCTCTGGCGAAATCGCCCAGTTGTTGGGGCTGTCCGAGAGCACAGCCAACTTTCACCTGAACAACGCCATGCGCAAGCTCGACGTTGTCAACCGGCAGCATGCCGTAGCCAAGGCAGCGCTACAGGGCCACATACAGCCTCGGCCTTTCTAGACCCTCGGCCGTCCTGGCTGGCAGACCCTGTCAGATCTGCCAGTAGACGCTGACCGACTATCACGCTTCAATCACGGCACTGCGCTAGATCGGCGCGTCGGGCTGCGTTTTCGCCGTTGAAAATCCACCGCCGATTCAACAGTGCCGCATACAGGCTGCGCTGTTGCGATGGCGACTTCAGACCAGTGTGCAGCCCATGGCGGGAGCCACGGGTCTTTCTGTCGGCTGGTCGACTCGCAGCGCAGAGTACGCGGGCGCCGTTCTGTTGAGCAGTGCTGGATTTTTGAAAGATTGTTCTTCTTGAAAAAGGTTACCCATGAAGCTGAAAAAACTGGTCCCCCTTCTCCTCTTGCTGTCCTTGAGTGGCGCTTTTTATGGCTGCGCATCCGGCAGCGCATCCAGCACAGGCAGTGCTCCCGCAGCCAGTGACACGGGCGGCAAGGCCGAGCAGAAGATATCCATGGCGATCGGCCAGGAGGTGGGCACATTCACGATTGCCAGCCAGCAAAAAATAGAGTCGCCGGGCGGTACCCAGGCCACGCAGTACACCGTCAGAACCAGGGGTGGAAAAACGTTCAAGTGCGACATCTTTGAGCCATCCGGTTTTGGCAAGGTGATGAGCTGGGGCATGGCCAGCGGATCGAGCGCGACGTGCACAGATTTCACTGCCGGCTCGGCAGACCAGGGAAAGACCAACAAGGCCAGCTGCAATGCCTTGCTGAAGGCGGCCGGTAAATGCTGACATGGCGCTTGGCCTGACTTCCGAGGAGCCCTTCGTTACGCGCGGGCAGATCGGCGGCAGCGTGCCTGGCCGCCATAGCTTCGACTTTTCTGCCAGAAGCCCCCTAAAACAATGATTTTTCCTGAAAGAGATGCTGCTGTCGCCACTGGCGGTGACCGCATGAGGGCACTGGTTTGCGAACGATACGGCTCGCCCGACGTATTGACGTTTGCGAAGCGTCCCCGCCCCTCGCCCAGGAAGGACGAAATCCTCATCCGCGTACTGGCGTCGACCATCACATCCGGTGACCGCCGCGTGCGCAGCATGGACATGCCGACGGGCTTTCAGACGCTGGGTCGGCTGGCCTTGGGCTGGCACGGCCCAAGAAAAGCTGTTCTGGGCGCAGAGTTTGCGGGCGTGGTGCAAGCGGTCGGTAGCCGGGCAAAAGGTTTCACACCAGGCGACGCGGTTTTCGGTATCAGCGGCTTTGGCATGGGCGCACACGCCGAATACCTCTGTATGCGGGCCAAGGGCGCCCTCGCGCACAAACCAGCGCAGATGTCGTTTGAGGGCGCTGCCGCACTTTCATTTGGTGGCGGCACGGCACTGTCGTTTCTCAACCGCGCGGGGCTTTGTGCGGGCGAGAAAATTCTGGTCAACGGCGCCTCGGGCAACGTCGGCACTGCGGCGGTTCAGCTGGCCCGCGTCATGGGCGCGGAGGTCACAGGCGTATGCAGCGCTGCCCATCTTGAGCAGGTGCGGTCCCTGGGCGCAGCACGGGTGATGAACTACTCCCAAGAGGACTTCACCCAGCTGCATCAGCAGTTCGACGTGGTGTTTGACGTGGCCTGCAACCACGGCGTCGAGCGCTGCCTGAATGTGCTCAAACCGGGTGGCCGTCTGATCCGCCTCCAGGCGGGTCTGCCTGAGATGTGTCGGGCACTCTTGCAACCGCGCCGCGCGGGCCGACACATCATTGTCGGAACTGCCGAGGAGCGAGCTGACCACCTTGACTACCTTGCCGAGCTGGTTCGCCAAGGCAGTTACTGTCCGGTGATTGCGCTCGTGTTCCCGTTCGACGAGGCGATCGAAGCACATCGATACGCTGACCGCCCAGGTCACGGTGGAAGCGTGGTGATCAGGATGAGAGGCAGCGAAAAAAAAGAGGTGCCCGCAAGCGCCTGAGCACCGAGAGCCACCGCCAGTGCCAGCAGTGCCACACCCGCCCCCTCTCTTTGGTGCGAATCAGCGCTAGAACCGGCGGGGGTGACATCGGTACCCAAGATCTTGACGCTATCAAAATGGTAGCTGATGGCGCATATGAACAAAGGGGTGAAGGCTTTTTTGCTTGTAAAAGTCGGGGCGCGCAGTTAACCTTCGATATCCATCACCGGAGCGTTTCATGAAAACCCTGTCCGTCCTGTCCCTGTTGCTTGCCACCGGCCTGCTGGCCGGCTGTGCAGTACCGCGCCAACCAGTTGCCAATTACGGCCATCCGGCATTGAACCAGGCGGCGCAACAAGCCAGTCATCAGCCAGTGCCCTCGAACGACCCCGGGCGTGTCGCGGCTGGCGCGTTGATCGGTGGCCTGGTGGGCAGCCGCTTTGGCCAGGGCAACGGGCAGGTGGCAGGTGCTGCCGTGGGCGCCGCAGCGGGCGCGATGGCAGCCCAGGGTGGCTACAGCAACGAGGCCGCTGGCGGCGCGCTGATCGGCGGCCTGGTGGGCTCGCGTTTTGGCGGCGGCAGTGGCCGTACCGCAGCGGCGGCTCTGGGGGCCGGGCTGGGCGCATGGCTGGCGGTGCCGCGCGACTAGGTGTGAAGTTTCAATAGGTTGTTACGGGTGTTCACCCGGATTGGTTCTGAGAGACTGGGAATCGCCAAACGCCCAACCCTCAACACCCCAATCCAGATGAACACCCATAAGAATGCCCGATTAACGTACCTGCGGCG
>NZ_JAUXUP010000071.1 GCF_030680935.1 Polaromonas sp. | reverse complement strand
GCGGCTCGACTTGAATACCCTGACGCAAGCCTGATGAGATTCCAAGGTGTTTCCTATGTCTCCGCACACCTGTTTCCCATGTCTCCGGTCTATACAGCGACGCAAAAGAAAGTTACTTGCCGCCGGGCAACCCCCGGCTTGTCTGAAGCGCCCTACAAACCGGTACTGGCGAAGACTCCAGCATGACCCCCGAAAAACCACCATGCAACTAAACCAAGCCCAACCCTTCCCCTACAACTTCGATCTGAAGTCAACCGCACTCGTCATCATCGACATGCAACGCGACTTCATCGAGCCCGGCGGCTTTGGTGAGACTCTGGGCAATGATGTGGCGCTGCTGCAAGCCATTGTGCCGGCCTGCCAGGCTGTGCTTCAGGCCTGGCGCCGCACCGGCGGTCTGGTGGTGCACACGCGTGAAGCGCACCGGGCTGACCTGTCCGATTGCCCCCCCGCCAAGCTCAATCGGGGCAAGCCCGATTTGCGCATCGGCGACATGGGCGCGATGGGCCGCATCCTGATCAGCGGCGAACCGGGTAACCAGATCATTCCGGCGCTGGCGCCCGTGCCCGGCGAAGTGGTGATCGACAAGCCCGGCAAGGGCGCCTTCTACGCCACGCCGCTGCACGACCTGCTGCAGCAGGCAGGCATCACCCACCTGGTTTTCATGGGTGTGACCACCGAGGTCTGCGTGCAGACCTCGATGCGTGAAGCCAACGACCGGGGCTATGACTGTTTGCTGCTGGAGGACTGTACCGAGAGTTATTTCCCCCAGTTCAAGGCGGCTGCGGTGGAGATGATGCGCGCCCAGGGCGCGATTGTGGGCTGGACCGCCACCAGTGACCAGCTGCTGGCCTTGCTGCAAGGCTGCTAGAGTTTCGCCATGCACACTGCCGCCAGCCATTCAGCCGCCCCCGCGGATTCGCCGGTTCACCGTTCGCGTGCCGACGAGGTCTACGAGCAGCTCAAGCGCGATGTGTCCGAGTTCAAATTGGTGCCGGGCGACCGTTTTACCGAGACCGAAATCAGCGAGCGGCTGGGCGTGTCACGCACGCCGGTGCGGCAGGCGCTTTTTCGCATGCAGCATGAAGGTTTTGTCGAGGTGCTGTTTCGCAGCGGCTGGCGCGTGTTGCCTTTTGATTTCAACCAGTTTGAAGAGCTGTATGACTTGCGCATGGTGCTGGAGACGACGGCGGCACACCGGCTTTGCGAAGACTCGCTCAAAGTCAACCCGGCGGTGCTGGATGAACTGGCGGCCATCTGGCTGGTCAGCCCCGAGCGCCGAAGCAGCGACACCGTGCAGGTCGCGCAGTGGGACGAGGCCTTTCACTGCGCGCTGGTCGCTGCAGCGGGCAATGCCGAGATGGCGCGGGTACACCGCGACGTGACCGAGCGCATCCGTGTGATACGCCGACTCGATTTCACCAAGCGGCCGCGTATCGACGCCACCTATGAAGAACACGCGAAGATTCTGAAAGCTATTCAGCGCAAGCGCGGCGACCAGGCCGCGCTGCTGCTGCGCGCCCACATACAGACCAGCCAGGCCGAGGTGCGCAAGATCACCTTGCACCAGGTGCACATGGCGCGGCAGATGGGCGTCAGGGCTGGTTGATCGCATCAAGGCGGAAAAATATACAAAAAGTGGCTGTAGCCCTTGATGGATATGCGAAAACAGCTATGTTTTCAATAGCGAAAACGGACGCTTACAACGTCAGCTCATAGTCCACCGTGATCGGCGCGTGGTCGGAAAAACGCTGCTCTTTGTAAATCGTTTCGCTTTGGGCCAGCGCCGCCAGCGCTGGCGTCGCCAGGTGGTAGTCCAGCCGCCAGCCAACGTTTTTGGCGTAGGCCTGGCCGCGGTTGCTCCACCAGGTGTAGGCCTCGTCGGTGGTCGTGGGCTGCAGCTTGCGGTAGACATCGACCATGCCGCCGCCGCGTGTTGCTTTCACCGTGGGTTTGCCAGCGCCGTCGGTTAACTCCCCCAGCGCTTCTTCGGCCACCTCCGCGTGGCGCAGCAACTCGGTCATCCAGGCGCGTTCTTCGGGCAGGAAGCCGCTGTTCTTTTTGTTGCCCTTGAAATTTTTCAGATCGATTTCCTGGTGCGCAATGTTGATGTCGCCGCACAGCACAAAGTCCCGCGTTTCCTTCAGGCTCGCAAGGTAGGGGTAGAACTCGGCGAGAAAACGGAACTTGGCGGCCTGCCGCTCCTCGCCGGACGAGCCGCTCGGGAAGTAACAGCTGATGATGGACAGCTTGGGGGCATGCTTGCGGCCTGGTCGGTCAAAACGCAGTTCCACGTAACGGCCTTCTGCATCAAATTCTGTCGAGCCGTAGCCGGTGATCACGTCGCTGGGTTCATGGCGCGTGTAAACGGCCACGCCCGAGTAGCCTTTCTTTTCGGCAAAGTGAAAATGGCCTTTGAGGCCGGCGATCTCCTCAAACCTGCCAGCCACGTCGGCCGCCTGGGCCTTCAGCTCCTGCACGCAAATACAATCTGGCTGGGTCCGGGCCACCCACTCTGGCATGCCTTTGGTGGCTGCGGAACGAATACCGTTGAGGTTCAGGCTGGTTAACTTAAACATGGGACTTCCAATGAGTAGAACGACGGGAACGCCAGGTCAGGACGAGCAGGACAGTGGCCAAACGGCAGCTTCCAGCGACATGGCCAGTGAATTTGTGCAGTTTGCCATTGAGTCGGGGGTGTTGCGTTTTGGCGAGTTCAAGACCAAGGCGGGGCGCTTGAGCCCCTACTTTTTTAACGCAGGATTGTTTGACGACGGTGCCAAGCTGGGACGGCTGGCGCAATTTTATGCGCGCGGATTGTTGCTGGAAGAGAAAACCAGCGGTCTGCAGTTCGACATGATTTTTGGTCCGGCTTACAAGGGTATCCCCTTGGCAGCGGCCGTCGCGATTGAGCTGGCACGTCTTGGCCGCAACTTGCCGTTTGCCTACAACCGCAAGGAAACCAAAGACCACGGCGAGGGCGGAACGCTGGTCGGCGCACCGCTCAAGGGGCGGGTATTGATCATTGACGATGTGATCTCTGCAGGTACCGCCATACGCGAGTCGATTACCATTATTCAGGCGGCGGGCGCCCAGCCGTATGCGGTGGCCATTGCGCTGGACCGCCAGGAGAAGGCCACGGAAAATGGCGTGGACGTCAACTACAGTGCTGTGCAGTACGTTAGGAGTCAACTGGGTCTAAAGGTTTTCTCGATTGCCCGTTTGACCGACTTGTTGCAATATCTGTCTCAGGCGGGGGACGTGCCGGAAGGCGCCTCGGAAGTCACAAGCGGGGACTCACTTGTGACCCACTACCAGCGTGTGCTGGACTACCGTCAGCGTTATGGTGTCGATTAAGGATTTTTTCTTGTTGTTGCACAGGTTTGTTGAGAATGGGGTGTTGGCCGGCGCGGCGGCGGTGGTGGCACTGAGCCTGTCCAGCGCGGGTTTTGCTCAGACCATTTACAGCTGTGTGGATGGTTCTGGCCGCAAGATCACTTCCGACCGACCGATTGCCGAATGCAGCGACCGCGTCCAGAAGCAACTCAATCCCTCGGGAACCGTCAAAGGCGTGCTGGAGCCTTCGCTGACCTCCGATGAGCGGGCCGCCAGGGAAGAAAAAGAGAAACGGGCCGCCGAGTTGCGCGAGCGCGAGGTCGAGGAAAAGCGCCGTGACCGCGCCTTGCTGCAGCGTTATCCCAACCGCGCCTTGCACGACAAAGAGCGGGCCGAGGCCCTGGGCCAGATCGATGAGGTCATCACCGCTGCAGCCAAGCGCGCCTCCGAACTGAGCGAGCAGCGCAAGGCCATCGTTGTCGACATGCAGTTCTACAAGGCCGACCCCACACGCGCGCCACCCTCCCTAAGACGCAGGGTGGAAGAAAACGAGAGTAATCAGGCGACGCAAAAACGCTTTATTGCCGAGCAGGACGTCGAGAAAAAAAGGGTCAACCAGCGCTTTGACGAAGAGCTGGCCAAACTCAGGCAGTTGTGGCCCATGGCCGGGACCGTGCCCGCCAAAGCTGCGGCAGCTGCGGCCGCAGCCCCAGTGCCGCCGGCAGCCGCAAAAAAATAGTCTAAGAATCAATAAGGCGTGTAGCCCTTGTGGCACAAGCGCAAGAAGCTATTTATTTGATAGCGTCTTGGGTGGCGTCGACGTTTATCCGAGCTTCTTTTTCAGCAGCTCATTGACCTGTGCCGGATTGGCCTTGCCCTTGGTGGCTTTCATGGCCTGGCCGACCAGCGCGTTCATGGCCTTGGTATTGCCCGCGCGCACTTCCTCTACGTTCTTCACGTTGGCCGCCAGGACATCGTCGATGATTCTCTCGAGTTCGCCGGAGTCGCTCATTTGCTTGAGGCCCTTGGCTTCAATGAGTGCGTCGACATCGCTGCCTTCGCCGCTCCAGAGGCCTTCAAACACCTGACGGGCTGCGTTGTTGGACACGGTTCCGTCGGCAATCCGGCCAATCAGCTGGCCCAGTTGTTCTGCGCTGACCCCTGATTGTTCAATGTTTGTATCGCTCGCGTTCAAGCGGCGCGACAACTCGCCCATCACCCAGTTGCTGGCCAACTTGGGCTGTTTGCTGGCAGTCACCACCGCTTCAAAATAGGCCGCAGTGGCCTTGCTCAGTGTGAGCTGGCCGGCATCGTATTCCGGCAAGTCGTAATCTGCGACAAAGCGCTGGGCCATCACGCGCGGCAACTCGCTCATCTCGGTACGCGTTTGCTCCACCCACTCGCGCGAGATCACCAGCGGCGGCAAATCAGGGTCCGGAAAGTAGCGGTAATCCGCTGCGTCTTCCTTGGTGCGCATGGCGCGCGTCTCGCCGGTGTCCGGGTCAAACAGCACGGTGGCCTGCTGGATGGCCTTGCCATCTTCCAGCTGTTCAATCTGCCAGCGCACCTCGTAGTCAATCGCCTGCTGCATGAACTTGAAACTGTTCAGGTTCTTGATCTCGCGGCGCGTTCCCAGGTCGGCGCCGGGTTTGCGCACCGACACATTCGCGTCGCAGCGAAAGCTGCCTTCCTGCATGTTGCCGTCGCAAATGCCTATCCAGGTGACGATTTTGTGCAGCTCTTTGGCGTAGGCCACGGCCTCTGCGCTGGAGCGCATGTCGGGTTCGGTGACGATCTCCAGCAGGGGCGTGCCGGCGCGGTTCAGGTCAATGCCGCTCATGCCAATGAAGTCTTCGTGCAGCGACTTGCCGGCATCTTCTTCGAGGTGGGCGCGCACTAGCCGCACCGACTTCTTTTCGCCGTCCAGAAAAAACTCGACGCTGCCGCCTTGCACCACTGGAATTTCAAACTGGCTGATCTGGTAACCCTTGGGCAGATCCGGGTAGAAATAATTCTTGCGTGCAAACACGCTGCTCTCGGCGATGTGTGCGTTGACCGCCAGGCCAAATTCAATCGCACGTTGTACCGCGCCCTTGTTCATCACCGGCAGCGCGCCGGGCAGCGCAAAGTCCACCGCCGATGCCTGGGTGTTGGGTT
This sequence comes from Polaromonas sp., assembly GCF_030680935.1. Classification (GTDB taxonomy): domain Bacteria; phylum Pseudomonadota; class Gammaproteobacteria; order Burkholderiales; family Burkholderiaceae_C; genus Polaromonas. The sequence continues at coordinate 16,284 of NZ_JAUXUP010000071.1, read as the reverse complement.
CCGCGCCAAAGGCCGTCGAGGCGCGGCTGAAAATTTTCGATTGTGTGGTCAGCTGCGTGTGGGTTTCGAAACCGATGATGACTTCGTAGCCCTGCACCAGCGGCCCGGTGGGCCGCCCGACCTGCATCTGGGCAAATGAGTTCACGGGGGGGGGGGTCTGGCTCATGTCAAATCACTCATAGGCCGTGGGGCTGGCGCTGGTGCCAGTCGGTCGCCAGCTGAAACTGGTGCGCTGCGCCCAGAAGCTGTGCTTCCTTGAAGTAGTTGCCGATCAACTGCAGGCCCACCGGCATGCCGCCTTCGCCAAAACCGGCCGGCACACTCATACCCGGCAGGCCTGCCAGGCTGGAAGACAGCGTGTAGATGTCGGCCAGGTAACTGGCCACCGGGTCGTCGGATTTTTCGCCGATTTTCCAGGCGACGGTGGGCGAGACCGGGCCGGCAATGATGTCGCATTGCGCAAAGGCCTTCTGGAAATCTTCGGCAATCAGCCGGCGGATTTTCTGCGCTTTCAGGTAATACGCGTCGTAATAGCCGTGCGACAAGACGTAGGTGCCGATCATGATGCGGCGTGTCACTTCGTCGCCAAAACCTTCGGAGCGCGATTTTTTGTACATGTCGCTGAGGTCGGTATAAGCGGCGGCCCTGTGCCCGTATCGGACGCCGTCAAAGCGGCTCAGGTTGCTGCTGGCCTCGGCCGGCGCAATCACGTAATAAACCGGAATCGACAACTCGGTCAGTGGCAGATCCACATCGACCAGCGTGGCTCCCAGCTTTTCCAGCTCGGCCAGCGCGCTGCGCACGGTTTTGAGTACGTCGGCCGAGCAACCCGCGCCGAAAAACTGCCTGGGCAGGCCAATTCTCAAGCCATTCAGGGGTTTAGCCCCCGCCGGTTGTGCGTGAGTAGCTATTAAATCAGTAGCGTAGTTGACCGCCGGCAGATCCAGCGAGGTGGAGTCACGGTCCAGATCCGGGCCGGCCATGCTGGACAGCAGCAAAGCGCAATCGAGTGCACTGCGTGCCATCGGCCCGGCCTGGTCCAGGCTGGAAGCAAAAGCCACCATGCCGTAACGCGAACAGCGCCCATAGGTCGGCTTGATGCCGGTGATGCCGCACAGCGATGCCGGCTGGCGGATGGAGCCGCCGGTGTCGGTGCCGGTGGCGGCTGGTACCAACCGCGCGGCGACCGCTGCAGCCGAGCCGCCCGACGAGCCGCCCGGCACTCGGGTGATGTCCCAGGGGTTTTGCACATTCTTGAAGGCGCTGTTCTCGTTGCCCGAGCCCATGGCGAACTCATCGCAGTTGAGCTTGCCCAGCGTCACCATGCCCGCACCACCGGCATCTACACCGAGCTGGCGCACCACGCTGGCGTCAAACGGGCTGCGGTAGTTGGCCAGCATCTTCGAGCCGGCGGTGGTCGGAAAGTCGCGGGTGACAAAAATATCCTTGTGTGCCAAGGGCACACCCAGCAAGGGCGTGCGCTCGCCGGCGGCCAGACGGGCATCGGCAGCTCGCGCCTGGGCCAGCGAGACATCACTGTCGGTGGCGAGAAAAGCACCCAGATCGTGGGCACGCCCGATACGTGTGAGGAAGTGCTGCGTCGCTTCGACGCTGGAGACTTCACGGGCGGCGAGTTTGGCCGCAAGTTGGGCGACGCTGAGGTCGTGCAGGTCGGTGCTCATCGTTTACTCAATCACGCGGGGCACAAGGAACAATCCGCGCTCAACAGCGGGCGCGCTGACCTGGCTGGCCTCACGCTGGTCAGTCTCGCTCACGATGTCATCGCGCAGACGCAGCGCTACCTGGCCCAGCACTGCCGCGGGGTGAGCCAGCGGCTCCACCCCTTCGGTGTTGACGGCGTTCATTTGTTCCACCAGCGCGAAAAAGCCGTTGAGCTGGCTCAGGGTGTGTTCGGTTTCGTCGGCGCGTAACTCCAGCCTGGCCAGGTTGGCGACGCGTTCGATGTCTTGGGGGGTCAGTGCCATGGGAGAAAAACTACAGCTGAAACGGGGTGTAAAGGTGAAATAATGGCTGGTGTGCCAGCCGGTGACTCACGGGGGATGCGTTATTATCCCGCCTTTGGTGAGAAATCAGGGCAGGATGCACGCTTTATGCGTTATTTATCAAGGTGTTAGGTCACTTCGCCGTTTTCATTTCAGCGCTCTCATTGATTAATCATAAAAGGCGATAGAGCAACGAAGTTTGTTCCATGCCCAAAACCGGACCCCAAGAACATGTTTGAAACCTTCCGTCGGTATTTTTCCACCGACCTGGCGATTGACCTCGGTACTGCCAACACCCTGATTTTTGTACGCGACCGCGGCATTGTGCTCGATGAGCCCTCGGTGGTCGCCATTCGCCACGAAGGTGGTCCGCAGGGCAAAAAGACCATCCAGGCCGTCGGCCATGAAGCCAAGGCCATGCTCGGCAAGGTGCCCGGCAACATCGAGGCCATCCGCCCGATGAAAGACGGCGTGATTGCCGACTTCACCGTCACCGAGCAGATGCTCAAGCAGTTCATCAAGATGGTGCATCCGCGCAGCTTCTTCAAGCCCAGCCCGCGCATCATCATTTGTGTGCCCTGCGGCTCGACCCAGGTTGAGCGCCGGGCCATCCGTGAAAGCGCCTTGGGCGCCGGCGCAAGCGACGTGTACCTGATTGAAGAACCCATGGCCGCCGCCATAGGCGCCGGTCTGCCGGTGTCTGAAGCCAGCGGTTCCATGGTGGTGGATATTGGCGGCGGTACCACCGAAGTCGGCGTGATTTCGCTGGGCGGCATGGTTTACAAAGGCAGCGTGCGGGTCGGCGGTGACCGTTTTGACGAGGCCATCATCAGCTACATCCGCCGCAACTACGGCATGTTGATTGGCGAGCCGACGGCGGAAGCCATCAAGAAAAACATTGGCTCGGCCTTTCCGGGCAGCGAAGTCAAGGAGATGGAAGTCAAAGGCCGCAACCTGTCTGAAGGTGTGCCGCGCAGCTTCACGATCTCCAGCAACGAAATTCTTGAAGCCCTGACCGATCCACTCAACAACATCGTCAGCGCTGTCAAAACCGCACTCGAACATACCCCGCCCGAGCTCGGCGCGGACATCGCCGACCGCGGCATGATGCTGACCGGCGGCGGCGCTCTTCTGCGCGACCTGGACCGCCTGCTGGCTGAAGAAACCGGCCTGCCGGTGCTGGTGGCCGAAGACCCGCTGACCTGCGTGGTCCGCGGCTGCGGTATTGCACTGGAGCGCATGGACCGTCTGGGTTCCATCTTTACCTCGGAATAAGCATCCTCCTCGATGCAGCCGGACAGGCGCATGATTGACCGCAGACCATGCCCTTAGGAACCCTCGACAGAACCCCGCCCCCTTTCTTCAAGCAGGGGCCTTCGGCCTTGTCCAAGCTGATGGTTTTCAGCGCCCTGGCCTTGTTCCTGATGGTCGCTGACCTGCGCTTCAAGGTCACCCAGCCGATACGCGCCGCAGTCGCCACCGTGTTGTACCCGGTGCAGTGGCTGGCGCTGCAGCCGGTGCGTGCGCTTCAGCATGGCGGCGGCTATTTCACGGCGCTCAGTCAGGCGCGTGCGGGCGAGGAAGCGGCACGGACCCAACTCGCCCTGCAATCGTTGCGCGCCAGCCAGGTCGAGCAGCTGGCCGTTGAAAACAACCGTCTGCGCAAGCTGCTGGACCTTCGCGAGCGCTTGATCATCACCGGCATGGCGGCGCAGGTGCTGTACGACGCGCCCGACCCTTACACCCGCAAAATCATCATCGACAAAGGCATGGCCCAGGGGGTTGACCTGGGCTCGCCGGTGCTGGACGAAGCGGGCGTGCTGGGGCAGGTGACCCGCGTGCTCCCCTTTGTCAGTGAAGTCACGCTGGTCATAGACCGCGAGCTGGCCATACCCGTGCTCAACACCCGTACCGGCGCGCGCAGTGTGGCCTATGGCGATCCGACGGCATCCGGCGGTGGGCTGGAGTTGCGCTTCATGGGCAGCAATTCGGACGTGCAGCAGGGCGACCTGCTGACCACCAGCGGTGTGGACGGCGTGTACCCGCCTGGTCTGCCGGTGGCGAAAATCGACAAGATAGAGCGCCGTGCCGAGTCGGCGTTTTCACGGATTTATTGCACCCCGCAGGCGCGTGTTTTTGCTGCGCTTCACGTGATGGTGGTCAAACCGGTGGCTGAGCAGATTCCGGCGCGGCCGGCCGACGAAGCTGCGCCTGCCCCCGCCAAAAAGGGAGGCGCCAAATGATCATGCCCTCTGGCCAGCAGCTGTTGTTGCCGGCCAACCCGTTTTTCATCTGGAGCAGCCTGATTGCGGCGCTGCTGCTGGATATGCTGCCGCTGGGGCGTGTGCCCTGGATGCCCGATTTTCTCGCCCTGGTGCTGGTGTTCTGGAACGTGCATCAGCCTCAGCGTGTGGGCATTGGCCTGGCGTTCATGTTCGGGCTGGGTGTGGATGTGCACCAGACCGCCCTGCTCGGTCAGCATGCGCTGTCGTACACAGCGCTGAGTTTTTTCGCCACCATGATTCACCGCCGCCTGCTCTGGTTCACCGTGCCGTCCCAGGCGCTGCAGATCCTGCCGCTGTTCGCAATGGCGCATGGCGTTGAAATTGTCATCCGCATGATCAGTGGTGGCAACTTCCCGGGCTGGATGTTGTTGCTTGCGCCGGTGGCCGAATCCCTGCTGTGGCCAGTGGTGAGCGTCCTGCTGCTCGCGCCGCAGCGCCGGGCGCCCAATCCTGACCAGAACCGGCCACTGTGATGCCCCCACGGTCGTTCACTCCGTGTAACTCCCTGCACCTTGCAGGCCGCCGCTCGCCGGAGGCTTCGCTTCTGGTGCCTGTCCAAACCTGCGCAGGCAGGTTTGGAGCGGCTGGCACCAGCCCCGGGGGGGCCGCTGCGCCTGCGGCCCGGCAGAGCCGGTTCCGCGGCCCCTGCTTGATTGAAGAGTCCGCGCGGTCGTTTACTTCATATCCGTTCGTCCTGAGCTTGTCGAAGGATGGCCCCTGCTTGAAGGGGGAGCGGGTGCCCGTTTTGCGAGTGGGGCACTTTTTGGGCATCGCCGGGTCGTACGGCCATGACTGAACTGCGCAACGTCGAAGCCGATCTGTCGCGTTTTCGCCTGCGTGTGCTGGTGGCCGGGCTGGTGATTTTTCTGGCTTTCATGCTGGTGGCGGCGCGGCTGGTTTACCTGCAGGTCGTGCGTCACGACGACCTCCTCGAACAGGCTGAGACCAACCGCACGGCGGTGGTGCCGATTGTGCCCAACCGGGGGCTCATCCTGGACCGCAATGGGGTGGTGCTGGCCACCAACTACTCGGCTTATACGCTGGAGATCACCCCCTCGCGGGTTGCCGATCTGGAGCAAACCATCGAGGCGCTGTCCCGTTTGGTGGACATCCAGCCGCGCGACAAACGCCGCTTCAAAAAACTGCGCGAGGAATCACGCAGTTTTGAGTCACTGCCCATACGCACCCGGTTGACGGACGAAGAGGTGGCCCGTTTTGCCGCGCAGCGTTTTCGCTTTCCCGGGGTGGACATCAAGGCCCGGCTGTTTCGCAACTACCCGCATGGCGAGCTGGCCAGCCATGTCGTGGGGTACATCGGGCGCATCAACCAGGCAGAAAAACTGCGCATCGAGGAAAACGACGAAGAAGGAAACTATCGGGGCACCGACTACATCGGGAAACTCGGTGTCGAGCAGAGTTTCGAAACCCAGCTGCATGGCAGCACGGGCGTTGAACAGGTCGAAACCTCGGCCGGCGGACGTGCCGTGCGCAAGCTGGCCAGCCAACCGGCAACGCCGGGTCACACCATCATGCTGTCGCTGGACATCAAGCTGCAAAAACTGGTGGAAGACCTGTTTGGTGACAGGCGCGGCGCGCTGGTGGCGCTGGACCCGGCCACCGGGGAGGTACTGGCTTTTGTCAGCAAACCCACGTTTGACCCCAATCTGTTCGTGGATGGCATCGACAGCGAAAGCTGGCAAGGCCTCAATGAGTCGGTTGACAAGCCGCTGCTCAATCGTGCGCTGCGCGGTACCTACCCGCCGGGCTCCACTTACAAGCCCTTCATGGCCATGGCCGCGCTCGAGTCTGGCAAACGCCTTCCCGGCAGCATCACCCAGGATGCAGGCTCCTGGATGTTTGGCGGTCACCAGTTCCGCAGCCATGGTGCCGGGTTGGGCCCGGTGGACATGTACCAGAGCATCGTCAAGTCCAGCAACGTCTATTACTACTCACTGGCCAATGACCTGGGGGTTGATGCGATGCACGACTTCATGAAGCCGCTGGGCTTTGGCCAGATCACCGGGATTGACATCAACGGTGAAGTACGCGGCGTCTTGCCGAGCCAGGAGTGGAAGCGCAAAACCTACAAAAAGGCCGACCAGCAAAAGTGGTACCCGGGCGAGACCATATCGCTGGGTATAGGCCAGGGCTACAACACCTTCACCATGCTGCAGCTGGCGCAGGCTACAGCGGTGCTGGCCAACAACGGTGTGAAACACAAGCCGCGCCTGGTGATTGCCACACAAGACCCGGTGTCGCGGGCCATCCAGCCTATCGCGGCCGAACCGGGCGAGGACCTGGGCTACAAACCCGAACATGTGGCGGTGGTCCGCAAGGCGCTGGTCGGGGTCACGCAAGAAGGAACGTCGGCCCGGGTGTTTGCCGGCGCAGCCTACCTCAGCGGCGGGAAAACCGGCACCGCGCAGGCGGTGGGCGTGGGGCAAAAAGACAAGTACGATGCGCGCAAGCTCGAAGAGCACCAGCGCGATCACGCCCTGTACATGGCTTTTGCGCCGGCTGACAAACCGAGGATTGCCCTGGCCGTGGTGGTGGAAAACGCCGGTTTTGGCGCGGCGCACGCGGCGCCGATTGCGCGGCGGGTGTTTGACTATCTGCTGCTGGGGCAGTATCCCAACGAAATCGACATCGCCGCCGTGCAAAAAGGGCTGGCGGGCGCTCCCGTTGGCAAGCCGCGCCTGGTGTCTGAAATGCCGGGCTTGCTGGCTACCGGTCTGCCTGGCGCCGCCGCGCAGTCAGCGGCATCGACAGCTGCCAACGCGGCGAAGGCGGCGGCTTTGGCTGAAGCCCTCAGCAAGCTGGTGCCGGCCGTGCCGGCGGTGGATGCCTATCCCGACTAGCAGCTGCATTCTGTTATCTCGAAAAAGCGTCAAAACCCGTTTTCAGAATCAGCGCGCTCACCACTGCGATAAACACCACGCGCACAAAACCCGCGCCATGCCTGAGTGCCAGACGGGTGCCCAGCAGGCTGCCCACCACATTGGCCAGCGCCATGGTCAGTGCGAAATGCCACCAGACGTGGCCTTTCCAGGCGAACAGCAGCAGGGCCGCCAGATTGGTGGCGGTGTTGAGCAGCTTGGCCGATGCCGATGCGTTCAGAAAGTCATAACCCAGCCAGCGCACGAATAAAAAGACAAAAAAACTACCCGTGCCCGGACCAAAAAATCCGTCGTAAAACCCCAGCACCAGACCTATGCAGCAAGCCGCCGCTGTCTCGGCACGGCCGCTGAAACGCGGTGTGTGGTGGCGGCCCAGTTCCTTTTTCATCAGGGTGTAAAGCAACACCGCCAGTAATACAAACGGCAGCGCCTTGCGCAAAAAACCCGGCGAGATGATGGTGACGAGCCACGCGCCAGCCAGCGAACCGCCAAAGCCGGCCGCTGCCGCCGGCAGCAGGGCCGACCAGCGCATCTCCACACGGCGGGCATATTGGGCGGTGGCAACCGCTGTGCCCCAGACCGAGGCGCCTTTGTTGACACCAAACAGGGTGGCTGGGTGGGTGGTCGGAAAGACCGCAAACAGTGCAGGCACCAAAATCAGGCCGCCGCCGCCCACTATGGCGTCCACAAAACCTGCCAGCAGCGAAGCCAGCGTGACGATCAGCAGTTCCATCGCGCGATTCTCTCATTCGCCCGACAGGCGTCTGTGAGGCACAAAGTGCACCGATCCGGGACATACGGGCAAAAAAAAGCGCCGGGGTTGCCGGCGCTCTATAAAAAACATCTCTCTGGATGCCAATGCTGTTCTGGTCAGGGGTGTTTGTCTCCTCGGCCCTCTGCGAGCACTCGGCTCATGTGCAGGTGCATCACTATAGGATGCGCACTCACATAGTGCATCGGGATTTTCCCTTCCTCTCCAGGCCCGCGGCGAGGGATTTTGGCGCGCGCTGGCACGACTTATGCCTGTTACCGATTGTTAGCTCCATCGGTTCGTCAACGGGAATTTCCATGCATCACAAGCAATTCGTCGCTTTGGGTTGGGGTCTTTGCTTGCTGTTTTCAGCATTCCAGGCCGGTGCACAGGCGCCTGCCCCCGCTGTCGCTCCAGTTGCTGATGCGGCGTCGGCGCCGGCGCCCGTCGCTGCGTCGGTAGCCCCTGAGGTGGCAGCGCCGACCGCAGTCGCCGCACCGGCAGCGCCCGCATCTGCACCAGCGCCAGCGCCGCTCACCCAGCCAGGCATGGTGGCCGCTGACACCCTGAACGGCGCAGACACTGCCTGGATGATGACGTCCACAGCGCTGGTGCTCCTGATGACGCTACCGGGCATTGCTCTTTTTTACGGCGGCATGGTGCGCAGGAAGAGTGTGCTCAACACCATGGCCAGTGTGGTTGTCATCTGTGCGGTGGTCAGCCTGCTTTGGTTTGCCGTTGGCTATTCACTCGCCTTCACGCCCGGCAGTGGCGCGCTCGGGCATTTCATTGGCGGCGGCGAGCGCCTGTGGTTTGCCGGACTCGACTACGCCAAGGAGGCGCAGAAGGTGGCGGTCAGCCATATTGCCCCGAACATTCCCGAGTCGGTGTATGCGATGTACCAGTTGACCTTTGCCATCATCACCGCTGCACTGCTGGTGGGGTCCTTTGTGGAGCGTATGCGATTTTCTGCCATGTTGTGTTTCATCAGCCTTTGGACGCTGGTGGTGTATGCGCCGATTGCCCACTGGGTCTGGGAGCCCAATGGCTGGCTGGCCCGCATGGGGGCGCTCGATTTCGCCGGGGGCTCGGTGGTGCACATCAATGCGGGAGTGGCCGGGCTGGTCTGTGCCTACGCTTTGGGGCCGCGCCGGGGTTATGGGCGTGAAGCCTTCCCGCCGCTGAACCTGGGCCTGACCATGGCGGGCGCTGGCATGTTGTGGGTTGGCTGGTTTGGATTTAATGCCGGCTCGGCAGTGGCTGCGGACGGCCGCGCCGGTCTGGCCATGGCGGTCACCCACATTGCGGCTGCCGCCGGTGCACTGTCGTGGATGGCGGCCGAATGGATGATTCGCGGTCGCCCCACCCTGTTGGGACTGTGTACTGGTCTGGTGGCGGGGCTGGTGGCCATCACGCCGGCGGCAGGCTTTGTATCGCCCCTGTCCGCGCTGGTTATTGGGCTGGTGGCTGGCGTGGCATGTTACTGGGGTGCCACCGGATTGAAACGCCTTCTCAATGCCGACGACTCACTGGACGTATTTGGCGTCCATGGGGTGGGCGGAATTGTGGGGTCATTGTTGACCGGCATTTTTGCGAGCAAGACCATCTCTGGCGTGGAGGGCAGTCTGCTGACGCAGTTCATTGGCGTCGGCGCCGTGGTTTGCTACAGCCTGGTCATGACCGGCGTCGTGCTCTGGATCACATCGCTGGTGCTCAGCCTGCGGGTCGGGGAAAACGCGGAATCCGATGGCATGGACATCTCCCAGCATGCCGAGCGAGTTGGCTAGAAAAACGGACGCTACACACCATGCAAAGCCCTCCCATGCCGAGCAGTGAAAAAATTGCGATTGCCGCCCATCTGCATGTGTTGCTGCGCAGAAAAACCGGCCGTGTGACCGACACGGAATGGATGGCGACCAACCAGGAATACGCGGCAGAAATCGTCCGCTTTGCGCGGGGCAAAGCGGCAGAAGACGGGCATGTCGATTTGGGTGTCTGGGCCGACAGGCTGGAAGAGATCATGCTCGCGCCCGACGTGAAACACCGGGTGCCGCTGGTCAGGCTGATGGCCGATGCGGTCAGGGACAGGGCACTGGCGCTACCCGCAGCCGTGGTACCGCCGCCTGAGCAGCAGAGTTCCCGCAGTGTCAATACCCGGGAAGAGGTGTACCCCGAGTCGGGTTTCATCGAGTCACGTTTTGGCGACAGCGAAAATACGCGTGAGCGCAAACCCCGGGACCCGGACGAGCCGCGTTATGTGAAGAGCCTGCGTTGACACGCGCCACCCCTGGCCAGTGTCGCCGCCTTACGGTGGGCCTGAAATGTCCAGCACCGGCTTGTCCAGCGTGAAATAAAAAACTGCGCCCTCACCGGGCGACGATGTGGCCCAGATGCGGCCTGCGTGGCGCGTGACAATGCGGCGCGCGGTGGCCAGCCCGACGCCTGCACCGGCAAACTCGGCGGGCGCATGCAGACGCTGGAAAGCACCAAACAGCTTGTCGGCATAAGCCATGTCAAATCCGGCGCCGTTGTCCTTGACGAAGAAAACCGTTTCCCGGCCCGAGCCTTCGACAAGGCGGAGCTCAGCGCCCACCGTGATTTCGGCAGTGGCCTGGCGGGAGGTGAACTTCCAGGCGTTGCCGAGCAGAATATGCAGCAGGTGCCGCAACAGGGCGGCGTCGGCCTGCACCTGCAGCGGCTGTTGCACCCGGACGCTCACGGTGCGCTCTGGCTCCTGCTGCGCCAGCGTGTGCAGCAGCTCACTGGCCATGGCACTCAGATCCACCACTTCGCGCCGGGTCTGCGTGCGGGACAGCTGCGCCAGCGCCAGCAGGCTGTCGGTGCGCTCGTTCATCTGGCCGACCCCGGCACGAATGCGTGCCAGGTAGTGCTTGCCGCGTTCGCTGGTGCCGCCAGAAAGCTCCCTTTCGAGCAGATGGGTCAGGCCGCTGATGGCAATGTAGGGCTGACGCAGATCGTGGGCCAGCGAGTGGGAGAAGGCCTGAAGTTCCTGGTTGGCTTCACGCAGTTCGGCGGTTCGTTGTTCCACACGGGCTTCCAGTTCGGTGTTGAGCTGCAGGATTTGCTGCTCGGCGAGTTGACGCTCGGTAATGTCACGCAAGACCACGCTCACCTGTACATCGCCTTCGCTGCTGAGGTGCTGCGACGACGACACCTCCGCTGGAAAGCGCGAGCCATCGGCGCGCAGACAGTCCAGTTCTCCCCGAAATTTGTCGGCCGGGTGTCCCAGAAGCGGACCTGCCCTGTCAAATAGCCCGTTCACACCGGCCGCCTTGATTTGCGCTTCCGTCATGCGAAACAAGGCGCAAGCCGACGGATTCGCCGAAACCACAGTGCCGTCCGCCAGCGCCTGGATAAAACCGTCCAGACTGGTTTCAAACACCATGCGCAGGCGTTCCTCGCTGATGCGCAGGGTGTCTTCGGCCGCCACCAGGCTGCGGTATCGTCTGGCGCGGCTTTGCGCTACCGAAATCAGCACGGCGGGCGCGACCGGTTTGATGATGAAGTCGTCACCGCCTTGCTTGAGCGCCAGTGCCTGCCTGCTCAGACTGGTTTCAGCAGAAAGAAAAACAATCGGCAGCCGCACAAACTGCGCCTGCTGGCGTATCAATGCGGCGAGCTCTATGCCACTGCATTGGGGCATGTGGATGTCGCAGGTGAGCAGGTCAGGCTGGAAATCGACCAGCGAGGCCATGACCTGACGGGGGTCGGTGACCACCAGGGTTTCCAGGCCGGCAGACTCCAACACGCCGGCATACAGTTCTGCCAGGGCCTGGTCATCGTCCACCAGCAGCACGCGGTAAGGCCGCGCCGGTTCACCCGACGTGAGGTGATCCAGCAACGCTGTGAGGGCGGAGACGTCCACCGGCGCAGGAAAATAGCCGGCGCCACCGGCCTGGACCGCCTGCAGGCGGGTCTGAAAATCCGTCCCGCCCGACATGAATATCACGGGCACCTCAGTGCCACCTTCGGCCCATGTCTGGGTCATGCCACGCAAGGCCGAAAGAACCGGAGGGGACAACCCGACGTTGGCCACCACAGCAGCCGGCGGCTCGGGGGGGGGTGCAAGCGCTGCCGACAGGGGTTGCCCAAGCAAAAAACAGCGGTATCCGCCAAGGCTTAACTGTCGCACCAATGCCTGGGCCATGGCATCGTCCGGTTCAAGCACACACACCAGCGGCGATGTTCCTGATGCACTTGATGGAGGGCTGGTGCCGGCCCCGGCCACAGTCCTGGCCGCCGCGGCAACCGCAAGATCGCTGCTGGCGTCTTCCGCGCCGCCGTCAGAGGCGAGTGCGGCCTCCAGCGCCCGCAGGCAGAGCTGCAGGGCATTGCTTTCGGCCTGAGGCGGCACACGGGCATCCCTGGAGCGCGACAGGATGCTCTCGATCCGGGCCGCTGCCCTGCTGACTGCGGGAAAACCGAAGGTACCGCCAGAGCCTGCCAGCTTGTGGGCTTGCGCTCGTGCGGTGTCCAGGGCGGAGGGGTTGTCGTGTTCGCCGAGTTCCCCCACGGCCGCTTGCAGCGCCGCGATTTTTGCCGGCAGCCCCTCTGCATAGGCCGCGCGCTGCTGCTGCATGAAAAGGGCAAGGCTGGTGGCGGGCATGGTCAAAGGAGGAGGCGTCGTGGCTGCCTGCATTATCGGGCCACGTCGTAGCGCCGGGCGTGTGGCGTTTGTGCAGGTCAACGTATCATCATGACCATGTGTTGCAAGCGCTCGCCGATCGGCGTTTTCTCTTTACTGCGGGGCTGACAACCTTGGCATCACCAGACGAACCGGGCGTCCGTGCGGACGGTGCCTCCCGCACGCGATTGGGCTGGGGACCGCTGGCCATCCTTGGCTTTTGGCTGCTGGTGATGGGCGTTCTGTACGTTGTCATGAACCAGGTCCTCAAGCCTGTACCGCTGGTGGTGTCTGCCAGTGGTGAGTTGCAGATCACGCGTGCGCGTGACGGGCATTTTTATGTGGCTGGGATGGTAGCGGGCAGGCCAGTCACTTTTCTGGTGGACACCGGCGCGTCCATGGTGGTGGTCAGCGAGAAGTTTGCAGACGCAGCCGGCCTGGCACGCGGCCAGACCGCCACCTTCAAGACCGCCAACGGTGACTTGCAGGGCCGCATCGTGCCTGGTGTGACGGTGTCCGTGGGCCCGGTCAGCATTGCAGGCGCGCGGGTCGGCGTCGGGCTGGTGGGCGGCGACCCGGACAGGGCCTTGCTGGGGCAGTCCTTTCTGTCCCGGTTTGAGGTGCTGCTGTCCGGAGACCGCATGGTTCTTCGTGGCAAGTAGAAGGTCAACAGCAGCCCCGGGCAATGCTGAAAGCCCCCCTGGCAGGCGCGTGACGGGCGGACGTAAATAAGTTACTGCGGCTCCGGTATTTCATGACTGCAACCAGCCCGGTTGGCGTATATTCTCAAAGCCACTTCAGCAATGGTGTTGAAGCAGGAGTCATCATGCTGCGAGCCTTGTTTGTCTTTCTGGCCTGTGCCTTGTCTGGCGCCTTGGTGCCGGTTGCCGCTGCCGACATTGTTGCCTTTCAGCGTGGGGTGCTGATTCAAGGCACCATCCAGCCAGGCGACTACGCCAAACTCATTGCGTTTGTGCGGCACCCCGACAACTATGGCCGGTTTGCCCGTACGGTTTTTCTCGACTCGCCAGGTGGCGATCTGGTTGAAGCCGTCAAGATTGCCCACCTGCTCGAAAAAAGTCATGCTGCCACCCATGTGGTGCGCGAAGCACGCTGCTACAGCGCCTGTTTCATCTTGTGGATGAGTGGTGTCAGCCGCAACGTGTCCGCTGGCGCTACCCTGGGGGTCCACCGTATCAACGTCAAAGTCGGCGGTGAAACCATGGACCCGGCGTCCGAGCGTTTTGCCAGCATTGCGCGTCGTGTCGAAAACTACATGGCTGCGCTGGGTACGCCGCGCACCATCCTCGACAAGATGAATGCCACGCCAGCGGCCGACATGTTTGTCATCAGCCAGCGCTGGCTGGTGGAGCAGCAGCTGCTGACGGCCGTGTCCTACCGCCTGGGGTTCATGGACGCCGCGCAAGCTCAGTGTGGCCCGGAGCCCTACGCAGCGGCCATCAAGGGCAAAGAACCGCTGAGCGATGAAGAGGCGCAAGACTGGACGTCGCGGATCAGGGGCTGGATGGGGTGCGCGGACGAACTCAGGGCGCGCAATCAAAAGGCCGACGTGCTGACGATAGCCGCCCTGATTGACGGCGCTGACGCTGGCCGCTGAGGTCTGCCGCGCAGACTCCTAAACCCCGTCCTGGATCCACTGCGCGGCTTTTTCCGCAATCATCAAGGTCGGTGAATTGGTGTTGCCGCTGGTGATCAGTGGCATGACACCGGCATCGACCACGCGCAAACCGCTGATGCCACGCACCCGCAGGTGCGAGTCCACCACCGCCATCGGGTCGTCTGCCCTGCCCATTTTGGTCGTGCCCACCGGGTGAAAAATGGTGGTGGCAATGTCGCCGGCCAGTCGCGCCAGGTCTTCATCGCTTTGAAACTGCACACCGGGGCGAAACTCCTCGGGCTGGTAAGCAGCCAGTGCGCTCTGGCCCACAATGCGGCGCGTGATGCGCAGCGAATCGGCGGCCACCTGCCGGTCATGGTCGGTGCTCAGGTAGTTGGGGGCGATCGCCGGGGCATCCTCAAAACGTCCGCTCTTGATCTGCACCGAGCCCCGGCTGGTCGGGTTCAGGTTGCAGACGCTGGCGGTGAACGCGTTGAAGGTGTGCAGGGGCTCGCCAAAGGCGTCCAGCGACAGCGGCTGCACGTGGTACTCGATGTTGGGGTAGGGCTGGTCGGGTGAGCTGCGCGTGAAGGCCCCCAGCTGCGACGGCGCCATGCTCATCGGGCCGGTTTGCTTCAAGGCGTATTCGAGGCCGATCTTCGCCTTGCCCCACAGCGATGTGCCCAGCGTGTTGAGTGTGAAGTTTTTGGCGGCAGCGCTCGTGACCTTGTACACCGAACGGATCTGCAGATGGTCTTGCAAGTTGGCGCCCACCCCGGGCAGGTCCACCAGCACCGGGATGCCGTGTTTTTGCAGCAATGCCGCCGGCCCTATGCCCGAGAGTTGCAGAATCTGCGGTGAGCCAATGCTGCCCGCGCTCAGGATGACCTCGCCCAGTTGGCCTTGCGCCTTGCCCGAGTCGCGCGTGGCAAAGGCCGAGACACTTTCCTGGCCGGTCCAGACCTCGACGCCGGTGCAGCGCTGGCTGCCGTCGTCCTGCCGCTCGATGATGAGTTTGCTGACCTGCGCACTGGTCCACATTTCAAAGTTGGGCCGGCCAAAACACGCGGGGCGCAGAAAGGCCTTGGCCGTGTTCCAGCGCCAGCCGTTTTTCTGGTTGACTTCAAAGTAGCCCACACCTTCGTTGTCGCCGCGGTTGAAGTCATCGGTCGCGGGAATGCCCGCCTGCTGCGCCGCCGCGGAGAAGGCGTCCAGGATGTCCCAGCGAAGCCGTTGCTTGTCAACACGCCATTCACCGCCCGAGTTCCGATGGCGCAGCGTTTTTTGATAAGGCACGCCCTGGTCCTGCATCAGCGCCGGCGCCGTGCCGCGCGCGCCGTGCAGGGCGCTGGCGCCTTTGTAGTGGTCTTCATGCAGCATGAAGTGGGGCAGGGCATTGTCCCAGCGCCATGCATCATCGCCCGTCAGTTGCGCCCACTGGTCGTAGTCACGCGCCTGGCCGCGCATGTAAATCATGCCGTTGATGCTGGAGCAGCCGCCCAGCGTCTTGCCGCGCGGGTAACGCAGGCTGCGGCCATTCAGGCCAGCGTCGGGCTCGGTGTTGTAAAGCCAGTCGGTACGCGGGTTGCCGATGCAGTAGAGATAGCCGACCGGGATATGAATCCAGTGGTAGTCGTCCTTGCGGCCCGCTTCGATCAGCAGCACGCGTTTGGAGGCGTCGGCACTCAGCCGGTTGGCCAGCAGGCAACCGGCGGTTCCGCCCCCGACGATGATGTAGTCAAAGATGTTTTCACTCATGCTGCTTGTTTCGTTGTTGTTTTTTGTGATGTGGTCAGGCTCGTTTGGCGTCATCTAGCCCCAGTGCGCCTCAGGCCAGCGCGGATCTGGCTCCGCCAGTCCGCAGATGGCGCCCCCTGAGGGGGAGGCGGCCAAGGGCCGCTTCGGGGGGGACCCTATTTCGCCGTAGGCATCACAAACTCAGCCCCCTTGCCAATACTCTCAGGCCAGCGCTGCATGATGGACTTCTGCTTGGTGTAGAAGCGCACCCCTTCTTCCCCATAGGCATGCATGTCGCCGAACAGGCTCTTCTTCCAGCCCCCAAAGCCATGCCAGGCCATCGGTACC
>NZ_JAUXUP010000080.1 GCF_030680935.1 Polaromonas sp. | reverse complement strand
CAAACTCGCGGCGTCTCGGCGTCTGCGAATGCAGGTGTATCGAAGGGTGACCTCGTGTGGCTCCGTGCCATGCGGAACTCTCCGGTGAGTCAAACGCCGCTCTACCAGCGTGCGAAAGCAAGGGCGCAAGCCTCTGGTCTCGAACTCGCGGTAGCTTCAGGCTAGTGTCGAAATCTGCATTTACACAGGAAACGGGGGTCCATCAAGGACCTCCGTTTTTTTTCGGTGCGCCCGGCAGGGCGTACCTACTTGGAGGTGAAAGTCCTCTACACGCCCGGCAAGGGGAAGTGTTAGCCAAAGGCAAGGGTTTCGCGGGCGACTGCGAGTCTGAAGGAAGCCGGAGGCAAAGCGCTGGCCTGACGAACAGGAAGCGGATATGAGGCGATGCAGCAGGGTGAGATGGCCGAATTCATCAAAGCCCGAAACTTGTACGGAATGCTGCATCGTAGATCCGACAGGCATAAGCGCGAAGGTGGGTACGTCATACCCGGGGAGATCTGGCCACGGTGCCCGAAAGGGCTACCGGCACCGAGAGGTGACGGGAAGCCAGGCCAGAAGTCAGCAGAGGGCATAGTAGGCGCCGGCAGCAATGCAGGGGTCGAAGGCCCGAACAAGCAGGAACGAGAGTAGGACTGAGGAACTCGATGACAGCCGATGAAGCAGAAGCCCTCAATCGGGGGGCCAGCCACGAAGAAACCGGACGGAATCCGGTAGATGCGCGCGCGGGTGCTGAGGCTGGCACGGCGTGCAGCAGACACCCGAAATCGGAGAGAGACTGTCTCATGAGTCAAGTCGTGGAGCGCGGCAATATGCAGCTAGCCTACAGCCGGGTCATGAGGAACCGAGGCGCGCCCGGCATCGACGGGATGCGCTGCGAAGACCTCAAGGACTGGCTCAAGGCAAACTGGCCGCGAGTGAAAGAGGCGCTACTGGATGGCAGCTACCAGCCGCAGGCAGTACGCAAAGTGGACATACCTAAGCCGCAAGGCGGGGTGAGGACACTGGGCGTGCCCACGGTGGTGGACCGCCTCATCCAGCAAGCGCTGCATCAGGCGATGCAGCCGCGGTTTGAGCCGATCTTCTCGGAAGGCAGCTACGGCTTTCGGCCGGGAAGAAGTGCGCAGCAGGCGGTGCTCAAGGCGGCAGAGTACATCCGTGGCGGCAAGCGCTGGGTGGTGGACATGGACGTGGAGAAATTCTTCGACCGCGTTAACCACGACGTGCTGATGGCGCGGGTGGCACGCCAGGTGCGGGACAAACACGTTCTGCGCTTGATCCGCCGATTCTTGCAGGCCGGGATGATGGCCGACGGGGTGGAAACGGCAAGGCAGCAGGGAACGCCGCAAGGTGGTCCTCTGTCGCCGCTGCTATCGAACATTCTGTTGACCGACCTCGACCGGGAATTGGAGCGGCGCAAGCTGTCGTTCTGCCGCTACGCGGATGACTGCAACATTTATGTTGGCAGCCAACGTGCGGGAGAGCGGGTCATGGACGGCGTGAAGCGGTACCTTGGGCGCAAGCTCAAGTTGACCGTCAACGAAGCTAAAAGCGCCGTGGCGCGGCCCTCGCAGCGCAAGTTCCTGGGCTACAGCGTCACCGGGGCACAAGTGCCCAGGCTTCGCGTGGCCCGGCAAAGCATCGAGCGCCTGAGAGGTCGCGTGAACGAGCTGTGCCGTCAAGGCCGGGGCAGGTCACTGTCCCAGCTCATCGAGACGCTCAATCCGGTACTGAGAGGGTGGATGAATTACTTCTGTCTGACTCAGAGCCGACGGCCGATCGAAGAACTTGACGCATGGGTCAGGCGGCACCTGCGCTGCATCGCGTGGCGGCAGTGGAAGCGCCCGAAAACACGGGAATCGAAACTGCGCGCACACGGCCTGGAAGCCGCGCGTGCATGGAAATCCAGTGTCAACGGGCGTGGGCCTTGGTGGAATGCCGGGGCCAAACACATGATTGCCGCTCTGCCGCCAAAATACTTCACGCAACTCGGGCTGGTCTCGCTGGTGGCAACCCATCAGCATCTCCAGCGTCCTGTTTGAACCGCCGTATGCGTGAACCGCACGTACGGTGGTGTGAGAGGGCTGAGGGGGCAACCCCTCACCCTACTCGATCGCCCGGAGTTATGCGGGTTGCGCCGTGCCCGCCTTGCTTGCCTGGGCTGGCGGTTTTTTTGTTTCAAGATGTCGCCCCATCCGATACTTAACCCTACACGCCGGAATGAACAGCGGCCTATCTAGAATGTTTGACCTCACCCCGAAAGCACTCACCCATGTCCCAGGGAATCATCCGCATCCGCGGCGCGCGTCAGCACAACCTCAAGAACCTGGACCTCGACATCCGCACCGGTGAAATGACGGTGGTGACCGGCCCCAGCGGCTCCGGCAAGTCTTCGCTGGTGTTCGACACGCTGTTTGCAGAGGGCCAGCGTCGCTACGTCGAGACTTTTTCGGCGTATGCACGGCAGTTTCTGGACCGCATGGACAAACCGGCGGTGGACAAGGTCGAAGGCGTGCCGCCCGCGATTGCGATTGACCAGACCAATCCGGTGCGCAGCTCACGCTCCACTGTGGGCACCATGACGGAGCTCAACGATCACCTCAAACTTTTGTATGCACGGGCCGCGCAGCTTTTCGACAAAAAGACGGCGCAGGCGGTGCGCCATGACACCCCGGAATCGATTTATGCCGACTTGATGGCGCGCACTGCGGCAGGTGATCCGCGCGTGGTCATGACTTTTCCTGTGGAGTTGCCCGGCAACACCAGCGCGGAAGAAGTCACGCAGTGGCTGTTGGCCAGCGGTTTTACGCGTGTGCATGCAGAGCGCGACGTGGCCACACCGGCCGGTCCACACAAACTGCTCGATGTGGTGGCCGACCGTTTTCGCGTGCATGCGGCTGAAAAGTCGCGTGTGGTGGAGGCGATTGAGATGGCGCTCAAGCGCGGTGGCCGCCTCAATGTGTACGTTCAGCAGGGCGATGAAGGCCAGCCCGACGAGATGTGGCGCTTTTCCACCGGACTGCATTGCCCCGACAGCGACTTGCGCTATGCCGACCCGACGCCATCGCTGTTCTCCTTCAACTCGGCCATGGGTGCCTGCGACACCTGCCGGGGTTTTGGCCGTGTGATCGGGGTCGACTACGGCCTGGTGATCCCCAACGACAAGCTGACCTTGCGCTCCGGCGCGATCAAAACCCTGCAGACGCCGGCCTGGGCCGAAAACCAGGACGACCTGATGCGCCACGCAGAAGCTGCCGGCATTCCGCGCGACACGCCCTGGTACAAACTCACGCCCGAGCAACAGCACTGGGTGATCCACGGAACGCCAGCCTACAAAAATGGCCAGTGGAAGAAGCAGTGGTACGGCATCAAGCGCTTTTTTGCCTATCTGGAGACCAAGGCCTACAAGATGCACATCCGGGTGCTGCTGTCCAAGTACCGCAGCTACACGCCCTGCGAAACCTGCGGCGGCGCGCGCCTCAAGCTCGAAGCCCTGCTTTGGCGCCTCGGCTCCAAGGAAGCCGCCGATGCAGCGTTGCCGCCCGGCAAACGTTTCATGCCGGTCGGCGTGGACTGGACGCGCGCCCAGCTTGAAGCCATGCCCGGCCTGAGCCTGCATGACCTCATGCAGTTGCCGATCGATCGCCTGCGCGAGTTTTTCAACGGGCTGGCGCCCGCCGCACTGCAGGAAGGCAATGCGCCAGATGCCGAGTTCAAGGCGCTCAAGTCGCTGTTCGAGGAAATCCATACCCGGCTCAAGTACCTCAGTGATGTCGGCATCGGCTACCTGACGCTGGACCGGCAAAGCCGCACGCTGTCGGGCGGTGAGGTGCAGCGCATCAACCTGACCACCGCGCTTGGCACCTCGCTGGTCAACACGCTGTTTGTGCTTGACGAGCCCTCCATCGGCTTGCATCCGCGCGACATGAACCGCATCACCCAGGCCATGCACCGGCTGCGTGATGCCGGCAACACGCTGGTGGTGGTTGAGCATGACCCGGCGGTGATGATGGCCGCCGACCGCATGATAGACATGGGCCCGGGACCGGGCGAGAAGGGCGGACAGATTGTGTTCGACGGCACGCCCGAAGACCTCAAACACGCCGACACCCTGACCGGCGCCTACCTGGGCTCGCGCAAGCAGGTGGGCATGGGCTTCAAGCGCCCGGTGAGCGACAACACGCCGCGACTGATCCTGGAAGGCGCGCGCGATCACAACCTGAAGAATTTGACGGTGGAATTCCCGCTGCAGCGCCTGGTCTGCGTGACCGGAGTCAGCGGCTCCGGCAAATCGACGCTGATGCAGGACATCCTGGCACCGGCGCTGCTGCGCCAGTTTGGCAAGGCGACGGAGACGCCGGGTCAACACGACCGCCTGATGGGGGCCGACTACCTGACCGATGTGGTGTTTGTGGATCAGTCGCCAATTGGCAAGACGGCGCGCTCCAACCCCGCCAGCTACGTCGGCGCCTGGGACGCGGTGCGCGAGCTGTTTGCGCAGGCGCCGCTGGCCCGGCAGCGCAGCTACACCGCGTCCAAGTTCAGCTTCAACAACGGCGACGGACGCTGCCCGACCTGCGGCGGCTCGGGTTTTGAACATGTGGAGATGCAGTTCCTCAGCGACGTGTACCTGCGCTGCCCGGACTGCGACGGCAAGCGTTACCGGCCCGAGATTCTCGAAGTCACGATTGAACGCAAAGCCATCGGTGACGTGCATCCGCGCCTGATGAACGTGTCTGACGTGCTGGACCTGACCGTCAGCGAGGCGAGTCAGCTGTTTGCCCAGGACCGCGAGGTGATACGCGCGCTGCAGCCCATCGTCGATGTGGGCCTCGAATACGTGAAGTTGGGCCAGCCGGTGCCGACGCTGTCGGGCGGCGAGGCGCAACGCCTCAAACTCGCCGGATTTCTGGCCGGCGCGTCGAAGACCGCGAGCGCCAGCCGCCAGCCGCTGGCGTTGAGAAACATCAACCGCGGCACGCTGTTTTTGTTTGACGAGCCGACCACCGGCCTGCATTTTGACGACATTGCCAAACTCATGCGCGCGCTGCGCAGGCTGCTGGACGCCGGCCACTCGCTGATCATCATCGAACACAACCTGGACGTGATCCGTTCGGCCGACTGGCTGATCGACCTCGGGCCCGAAGGTGGCGAAGCGGGCGGCTCGCTGGTGGCCCAGGGCACGCCCGAGTCGGTGCGCGAACACCCCACCTCCCACACCGCACTGGCCCTGCGCGAGTACGAGCAGGCCATGGGCAAGGTACACGGTGTCGAAGAGGCGCGCGTCAAGGCGTGGAAAACAAAGCCGGCCTTCTCCAACCTGATCCAGATTGTCAATGCCAAGGAGCACAACCTCAAGAGCCTGTCGGTCAACATTCCGCGCGGCAAGT
Organism: Polaromonas sp.; assembly: GCF_030680935.1. Taxonomy (GTDB): domain Bacteria; phylum Pseudomonadota; class Gammaproteobacteria; order Burkholderiales; family Burkholderiaceae_C; genus Polaromonas. Next base: position 12,624 of record NZ_JAUXUP010000080.1, on the reverse strand, counting down.
TCAATGTGGTGACGGGTGTGTCGGGCTCCGGCAAGTCCACGCTGGCCTTTGATATCTTGTTCAACGAAGGCCAGCGGCGTTACCTGGAGTCGCTCAATGCCTATGCGCGCAGCATTGTGCAGCCGGCGGGCCGGCCCGAGGTCGATGCGGTGTACGGCATCCCGCCGACCGTCGCCATCGAGCAGCGCCTGTCGCGCGGCGGTCGCAAGTCCACCGTCGGCACCACCACCGAGGTCTGGCACTTTTTGCGCCTGCTTTATGTCAAGCTCGGCACACAGCACTGCACCAGAGACGGCGCGGCGGTGATGCCGCAAAGCCCTGAAAGCATTGCCGCGCAACTGCTCAAGGCCTGGCGTGGACAGCACATTGGGCTGCTCGCGCCGCTGGTGATCAACCGCAAGGGCGTGTACACCGAGCTGGCCGACTGGGCGCGGCCGCGTGGTTACACACATTTGCGCATCGACGGCGAGTTTTTGCCAACGACGAATTTCCCGCGCATAGACCGTTTCAAGGAACACACGGTTGAACTGCCCGTTGCCGATATCCACGTGGCACCCGCCAACGAAGCCGCCCTGCGCCAGGCGCTGGCGACCGCGTTGCAACATGGCAAAGGCGTCGTGCATGTGCTGGCGCCGCTGGATGGCCTGCGCGGCGCCATGATGGCCGGCACCTCGACGAAACAACTGGGCAAGCTACAGGCGTCTTCGACGCAGCGCGCCTGCCCGGTGTGTTCCACCTCTTACCCCGAGCTCGATCCGCGCCTGTTCAGCTACAACAGCAAGCACGGCTGGTGCCCCGACTGTGTCGGTACCGGCGTCAAGCTCACCAAAGAGCAGCGCAAGGTGTTCGACGATTCGGTGCGTGATGACGACAACAAGGGCCGCGAGCAAAGTTTCGCCGAACCCGAAGCCGAAGACGTGACTGACGCCGTCTGTCCAGGTTGCCAGGGCACACGCCTGAACGCGCAGGCCCGCGCCGTGAAGTTTGCCGGTGTCGGTATCGCCGACATCGCCGCCCTGTCGGTCACCGACGTGCGCGCCTGGATCGAGACGCTGGTGCTGACCGGGCGCGAGGCCGGTATCGCCCGCGACCTGATTCCCGAGATCAAGAGCCGGCTCGAATTCCTCGAAGACGTGGGGCTGGGCTACCTGACGCTGGACCGGGGCGCCCCCACCTTGTCTGGCGGCGAGGCGCAGCGCATCCGGCTGGCCGCGCAACTCGGCTCCAACCTGCAGGGCGTTTGTTATGTGCTGGACGAGCCGACCATCGGCCTGCACCCGCGCGACAACCAGATTCTGCTGCGCGCCCTGGGCAAGCTCAGCGAACGGGGCAACACGCTGGTGGTGGTTGAGCACGATGAAGACACCATTCGCCGCGCCGACAACATCATCGACATCGGCCCTGGGGCCGGCAAACGCGGCGGTCAGCTCGTGGGGCAGGGCACGGCGTCCCACCTGGCGACCCTGCCCGATTCACTGACCGGGCGTTATCTGGCCAATCCGCTGATCCATCCGCTGCAGCCCCGGCGCGAGACACGTATCGGCCTGGCGCCGGCTGTTGCCCAGGCGGTCGTGGATGTCGATGCCAAACCGGTCAGCAAGCAGAAAGCTGCTCTGCTTAAAGCTGCTGCACTGAAAGCCGCAGCAGCCAGCACCAGCGCGCTGCACAACGCGGCGCCGGTGGCTGCCGGGCCGTTCACGTCCTGGCTCAAGGTGGTGAATGCCGATTTACATAACCTCAAGAAGGTGTCGGTCACGGTGCCGCTGTACCGGCTGGTCGCCGTCACTGGCGTCTCCGGCTCCGGCAAGTCCACGCTGGCGCGTGATGTGCTGCTGGCCAACGTCCATGCCGGCGTCATGCTGCGGTCCACCAAGGCGGGGCGCGAAGCCGACGACAAAGGAAAAACGCCCATCTGGACAGGCTGCGAAGCCATCGAGGGTTACGAGGTGGTGGACCGGGTGCTGGAAGTGGACCAGACGCCTATCGGCAAGACACCACGAAGCTGCCCCGCCACCTACATTGGTTTCTGGGACACGGTACGCAAACTGTTTGCTGACACGCTGGAAGCCAAGGCGCGTGGCTACAGCGCCGGCCGCTTCAGCTTCAACACCGGCGAAGGCCGCTGCCCGACCTGCGAAGGCGCAGGCGTGCGCACCATAGGCATGAGTTTTCTGCCCGACGTGAAGGTGCTCTGCGAAACCTGCCACGGCGCACGTTTCAACCCCGAAACCCAGGCGGTGACCTGGCGCGGAAAAAACATCGGCGATGTATTGACCATGGAGGTTGACGAAGCGGTGACGTTTTTTGCGTCCATGCCGGCCATTTCGCATCCGCTGCAACTGCTGAAAGACGTGGGCCTCGGTTACCTGACGTTGGGGCAGCCCTCACCGACGCTGTCGGGGGGCGAGGCGCAGCGTATCAAGCTGGTGACCGAACTCAGCAAGGTGCGTGACGACATCACGCGCCGTGGCCAAAAAGCGCCGCACACCTTGTATGTGTTGGACGAACCCACGGTGGGCCTGCACATGGCCGATGTGGAAAAACTGATCCATGTGTTGCATCGCCTGGTCAACGGTGGTCACAGCGTGGTGGTGATTGAACACGACCTCGACGTGATTGCCGAAGCCGACTGGGTGATTGACCTGGGCCCCGATGGTGGCAATGCGGGCGGTCAGGTGGTGGCTTCAGCACCGCCTGAGCAGGTGGTGAAGCTGGGGACGGCGACCGGCAAGGCGCTGGCGCCGGTGCTTGCGCGCTGACAGGCGCATGGCATAAACCCCGTCAGGTTTGAGGGGTATATCCGCAGTAGTCTCAATGTAAACTGACTAGTCATAAAATTACGTTTCGGTACAGATTATCCCGATCTGGCAATTTTTGACGGAATGCATCCCATGTCACGCCCGGCTTTGAACTATGTTTTTGTGTGCGCGCTTGCCCTGTTGCTGGCCACCGTCATCCCGGCCACTGCCCAGACAAGCGTGGAGGCTACCGACGAAGTTGAGCAGGTGCCGCACCCCTGGGTGGTGCCTTCGCCGCGTTCAGCGGAAACCTATTTCACCAACCTGAAAGATGGCGCGACGCTGGAAGCGCCGTTTGTGGCGCGTTTTGGCCTGTCGATGCGTGGCCTGGTGCCCGCGGGCAAAACCGCCGGCCGCGCTGGCCACCACCACCTGCTGGTCAACCAGGCCTTGCCGCTGGACTTCAAGAAACCCCTGCCTTTCACCGAACAGTACATCCACTTTGGCAAAGGCCAGATGGAGATGGTGGTGAATCTGCCGCCCGGCACCTACGACCTGCGCCTGCTGCTGGCCGACCAGGGGCACATTCCCTACTTTGTGTACAGCAAGCCCTTGAAGGTGACGATCAGCAAGCAGAACAAGAACGTGACGCCGGCCAGTGTGCAGGGCCCGGCGCGTGTGGAGCTGTTGGCACCGGCCGACCGCGAAACGGTCAAGACGCCTTTTCGTGTGCAGTTTCATGCCAGCGGCTACAACGTTGCCCACGTGGGGCCCAAGGCAGCCGAGACCGGGCACTTTCGCCTGACGGTAGAGCGTTCGGGTCGCAAGCCCGAAGTGCTGAGTTTCACTGGCGGGCAGACCGAAACCTGGCTGAACCCGCCGCCCGGTGATTACACGATGCGTCTTGAATTGGTCAGCAACGCTGCCAGCAACAGCGTCATGAGTGCGGCCAAACCGGCGGCGCTGACAGTGGCCGCGCGTTAGGTCTTGAGCGCTTCCAGCAGGGCCGCCGCCACCTCGGCAAAACCCGCGCCGCGTTCACCCCGGGTGACGTAGCGCGGCTTGTGGCTCAGCTCCGCTTCAAAGCGGCGGATGTTGGCTACGCCGACCGAATGCGGAAAGGCTTCGAACATCAATTGGTCGTTGGTGGAGTCCCCGACGTAGACCCAGCGGGCTATCTCGGTGTCCAACTCCCGGGCCAGCAGTTCGCGCACTATCCAGCGCGCTCCCTCGAGCTTGTTGTGTGCGCCAAACCAGCCGTTGATGTGGATGGAACTGACCGTGGCGTTCATGCCCTCGCTTTGCATGATGTTCACCGCCTGGGCAATATGCGCTGGCGACAGGTGCGCAAACTCACTGTGGTCGATGGCGATGTCGGTCTCGCGGCCAGCGCTGTCTTGCGACAGTCTGGCACCCGGCACCTCACGCACCACACGCTGCGCCACCTGCTGCATGCGTGTGTAGTTGGAGCGCCGGGCGCCCTCGTCTTGTTGATATCTTTTTGATAGCTGCTGACGCCCGTCGGATAAGGGCTGTAGCCCGATTTGATCCTCAAAAAGTGCCACAGCGCCGTTTTCCGCCACGATGGCGTCGACCGGCCATGCCAGCGCAAAAGGCTCGCTCCATCCCACCGGCCTTCCGGTGATGGGGATCACCTGCAGGCCCGCCGCTTTCAGGTCAGCCAGCGCCTGCAGCGCGTCTGCCGTGATCGCGCCGTCGGTCGTGAGGGTGTCGTCAATGTCGGTGAAGACGCCGGTGATGCGCTGGCGCTCGGCAAGCGGCCAGGTACTGAGGCTCAACATTTCAAGACGATGGGTTCCAGCGCATCACCCTGCGGCAGGATGCGGCCAATCGCCACGGTGTGGTGGTAGCCGAGTTTGCGCAGGGCGGCAATGCAGGCATCGGCCCGGGCTGCGGGCACGCTGGCCAGCAGGCCGCCGGCGGTCTGCGGGTCAAAAATCAGCGGATAGGCCGGATGCGCGATGGCTTCAGCCTGGTTGCGCAGCGCGCGGCGCAGGCGCACATTGGCGGGTTGCAGGGAGCTCAGGATGCCAGCCGCGCTGGTTTCCAGGGCGCCGTCCAACAGCGGCAGGGCTGACAGGTACAGCTCAGCATCCACGCCCGAAGGCCGCGTCATCTCCACCAGGTGACCCAGCAAGCCAAAGCCGGTCAGGTCGGTGCAGGCGGTGGCTCCGTGGGCCTGCAGGCACTGTGCGCCCAGCCGGTTCGACTGGATCATCGACACCAGTGCCGCATCAATCCAGCGGCCCCGGGTTTTCAGCCGCGCATGCGCCGCAAACAGCGTGCCGGTGCCAATCGGCTTGGTCAGCAGCAACACGTCGCCGGCGCGCATGCCGCCTTTTTTCAGCACCGTGTGCAGGTCTTCATCGACCAGGCCGTTGATCGCAAAACCCAGCGCCAGCTCCTTGCCTTCGCCGGTGTGGCCGCCCACCAGCGCGCAACCGGCCTCATTGAGCACCTCCACCGCGCCTGTCATCATCTGGAACAACACATCCTCGACTTTGGCTTCCAGCCCCGAAGGCACAGTGGCTACGGCGGTGGCGGACTGGGCCTCGCCGCCCATCGCAAAAATATCGCCAAGTGCATGGTTGGCGGCGACCTTGCCAAACAGGTAGGGGTCGTCGATGAAGGCGCGAAAAAAATCGACCGAGTGCACCATGGCTTTGCCCGGTGGCACGCGCACCACGGCTGCGTCGTCGGGGGCGTGCAGGCCAATCAACACATCGTCGCGGTGTATCGGCTGCAGCGCGCCCAGCGCGCGCGACAACACCGTGGCACCCACTTTGGCACCGCAGCCGCCGCAGCGCATGGCAATTGCAGAAATGGCCTGCGCGGCTTCCTCCTGATCCAGCTTGACCCGTGACGGCGCTGCCTGCCCCATGGCGCTTGCGTCCATCGCTGGGAAGTTCTGGAATTTGTCCATGAAGCGGCGGTCAATCCAGTCTTTCCAGCGCCAGACCCATTCGCCCTGCCAGCTCAGCGCACCGCGTGAGGCGACTGCAAAACGGTCACCGGTGCTGATCAGCGCCAGCCAGTTGCGTTGCGGCCGGTAGCTGACCAGCGGCTCGCCCAGCACAGACCGGCGCAGGTTGGCGGCCAGCGGTTTGCCCTGGCGCACCGCAAACACACCGGCTTTGGGCAGCGGGCGGCTGGTGAAGGCGGCAATGTCGCCGGCGGCAAACACGGCAGGGTCGCTGATGCTTTGCAGGTGGTCGTTGACCTGGATAAACCCATGCTCGTCGAGTGCCAGCCCGGTCTGGCGCAACCAGGTGGCACCCCCGGCCTGGGTGACCCAGACGATTTCGTCCATCTCCATCAGCGTGCCGTCGCTGGTTTTAATGCCGCGCTCAGACACCTGGGTCACTTCGCTGTTCAGGTGCAAGACCACCTGGCGCTCGGTCAATACGCGCTTGAAAGTCTGCCGCACGCGGGGGTTGTGCGTAGGCAGAATGTCGGCCGTGTTGCTGAACAGGTGAAAGGCCAGCTCATTCGGGTCGCGTCCCAGCGCGCGTAATTCGCCGCGCAGGCGGTGCTGCATGGCCAGCGTCAGCTCGACCCCGCCCGCGCCCGCGCCGACGACGGCGATACGGGTTTTGCCAGCGTGTTGTTGCACCCGGGCCAGCAAAGCCAGCCAGCGTTCATTGAACAAATGAATCGGCTTGACCGCCACCGCATGGTCGGCTGCGCCGGGTACCTGGCCGATTTGCGGCGCCGAGCCAATGTTGATGGACAAGCTGTCGTAAGGCACAGGCGGGCGGTTGCGGCAGATGACTTTGCCAGCGGCCCGGTCCAGCCCGATTACCTCGTCTCGGAAAAAACGCGCACCGGCAAATGCGGCCAGCGTGTTCAGGTCAATGTGTACATCGTCATGGCTGTAGTGGCCGGCGATGTAACCCGGCAACATGCCCGAGTAGGGTGTGTCGGTGTCGCGGCAGATCAGCGTCAGGCGCACGCCGGGCACCGGGTTCATGCCAAAACTTTTCAGCACGCCCACATGGCTGTGGCCGCCGCCTACCAGCACGATGTCTCTGAGTACAGGTTGATCCGGGGATTGCATGTCAGTGATTGCCTGGTAAATCGGGGGGGGTGTCTGCGCTTGCTGGCAGCAGCTCTTGCACCAGTTGCAGCAGCGCGCTGCGTTCAGCAGCGGGATCAAAAAGAGGTGCACGCCGCGCGCATTGTGCGCCCAGCCGGGCCAGCAGACCTTGCGGGCCGGGGCTGTCATGGCAGCGTTGCAGCAGCGCCGCCAGTGCCGCCGCATCACCCCACTCAAAGTAGCCCGCATAGTCCTTGCCCAGCATGCCAACGTTGCCGGCGATGCGGGAGGCAACGACCGGCGTGCCGCTGCGCACCGCTTCCATGATCACGTGGGCGCCGCCCTCCATGCGGCTGGTGTGTACCAGCACATGGGCCCGCTGGATGCGGCGGCGCGTGGCTTCGTGCACCTGGCCGCCCAGCCAGCGGTAGTTGGGGCAGGCGGCGGCGGTGGCGCGGGCCTGCTCGCCCAGCTCGGGGTCCAGCCCCTCACCAATGTGGTCGATCAGCAGCGTGGGCTCGCCCGCCAGCAACCGCGCGGCTTCAAACAGGGTCTGCGGCGATTTTTCATCGCGCAAATGCCCCACCATGAGGGCCCGCAGAAAGCGGGGTGACTTGACCAATGTCTGGCGCGCTGTGGTGGACTGAAAGATCACGCGAACCTTGGGCCGAAGCGGCGCGGGCAGGGCCTCGGGGCCCAGATCCTGCAACACCACCAGGCGCTGCGCCAGCGCCAGCGACTGCCGGGCCGCATCGTTGTTGTGAATGTCGCGGTACAGGTCGGTGCCAGTCAGCACCACACCCAGCCCTGCCGGGCCGTGCGCGGCCGACCAGGCGGCAATCGACGCCGCCGAGCGACGTGCGTGCAGGGCCAACAGCACCTGGTCTTGCGCCGATGCGGCCGCGTCAGGCCACTCACGCACAATGCGCACCGCATGGGGCGCCAGCATCTGCTGCCAGCGCCTGGCGGTTTGCCAGTTGCCATTGTTGGCATCGGCCAGCGCGGGGCTGACGATCACCACGCGGGTGCGAAGGGCGGGGATGGGCATCGTCAGGAATGTAGCAGGGCGGACGCAAGGGTTTGGGTTGTCGGGTTTAATACCGGGTTCTTCGCCACTTCCTGGAGCGGTCCATGACCCGTTTGTTCCTATCCGGTGCCCTCAGGGCCCTTGCTGCCTGTTCTGTCCTGGCTTTCGCGGGGACCGTGTCCGCGCAGGGTGTTTTCAGGGTCACCACCATTCCTGAAGAAGCTGCCACCGAGCAGATGCGCAAGTTTGGCCCCATCGTCAAATACCTGGAGCAGAAGCTGGGCATGAAGGTCGAGTTCACCCCCGTCAGCGACTACCCTGCAGCGGTCGAGACCCTGGTCAACAAGAACATTGAAATGGCCTGGCTCGGTGGTTTTACTTTCATCCAGGCGCAGAATCGCTCGGGCGGCAAGATTGTGCCGATTGCCCAGCGCGAGGAAGACACCAAATTCCAGTCGGTGTTTATTGCCAAGACCAATTCCGGCATCAAGACCCTGGGCGACCTCAAAGGCAAACAGGTCAGTTTTGGCTCCCAGTCCAGCACCTCGGGCCACCTGATGCCACGCAGCTTTTTGCTGCAGGCCAATATCGACCCCGACAAGGATTTCAAGCGAGTGGCCTACTCCGGGGCGCACGACGCCACAATTGCCTCGGTGGTCAGCGGCAAGGTAGAAGCCGCCGCACTCGACATCACGGTGTGGAACAAGTTCGTCAAGGAAAACCGGGTCGACACCAAAGACGTGAATGTCTTCTACACCACGCCCGGCTACTTCAACTACAACTGGGCGGTGCATGCCGACATGCCCGCCGCCCTGCGTGAGAAGGTCACCAAGGCCTTGCTGGACATTGACCCGGCCACCGCGCAGGGCAAGGAAATCCTGGACCTGAACCGCGCCTCGCGTTACATCCCGACCAAAGCCGAGAACTACAAGGGCATTGAAACTGCGGCCCGCAGCGCCGGCTTGCTCAAGTAATTTGCTACTGAATCGATAGCTGTTTACGCAGGTAGGATAAGGGCTGGAGGCCAATTTTTATATGAAGATCAGGCTGGAAGGAGTGGCGGCGCGGCATCCGGCGGCAAAACATGATGCGCCTGCAGCGCTGCGCGGCCTGTCGCTGGCGATGGCCGCAGGCGAGCAGCTGGCCATCATCGGGCCGTCCGGTGCCGGCAAAACCACGCTGCTGCATTTGCTCGCCAGTGCATTGCCGCCGTCGGCTGGCAGTCTGCAGCTGGACGGGCGCAATCCCTGGCAACTGCCACGCCGTCAGCTGCAGGGTTTGCGCGGCGAGTTGTTTCTGGCGCCGCAGGTGCCGCCCTTGCCGCCGCGCCAGCGCGTGGTCACCTCGGTGCTGGCCGGGCGCCTGCCGCAAATCGGCCTGTGGCAAAGCCTGCGCAGCCTGTTTTACCCGACGGCGATTGCGCAGGCCGACGCCGCACTTGCGCGCTTTGATTTGAGCGACAAACTGTTTGCCCGCGTGGACCGGCTTTCTGGCGGTGAGCGCCAGCGCGTGGGTTTGGCTCGCGCATTGGTCACCGAGGCCAGCCTGCTGCTGGTCGATGAACCGCTGTCGGCGCTGGACCCGACGCGCGGCCAGCAGGCCATCCGTTCGCTGACGCAGGCAGCGCGTGAGCGCGGCGCCACGCTGGTCTGCACGCTGCACCATGTCGAGATGGCGCTGCAGCACTTTCCGCGCATCATTGGCCTGCGTGACGGCGAGCTGGCCTTTGACCTGCCCGCTGCCCAAGTGACGCCAGAGCGCTTGCAGGCCCTGTATGCCCAGCACCTGCACGAGTTGACCGGCCCGGCGCGCGAGCCGCTGGACCTGCCTGCGCCGCCGGTGATCCCCGCCGTCATGCACTGCCGCTGATCGGCTGGCCGCACCCATGACCGTCGCCACCTTGCCGAGCCCGCGCCCCACATTGCGCGACCCGGCCTGGCGCGGCCGCGTGACCTGGGCGCTGCTCGCCTTGCTGCTCTTGTGGCCGGCCTTGGTGCTGACCGAGTTCAAACCCTGGGTGATGTTTGAGCCCGGCACCTTGTCGTCCACGCTGAAGTTTCTGGGCGATTTTTTTCCACCCAAAATCGAAGCTGAATTTTTGTGGCTGGTCGCGCGCGAGACCTGGCGCACGGTGGCCATTGCCACCGCCGGCATGGCGCTGGCCTTGCTGCTCGCCATACCGCTGACCCTGCTGTCGGTGCGTGTGTTGTCGGTGTCGGCCTTGAGCGGGCGCATGGCGCTGCTGCCGGCCAGCTTGCGGCAGGCGGTGCGCTGGCTGCTGATTTTGTTGCGCAGTGTGCCCGAGCTGATCTGGGCGCTGGTTTTTGTGCGGGTGGTCGGGCTCGGGCCTACCGCCGGTGTATTGGCCATCGCTCTGACCTACAGCGGCATGTTGGGCAAGGTCTATGGCGAAATCCTTGAAAGCGGCGACAGCCATGCCACGGTGTCCTTGCTGCGCAACGGCTCAGGCCGGCTGCAGGCCTTCTTTTATGGTTTGCTGCCGCAAAACGCGGCCGAGCTGACCAGCTACAGCGTGTACCGCTGGGAATGCGCCATCCGCTCCTCGGCGGTGCTGGGTTTTGTCGGCGCCGGCGGCCTGGGCCAGCAGATGGACGCCTCGATGAAGATGTTCAACGGCTCTGAAGTCAGCACCATGCTGCTGGTTTTCATGGCGCTGGTCTGGCTGGCCGACCAGGCCAGCGCCTGGTTGCGCAAGGCATTGGGTTGAGGCGGTGATGGACCCTTTGCGCGCTTCCACCCCCGCCGCCAACGAGGTCTACCGCCTGCCGCCGCCGCTGTTTGATGCGCGCTGCAAGGCTTGCTGGCTGGTGGCCGGGGCCTTGCTGCTGGTGGTGTTGAGTTTCTGGTCGCTGGACCTGAAGTGGGCCCAGTTTTTGTCGCTCGACGCCCTGCGCAAGATGGGACGTTTTATCGGCGAATTGCTGCACCCCACGGGTGAGGCCGCGTTTCTGAAAAAATTGTTGCCAGCCACGCTGGAAACCCTGGCCATGTCCGCCCTGGGCACGCTGATCGCGGCGGTTTTAGGCCTGTTGCTCGCCCTGCCGGCCAGCCGCACCCATGCACAAGACCCGGCCCGCTTCAAGGCCGTCACCCGCCTGCTGCTCAACGCCCTGCGCAGCATCCCCGAGCTGGTCTGGGCGGCCCTGCTGCTGATCGCCGCCGGCCTGGGCCCGCTGGCTGGCACGCTGGCGCTGGCGCTGCACACCACCGGCGTATTGGGGCGGCTTTTTGCCGAGGCGATTGAAAATGTGCCCGAAGGCCCGGGCGCGGCGCTGCGGCTGCGCGGCGTGGGGGAGGGCCGGGTGTTTTTGTATGCCACGCTGCCGCAGGTGCTGCCGCAGCTCATGAGTTACACCCTGTACCGCTGGGAGAACAACATTCGCGCGGCCGCTGTGCTGGGCGTGGTGGGCGCGGGCGGCCTGGGGCAGATGCTGGCCTTTCACATGGGGCTGTTCCAGATGCAGGAGACCAGCTCCATCCTGCTGGCCATGATTGGCCTGGTGGCGCTGGTGGATGCCTGCAGCTACCTGACGCGCCGCGCCATGGCACGCTGACCCACTGGCGCTGCGGGGTATTGGCCGGGGCTTTGCCCGGACGCCGCGAGCCGGTTAGAATATGGCCTGTCCGAGGAGCGATGCAACCTGCCACACACTGACCCCGTCAGCTGGCGCGTGAGGCTCGGACACCAGGCCGCTTGTCGGCTCTGTATGCCAACCGCGCTCACCCACTGTGCTGTGAGGTGAGTTGACCCCAGCAGTGGTTTTTAAAAGCCTGTTTTGGAGTCACTATGAGCGCTGTTCTCAAACCCCTGCACCCTGATTACGTTATTGCCGACCTCGCGCTTGCCGCCTGGGGCCGCAAAGAGCTGAAAATTGCCGAAACCGAAATGCCAGGTCTGATGGCCATTCGCGAAGAATTCGCGAAGGCGCAACCGCTCAAGGGCGCGCGCATCACTGGTTCGCTGCACATGACCATCCAGACTGGCGTGCTGATTGAAACCCTGCAAGCCCTGGGTGCCGACGTGCGCTGGGCTTCGTGCAATATCTTCTCCACGCAGGACCACGCTGCCGCCGCGATTGCCGAAGCCGGCACGCCGGTGTTTGCCATCAAGGGCGAAACCCTGGCCGACTACTGGGATTACACCCACAAGATTTTCGAATTCACCGGCGCCAAAGGCACACCCGAAGAAGGCCCGAACATGATCCTGGACGACGGTGGCGATGCAACGCTGCTGATGCACCTGGGTACCAAGGCCGAGAAAGACGCCTCCCTGCTGTCCAAGCCAGGCAGCGAAGAAGAGATCTGCCTGTTCAACTCGATCAAGGCCAAACTCGCACAAGACCCGACCTGGTACAGCCGCCGCCTGAAAAACATCTTCGGCGTGACCGAAGAAACCACCACCGGCGTGTTGCGCCTGAACGAGATGTCGGCCAAGGGCACGCTGGCCCTGCGCGCCATCAACGTCAATGATTCGGTGACCAAGTCCAAGTTCGACAACCTGTATGGCTGCCGCGAATCGCTGGTTGACGCAATCAAGCGCGCCACCGACGTGATGATCGCCGGCAAGGTTGCGCTGGTCGCCGGTTACGGTGACGTGGGCAAAGGCTCGGCCCAGGCACTGCGCGCGCTGTCGGCGCAAGTCTGGGTGACCGAGATCGACCCGATCAACGCCCTGCAGGCCGCGATGGAAGGTTACAAGGTTGTGACCATGGAATACGCTGCCGACAAGTGCGACATTTTTGTGTCCGCCACCGGCAACAAAAACGTCATCACCTATGACC
>NZ_JAUXUP010000067.1 GCF_030680935.1 Polaromonas sp. | reverse complement strand
CGGGCAATTTGAGGATTTGCCCGCGAGCCTCTGCGCGCTCTTGCGCCACGCGGGCTGTGCGTACGCCCCGGGTCGCCACGCGCGCGAGTTCTTTCTCGGCTTCGGCCTGGCTGGCAAAGCTGGCCAGCGCCAGCCCGGGGGCCAGTGCCTCGTTGTTCACCGCGCGAAAAGGCACACCCAGCTGGCGCAGCTCGGTGCGTTTTTTAGCCAGTGCGTCTTCGCTGGTGTATTTGCCCATATACACAATCCAGCGCGCTGGCTCGACGCTGCTTTCCAGCTGCCAGCTACCGGCCGGCAACGCGCTTTCAAGGCTGGCGCGCAGGGTGGCAGTTTGCTGCTCGTTGAACAGGCCGGCCTGCAGGCATTCCGCAGGGGCTGACGCCGTCGCGCCGGCCAGGTTGCCATTGGTTGGCGCTGCTGCGCCGTTTTCCAGTCGGCGGGCTTCGTCGGCCGTCAGCAGGCGCATGGCTTCAGGGCGGATTTGTGCGCCCAGACGCTGTGGCTCAGTCTGTACAGCGGGGGCCAGACCCAGCGGGGCCAGCAGGCCTTGCGACCACGCAAAATATGCGCTATTGGCCAGCACCAGCAGCAACACCGCCAGCCTCAGCATGAAAGCGCGCCGCCATTGGGTGGAGCCATGGGACGGACACTGACTTCAGAGCTGGTGATTTCTTTCATGCCAGCCGCAGTATGCACCAGCAGGGCGCCGTTCTCGCCAACGCCATGGGCCACGCCCTGGGTACCGTCAGAGAGCTGCACAGCGCGCCCGGCCAGCGCGTCACGCGCCGCAAAACGCGCCTGGAATGGCGCAAAGCCAAACAGCCCGAAGGCCTGTACCGCCTGCACCAGCGGCGCGGCGACAAGTTGCAGCGCTCGCGCCACGTCCATGCCGGGCAGGATGTCCTGCAGCGCGGCCGGCGGCAGTGCTGCGGGCTGATCGGCGGCAGCAGGCACAGCGTCCAGCGCCAGTGCGCGCACATTGATACCGACGCCGATAACCGCGTAGCGCAACTCGCCCCAGCTCGCGGTTTCGACCAGAATACCGGCCAGCTTGCGTTCGCCCTGCGCGTCGATGAGCCACAGGTCGTTGGGCCATTTCAGGCGGATGCGGGGCTGTCCGTCCCCGGGTATGGCGGGCTGCAGGCTTTCGGCGATGCTGATGCCGACGGCCAGCGACAGGCCAGACCAGTCGGCCGGCTGCAGTGCCATGCCCAATGAAAACGTCAGGCTGTCGCCGGCCCTGCTTTGCCAGGCGCGTCCCATGCGGCCGCGGCCAGCGGTCTGCTGCTCGGCCACCAGCAACACCGGTTCGGCGGCGGTGGGGCCGGCTGCGCGGAAGCGTCGCATCAGCTCGGTGTTGGTTGACTCTATTGTGGGTAGCACCTCCACCGTGAAACCAGGCAGTACCGGCGACACGGCTTCCCAGATGGCTTCGGCGGGCCAGCGAATCGGAGCGAGGGGTGGGCGGCTCACGACTGCAGCGGGCTCAGGCCTTTTTGCTTTTTGCAGGCTTGGCTGGCTTGCCGTCCAAGCCTGATTTTTTGAGGATCTTCTTGAGCTCTTTCTTGAACTCTTTCTTCGGCTTTATGGACTTGTCAGCCTTGGCGACTTTCTTGTCTTTGCCGGGTTTCTCGGCTTTTTGTGATTTTGTGATTTTTTTGCCAGCCCGGTCGTCCTTGGGCGCCAGCAGGGTGCCGCGGCAGTTTTTGGCGCCACACCAGCAGGGGTACTCGGCCAGCAGCTTCTTCGTGTACGGCGCGTCGATGATCAGGCCGTAGTCGTAAAACAGCTCGTCACCGGCTGCGATGTTGCGCAGCGCCTTGATGAAAACGCGGCCTTTCTGCTCGTCGGCTTCGCAGTTGGGTTTGCAGCTGTGGTTGATCCAGCGCGAGGAGTTGCCGCCAACTTTGGCGTCGATCACATGTTTTTTGTCAATGTGAAAGTAAAACGTGTGGTTCGGGTCTTGGGGGTCGTGCGGATGCCGGCGCAGGGCTTCCTTCCAGGTGACGACTTCGCCCACGTATTCGATCAGTGTTTCGCCTTCGGCCAGGTCCTGCACTGCAAAAACGCCCTTTCCATGCACCGGGGAAACACGCGTTTGAATGCGGCGACCGTTGTCGCTGGGGGGGCTGGCAGACGGGGTGGTGGGCGCGGCTGAAGAGGGGGCTAAGACCTGAGTTTTGGACACGACGTATTTTTTTGGTATGGTTAATTCATGCATGTGCGCGCACATGCGGGTGCGCGCGTGCGTACGCGCGAAGCCGCTATTGTAGTGACGCATGCAAGGAGCAAGCCATGTTTGAACGCCGCCAGATCATTCAGTCCGCTGCCGCGCTGGCCGCTGCGGGCCTGTGTTTGCCCGCTTTGGCCAGGGGTTCCAGCAGCCCGCTGCCGGCCGTTGGCAGCACCTTGTTGTTGCCGGCGGTGACGCTGCTGGACGGAGCTGTCTGGACGCCTGCCAAAGTGGCCGGCAAGGTGCTTGTGGTGTACTGGTGGGCCAGCTGGTGCCCTTTTTGTGCGGTGCAGTCGCCCCATATGGAGGCCTTGTGGCGGGCGCAGAAGGCGCGGGGCCTGGAAGTTCTGGCGCTGTCTATAGACAAGGACACCGCTGCCGCGGTCAACTATATGAAGGCCAAGGGCTACAGTTTTCCAGCCGGAATGCTGAGCCCCGAAGTGGTCAGGGTGCTGCCCAAGCCCGACGGTCTGCCGGTGGTGGTGGTGCTCAAGGTCAACAAAAATGGCCGGGATGGAAAAGTCCTGTTTGCCGAAGCCGGGGAAATGTTCCCCGAAGATGTAGAAGGTTTGAAGAAGTACTTATGAAAACGCTGGTGATTGCAGAAAAGCCCTCGGTCGCACAAGACATTGTGCGGGCGATGACGCCGACCGCAGGCAAGTTTGAAAAGCATGATGAATATTTTGAGAGTGATGACTGGGTCATCACCTCGGCGGTCGGGCATCTGGTGGAGATCCAGGCGCCGGAAGAGTTTGACGTCAAGCGCGGCAAATGGAGTTTTGCGAATCTGCCGGTGATTCCGCCCTACTTCGACCTCAAGCCGATGGACAAGACCAAGACGCGGCTCAATGCCATCGTCAAACTGAGCAAACGCAAGGACGTGGGCGCCCTGGTCAACGCCTGTGACGCGGGCCGGGAAGGCGAGTTGATCTTCCGTTTGATCCAGCAGTACGCCAAAAGCAAACACCCGGTCAGCCGCCTCTGGCTGCAGTCCATGACCCCCGCCGCGATCCGCGACGGCTTTGCCGCACTGCGTACCGACGCACAAATGCTGCCATTGGCTGATGCGGCGCGCTGCCGGTCTGAAGCCGACTGGATGGTCGGCATCAATGGCACACGCGCCATGACAGCTTTCAACTCGCGCGACGGCGGATTCTTTTTGACCACCGTCGGCCGAGTGCAGACGCCGACGCTGTCGGTGGTGGTGGAGCGCGAAGAAAAAATCCGCAAGTTTGTCAGCCGTGACTACTGGGAAATCCATGCCAGTTTTCTGGCCGAGGCCGGCGAATACCCGGCCAAGTGGTTTGACCCCAAGTGGAAAAAAGCCACCGCCAATGCCGACAACACCGAGCCCGATGCCGAACTGAAGGCCGACCGGGTCTGGTCCGAACGTGAAGCCATGGCGATTGCAGAGGCTGTACGCGGCAAGGCCGCCACCGTCACCGAAGAAAGCAAACCCACCACGCAGGCGGCCGGGCAGCTGTTTGACCTGACCTCGTTGCAGCGCGAGGCCAATGGCAAGTTTGGCTTTTCTGCCAAGACCACGCTGTCGATTGCGCAAAGCCTTTATGAGCGGCACAAGGCACTGACCTATCCACGTACCGATTCACGTGCGCTGCCCGAAGACTATTTGCCGGTCGTCAAGCAGACCTTTGAAATGCTGGCCGAGAGCAGCATGAAACACCTGGCCCCGCATGCGCTGACGGCGCTGAAGGGCAACTACATCAAGCCCAACAAACGCATTTTTGACAATGCCAAGGTGAGTGACCACTTTGCGATCATCCCAACCCTGCAGGCGCCCAGCGGCCTCAGTGATGCCGAGCAGAAGTTATACGACCTGGTCGTGCGCCGCTTCATGGCGGTGTTTTTTCCGAGCGCTGAATACCTGGTGACGACGCGTATCTCGCAGTCCGTCGGCCACAGCTTCAAGACAGAGGGCAAGGTGCTGGTCAAGCCGGGCTGGCTGGCGATTTACGGCAAGGAAGCCGAGGACGAAAACACCGACGAAAAAGACAGCAAAACCCTGGTGCCGGTCAAACCCGGCGAGATGGTGCGCGCCGAGGTGGTGGAGGCCAAGGGCCTGAAAACCCGGCCACCGGCGCGTTATTCGGAAGCGACTTTGCTGGGCGCGATGGAGGGCGCTGGCAAAACGATTGACGACGACGAGCTGCGCGAAGCCATGCAGGAAAAAGGCCTGGGCACACCGGCCACACGGGCCGCCACTATAGAAGGCCTGATCAACGAGAAATACATGCTGCGCGAAGGCCGCGAGCTGATTCCGACGGCCAAGGCTTTCCAGCTCATGACGCTGCTGCGTGGCCTGGGCGTGGAAGAACTCTCACGTGCCGACCTGACGGGTGAGTGGGAATACAAACTCGCGCAGATGGAACACGGCAAGCTCAGTCGCGAGACCTTCATGGCCGAGATTGCCGACATGACCAAAAACCTGGTCGCCAAGGCCAAGGGTTATGACAAGGACACGATTCCCGGCGACTACGCGACACTTTCCGCACCGTGTCCGAATTGCGGCGGTGTCATCAAGGAAAACTACCGGCGTTACACCTGCGTGGGAAAAAAGGGTGACGACGGATGCGGCTTTTCGTTTGGCAAAACCCCTGCCGGCCGTACCTTCGAGGTGGCCGAGGTGGAGCAGTTTTTGCGTGACAAAAAAATCGGTCCGCTGGACGGATTTCGCTCCAAGGCGGGCTGGCCCTTCACCGCCGAGATGGTCATCAAGTTCGACGAAGAAACCAAAAACTACAAGCTGGAGTTTGATTTCGGCGACGACAAAAATGCCGAGACCGGCGAGATCGTGGATTTCAGCGGTCAGCAGTCGCTGGGCGCCTGCCCCAAATGCGGCGCCGCTGTGTTTGAACACGGCAAGAACTACGTGTGTGAAAAGTCAGTGCCGACCAACGCGCAGCCGACACCGAGCTGCGACTTCAAGACCGGCCAGGTGATCTTGCAGCAGCCGGTGGAGCGCGAACAAATGGTCAAGTTGCTCACCAGCGGCAAAACCGATTTGCTCGACAAGTTTGTCTCCATGCGCACGCGCCGGCCCTTCAAGGCCATGCTGGCCTGGGACGCCGAAGCTGGCAAGGTCAACTTTGAATTTGCGCCATCCAAATTCCCGCCGCGCAAAACCGCAGGCCCGCCGCGCACCGGCGCGGTGAAAACGCCGTTTGGCAAAACCGTGGCGGCAAAGAAGGCGGCACCCGCAGCCAAAAAGGTCGCAGCCAAAAAAGCGCCAGCTGCCAAAACCGCCAAACCCAAAGTGGCCCGCGTGGCCAAGCCGGGCAGTGGCCTCAAACCCAGCGAGGCCCTGGCCGCAGTGATAGGCAGCGAGCCGGTGGCGCGCACCCAGGTCATCAAAAAACTCTGGGACTACATCAAGGCCGAGAAGCTGCAGGACGCCACCAACAAACGCGCCATCAATGCCGATGCGAAGTTGCTGGCCGTGTTTGGCAAGCCGCAGGTGACCATGTTTGAGTTGGCGGGGATTGTTGGGAAACATTTGACGGCGGAGTAAGTCCGCCATGGATCCCGATCCGGGGCATGTTTGCTGACTACGCGCTTTGACCTGCTGGGGTGATTGGCCTGCAAGCCGGGTCTCGCCCCGGCGGGCGAGGCACTTTTCTTTGCGTCGCCAAAGAAAGTGAGTAGCCGCCGGGCTACCCCCGGCTTGTTGGCGCACCACCGCCGTTGAAGGCAAAGAAGGCCTCAACTCTTGGCCCGGTTCAGCACAAGCCAAGCCTGATGAACCTAACGCTGCTCCTGCACCGCCCACTGAATCAAGGCATCCAGCGCCGGCCGCGCCGCCCCCGCGTTCGGGTGGTTGACCATGCCGACCACGATGTAACGTGCCCCGCTGTTGCCGTTGACGTAACCGGCAACTGCGGTCACATCACGCAGCGAGCCGGTTTTCATGAAGGCCTGCCCGGTGACGGCCTTGGCGCGTTCGCGCATGGTGGCGTCCACACCGGCAATTGGCAGCGACTCCAGCAGGTCGAGCGCAACGCGGCTTTTGGCAGCGTTTTGCAGCATGGCCGCCAGGCTGGTGGCGCTGATGCGTTCGATGCGGCTCAGGCCCGAGCCGTTGTCCATCACCGGGGCGGCTTGCTGTGGCAGAATTTTTTTCCACCAGGCGGCCATTGCGGCGCGGCCGGTTTCGGGTGTGCCCTGGGCGTATTCGCCGGTCTGTGACTGGCGCCCGAGTGTCAGAAACAGATGCTGGGCCATGACGTTGTTGGAGAACTTGTTGACGTCACGCACGATCTCGCGCAGCGGCAGCGAAGGCGCGTCCAGGCGCAGCGGCGGCTTCTCGCCCGACAAGGTGCCGCGGGCGCGCAGCACCGCCAGCTCGGCCGTGGTGGCGTCTCGCACGCTGCCGGTCAGCAGGCCACCCAGCGCGCGCCAGGAGCCCTCGAGGGCCCGCGCCGCAAAACTGGCGGGTTCGGCATAGGCGGTAGGCCAGACGCGTTCACCGCAGGCCACCGAATAACTACCGGCGAACTGGATGCGCTCCGGGCTGTCCACGCTGGCGCGCAGCTCGCTGCGCCAGTCGCCGCAGCGTGAGACTCGCGCCAGCGGCACGCTTTCATCGACCGTCAGCCCGGCCATGGGCGGCTCGCTGCGCACCAGTGCGCGGCCGGTGGCGGGATCGGGCGTGAAACGCAGCACCAGGGATTTGAAGTTGATCAGCAGCGCGTCGGGGCGCGCGTTGTAGGGCCGCAGCGGCTCGCCGTCAAACTCGCCGGCGTCCAGTGCCGGCACCTGAAAGGCGCTTCGGTCCAGCACGATGTCGCCGCGTATCACCCTGACGCCGCTGGCCTGCACCTGTGCCAGCAGTGCCTGCAGGCGTTCGACCACCATTTTGGGATCACCGCCGCCACGCACCAGCAGGTTGCCGTGCAGGATGCCGTCCGACACCCTGCCGTCCATCAGCAGCTGGGTGTTCCAGGTAAAGCTGGGCCCCAGCACATCGAGTGCGGCGTAAGTTGTCACCAGCTTCATGACCGAGGCCGGGTTCATGGGCAGGCTGCCCTGGTGGTTCAGGCGCGGCGGCTGCAGGCCCGTGGCTTCTACCACCAGCAGCGAGACCGCGTCGGTCGGCACCTGGGCACGCATCAGGGCCTTGGCAATTGCTGCGGGCAATGTCTGTTTTGCGGCTTTGGGGGCCTTGGCGGGCGGTGCGGTTTTTTGGGCCAGTGCCCAGGTGGGGGGCAGGGTCAGCAGCAGCGCGGCACCAAGGCGGCACACAAGGGAGAGAAAGGGCATGGCGCATTATCCGTGTTGCCCCCCGCCCAGCGCGACAGGCGTCTTGCCCGGATAATCCACGCATGCGTTTTTCTCCAAGGACAGTCGGCATCGCGGCGGCCATCGTGACCGTGACCATCTGGACTTCTTTTATCGTGATTGCACGCGCCACGGCGCACCGGGGGTTGACCCCGCTGGACATCTGCCTGCTGCGTTTTGCTGGTGCGGCGCTGGTCTTGTTGCCCTGGGGCGCGTGGCTGGTGTGGCAACGCCAAAAGGCCAGCGCTGGCGCTGCAGCGCCCGCCAGCTGGCTGGGCCTGTCGCCGCTGGGCTTCAGGCTGACTGCGCTGATCGGTATGGTGGGTGGTGTGGGTTACGCCAGCCTGGCCTACAGCGGGTTTTATTTTGCGCCGGCGGCGCATGCGTCGGTGTTGTTGCCCGGCACGCTGCCACTGAGCACCACGTTGATGGCGGTATTGATCCTGGGGGACCGCGTCAGCCGTGTGCGCGCCATCGGTTTGGGGCTGATTTTTCTGGGCGACGTGATGGTGGGCGGTGCCAGCCTGCTGCGCGCCTGGCTGGAGCCCGGCAGTGAGGTCTGGAAGGGCGACCTGTTGTTTCTGGCCGCCTCCAGTTGCTGGGCCGTGTATTCGGTGCTGGTGCGCAAACACGCGCTGCAGGCGGTACAGGCCACCATTGCCATCAGTGTGTTTGCCTTTGTGACTTATGTGCCGGTGTATGCCTTGCTGACGCTGTCCGGGGCCTTGGCCAGTCGCCTGGCCAGCGCGCCATGGGGCGAGATAGTTTTCCAGATGGTGTTCCAGGGGGTGGGCTCGGTGGTGATCTCCGGCATCACCTTTACCAAGATGGTCCAGCACTTCGGCCCGGTACGCTCGACCATGATCACTGCCGTGGTGCCCGGGCTGTCGGCCCTGGGCGCGGTGATGTTTCTGGGTGAGCCGCTGTACTGGAACCTGCTCGCCGGTCTGGCGCTGGTCACCGCAGGTATTGTGTTTGGTGTCCGTGCGCAGGCCAAACCTGTCGCAAACGCTCCTGATTTAATAGCTGGTCACGCAAACCCCGCAAGGGCCAAGACCTGATTTGACATCTCAACCATGAAACTGCTTGCTTTTGACACCAGCACCGACAGCATGTCCATTGCGGTCAGCGTTGGCGCGCGCGTCTGGCAACACACCGGCCCCGGCGGCGCGCAGGCCTCCGGCACGCTGATTCCGGCCATTCTGGCGCTGCTGGACCAGGCCGGGCTGGCGCTGGCGGGGCTGGATGCGCTGGTGTTTGGCCGAGGCCCGGGATCCTTCACCGGCTTGCGTACGGCCTGCTCGGTGGCGCAGGGGCTGGCATTTGGTGCGCGCCTGCCGGTGTTGCCGCTGGACACCTTGCTGGCGCTGGCCGAAGAAGCGCGTTTTCAGCAGCAGGGCGCGGCACCTGCGGATTTGCAGGTGATGGCCCTGCTGGATGCCCGCATGGACGAGATGTATGTGCAGCATTTTGGCTTTGCCGGCGGGCTCTGGACGGCGGCAGCGCCCTGCTCACTGATTCGCCCTGAGGCCTTGCAGCTGGACGCAGATACCGGGCTGCTGGCTGGCAATGTATTCAGCGTGTATGCGGACCGGCTGCCGGTCTTTGCCGATCAGCTGCCGCGTGTTACCGCGCTGCCCACTGCAACGGCCTTGCTGCGGCTGGCGCCTGCGCTGCTGGCTGCAGGCCATGGCGTGCCCGCCGATCAGGCCTTGCCGCTGTATGTGCGCGACAAGGTGGCGCTGACCACCGACGAGCGGGCCCGGGTCAAGGCCGACAAGGCCCAGGCCTGCGGCTGATAATCAGGCATGAGCGCTGTTCTTGAACCCCTGGAGGTCCAGTTCGAAACCATGACCGAGTCATGGCTGGCGGCGGTCTGCCGGGTCGAACAAAGCGCCTACCCCCACCCCTGGACGCAGGGTAACTTCAGCGACTCGCTCAGGGCCGGTTACCAGGCGCAGCTGCTGATTGGCGGCGCAGGCCCCGACGCACAGCTGCTGGGCTATTTTGTGGCGATGCAGGGTGTGGACGAAGTGCACCTGCTCAACATCACGGTCGCGCCCGCCTGGCAGCGCCAGGGCTGGGCCCGCCTGATGCTCGATGGACTGGTTCTGTGGTCGCGCGGCCAGGGCGCGCAGTGGGTCTGGCTGGAAGTGCGGGTCAGCAACACCCGCGCGCGCGCCGTCTACGAGCGTTATGGCTTTCGCCATGTGGGCAATCGGCGGCAGTATTACCCGGCGGACGCGGCGGGCCGCGAAGACGCGGTGGTGATGAGCCTGGCCTTGTCCGCTGCATGAGGAGCGCGCCGTGAGCCTGGACCTGGACAAACGCCAACGCGCCATGCTGCGCGAGATGGGTGTACGCGTCTGGCAACCCGTGCCAACACCCGCTGCACTTGTACAAGCCGAGGCAGAGGTTGCGCACGCTATCAATAACATAGCTGTTGGCGCGCGTCCAGAAAGGGCTGCAGCCCGATTTGATGCTGAAAAACCAGCGGCAACCGCGCTGCGTGTGCCAGCAGCCGTGCCGCTCGACGCTGCCCCGTTGGCGCGCCCGCAAGGCGTAGACCGCATGGATTGGCCGGCCTTGCAGGCAGCCGTCGCCACTTGCCGCGCTTGCGCCCTGTGTGACAGCCGGAGCCAAACCGTGTTTGGGGTCGGGCCGGTGGCGGCTGGGGCTGCCGCGCCGCAAGTGGACTGGCTGATCGTCGGCGAAGCCCCCGGTGAAAACGAGGACCTGGCTGGCGAGCCTTTTGTCGGCCAGGCGGGCAAGCTGCTGGACAACATGCTGCTGGCCATGGGGCTGCAACGCAACCAGGGCGAGGCGCCGCCACAGGCCGGCCTGTCCAGAAGTATCTTCATCACCAATGTGCTCAAGTGCCGGCCACCGGCGAATCGCAACCCTGACCCGGCCGAGGTGGCGCAGTGCGAGCCTTACCTCCAGCGCCAGGTGGAGCTGCTGCAACCCAAAATGATTCTGGCACTCGGCAAGTTTGCAGCCCAGTCGCTGCTGCAAGGCAGCGTGCCCGATGTGCAGAAAATCCCGCTTGGCAAGCTGCGTGGCCAGGTGTTCAGCTACCTGGGTGTGCCGGTGGTGGTCAGCTACCACCCGGCCTATCTGTTGCGCAGCCTGGGCGACAAGGCCAAGGCCTGGGACGACCTCTGTCTTGCACTGGACACGCTCAAACGCCCGGCTTGACCGCCCGCCCCGGCGCCAGCACCGACGCTATCGCCACCACCATCAGCAGCACAGCGGCCCAGTCCTGCCAGTGCAGCACTTCGCCCAAGCCGATCGCGCCGGAGAACACGCCAAGGATAGGGATCATCATCACACTCAAAGTTGAGGCCACAGGCGGCAGGCTGCGCGCCAGAAAAAACCAGGCCGCATGGGCAAAGCCGAAGATGATCACTGCGTTGTAAAGAATCGAGGCCCAGCTCACGGCCGGAGGTGCCTTCCATTGCGGCATTTCGAAGACCGCGCTCAGGCCGGTCATCACCACCGCCGTCATCACCGTCATCCAGAAGGAAATCGTCAGGGTAGCCACCGGCATCGTGGTGTTGCGCAGCTTCTGCGTGCCGACGGCCCAGGTGGTCGCCGCGGCGAGAGCACACAACACCCCGATGGGCCGGCCCGAGAGATTCGTCAGCTCGTGCCACAGCAGCAGCGCCACGCCCAGCGCGGCTGCGGCCACGCCCAGCCAGCTGCGGCGCTGCAACTGGTTGCCGAAGAACCAGGCACCGAACAGGGCCGAAAAAATTGGCATGGTGTAGCCCAGGATGGCGGCGCGCCCGCTGCTGAGGTTTTTCACCGCCAGAATGATCAGCCCGTGCCAGACAAACATGTTGGCAAATGCCAGCCAGAACAACTCGCGGTATTTGTCGCGTGGCACAAAAAAAGGCACCTTCATCAGCAGCATGGCCGCGCCCAGCACCGGAATGCCCAGCCAGATCGACAGGGCACGAAAGCTCAGTGGCGGAAAGTCGGCGACACCAACTTTCATGATGGGCCAGTTGATGCCCCACGCCAGGGTCAGCAAAATCAGCAGGATCAATTGTTTTCGGCTCAGGTGCATGTATCCCGGTCTCCGTTGCAGGCAATGCGCTTATTGTCCCGCTTTGCCGGTGAGGTACGCTTCAGGCACCTTCTTACAATAAGACATGACTTTTCTTGAGATGCTGGGCGCGGCTGAGCGCCAGAACCAATCCATGCTGTGTGTCGGCCTGGACCCGGACCCCGCCAGATTTCCCGGCAAACTCAAGGGCGACGCCAGCAGGATCTACGACTTCTGCGCCGCGATGGTTGATGCCACGGCAGACCTCTCGATCGCCTTCAAGCCGCAGATTGCCTACTTTGCCGCGCACCGCGCCGAAGACCAGCTCGAACGCCTGATGCAACACATGCGCCGCACGGCGCCGCAGGTGCCTGTCATTCTGGACGCCAAACGCGGCGACATCGGCAGCACCGCCGAGCAGTATGCGATAGAGGCTTTCGAGCGTTATGGTGCGGACGCGGTGACGCTGTCGCCCTTCATGGGCTTTGATTCGGTCGCGCCTTATCTGAAGCACGCGGGCAAGGGCGCGTTTTTGCTGTGCCGCACCTCCAACCCCGGCGGCGACGACTTGCAGAACCAGCGCCTGGCCTCGGTCGACGGCCAGCCCCTGCTGTATGAACACGTTGCCCGTCTGGCGCAGGGCCCGTGGAACCTCAATGGCCAACTCGGGCTGGTGGTGGGCGCCACTTACCCGGCAGAGATCGAACGTGTGCGCGCCGTGGCACCCACCTTGCCGCTGCTGATCCCCGGCGTAGGCGCGCAGGGCGGCGATGCGGCTGCCACTGTCAAAGCCGGCTGGCGGCCAGGTGCGCCCATCATCGTCAACTCATCGCGCGCCATCATTTACGCCTCGTCCGGTGACGACTTTGCCGAAGCGGCGCGGCGCGAGGCCATCAAGACGCGGGACGTGTTGCAGGCGGCGCGCGGGGCTTGAAAGCCAGACCAGATTGCGCGAGACTTCCCCTACTCGCCGAGGAAAAATCTCATGCAAACGGCCTGGCTGCCTTTCACGACTCGTCTGACTTCCCGTCTGCTTTGGCTGGGCCTGTGTGCGACCCTGCATGGCTGCGCCGCACTGTCCGGCCTATCAACCGACGAGCAGTTGTTGCAGGCCGACCGCGACCGGGCATTGGCGCAGGGGGAATTTCGCAAAAGCGAGATCAACCATCAAAACCAGACCCCGACACCCTGATTTGCGCCTGTCTAGTTCGCGACGGTAAAGCGCTTTTGCACATGCCGCGGCGCTTCGATTTCATCCACGATAGCCACGGCCAGGTCCGGCGCTGAGATGCCGGCTGGTTGGCCGCCCTGACCGGCCAGCAGCTCATCTGCGCCGACCCGGTATTTGCCGCTGCGCTCGCCAGGCGCCAGGCCAATCGGCGGTGAAACAAAACTCCAGTCCAGGGTGGTCTCGAGTTTGAGCTGGTTCAGGGCCTCGCGCGCCGCCAGCGCGCCCTGCTTGTACTGGGCCGGAAACTCGGCGGTATCTACCAGCTGCAGGCCAGGCGCCACAAACAGGCTGCCAGCGCCACCGACCACCAGCAGACGTTTCACGCCGGATGCCTTGACGCCTTCCACAATCGCCTGGCTGGCTTGCAGGTGTAGGTCGTGGATGTTGGGTTCGGTCCAGCCGGGGTTGTAGGCGCTTATCACCGCGTCGTGGCCAGTCACAGCTTTGGCGACCTGTTGGGCATCCAGCGCATCGGCCTGCACCACGGTCAGGCCGGTTTGTGCGGGCAGCTTGGACGGCGTGCGGGCCAATACGGTGACCTGATGGCCGCGGGCCAGCAATTCGGAAAGGATGGGGGTACCGACAAAACCGGTGGCGCCTATGAGTGCAATCTTCATGAAAAACTCCTGTGGGTGAAAGAAGGTTCTAGTCTCGTGGCTTCACAAAGCCTTGAATAGATGGCCTAATTCGCTATCACCATGAAGCTTCACTAATAAATACCGGAAAAACTGTGGATCAACTCAAGCGCATGGCGATTTTTGCCGAGGTGGTGGCGAGCGGGTCCATGACGGCTGCGGCGCGCCAGCTGGGCATGACACCCTCAGCGGTCAGCCAGCACCTTCGGCAGCTGGAGCGGTCGCTGGGCCTGGCCTTGCTGCATCGATCCACCCGTCGCCTGGCCCTGACCGAAGCCGGCGAGCGTTATCACGCCGGGTGTGCCGCCATGGTGGCTGCGGCCCGTTCTGCCGACCAGGCGCTGGTGCGGCTGCGGGAAGAGCCGGAAGGTGAGCTGCGGCTGGCTGCGCCAGCCGGATTTGGGGGCTTGCTGGCCAAGGCGCTGGCACCCTTGCGCAGCCACCCCCGGCTGAGCTTGCGCCTGCTGCTGGACGATACGGTGATTGACCTGATCGAGTCTCGCGTGGACCTGGCCCTGCGGGTGGGTCCCCTGGCCGACTCCAGTCTGGTTGCGCGCAAGCTGGGCAGCATGGGCCGGCAGTTGTGTGCGTCGCCCGCTTACCTGGCACAACGTGGCTGGCCCGCCCTCCCACGGGATTTGCTGCAGCACGACTGGCTGGGCGGCAAGTCAGGCCAGAGTGGTTCCGACATGCTCGAATTGCAGGGCCCGGGTGGCGAGCGCGAGGTCCTGCGGCTGCAAGCGCGTGTTCAGGCGCAGGTGACGGCGCAGCATGCGCTCTGTCTTGCGGGATGGGGCATTGGCCTGGGCGTCAGTGAAGATGATCGTCAGGCGCTGGCCGACGGGCGCCTGTTGCCCGTACTACCCGGCTGGCGCTTGTCCGATTTGGCCGTGTATGCGGTCACGCCGAGGCGCGGTGATCAGCCCGCCAAGGTGCGTCATGCGCTGGACCTGCTGGCCGGCTATTTTGGCGAGAGGGGCCACAGCGCCGAGGCCACGCTTGCAGCCGCGGGCGTGTGAAGGCTTAATCCGGTTGCATGGCCCGCGTTGCCTGCAGGTGGGCGCGGACGTTTTGCGCCAGCGCCATGTCGCCCGGGGTTTCGGGCAGCCAGGCCTCGACTGGAATGGTTTTGCCATCGGCATCGACTGCCACAAAAACCACCACACATTCGGCGATGACTTGCATCTGGCCGGTTTTCATGTCGCCGGCGCGTACCTCGACCGAGATGTTCATGCTGGTGGCGCCGGTGTAGGCCAGTCTGGCTTCCACTTCAACCAGGTCGCCAATCATGATGGGCCTTTGAAAGCGGATCGTACCCACCGAGACGGTGACGCAGTAGCGTTTGGCCCAGCGGGTGGCGCAGGCGTAACCGGCCTCGTCAATCCACTTCATGACGGTGCCGCCATGGACCTTGCCGCCAAAGTTGACGGTGTTGGGCTCGGCCAGAAAGCGCAGGGTGATGGAAGACATGGCAACTCCAGCCCGATCAGGGCGTCAAGGGGTGGGTACGGTGGCCGGCGGCAGCGCGTCCAGGCGCCTGTGCATCAGCGCAAACCACAGCGGGGGCAACATCGCCAGCAGCAGGCAGCCGGCATAACCGGTGGGTAGCTGCGGGCCAGGCAGCGCCGCCAGGCTGGGGTAGGGCTTCCAGGCATGCATGTGGTGGTCGGAGTGGCGCTGCAAATTGGCCAGCATCGAGTTGGTCAGCACATGGTCGGCGTTCCACGCATGCATGAGACCAAAAGCCTCGCGCCGTCCATCCTGCTGGCTGCGCTGCAAACCGTAGTGCTCGATGTAGTTGACGACTTCCAGCAGCAGAAAAGCCACCGCCGATTGAACCGCAAAAAACGCTATGATTTTAATAGCTGTCAGCGCAGGAAAATAAAGGGCTGCAAGCACAAAAGGCATCAAGGATGCCGCTGCGCTCCAGGTCAGCGGGCTACGTATCCAGCTGGTTTTGAACTGCGCAACACGTTGCGCCTCCAGTTGCCAGCCGCTGGCCAGGCTGCCCCACAGCGTGCGCGGCAAAAAGCGGTAAAGGCTCTCGCCACGCTGCGCCGAAGCCGGGTCTGCGGGCGAGGCTGCGCGCGGATGATGGCCGCGGTAATGCTCGACCATGAAATGGCCATAACAGACGCTGCTCATGAGCACCCAGGCGCACAGGCGGTCGAACTTCGACTTGCTGTGGCCAAGCTCGTGCGCAAACGTGATGCCCTGTGAGCCGGTGATGAAACCCACGCTGAAGCCAACCCCAAGCACCGTGAGCCAGTTTGCCTGGAGCGCGGCATGTGCCCCCGCCACGATCAACACAAGTTGCAGCAGCACATAGCCGCGCAGCACCCAGCGGAAGTAGGGCAGGCCTGAAGCCGTGTCCACCGGCCCGGGCGACCGCGCGCCGCCTGGCACCCAGGCATCGGCCAGGGCAATGCTGATCCAGATGGCCAGGGTCCATAACGCCGCCTGCGCCGGGGTGTGCATGATGCCGTACAGCGTCAGCAGGGGCAGCAGCCATGCCAGCAGAAAGCGAAGGTCGGAGAAACGCATGACGGCTACTTTCTCACGCCGCACCGTGACTGGCAAGTGTTTCAGCTGCGCGCAAGGAGCGGCAAGGCCAGTTGCGTACGGACGTCAGGCCAACGGTGGGCGGGAAGACATGTCGGGCGCAAAAATATTCTTGCGGAAATCGGGTAGCGCCTCCAGCAGCATGCGGTCCAGCAGCTCGATGGCGGCCTCTGGCGTGGCCGCGTCCTGCGACCCCACAATCTCCGCAATTTTTGACTTCAGCACCAGACCAATCGGCAGGCCGCCAAGTCTGTCAACGCGCTTTGGGGTGGCATGGTGGCTCAGGCCTGAAGCAGCCGCTTCAGGTAACGCCCGGTGTGACTGGCCGGGTTGGCTGCAATGTCCTCGGGCGTGCCCACGCCGACCACGCTGCCGCCGCCAGCGCCGCCCTCCGGCCCCATGTCGATCAGCCAGTCGGCCGTCTTGATGACGTCGAGGTTGTGTTCGATCACCACGATGGTGTTGCCGGCATCGCGCAACTGGTGCAGGACTTTCAGCAACAAGTCGATGTCGGCAAAGTGCAGGCCGGTGGTCGGCTCGTCCAGGATGTAGAGGGTGCGCCCCGTGTCGCGTTTGGACAATTCGAGCGCCAGCTTGACACGCTGCGCCTCGCCGCCCGACAGTGTGGTGGCGGCCTGACCGAGCTTGATGTAAGACAGGCCCACGTCGAGCAAGGTGTGCAGCTTGCGCGCAATCACTGGCACCGCCTTGAAGAACTCGGCGGCGTCTTCTACCGTCAGGTCCAGCACCTGGGCAATGTTCTTGCCCTTGTATTGGACTTCGAGGGTTTCGCGGTTGTAGCGCATGCCCTTGCAGACGTCGCAGGGCACGTACACGTCGGGCAAAAAGTGCATCTCGACCTTGACCACGCCGTCGCCCTGGCAGGCCTCACAGCGGCCACCGGCCACGTTGAAGCTGAAGCGCCCCGGCCCGTAACCGCGTTCGCGTGCGGTGTTCATCTCGGCCATCAGCTCGCGGATCGGCGTGAACAGGCCGGTGTAGGTGGCCGGGTTGCTGCGCGGCGTGCGGCCAATCGGCGACTGGTCCACATTGATGACCTTGTCGAAATGTTCGATGCCCTCGATGCTTTCATGCGCCGCCGGCTCCTCGTGCGCGCGGTACAGCGTGCGCGCCACTGCGGCGTACA
>NZ_JAUXUP010000040.1 GCF_030680935.1 Polaromonas sp. | reverse complement strand
CGGAACTGGTCAATGACGCCGGCCGCGGCGCACGCTTCGATCTGCGCGCCGTGCCGCTGGAAGAAAGCGGCCTGAGTCCCAAGGAAATCTGGAGCAACGAGAGCCAGGAGCGCTACGTGATGGCAATCGCACCGGAATCGCTGCCGGTGTTTCAGGCGTTTTGCGAACGTGAACGCTGCCCGTTTGCGGTGGTGGGTATCGCGACTGAGGAAAGGGAGCTCATTGTCACGGATGGAGCAAGCGCGGGCCTTCCAGACCAGCCGGGGCCGCGGAAC
Source organism: Polaromonas sp. (assembly GCF_030680935.1). GTDB lineage: Bacteria > Pseudomonadota > Gammaproteobacteria > Burkholderiales > Burkholderiaceae_C > Polaromonas. The sequence goes on along the minus strand of NZ_JAUXUP010000040.1, from coordinate 39,936 downwards.
CGGCTTGGCCGGGCCGCAGGCGCAGCGGCCCCCTCGGGGGGCAGCGCAGTACACGCAGTGACAAGCGTGGGGGTCCTATTGCGTGGGCGGAACGTAACCCTGGACCTTGTCAGCGCCGCTCCCGAAGAAATGATTCTCCATTTGCCGCGCCAGGTATTGGCGGGCACGGGCATCGGCCAGGTTCAGGCGGTTCTCATTGACCAGCATGGTCTGCTGCTTCATCCAGTCGGCCCAGGCCTCTTTGCTGACCTCTTCCCACAGGCGTTTACCCAGCGGCCCCGGGTAGGGCGGGAAGTCCAGGCCTTCGGCCTCGCGGCCCAGTTTGATGCAATTGACAGTGCGTGCCATGTGGATTTCTTTCGTGAGATGTCGTTATAGATAATTTGGGTATTAGAAACTGGCTTTTTATTCGTCTCTGTTTTGGCCCGGCCATCCCGGAATCCGAAAGCAGACCATGATCCCACGGCCTTATTTTATGAATGTTTCCACCCGACCGACATTGGCCGTTGTGCTGGCAGGGTCGGCCACCGGCGTACTGGACGTCCTTGCGGCAAACGGGGCGCAGGGCTGCTAAGCCGCCACAGCCCGATTTATGGACGAAATGGGCCGTTAGCCCTTAATCAGCAACCGCTAGAAGCTATCAAAAACATAGCACTTGTTTTCTGCCGCCAGGCCCCCACGTTCAGAGGCATGAACACGACACAAACGTCTTCGCTTCCCTCCAGTCTGACTGTCACCCATGTGCTGGCTGAGCTGCTGGAGCGGCTTGAGCACAGCGCCGTGCCGGTGGGTGCGGATCAATATCGCTCGATCGTGAGCCGCCTGGCCAGCGCCCTGAAAGAGGCAGAGCCCGGGCGCGAATTGGGTGCTTTGCTTGACTCCCACCCGGCCGCGGCCGAAATGTACGAAAATACCCATTACCAGCACGCGGGCCTTTGCCGTTCGCCGCTGGATCCGGCGCTGGCTGCCGAACGGCAGGCCAGGCAAGCCATAGAGCGCGCAATGCGCCAACCCAACCAAGGAACCACCCATGGCCAGAGCTGATGCCAAAACCACCGTCCTTGCCGACGGACTGCGTTACAAATCCAAGGTGTCGGGCTCCCCGTTTGTAGCGTCTGCCTCTTTCGGCGCCGCCACCATGTCGTGCTTCATGTGCGGCAAACACCGTCCGCGCTCGCAAATGGGCACACGCAAGGTGCTGGGCAAGTCCCACGCCGTGTGTGCACCGTCGTGCAAGGCGCTGGACGAAGCCAACAACGGCTGATCCAGCCTGCGCCGGGGCCAGATGACGCCATCCCTGCACATCGTATGCCCGCACTGCCACACGACCAACCGTGTCAGCAGTGCCGACCTGGCCAAGGCGCCGGACTGCGGTAGTTGCCACATGGCGCTGTTCACCGGCAAGCCGGTCAACCTCGATGAGGCGGCGTTTGACCGCCACATCGCGCGCAGCCAGATTCCGGTGCTGGTTGATTTCTGGGCGCCGTGGTGCGGCCCCTGTCTGCAGATGGCTCCCGCTTATGCACAGGCGGCTGCCGAGCTGGAGCCTCTGGTGCGTGTGGCCAAGGTCGATACCGAGCAGGCCCGCAATCTGGGCACTCGCCTGAACATTCGCAGCATTCCAACCCTGGCGCTGTTTGTGGGTGGCCGTGAGGTCGCGCGCCAGGCTGGCGCCATGGGTGCAGCAGACATCGTCCGCTGGACGCGCGCCCAGCTGCGCTGAAGCAGGCTTGGGGAAGCGCTGAACAAGTCCCCTGCGGCGCGCGATCAACCGGTCTCGGGCGGTCTGCTGCGTTGAACTTCTTGCCAATAGGCAGCTATTGGCTGCGAAATCCGCCTTGCTTCCCATCCCGATCCGGCTGCCACGCCTCCGCAAGGACCTGTTCAGCGCTTCCTTAGGCCTGCAGTTCTGCCATCTGCACCGAAAGGTCGTGCAGCCTGATTTTGCCCAGGTAGTAGCGCTCCAGCCGCCAGTCCTTCATCACCTCGATACAGATGTCAAAGCTGTCGTAGTCCAGTTTGTAGATCTGGCTGAGGTCAAACTTTTCGTTTGATTCCAGCGCGCGCACCAGGGTGGCCAGCGTTTTGGCGGCTTCCGAGTCGGGCTTGGCCTCAATGAGTTTGCGGGCTTTCTTGATGGCGTTCATGCGGTCTTTCGAAAAAAATCAGGACGTCAGTTGGCTGACGGACATCTGCGGCGCGAAGTCGGCGCACAAAAATTATGGCGGTGTCATGACCATCCTGTCTATCGTGCGTAATAAATTGCAGCAAAAAGAGCTGATCTATATCACTGCCGGCTACTGACTTCGGCGAGGTTGCTCTCGCCCTGACGGCTGGGGACTGCTCCGTGTCATGTGTTCGACACGGGTCAGGCCTAGCATTCACCTGTTCTTACAAAAAGTACACAGGGGCCATGACATGCAACTCCATAAATCGGACAAAGCCAGGCTGGAGCTCAGCTCCAAAGCGCGTGTGCTGAACCTGCGAGAACGCTCTGCGCTGTTTCTTGTTGATGGCCGCAAGACACGCCGCGAAGTGCAGGGCTTGTTGCAGGACGACGCGGGCATTTTGGACAAACTCATCAGTACCGGCTACCTGATTGTGGTGCCTGGCGCAACGCCTTCGCCCGTCGGCGTGAAAGCCAAAACGCCGCTAGCGCCTGAGCCTGTACCGGCGCCTGCGCGGTCCATTGAGCTGCCGGCGGCAAAGGCGCCGGTGACTTCAGCCCAAGGCGCAGACAACTTTGAAGGCAAACGCTCCCTGGCCACCACCCGGATGTTTCTGTTTGACATCTGCGAGCGCATGTTTGTCAGAAAAATGCCCGAGCTGGCAAAACAATTCCGCGACCAGCTGCGCGAGGCGCGGGACCGTGCGTCGATGATGGTCATTGCACGCGACATCATTGTCCATGTCGAAGAAATTGCCGGGGCTGAAAGGGCCGATGGACTGAGCGAGCGTATAGCCATGCTGCTGCCGTCGGAGCAATAGCCCCGGCTCGATTTTCCGCACTCGTTCTTCTTTTTTTCTTTGGTCGTTGCGCGGATACCATCGGACTTTCGCCGCACTGGGCTGCCGATTGACCCCCGATCTTTTTAATGATGATTTGCCCTCCTGCGACCAGCCGCAGGCACTGGCGCCTGGCGCCATGTTGCTGCGTGGTTTTGCGCGTGCCGCAGATGTCGCCTTGCTGCAGGCGCTGGAAGGTGTCACTGCGCAGGCGCCGTTGCGCCACCTGGTGACGCCCGGTGGGCACACCATGTCGGTGGCCATGAGCAACTGCGGACCGCTCGGCTGGGTGTCGGATCGCAACGGGTACCGCTACAGCGCGCTGGACCCGCTGTCGGGGAAAAACTGGCCGGCCATGCCTGCCTGTTTTGTGGGGCTGGCCGCGCAGGCCGCCGCCCAGGCGGGGTTCAAGAATTTCCAGCCCGACGCCTGCCTGATCAACAGCTACCAGCCAGGCGCCAAACTTTCCGTGCATCAAGACAAAGATGAGAAAGACTTTTCTGCGCCCATCGTGTCGGTATCTCTTGGCCTGCCCGCCGTGTTTTTATTCGGGTCTGCCAGCCGCGGCGACAAGCCGCAACGTTATCGCCTGACCCATGGCGACGTGGTGGGATGGGGCGGCCCGTCACGCCTGGCGTTTCACGGCGTGGCGCCACTGGCCGACGGCGTGCATCAACTGCTGGGCCGACGCCGGATCAACCTGACTTTTCGCCGAGCGGGCCGCGCATCAGCGGCGACGTAAGGGCTGCGCTTGCCGGCAGGGGTGGGCTTGAAACCCTGGCGTCAGAAGTCTTCTGCTTTCAGCACCAGGGGATTGTCCGGGGTGTAGCTCACGCCCGCGACGATCATGTCGGCTGCCCGCGCATGAATCATCTCCGCATCCAGTGTGTAGGCACTTTTTAATGCGTCTGGCCCTTTGTCTGCCCCGAAGTACTCCTCCATCGCGTCACGGGAAATTTTGACCGGAATGATGCTGCCGGCGTGCAACATACCAAAGCTGAGCCAGTCACCGTGATCGATGACATCCAGAGACGATTCCATGGGCGCCCTCCTGTAGTTGTCACGAGAATAGCTGACCGACCGCCGGACGTACAGATTGGGAGAAACCACTAAGCTGCCAGGAAACCTTCCAATCCGTGAGCCGGCCTCGGGATGGAGGGTGTTGACTCGCGCTCGCCAGCGCGATCGTTAGAATGTTGCAATGCACAAGGGCCTTCTCACGCAGCTGTCTGCCCCGGTGGTTTATCCGGGCTGCGGGTTGCCGCGCGGTTACTTCTGCTCTGTGACGCCGCCCTGAGTGTCACTTGAGGCGTGTGCAGCCTCTGAATCCGGCCGGATCCGACACTCGTCTGTCGCATCGATCCATTCCTCTTGTTTCTTGACTCCTGACAGCCAGGCACACCCTGGGCTGCGCCTATTCCATTGAAAACACTGTACCCCTCCATCCGACAGGACTGGTTCTCCAACATCCGAGGCGACCTGCTCGCCGGCCTGGTGGTGGCATTGGCCTTGATTCCCGAGGCCATTGCCTTTTCCATCATTGCCGGTGTCGACCCCAGAGTTGGCCTGTACGCTTCGTTCAGCATCGCCGTGATCATCGCCTTCACGGGTGGTCGACCGGGCATGATCTCGGCCGCCACCGGGGCCATGGCGCTGGTCATGGTCATGCTGGTCAAGGAACACGGCTTGCAGTACCTGTTGGCGGCGACCATCCTGACCGGCGTGCTGCAGATCATTGCCGGGGCGTTCAAATTAGGCGTCCTGATGCGTTTTGTCTCGCGTTCGGTGATCACCGGTTTTGTCAACGCGCTGGCCATCCTGATCTTTCTGGCGCAGTTGCCCGAACTCACCAATGTCAGCTGGGTGGTCTATGCCATGACGGCCGCCGGCCTGGCCATCATTTACGGCTTGCCCTACATCACCAGGGCCGTCCCGTCACCGCTGATCTGTATCGTGGTGCTCACCGCTGTGGCGATGGTCCTCAAGCTCGACATCCGCACCGTGGGCGACATGGGGCAACTGCCCGACAGCCTGCCGATTTTCCTGTTGCCCGATGTACCCTTGAGTCTTGAGACGCTGAAGATCATCCTGCCGTACGCCGCGACGCTGGCCGTGGTCGGTTTGCTCGAATCCATGATGACCGCTTCGATTGTTGACGAACTGACCGACACCCCGAGCAACAAGAACCGCGAGTGTGTGGGGCAGGGTGTGGCCAACATTGCCACCGGTTTCATGGGTGGCATGGCCGGTTGCGCCATGATCGGGCAGTCGGTGATCAATGTGAAATCGGGCGGGCGCGGGCGCTTGTCCACTTTTGTTGCCGGCCTGTTCCTGTTGATCCTCATCGTCTTTCTTGGCCCCTGGGTCAAACAGATCCCCATGGCCGCGCTGGTGGCCGTCATGATCATGGTCAGCATTGGCACTTTCAGCTGGGACTCGATCCGCAAGCTGCGGGAGCACCCGCCGAGTTCGTCCCTGGTGATGATTGCCACCGTGGTGGTTACCGTGGCCACCCACGACCTGGCCAAAGGCGTGTTTGTCGGCGTGCTGCTGTCCGGTCTCTTTTTTGCCCACAAGGTCGGGCGTGTGTTGCGCGTGGACCGCACGAGCGACGACGAGGGCCGGGTACGCAGCTACGCCGTGGTTGGCCAGGTATTTTTTGCCTCCTCGGAGACCTTTGTCGGCGCCTTCGACTTCAAGGAGGTGGTTGAGCAGGTGCGCATCGACGTGAGCCGCGCGCATTTCTGGGACATCACCGCCGTGAGTGCACTCGACAAGGTGGTGCTCAAGTTCAGGCGCGAGGGCACACCCGTCGAGGTTACCGGCCTGAACGAAGCCAGCGCCACGCTGATGGATCGTTTTGCGATACATGACAAACCCGGCGCGGTGGAACAACTCATGCACTGAATCAGGAGACAAAAAAATGAACAAGGTCTACGCCTGTATTGACGGGCTTGCAAACACCTCTGCCGTGATCGACTGCGCTGCCTGGTCGGCACTGCGGCTCGGCGTGCCCCTGGAGCTGTTGCATGTGCTGCAACGCAATATGGAGCGCCCCCAGGTCACCGACTACAGCGGCAGCATTGGCCTGGGCGCGCAGGAGGCTTTGCTTGCGCAACTGAGCGAACTGGACGAACAACGCGGCACGCTGGCGCAGGAAGCCGGCCGCCGGCTGCTGGCTGCAGCGCGCGAGCGGGCCGTTGCCCTCGGCGTCTCCCAACTCGATACCCGGCTGCGGCGCGGTGACCTGCTTGATACCGTGCTCGAGATGGAGCCGGATGCGCGCCTGTTTGCGCTCGGCGAGCATTACCACGCGAGCGCGGCCTCAAGAATCCATCTGGACCACCATGTCGAGCGTGTGATCCGCTCGGTCAAACGGCCGGTGCTGGTAGCCACGGGCGAGCAATTTGAGGCGCCCCGGCGCGTGGTTATCGCATTTGACGGCAGCCCGACCGCGCTCAAAACCGTGGAGACGGTGGCACGCAGCCCCTTGCTGACAGGTCTGCCAGTGCTGGTGGCCATGGCCGGTGTGGAAACCACGCTGGCACGCCAGCAGCTTGAAGACGCCCGCATGGTGTTGACGGCGGCGGGATTTGAGGCCGAGGTTGACCTCATTCTCGGTGAGCCGGAAGAGGTGCTGCCCGCACTTGTCAAGTCCCAGCACGCCGCCTTGCTGGTCATGGGGGCCTACGGGCACTCGCGTATCCGCCAGTTGATCGTGGGCAGCACGACCACCACGCTGCTGCGGCTGAGCGAAGTGCCCGTGCTTGTTCTGCGCTAACCGGCCCGGCTGGCGTGCGCAGGGTTCAGGCTGCCAGTGCGGCCTGCGCTTCGTTGGCGGCCTTGATTTGGGCCGCTACCGCGATGTCAGCGTTGGCAGCAGCCAGGGCTGCGGCTTTGGCTGCGTCGCCCATGGCCAGGCCTTCGGCGCGCACAAAACGCACGTCGGTGATGCCGAAGAAGCCGAACACAGTCTTCAGGTAACTTTCCTGGTGCTCCATCGCATTGCCGGCATCGCTGGTTGAGTACATGCCGCCGCGAGTGGACGCGACGATCACAGTCTTGCCGCCAGCCAGGCCGACCGGGCCCTTGTCGGTGTAGCTGAAAGTGCGGCCAACTTGCGCCACGCGGTCAATCCAGGCTTTGAGCTGGGTCGGGATGGAGAAGTTGTACAGCGGTGCGCCGACCACTATCACGTCGGCAGCCAGAAACTGTGCTACCAACGCCTCTGACACCGCGTTTTCGCGTTTTTGCATATCGCTCAAGTCGCTGCCAGCGGGCATGCGAAAACCCAGGGATTCGGCGGACAGATGGCTGGGCGTGTCCACGGCCAGGTCCAGGTAGCTGACTTCGGTGGCGGGGTGGCTGGCGCGCCAGGAGGCGACGATTTGTGCCGTGAGCTGGCGGGAAACCGAATTGCCGCCAAGAATGCTGGAGTCGATGTGAAGAAGCTTGGTCATGGTGAATTCCGTGAAAGTGAGTGAGTCGGGCTGGTGGCTGGTTTTTGTGTATCTCAGCCATGCATAGATTGTGTGGGCGAGTCGACTGCTTGATAAGATGGCAAAATTACGACTTATTGTTCTATTGATGGGACAGTGTTTCGAACCATCAGCCATCAAGGAGCCGTCCATGCAGGACCTCAACGACATGCTTTATTTCGCCGAAGTGGTCGAGCGCGGCGGTTTTGCCGCCGCCGGGCGCGCGCTCGGCTTGCCCAAGTCAAGGCTGTCGCGCCGCGTGGCCGAACTGGAGGCGCGGCTGGGTGCCCGGCTGCTACAGCGCACCACCCGCAAGTTGTCCCTGACCGAGGTAGGTGCGATTTATCTGCGCCACTGCGCTGCCATGCGCGATGAGGCCCTGGCCGCCGACGAGGCCGTGGCGCAGTTGCAGGTAGAGCCGCGCGGTACCCTGCGCATCAGTTGTCCGGTCACGCTGGCACAGAGCACCCTGGGTTATCTGGTGCCGCGTTTCATGGCCCAGTACCCGCTGGTCAAAATCGACATGCGCGTGACCAACCGGGTGGTGGACCTGGTGGAAGACGGCATAGACATCGCGCTGCGGGTGCGTCCCACGCTGGACGACAGCGGCAGTCTGGTGGTGAAAAACCTGGGCACGTCCGGTGGCCAGTTGCTGGCCAACCCGGCGCTGCTGGCGCACCACGGCATGCCTGAAAAGCCCGAAGACCTGATGCAGCTGGACACCGTGGCCATGTCCTGGGTGGATGGCCGCTCATCCTGGACCCTGATCGGCCCCGAAGGGCAGGAGTACGTGTTGCAGCACCAGCCGCGTTATGTGGCCGACGATCTGCAGACCTTGAAGCTGGCGCTGCTGGCCGGCACCGGCATGGGCTTTTTGCCCGAGTCCATGAGCGCGGCAGAGCAGCAAGCCCGCCTGCTGGTGCCTGTGTTGCCAGGCTGGGCGCCCAGGCCGGGCGTGGCCCACGCCGTTTTTACGTCTCGCCGGGGCCAGGTGCCGGCCGTGCGCAGTTTTCTGGATTTCCTAGGCGAACACATGCGCGGCGAAGTGCTGATAGAGCCAGACACTTCCGGCGTCTGACGCGGCAGCTGCTGGCACAAGCCGCCTGTGGGGCCGGTTTTTTGGGGGGCCTCGAAACAAAAAACTGCCGACACCAAAGTAAGGCGCCGCCCTACAAACCAGACCGGCATCACGCCCCGAGAATTCATTCAAAGCTGCTTCATCAGGGCCATCCCACTGGTTCAGAGCCACGCAGACTTTTAATCCATCCATCCGCTTTATTTTTTACCCGGGAGTACCCATGTTGAAAACCACCCTTGCTTTCGCCCTCATTTCAGCCGGCGCTCTGGGCCTGACCGCCTGCGACGTCAAGAAAACGCAGGAAGGCAACATCACTGTGCCTAAAGTTGAAATCACCAAAACCCAGGAGGGCGATGTCACGCTGCCCAAGTACGACGTCAAGACCCCCGACGTCACAGTCGGTACCACCGAAAAAACGGTCGCTGTCCCAACCGTCAAGGTGGAAGAGAAGAAAATCGAAGTGCCGACCGTGACGGTGACACCGGCCAAATAATTCTGCTCCTGCGTTTATCCCCATGCGCCGCGCGGAGTCCTCCGCAGCGGCTTTTTTTTTGGTGTCAGCACCGCACCCGCAGCTGCGGGAACTTATCAGCGCCTGAACGCACGAACCAGCGGACAATTGGTGCGTGGATATACAAAAAGGACCCTGATGTTGCTGACGTATTTTGAAACCGCGCCGCGCCGCGTTCTGGCGCTGGTCTCGGTGGCCTGCGTGGCCATGCTGGCCTTTGGCTTGTACCTGCAGCATGTGGTCGGCCTGGAGCCTTGCCCCATGTGTATCGTGCAGCGGTATGCACTGGCGCTGGTGGCGATTGTTGCCGGTGTCACGGCATTTTTCAGTACAAAGTGGCTGATCATGGCGGGTTCTGCCAAGACCATGCTGCTCGCTGATTTCGGCGCCTTTGTGGCGGCGCGCCAAAGCTGGCTGCAGTGGTATCCGCCTGAAGAGGCTTCCTGCGGGCGTGACTTTTACGGAATGATCGAGACCTTTCCGCTGCAGCGTGTCATCCCGATGATTTTCAAGGGCAGTGGTGACTGCACAAAAATTGACTGGACCTTTCTGGGCCTGTCGATCGCCAACTGGTCGTTTCTGTGTTTTGTAGCAATTAGCCTGGTGATGCTGGCCTTGCTGCTTGTTCAGGTGCGCGGGGCAGGGCAAAACAAGGCTTGAAGGGCCTCAGGGTGGCAGCGGTGCCACCCGGGCCGGTACCAGCACTATTTCGACGCTGCCGCCCGGGTTGTGGCTGCGCAGGCGCAATTCGTCGTGGCTCAGGTTCAGGATGTCGGTCTTGTATTCCTGCGAGCCCTCAATCATCGTCAGCTGGCCGTTTTTGTAAGTCCATGCGCCGAAGGCAGCCTTGCTGTTGGGTGAGGTGATGACCAGTGTGCCGTCAGACAAAAACGCATACAACATGCCGGGCGACACCCCGGTGGACAGGCTGACTTCCCACACCTTGTTGATAAAGCCCGGCTTCACGCTGGACGGCGGCGTGGTCGGGGAGTAGCCCGCATCGCCCGTGGCAGGCTCCCGGGAGCAGGCCGCAGCCAGCAACAGCGCGGCAATGCCCGTGCTGAGCAACACGCTACGCAGGAGACATTTCATCCAGTAGTCCTCAAAATAATTGATTTTCCCCGGTAGGCAGAAAAGGTGTAATACTGTACAAATAAACAGTATTTTATACACCTTCTTCTTTCTTCGTGATGCCTTGCCATGTCTGCCTGTTTCCCTGCCGTTGCTGCCTTGCCTTTGACCACAGGCCACTCAAGGCCGGCGGACTTTGAGCTTACCCCTGGTGTCTGGCGAGCGGGTGAACTTGGCAGCTCTTGCCTGCCGGTTGTAGACACGGGTTATCCGCTGCTCAACCAGGCGCTGCCCGGCGGCGGTTGGCCGCAGGGTGCACTGGTTGAAGTGCTGCAGGCGCAGGCGGGCCTGCATGAGTGGGGTTTGCTGGCGCCGGCGCTGGCCACCTTGCAGGCCCGTGCGCCTGACCAGTTTGTCGTGCTGGTGGGCGCCCCTTACCAGCCCTTTGGCCCTGCGCTGGGCGCACGCCAGCTCAACATGCAGCGCCTGTTGTGTGTACAGGCCGGCCACAACGATGGGCCGGCGTTGCTCTGGGCCACACGCGAGGCGGTGCAGTGCGCCGATGTGGCCGCCGTGCTGGCCTGGCTGCCGGATGTACGCAGCGCCCATTTGCGGCGCCTGCAGATTGCCACGCATGCGCACAACAAGCTGCTCTTCGTGTTCCGCACGCCGCGCTCGCAGCAGGAGTCTTCACCCGCGCCGCTGCGCCTCCTGCTGGAAGGTGTGGACAACGAGGCAGGCAATTTGCGGGTGCACGTGCTCAAGCGGCGCGGCCCGCCGCTGGCAGAACCGCTGCTGCTGGCCACGCGGCCGGCGCGGCTGTCGGCGCTGCTGGCAGCCAGCCGCGAGCGCGTGCGCCGCCGGCGTGAAGAGCTGGCACCGCTGCAGTTACCCGTCACCTCACCGGACAGCCCCCTCCATGCCTTGCTGGATCGCATTGCACACCTTGATCACCACTGAAGCCGGGCCCGACCCCGCCGAGGTGCAGCAGGCGGTGGCCAGCATCGCGCTGGGCTTTTCGCCGCGCGTGGCCTTGCTGGACGAAGCCGTGCTGATCGACGTGACCGGCAGCCTGCGCCTGTTCGGCGGGCTGGCGCGGCTGACGCAACTGCTGCAAGCCCGCCTGCTCGCATTTTTTGAGTCAAATCAGGCTGGAGCCTTTGTGCAGAAAGCGCAAGGCGCTACTTCTTTGATAGCGCTTGGGCGGCTGCGCTGGCAGACTGGACCGTCTGGCAAAGAGAAAAAACGCGTCGCCGACCTGCCCATGCACACCCTCAGCGCGGCGCGCCCGCACCTGGGCGTGCTCGGGCGCATAGGCTGCCGCACCTGGAACGACATCCTGCGTTTGCCGCGCGACGGCGTGGCCAGGCGCTTTGATGCGCAACTGCTGCAGGCGCTGGACCGTGCGCGCGGCGCGGTGGCTGATGAATACACTTGGCAGGTGTTGCCAGAACACTTCGAAGAAAAGATGGAACTCAACGCGCTGGTCACCCACGCACCGGCACTGATGGCCGGCGCGCAGCGCCTGCTGGTCAGGCTGCAGGCCTGGCTGCTGGGCCGGCAAAGCGGACTGAGCGCGCTCCGGCTCACCTGGCATCTGGACAAACGGCGCGATGTGGCTCCCACCGGGCAGCTTGAGATACGCACGGCCCAGCCCGCGCAGGACCTGCGCCATGTGGCACGCCTGGTGGCCGAACACCTGGCACAGCAAAAGCTGCCGGCGCCAGTTCATTCCTTAAGCCTGCAGTCGCTGGTGACCGAGCCGCTGCTTGATGCGGCGGCCGCCACTGCCAGCCTGCTGATGCAAGAGCGCAAGCAGGGCGACAGCGCGCTTGAGCTGATCGAGCGCCTGAGCGCACGCCTGGGCCAGGCGCAGGTGCAGGCCTGGCAACCCGCCGCCGACCATCGGCCCGAGCGTATGCAGCGTTGGGTAGCAGCCCAGGACGCTATTAAATCAATAGCTGGTTACGCTCGTCCCTCAAGGGCCAGAGGCACAAAAGGCTTGAAGAATCCGGCGCATGCACCGGTACTGACAGAAGCGCTGTACCCGAGCTGGCTGCTGCCCAAGCCCTTGATGCTGGCGGTGGCCGGCAACAGCCCGGTGTACCAGGGCCGGCTGGTTCGCGTGGCAGGCCCCCAGCGCATGGAAGCCGGCGGCTGGCTGATGGCGGGTGAAGGTCCGCACAGTGCGCAAAACAGCCGCCTGCACCCGCCGGCGATGCGCGACTACTTCATCTACCGCAACGCCCAGGGCTGCCTGCTGTGGATTTACAGCGAGCGCCTGCAGCGCCCGACCGCCGCCGCCAGGCCGCAGCGCGTCTGGTATCTGCAGGGCTTTTTTGCTTGAGAGCGGCTGAGACTCTTCATGCACCAGGACCTGTCCCCGCTGTCCGATTACGCAGAGCTCCATGCGCTGAGCAACTTCAGCTTCCAGCGCGGCGCATCACATGCGCAAGAGCTGGTTGAGCGTGCCGCCCAGCTGGGTTACCGCGCGATCGCCATCACCGACGAGTGTTCGGTGGCTGGCGTGGTGCGGGCGCACATGGCGGCCAAAGCGCTTGGGCTGCAGCTGCTGCCGGGCGCAGAATTTCTTGTGCAGGGCGACACCGCCCAACCGGTCTTTCGGCTGGTGGTGCTGCCGCACAATGCCGCCGGCTGGGGCAACCTGTGCGAGTTCATCACCGCAGCCAAACAGGCCGGTGATATGGTCGAAAAAGGCAGCTACCGCGTGGCTTGGGGTGAAACCGATTTTTCAACCCTGACAGAATGCGAAATCATCCTGTCGCCACTCCCGGGTGCTATCGATACAGAAGCACTCTACGCTTGCTGCGCATGGGCTGCGCGTCTTTTTGGCACCAATGCCTGGCTGGCGGTGGAGTTGCTGCAGGAGCTGGATGACGCCTTGCGCCTGCAGCAGTTGCAGGCGCTGTCGCAGCGCAGCGGCATCCGCCTGGTGGCGGCGGGCCGGGTGCTGATGCACATCCGCTCACGCAAGCCGCTGCATGACGTGTTGACCGCCATCCGGCTGGGCTGCACCGTCCATGAATGCGGCTTTGAGCTGCAGGTCAATGCCGAAGCACATCTGCGGCCGCGCATGCGCCTGGGCGATATTTACCCGGCCGAGCTGCTGCGTGCCACGCTGGAAATCGCGGGGCGCTGCAACTTCAATCTTGACGAAATACGCCAGCTCTACCGCTACCCGGCGGACAACATCGCTGCGCACCAGGAGAGTCCCTCAGCCTGCCTGCGCCGCTTGACGGCAGAGGGCGCGCGCGAGCGGTTTCCGGGCGGCGTGCCACCCAGGATCCAGGCCAACATCGCCAGGGAGCTGGCGCTGATTGAAGAGCTGGCGTACGAGATGTTTTTCATCACCGTGCAGGACATCGTGGCATTTGCCCGCAGCCAGGGCATTCTTTGCCAGGGGCGCGGCTCTGCCGCCAACTCCACCGTCTGTTATTGCCTGGGCATCACTGCAGTGAACCCGAATGAGCTGGACACGCTGTTTGAGCGTTTTATCAGCCGCGAGCGCCGCGAGCCACCCGACATTGACGTGGACTTTGAACACCAGCGACGCGAGGAAGTCATCCAGTACATCTACCGCAAATACGGCCACGACCGCGCTGCGATTGCCGCCACCGTCATCAGCTACCGCCCGCGCAGCGCCATTCGCGACGTGGGCAAGGCGCTGGGCATGGATGCCGGTCTGATTGAGCAATATGCGGGTGAGCATTTCTGGTTTGACGGCAGCGAGGTCCTGGAGAAAAAACTCGCCGAAGCCGGCTTGCAGCAAGACGTGGGACCGGTGTTGCAATGGCTTGATCTGTCCGTGCAGCTGATGGGTTTTCCGCGCCACCTGAGCCAGCATGTGGGCGGCTTTGTGCTGACCCAGGGCAAGCTGACCCGGCTGGTACCGATCCAGCCCGCCGCCATGCAAGAGCGCCGCATCATCCAGTGGGACAAGGACGACCTGGACGACATGGGCCTGCTCAAGGTCGATGTGCTGGCGCTGGGCATGTTGTCAGCCATCCGCCGCTGCCTGCATCTGGTGGACCAGCTGCGTGGCGGCTGTCTGGAGATGCACACCATCCCCGGCGAAGACGTGCAAACCTACGACATGATCTGCGCGGCCGACACGGTGGGCGTCTTCCAGATCGAGAGCCGGGCCCAGATGTCGATGTTGCCGCGCCTGCAGCCGCGCAGGTATTACGACCTGGTGGTTGAGGTGGCCATTGTGCGGCCCGGCCCCATCCAGGGCGGCATGGTGCACCCCTATCTGAAAAACCGCGAGATTGTGCGGGGCGGCGGCGCGATCGAGTTCAGATACCCCGAACTCAAAGAGGCGCTGGGCCGCACCCTGGGGGTGCCGATTTTTCAGGAGCAGGTGATGCAGATCGCCATGATTGCCGCCAAATTTTCAGCCGACGAGGCCGACCAGCTGCGCCGCTCGATGGCGGCCTGGAAACGCAAGGGTGGCGTCAAGCATTTTCACGACCGGCTGGTCAACGCGATGATTGCCAGGGGGTACGACGCCGAGTTTTCAGAGCGTATCTTCAGCCAGATCGAGGGCTTCGGCGAGTACGGCTTCCCCGAAAGCCACGCCGCCAGTTTTGCCAAGCTGGTGTATGTGAGCTGCTGGCTCAAGTGCCACGAGCCCGCGTGTTTTCTGGCCGCCATGCTCAATTCGCAGCCCATGGGTTTTTATTCGCCCTCGCAACTGGTGCAGGATGCGCGCCGGCACGGCGTCGAGGTACGGGCAGTGGACGTGATGCACAGCGCTTGGGATTGCACGCTGGAGCCGGCCAGTGATGCAGCCCGTTTGCCGCAGTATCCCGGTATCCGGGTCGGCCAGCCCGCTGTTCGCCTGGGCCTGCGTCTGGTGTCCGGCTTGTCCGAAGCCGCTGCGCGACGTATTGAAGAAGCCCGCACGCAAATACCTTTCACGTCCACCGAAGACATCGTCGCACGTGCCCGTCTCGGCACGCTGGAGATCAATGCCCTGGCCGCTGCCGACGCCTTGCTGCCGCTGGCCGGCCACAGGCGCCAGCAGGTCTGGGCCGCCGCTGCGATCAAGCCCGCACCCGCGTTGTTCAAGGCGGTGCCCACCCACGAGACCGCGCTGCAACTGCCAGACACGCCTGAGGGCGAAAACATCCTGTTCGATTACCAGTCCACCGGCTTGACCCTGCGTAGGCACCCGCTGGCCTTGTTGCGGCCACGCCTGGCCAGGCGTGGGCTGCTGAGCGCCGGGCAGTTGAATGCTTTGCCCAACGGGCTGGAGGTGGCAGCCTGCGGCATCGTCACCGTGCGCCAGCAGCCGCAAACCGCCAAGGGCACCATTTTTGTCACGCTGGAAGACGAGACCGGGCCGGTCAATGTGATTGTCTGGAAGTCACTGCGTGAAACCCAGCGCGCCGAAGTGTTGCATGCGCGCCTGCTGGCGGTGTACGGCGTGTGGCAGCGCAGCGAAGAAAGCGGCACCGCCAAAGGGTACGGGGCGGTACGCAACCTGGTGGCACAGCGACTGGAAGACCTGACGCCGCTGCTTGGGCGGCTGGGCACCGACAGCCGGGATTTTCATTGATGCACCCGCTGGTCGGTGGGGCAGGGGGCAAGCCTGCTCAAAACCGGTGTTCTGCGGGGTTCCTCAATAGTCACTACCATGGTGTTCAGCTCCCCCGGCGCGTTGCCAACGCGCCGACAAACCCCACCCGAAAGCCGTCGCCATGAACACCACCTCACCCGTCAAAATGAAAATCGACTTCGTCTCCGATGTGTCCTGTCCGTGGTGCGTGATCGGGCTCAAGGCGCTGGAAGATGCGCTGGGCCGCGTCAACGGGCAGGTCCAGGCAGAGTTGCACTTCCAGCCGTTTGAGCTCAACCCGCACATGACGGCTGAAGGCCAGGACATCACCGAACACCTGACCGAAAAATACGGCTCCACCCCCGAACAACTGGAGCAAACCCGCGAGATGATCCGCATGCGCGGCCAGGAGCTGGGCTTTACCTTCACCGTGGGTGCGCGCAACCGGGTCTACAACACCTTTGATGCCCACCGCCTGCTGCATTGGGCTGAAGAAGAAGGGCACCAGCTGGCGCTGAAAGAGGGCCTGTTCAAGGCCTACTTCACCGACGGCGAAAACCCGGGATCACACCAGGTGCTGGTCCGCGTGGCTGGTGAGGTGGGCCTGGACGTAGCGCGTGCGCAGCAAATTTTGGCCTCTGATGAATACGCCGACGAAGTGCGCCAGCGCCAGCAGTTTTACCAGCAGCAGGGCATCCGCTCGGTGCCGGCCATCATCATCAACGACAAACACCTGATCTCGGGCGGCCAGCCGGTCGAGGTGTTTGAGCAGGCGCTGCGGCAGATTGCGGCGCAGGGCTGAAGGCTTGGCGGTACGCGGGACATGCGAGAAAACCGGGGCGAGGGATAGAACCCGCGCGCGCGTGGTTTGATCGCACCCCGGCTCACCGCCTGATCCGGCACAGATCAGTGGTCCGTGCCGGCATAAATCCACATGGGTTCGGTTTTCCCCGCGCGCTCAAAGCCCAAAGCGCGATAAAAGTCCAGGGCTTGACCGTCCGCAGTCAGCATCTGCTGATGGAAACTTGAATACCTGGCTTGCATGGCCTGCATCATCATTTTGCCGACGCCCAGCCTCTGGTAATCGGGGTGAACCAGCAAGTGGGGGTAATAAACGACGAGATGACCGTCTGATATCGCATTGCCCAGCCCCACCAGCCTGTTCCCAGCCCTGGCGGTGACCAATGTGTGCGAGTTCTGCAGCGCAGCCATCAGCTGCAACGGCTTTTCCGCCGCTGACCAGCGATTGGCTGTGTAAAGGCTCAAGACTTCCTCTTGCTCCAGGGCATCGTTCAGCTTGATCTGGATAGGCACGGGAGGAATTTTCAATCGTTGATGCGACGGTAAAACGCCAACGCAACGAGGGCGAAAATAAAAAACGAGGTGCTGTTCATGCCGTGGCCGCACAACCGGTTGGCTTGAAAACCCGTTCTGTCGATGCCGGGTAACGGGCCAGCTTGTCAGCCGGCCGTCGGGGCCGCGCTACCAGCTCACCGCCGCAGTTCGGGCAAACGCCATGGAGCTTGCTCGCGGCGCAGTCGCTGCAAAAGGTGCATTCAAAGGTGCAGATGCGTGCCTCCAGGGACTCGGCGGGCAAGTCCATGTTGCAGCATTCGCAGTTGGGACGGAGTTCAAGCATGGCGATCACCCCAGTTTCTTGACCAACACCTGACTCTTGCGGTTGATGTTGTACTTGCGCTTGCGTGCTTCCGGCAACCATTCCGGATCGACCTGCACAAAACCGCGCTTGATGAACCAGTGCATGGTGCGTGTGGTCAGCACAAAAATGCTGTCCAGACCGGCCAGCCTGGCGCGTTGCTCTATGCGTTTGAGGATGCGTTCGCCGTCGCCCTGGCTCTGGCTGTGCGGTGATACTGTGAGCGCCGCCATTTCGGCGGTTCTGGCCTCGGGGTAGGGGTAAAGCGCAGCGCAGCCGAAGATCACGCCATCGTGTTCGATCACGGTGTACATGTCGGCGTCGCGTTCAATCTCGGTGCGGTCACGCGTGACCAGCGTGCCGTCTTTTTCAAACGGTTCAATCAGTTGCAGGATGCCGCCCACATCGTCGGCGGTGGCTTCGCGCAGACTCTCGAGTTTTTCATCGATGACCATGGTGCCTATGCCGTCGTGTACATAAATTTCCAGCAGCAAGGCGCCGTCTACCGCAAAAGGCAGGATATGGCTGCGCTCCACGCCCGATTTACAGGCCTTGACGCAGTGCTGCAGGTAAAACGCGGTGTCGGTAGGCTGCGTCGGGTTGGGCAACTGAGCCAGAAGTTTTTCGGCAGCGGCCAGCGGCAGTTCGGTATCAATCGGGTTGTCCTCGCCCTCGGGCTCGGTCGGGTTGATGCGGATGCCGGGGATCTCGGTCATGAAGATCAGCTTGTCGGCCTGCAGCTCAATCGCCACGCTGGTGGCGACCTCTTCCATGGTCAGGTTGAAAGCCTCGCCGGTGGGTGAAAAACCGAAGGGCGACAGCAGCACCATGGCACCAAATTCGAGGGTGCGCAGAATGCCTTTGGTGTCGACCTTGCGCACCAGGCCCGAGTGTTTGAAATCCACACCGTCCACAATGCCGACCGGCCTGGCGGTGATGAAGTTGCCCGAGATCACGCGTACGGTGGAGCCGGCCATGGGTGTGTTCGGCAGGCCCTGGCTGAAGGCTGCTTCAATCTCGTAGCGCAGCTGGCCTGCGGCCTCTTGCGCGCAGTCCAGCGCCACCGTATCGGTGATACGCATGCCGTGGGAGTACTGGGGCACGTGGCCCTTGGCCGCCAGCTGTTCGTTGACCTGGGGCCGGAAACCGTGCACCAGCACAATTTTCACGCCCATGCTCTGTATCAATGCCAGGTCCTGTGCCAGGTGCTGCAGCTTGCCGGCAGCAATTGCTTCGCCGGCAATGCCGACCACAAAGGTCTTGCCACGGTGCAGGTGGATGTAGGGCGCGACCGAGCGAAACCAGGGCACAAAGGTGAAATTGAAGACGGCAGACATGGGGCGCGCTTTCGGGTTCGGGGCAGGTCAACCGACAGGGCGGAAAAGCCTGGCCATACGCGGCCTTTCCGGGCAATGGCAGAGAGTGTAAGGGACGATGGCGGCAGGTTGGCGCCATCGTCGCGTCCTTTTGAGCTGGCAAAAATGGGGCCCGACACCGCTTCGGCTTACGCCGGATAATGCGCGAATCTATGGACAAACTGGCGTTTGGCTTTTGGGGCTGCTTTTTTGGCATCACGGCCCTGATGCTGGCTGGCGCGGCGCTGGCTTTTACCCGTTCCCTGCGCCGCATCTCGCTCAATGCCGCCTTGTCGGCCATGGCCTCCAGTTTTTTTGTGGTCGCGTTTCTGGGTGGCTTGCCGATTGACGACGAAGCAGCGCAAGCACGCGTGCTGGCGCATGTGGCCATGCTGGTGTCGGCCTTCATGGCCTATCTGCTTTTTTCCATCGTGGGTGCGCTTAGGCGCAGCAGGACACGGCGCAGCATTCAAATGGCACTGGCCCTGATGGTGGTGGGGGGTGTCGCCATCGGCTGGCAGTTGCCCGCCAACCAGTCGCTGGCGCTGGGTCTTGGCATGGCCTGTTTGCTGGGTACGGTGGCGCTGGGGGCAGCGTTGCGCAGCGTATACCGTCGTGAACGACTGGCCTGGATTGCAGTGGCTGGTGTGTTCTTCATGCTGGTGGCGATTGCCGGGCTGGGCTGGATTGCTCTGGCCAGGGGACAGGTGCCCTGGCAGGTGCATGCGGTCAGCGCGCTGGCCGGTACGGCCTATGTGGTGGCCATGTCAGTGGCGCTCTGGGCGCGTTACGCCTACCTGATCGAGCTGCACCAGGTGATGGCACTGGGGCCGAGTTACGACCCTGTGACGCGCATGCGCTCGCTGACGGAAACCGGACAGATGCTGGGCGACATTTTCAGGCAGGACCGCCTGCCCGGCACCGGGGTGGGCGTGCTGGTGGTGACCATAGGCAACCTTTATGCACTGGAACGTCTGCACGGCATGGCGGCGGTCAACCACGCGCTGTTTGTCTGTGCCGGCCGCCTGCGGCGTGCGTTGTCGGCGCATGTTGAGCCGGGCCGCTTGTCTGCGGATGGTTTTTTGCTGGTGCTGCGCCATTGCAGGGACAGCGGCCAGTTGATTCGGCTGGCGCATCGGGTGGCGGCACGTTTGTCCAAATCGGTGGCGCTCAACACCAGCCTGGACGCGAGCCGCCGCGAAAGCGAGCAAACCCGCTGGCAGGCGGATATCGGCATTGGGGTGTTGCTGGTGTCCGACCCCGCAGCCCGGGCATCGACCGTGCTGGCGAAGGCCAAGGCCATGTCGCGCACCGCCATGACCTACGCCAGCCGGGTCGCCTGGTTTGACCAGGCCAGCGGCGAGGCGGTGGAGTTGCCAGCGCTGGAGGTGGCCTGAGAGGCTGTGAGTCTTTCTACTGCGCGGACCGATCTGGCCCCTGCGGTGCTCACCGTACGCTTGTACGGCTCCGCTCCTCGAAACCACCTCGGCCCGCTCGCTACGAAATCTTCACAGCCTCTGAGCCTGTCCCCTTCAAGCTGGCGTCCTGCGGCCCTCGCCGATAATGCAAGGCTTTGAAATCCCATCCCTTGCCGACGCCTGCCTTGCCACAATCCCTGCGTATCGAGTTTCCCGAATCGCTGCCCGTTTCCGGCAAGCGTGAGGAAATCACCGCCGCCATGCTGGCGCACCAGGTAGTCATCGTCTGCGGTGAAACCGGCTCCGGCAAAACCACACAGTTGCCCAAAATTGCGCTGGCCATGGGCCGGGGCAAGCTCAACTACCCGGCGGGGCAACACGCCAAACTGATAGGCCACACCCAGCCGCGCCGGATTGCCGCCTCCAGTGTCGCCAAACGCATTGCCGAAGAACTGAAGACACCGCTGGGCGAGGTGGTGGGCTACAAGGTGCGTTTTCAGGACCGCCTGAGCCGCGATGCCTCGGTCAAGCTCATGACCGACGGCATTTTGCTGGCCGAGACCCAGACCGACCCGCTGCTCAATGCCTACGACACCATCATCATTGACGAGGCGCATGAACGCAGCCTGAACATTGACTTTTTGCTCGGCTATTTGCGCCAGTTGCTGCCGCGGCGGCCGGACCTGAAAGTGGTCATCACCTCGGCGACGATTGATGCGCAGCGTTTTGCGGACTATTTCGCCTCCAGCAAGGGGCCGGCACCCGTGATTCTGGTGTCCGGTCGGATGTTTCCTGTGGAGCAGCGTTACCGGCCCTACGAGGAGTCGCGCGATTACGACCTGAATGACGCGATTGCCGACGGCGTGGACGAGCTCTGGCGCAACCCGCACAGTGCGGGCGACATCCTGATCTTTCTGCCCGGCGAGCGCGAAATCCGTGAGGCGGCTGACCACCTGCGCAAACACCTGGCGCACCAGCCGCTGTTTCGCAATGCCGAGGTGCTGCCGCTGTTTGCGCGCCTGAGTCAAGCCGAGCAGGACCGCATATTTGACGGCCACACCGGGCGGCGCATTGTGCTGGCCACCAATGTGGCCGAAACCTCGCTGACGGTGCCCGGCATACGTTATGTGATTGATGCGGGCACGGCACGGGTCAAGCGCTACAGCTTTCGCAACAAGGTCGAGCAGCTGATGGTCGAGCCGATCTCGCAGGCCGCCGCCAACCAGCGCGCCGGCCGCTGCGGCCGCGTGGCGGACGGCATTTGTATTCGCCTCTACGATGAGCAGGACTTTGTGGGCCGGCAACGTTTCACCGACCCGGAAATTTTGCGCAGCTCACTGGCGGCGGTGATTTTGCGCATGAAGGCGCTGCACCTGGGCACCATAGAAAGCTTCGCCTTCATCGAGCCGCCGCAGGGCAGGGCGATTGCCGACGGTTACCAGTTGCTGGCCGAACTGGGCGCGGTGGACGATGACAACGAACTGACGCCCGTGGGCCGCAGTCTGGCCAAGCTGCCGCTGGACCCGCGTGTGGGCCGCATGATCCTGGAGGCCAGGGACAGGCAGGCGCTCGACGAGGTACTGGTGATTGCCAGCGCACTCAGTGTGCAGGACGTGCGCGACCGGCCCATGGACAAGCAGGCGCAGGCGGGCCAGCAACATGCCAAGTTTGATGACGAAAAAAGCGAGTTCACCGGTTACCTCAAGCTCTGGAAGTGGCTGGGCGATGTGCGCGGTGGCCACGGCGAAGACCACAAGTTGTCGAACCGCCAGTACGAAAACCTCTTGAGAGAGAACTACATCAACATCCGGCGCGTGCGCGAGTGGCGCGACATCCATTCGCAATTGCACAGCGTGGTGGGCGAGCAGAAGTGGGTGCTGAATGACAAACCCGCCAGTTATGAACAACTGCATTTGTCGATGTTGTGCGGCCTGCTTGGCAACCTCGGCATCAAGAGCGACGAGGACGACTGGTACCTGGGCGCGCGCGGCATCAAGTTTTACCGCCACCCCGGCGCGCGCCTGAGCAAAAAGCCGGGCCGCTGGATTGTGGTGGCCGAGCTGGTGGAAACCACGCGCCTGTTTGGGCGCGGCATTGCCCACATCGAGCCGCAGTGGGTCGAACAGGTGGCCGGCCATCTGCTGAAAAAGCAGTTGCTCGATCCGCACTGGGAAAAGAAGGCTGCCCAGGTGACTGCGCTGGAGCGCGCCACGCTGTACGGCCTGGTGATCTACAACGGCAGGCGCGTCAACTTTGGTCGCGTCGATCCGGTGACGGCACGCGAGATTTTTATCCGTGAAGCGCTGGTGGCCGGCAACTGGGACACCAAGCTGGCTTTTCTGGCGGCCAACCTCAAGCTGATCGAGCAGGTGCAGGACCTGGAGCACAAGGCCAGGCGCCAGGACGTGCTGGTCGATGAAGAGCTGATCTATGCTTTTTACGACCAGCAATTGCCGGCTGACATCTGCACCGGCGCAAGCTGCGAGCGCTGGTACAAGGACGAGGTCAAAAAGCAGCCCACGCTGCTGCTGCTCAGCCGTGAAGAGCTGATGCGCCATAAAGCCGCCGGCATCACCACTCAATCCTTTCCCAAAACGCTGCGTCTGGGCGGTGTTGATTGCCTGGTCACCTATCTGCACGAGCCGGGCGATGCGAAAGACGGCCTGACGGTGGACCTGCCGCTGTTTGCGCTGAACCAGGTCAGTGAAGAGCGTTGCGAATGGCTGGTGCCCGGCATGCTCAAGGACAAGATCCAGGCGCTGATCAAAACCCTGCACCAGAGGCCGCGATCGCGTCTGGTGCCGTTGCCCGATACCGCCGCGCGTATGGCGGCGGACTTGCTGCAGCCGGAAAAGTTTGGCGCCGGATCACTGACGGACGCGGTGCTCAAGCTGGTGCGCGATGCGACCTCGCTGGACATCAAGCGCAACGACATGAAGCTCGACATGTTGCCGCCGCATTTGTTCATGAACTTCCGCGTGGTGGATGAACATGGCCGCCAACTCGGCACGGGCCGCAACCTCGGTGCACTCAAGGGCGAACTGGGCTCGCAGGCGCGGGGCGCTTTCCAGGCGCTGGCCGGGCTGAAAACACGCCGTGCGCCCGAAGCGGCACAGGATTCGGCATCAAATCGGCCTCCAGCCCAGGCAGGACGTGCGCAAGCAGCTCCTGAAAACATAGCAAACCAGAAGGTCTTGCCAGCCCGCACGCCCGAGCGTTACACCAGCTGGAGCTTTGGCGAGCTGCCCGAACTGATGGAGATCAGCAAAGGAAAACAGACGCTGATTGGTTTTCCGGCCCTGATTGATCTGGGCGATGCAGTGACCATCGAGGTGTTTGACGAGCCCGATGTTGCCGCCGCCAAACACCGCGCCGGCTTGCGTAGGCTGTTTTCTTTGCAGATCAAGGATGCGCTCAAATACCTCGAAAAAAACCTGCCGGATCTGCAAAAAATGGCGACCGCCTACATGCTGGTCGGCCGCGCCGCCGACAACTCGGGCGGCGGCACGCTGGAAGAGCTGCGCGAGCAGATCATCGAGGTCGCGCTGGACCGGGCTTTTCTGCTCGAACCTTTGCCGACCGACGAAGCCGGTTTCAAAAAGCGCATCGACGACGGGCGCGGCCGCCTGACCCTGATCGCCAGCGAAGTGGCGCGCCTGGCCGCCGCCATCCTGATCGAATTTGCGGCGGCCCAGCGCAAGATCAAGGACAGCAAAAACGCCGCAGAGGCGGCGCTGGACGCTGCCCAGCAATTGCAGCGCCTGGTGCCAAAACGCTTTTTGACATTGACGCCTTACACCCAGCTGCAGCACTTTCCGCGTTACCTCAAGGCCATCACCTTGCGGCTGGAAAAGTGGCGTGCCGATCCGGCGCGCGATGCCGCGCGGCTGGCCGAGCTGCGCCCGCAGGAGCAACGCTACTGGCGCCTGGTGGCAGAACGCAAGGGCGCGCTTGACGCGCGCCTGCAAGAGTTGCGTTGGCTGATTGAAGAATTGCGGGTGAGTTTTTTTGCGCAGGAGCTGCGCACGCCGCAGCCGGTCAGCATCAAGCGCCTTGATAAGGCCTGGGCGCAGATCAACACTTGATTCCATTTCCAAATCATCCGTGCACTTTGTCGGCTTCGCTAGCCGTACGTCTGTACTGTCGTCGCTTCGCCTTCGCGTTCACGAATGATGTGGAAAAGGAATGAAGTCTGCACCACGCGGCTTGCGTCCGCCCAAGAAAAAAGGACTCAGGCCCTGCGGCTGAGTCCTTTTTTTGCGATGGCTGGGGACCTAGATGCGACCCATCAGCAGCAGCACGATGAGGATGATGACAATCAGGCCAACGCCACCGCTGGGACCGTAACCCCATGCGCGGCTGTGTCCCCAGGTGGGCAGTGCGCCGACGAGGATCAGGATGAGGACGATGAGCAGAATCAGTGAAATCGACATGGGTAACTCCTTGTTGGTATGTGCATGCAGTGTGGCTGCAGTGCCGGGGCCCTCAAGCAGGAAGTCGCGCTGACCCACCGTCAGGAAGCACCTACAGTTGCCAGCGGTATAGGCCGCGCCAGGCGGCGAAGGCTTCGAACTTCTAGAATCCGGGCATGCATTCTTCTCCCCTCAAAGTCGCCGTCATGGGCGCGGGCGCCGTCGGTTGTTACTTCGGTGGCATGCTGGCGCGGCATGGTCACGAGGTGACACTGATTGCCCGGCCAGCGCATGTGGCTCCCATCACAGCCGGCGGCCTGCGCCTGCAAACCATGCATTTCGACGAACGGGTCAAGCTTGCCGCCAGCACGGAGGCAGCCGCGGTGCAGGGCGCTCACCTGGTGCTTTTTTGTGTGAAGTCGCTGGACACCGAATCAGCCGGAGCCTTGATGCGGCCCTACCTGCAACCCGATGTGCTGGTGTTATGCCTGCAAAACGGCGTGGACAACAGCCAGCGCTTGCGCAGCGTGTTGCCGCAGCATTCGGTGGCCGCCGCCGTGGTCTACGTGGCGACCGAGATGGCCGGCCCTGGCCACGTCAGGCACCATGGCCGGGGCGATCTGGTGATTGAGCCGTCCAGGCACAGCGATGCGGTGGCGCAGGCTTTTATGGCCGCTGGTGTGCCCACCGAAGTTTCGCCCAACGTGACGGGCGCGCTCTGGGCCAAGCTCATCCTGAACTGCGCTTACAACGCCGTCTCTGCCATCACCCATTTGCCCTACGGCAAAACTGTGGCCGGCGAGGGCGTGCGTGAACTGATGCGCGATGTGGTGGCCGAATGCCTGGCCGTGGCGCAAGCCGAAGGGGTGCAGGTGGCCGGTGATGTTCATACAGCAGTGAATCAGCTTGCCGGCAGCATGCCCAGCCAGTTTTCATCCACCGCACAGGACCTGGCGCGCGGCAAAGCCACAGAGATCGACCATCTCAATGGCCTGATCGTCAGGCGCGGCGAGGCGCTGGGTATTGCGACACCGGCCAACCGTGTGTTGTGGGCGCTGGTGAAGCTGTTGGAGTCCAGGCAGGGCTGACAAGGCCGGAATGGGCGCGGAATGGTGCGAAAAGCCGCTACTTTTTCAGCGGTGCCGCAGCGCTCTCCTCGAAAGGCATGATGAAAGAGTTCTGCCATTCGGCGCCCAGGTCATCGCCATGATCCTCAGGCTCCGGCGCTGGCACACCGCTGCTGGTTTTGCTGAGCGGGTCGAAGTTGACAAACCGGCTGCGGCGGTTGTGCTCCAGCTTGGCCCTCAGGCTGCGCTTGGCCTCTGCAATGGCCAGCAGGTCGGTCTCGCGGATGTCGTTCAACATGGTATGCGCGTGCGGCTCGCTTGGCATCACATCGGGCACCGTGGGCTGATACTCGAAGGCAGGTGGCGCCGTGTCGCTGCGTCGGCCCGGCGGGCTTTCGTGCAGGAAAGCCTGGTCGCTTTCGTGCAGGAAAGCGGCGCGCATCGCCTGGGCCGTGGGCAGGCTGCCCGCCCGCACCACAGCATAGGCAATGCCGCAATCTTCAAACAAGTTCTGCTTCAGTTCCCGTTGGCTCTGGCTGATGGGTCGGGAACCCTGCACGTCCACGCAACCGACAACGCGGCCATACTCATCGCAGATCGTGAAAGTGGGGTAGACGCCATTGAGAATTTCGTGCCACTGCTCGCTGCGACCGGCGGTGCGCGGTGTGGTGAACCGAATCACCGATACCTTCACCAGCACCTGATGGTTATGAAATGCGCTTTGCAGCCATTGCCAGACACCCAGCTCGTCCTGGTTAACGAGGTAACGCGTTTCCAGTGGCAAATGCCGCGGCAGGCGCCGTGCCCGTTTTTGCTTCTGCCGGGCGTATGCAGAATGCGCTGCAACGCCCGCCAGGAGGCACAGCAAGAGGCTTAACCAGTACAGCATCGCAGACTCCCTTTTTTGTCTTTTTCCCGCATTCTGCCGTGCAATTTACAGAGTGTAACAATATGTCACTAAACGGGCTGAAAGTCATTCTTTTTTCAGTGAAGCGTTACCTTTGGCCGGCCACGCAACGCACTGGCGGCCCACCGCCAGCTCGGCATCTCAATTTTTGGTCACTTCTGAGGAATCCCATGCACAGCCAGAAGACAGATGAAGCAGGCGTCAGGGCCGCGACCCGGGCTTGGGTGGACGCCTTCAATGCGGGGGATCTCGCCAAGACCTGCGCCCAGTACCACCCCGACGCAGTGTTGTGGGGGACTACGGCGCAAGCGCTCATCACCACGGAAGAAGGGCTGCACCAGTATTTCGAAGGCCATTGCCTGGCGGCGTCGCCGCCCACCATCAGCCTGGGCGCGCATCGGATCCGGGTGTATGCGGGCATGGCCATCAACACTGGCAGCTACACCCTGCACACCCGGGTGGATGGGGTCAAACGCGCACTTCCTGCGCGCTTCAGCTTCACTTATTGCCGGGTGGGCAGCGACTGGTTGATCGTGGATCACCACTCGTCATTTGTACCTGCGTCAGGCCCGCCGAGCTGACGGATCGGGGTGCATGGCGTTGCGGCTCAGTTCTCCGGCTCATGGCAGGCGACGCAGAGCTTGTTGCCCTCAGGGTCGCGAAAATAGGCGCCGTAGTAATGGGGGTGGTAGTGCGGCCGCAAGCCCGGCGCACCTTCGTCGCTGCCGCCATGGCGCAACGCGGTTTCATGGGCCCGACGCACGGCGGCCCGGCTGTCGGCCAGCAGGGCGATCATTTGCCCGTTGCCCGCCTCGTGCGGCATGCCGTTGTGCGGCGCTGCAATGACAAGAAGCGGGCGCGTGGCACCGGCGCTGTGCCAGCCGGCCCAGGGCCTGCCTGGCTCGCAAAAGCGCTGCTGGATACCCAGCGTGTCCATAATTGCGCTGTAAAAAGCCAGTGCGCGCTCAAAGTTGTTGACGCCCAGAAAAACATGTGAAAACACGGCGGCTCCTGGTTGAAAAAAAATCGGGCGCTGCGACTGACGGGATGGCGGGGTGTTCAGTCTAATACCGCCGCTGCCTGGCATGCATACATCGCATTCGACTGCGGCTGCGACTGAGACGCCTGGTGATCTGCTATTGAATAAATAGCTGCCCGCGCTTGTCAGATATGGGCTGGAGGCCTTTTTGGCTTGAAAGATGGCGCTGGAAGCGCAGGCCGGCCCGCAAGGGCGGTAGTCACGTTCAGGGCTTCGCGTCGCGCCAGATCAGGAAAGGGTTGATGGGCGTTCCACGCCACCACTGGCGCTCGGCCCCCAGTTTGAAAATTGCAAAGTGCAGGTGCGGGGCGTCGGGCGACGCGTTACCGGTGCTGCCCACATAAGCTATCACTTGACCCTTGCGCACGCTGGCGCCTTCTGTGATGCCGTCGGCATAACCGTCCAGGTGCGCATAGTAGTAGGCGTATTCGCCACTCGGGTCAAACTGGTACAGCGTGATACCGCCCGGCTTGCTCAGGAACAGCCTGGCCACCCGGCCGTCTTCGACCGCCAGCACCGGTGTGCCGCGCGGCGCCATGATGTCCAGCGCTTCGTGCGGTGCGCCGGCTGCGCGCGCCTGGGTGTAGGTGTCGCTCAGTTGCGCTGGGCCCACGCCGGTGACCGGCAGCGTCAGGTCGCGCGTGCGCAGGTGTGACAGGGCGGATGCATCGGGCGGTGCAGCCGGCGTGCCGGGCGTCGCATCGGTGTTGGGCGCAGGCTCGGGCGCCGGTGAAGCTGCAGCGGTCCGGACCGGCGGCAAGGCTTCAACCTGCTGTGGGCTGCTGGTGACCGCTGACGTTTGGGTGGTGGCCGCAGGCCGGAACCAGGTGCCGATGACTGCACCCGCTACGACCGCCAGCACGGCAGTCCAGGTCAGGGCCGAGCGCCAGGGCCGATGAGTACCGGCTGGTTTCACAGCTTGACGTCAACCTTGAAGCCAGCCTTGGCCAGGGTGGACAGGCGCTCGGCATCCCAGTTGGTCAGGTGGATGCAGCCGTTGGTTTCAGAGTGACCGACGTTGGACGGATTGGAGGTACCGTGAATGCCCCAGTGCGGTTTGGTCAGGCCCAGCCAGATGCTGCCCACCGGGTTGTTCGGACCGGGCGCGATGTCGACCTTTGGCGCATCTTTGGGCGCGGATTTGAGCAGCTTGGGGTCATAGGTGAAGCTGGGGTTTTTGACCTCGTTTTTGATGGCCAACATGCCGACCGGCAAGGGGTCGTCTTTCTCATTGCCTATGCTGATCGGAAAACCTGCGACCGGGCGCTTCTCGGCGTCCAGCACATACAGTACGCGTTCGGATTTATCGATCTGGATAGAGGCCGCCTTGGCCGGCGCGGCAACGCTGGTCACATTGGGCACGACGATGTCTTTGCCCGCTTCGATCTTGCGGCCGCCGTTGAGCTGCTTCAGCCAGGCGATGCTGGTGTGAAATTTTTCGGCCAGCGCCTCGTCCACCGACTCGTAGACCAGCGCTTTCATTTTGGCCCGCTCGCCCATGTCGGCAGGTGTTTTCTCGAAAGGACCGGCGGTGTCCTTGTCGGTCACGGTGTAAGTTGCCAGCAGCGGCGCACTGTCTTCACGCAGCGACTTCCACGTTTCGGCTGTGACCGTGCCCGTCACCGTCAGGCCACGCGCAGTCTGGTAGGCCTTGACCATGCGCTGCATGTTGGCGGCAAAACGCCCGTCAATCTCGCCGCAGGAAAACCAGGCGCGGTCCATCAGGATCTGCGCGCGCGCCACAGCTGCGCCCTTGCTGCCGCTTTTGAGCAGCGGGCTGTCGCTGGCGTTGTTGAAGGCGTCCATATCGAAACCGGCGCTAGCCGAGGCTTTGGTACCGGCCTTGGCCGTCTGTGCAACAGCGGTGCCGCTGGCAAGGGTCAGCGCCGTGCAGCACAGGCTGACAGCCAGAAGGCGAAGGGAAAAAGGCGAACGCGGGTGTGGCAGCAATGCAGGCATGAAAGTCCTTCAGAAATTGTTGCGCCAGTGTTGCCGCAAAGCGGCCCGCAGGCTGTAGGAAGCCGCGCATGCTGCAGGTCAGTCGCAGGCTGTCTGTATGGTCACATGGGGTGGTGGGTCGGATCGGGCTTCTGGCTCTTTACCCGAGAGGTGCAAGTGCTGAGTCGCTATTAAATAAATAGCTGCTTGCGCAAACGGCGCAAGGGCTACAGCCCTATTTGACCTTGATAATCGCCTGCCAGTGGCGTGCCTCTACCTGTGTGATAGACAGGCGGTTGCCCTTCTTGAGCACCAGCATGTCGGCCAGCTCCGGCCGGGCGCGCAGCGCGGGCAGGGTGATATTGGGGATTTTTTCAAGCACCTGCACATCGACTAACACCCAGCGCGGCTCTTCAGGTTTTGATTTGGCATCGTAATAAGGCGACTGGGGGTCAAACTGCGTCGGGTCGGGGTAGGCGGTAGAGGCCACCCGCGCCAGACCGACGATGCCCGGTTCTGCACAACTTGAGTGGTAAAACAGCACACCGTCGCCGATCTGCATGCCGTCACGCATGAAGTTGCGAGCCTGGTAGTTGCGCACGCCAACCCAGGGCACGGTGGCATTTTTTGCGGCCAGCGCGTCGTCCACCGAGCATTCCTCGGGTTCGGATTTCATGAGCCAGTAGTTCATACCGGTGATTTTATTCAGGCGTCAGGCTCTGATGATGTGCAGCAAAGCTGGAACAATCAGACCCATGCCCGTCAGCCCCAGCAGCGCACACACCAGCCTGAGCACCGCCCTGCGGGACCAGCCGGGCGGGTGCCTCTCCAGCCACCAGCTCAGGCCGAACACCAGGGGCATAGCCAGAAGGCTCAGCTTGAGCGCATTGGCGCTGAACTGGCCCGTCGGCAGCACCATCGCCAGCCGCAGCAGGGCGCTGGCGGCCAATGTGGCCACCAGGGTGTCACGCACGGTTTTCAGCGGCATCGGCTGGCGGTAGAAGTGATAAACCAGCGGTGGCCCGCCAGTAGCGAACAGCCCGGTCAGCAGGCCCGAGACGGCGCCCCAGAGCCGGAAGCTGCCCGGCGACGAGCGCTCACGCAGTGCCGAAGTCTGCATCTGCACCACCCCGGCGCAGGCGATCACCGTCAGACCCAGCAACACACGCAGCACCAGCGTCACGTTGACGCTGAGCCAGCCCAGCAGCACCACCCCAAGCAGGATGCCGGCCACGCCGCCCAGCGTGATGTCGCGAAACGCTGGCACGTCCAGCGCACGGCCCGCGCCACGCAAGGCCACCAGCGCATTGACCAGGCCCAGTACGGTTGCCACATTGGCCAGGTCGGCCAGCGGCGCCAGCTCCAGCAAGCCGGCCAGGCCCAGCAGGATCAGCGCAAACGCAAAACCGGTCAGGCTTTGTGCGCAAGTGGCCAGCGCCACGCAGAGCAGAAAGAGGCCGATCTGGATGGCGGTCATGAGGTGGCGTGTACCGACAGGGCGTTCAGCGGTGTTTGCCGACTTGCCAGCCCACGCCGCCAATGGCACGCTCGGCCACCTCGACAGCCAGCGGCTCCAGCGAGGTGGCCATGGTGTCGTTCCAGCGGTTGAGGTAACCAAAGAGTGCAATCGACGCCACGATCTCGACGATCTGTTCGTCGTTGTAGTGCTTTTTCAATTCGTCAAAGTCCGCCTGTGACGCTTCGTTGGGCACGGCCCCGGCTTTGAGCGCCAGGCTGATGGCGGCGCGTTCTGCCGGGTTGAACAGCTCGCTTTTCTCAAAGTCCCACAGCGCGGCAATTTTCGCGTCCGACGCCTTGTAGATGCTGGACAGGTTGGTCATGTGCGACTGGCAATACAGGCAACCCGCTGCATAACTGCTGGCCAGGCTGACCAGCATCTTGGTCTCTTCGGGTACCGTGCCTTCATACAGCACCGCCTGGTTCAGCGCCATGAAGGCCCGCACAATATTGGGCCGCCGCACCATGGTCATGATGCTGTTGGGCGTGAAGCCGCGGGTTTTCTGGTAGTGCTCAAAGCGCTCGCGAATGTCGTCTTCTTTGACTTCGGCTAGGGGGATGGGGGAAAGGTGGGGCACGTGTCAGTCCTTGTCGTTCTGGAAGCTTGTCATGGTAGCCCGCCTTCGAGCGCAGCTTGTGCAGCTACACAGCAATCGCCGCAGGCAGGCGTTGCAGTTGATCCGTAACCGACTGATTACCGCTGCTGAACGGCGTCTTGCAAATGCGGCGGGCGTTCCCGCGCGTACTCCTTGAGCTTGTCATCGGCAGCGTTGTGCGCGCCACGTTGAGTCTGAAACCTGAGTAGAGGTAAGGTGGACCGCCGCGCCGCCTGACCGCACCCCGCAATCGACATCGGCCAGCGCCACCAGCAGGCGCGCGGCGCCCACGGCCAGCGGCTCGGCTACGCTCAGCTGGTCCAGGTCGCGCGTGTCGCCGTTGCGTTCGGGTGCTGTTCGGCGTGCTGCTTCGGCTTCATGCAGAGCCGCCGGAGAAAAGGCCGACAACGGGCCGCGAGAGCGCATGGATTCCGTGGCGATTCTGTGAAGATGGATGGGATTCATGGAGCGCTGCAAATGAATCACGTCAATGTACCAGCGACCACGCTGCGCAGGTCGGATCAAGCCCGCCGCCCCCCGGGGGGGGGAGGCGGCGGGGTATCACTGTGCCTTGAAAAACTCGGACTCGACTTTCCACTTGCCGTCTTTTTGCATCACCGGCTTGAGCCCGGCAAAAGCCACGTAATCGGAAGTGACCTTCCAGCGCCCGTCCTGTATCTGCGACAACCGGGAGTAGGCATTGCCTTGCCGCTTGGTGGATGTGAAGGTCTGCTCGGCCGTGCCAAACATGTTGCGGTTGAAGGTCATCGAATCCATGGTTTTGATGAAGCTGTCCGTGCTCAGGTTGGGTCCGTTCTTGAAGGCGGCCTTGATGAAGGAATCAGCGGCAATATAGCCATAAACAGAAAACACAGAGGGTTCTTCGTTGAACCTGGTGCGGTACTTGGTCGCCCAGAAGCGCACTGGCTGTTCGGCAGCATCCATGTAGGGATGCTGCGCCGTCATGGTGGCGTAAAGGCCATCCATGAACTTGCCGCCCAGCTTGGGAATCAAGTCTGTGTAGACAGCGCTGGAGCCCAGAAACACCGGGTTAAAGCCGGTCTTGCGTGATTCCGCAATCGTGCCCACTGTCTCGCGGATGATGGTCCCCAGCACCACCATTTCACACCCGGCAGATTTCATTCTGGCGACCTGGGACGAAAAATCTGTCGCCCCGCGTTTGTACGAGGTCACTTCCGTGAACTGCATGCCCAGGGTCTTGAGGCCGCCTTCGGCCCCGCGCATCACCTCCAGGCCGAAGTCGTCATCCTGGTAAAGGGTGCAGACCTTTTTGTACTTGCCGTCTTTCACCAGCCGCGCGGTGCCGATTTTCATCTGATCGAAATAGGTTGCGGCATTGGAGTACTTCAGCCGGTGCAGGGGCTCATACATCTCGCGCGCTGCCGTGACCGGAAAAAAGTTGACCACATTCTTTTCAAACTGCACCGGCATGGCGGCCAGGTTGTGGGCTGTTCCCAGGTGCCCTACCATCGCAAAAATCCCCGCATCCTGCGACACCAGCTTCTGCGCGGCGAGCACCGCTTTTTTGGGGTCATAGCCGGAGTCTTCAACGAGCAGCCTGATCTTCCGCCCATGCACCCCGCCGATTTCGTTTGCCTCATCGATGGCTTGTTGCATGCCGTTGCGGATGTGTTTGCCGTAGCCAGCCAAAGGGCCGGACAGGTCCTGGATCGTCCCGATGACAATCTCATTGCGGCTCACCCCCGGTGCTGCCGGCTGGGCCAGCGATGCGGTGGTAGCCAGCAAACAGCAAACAAGTAGCGAAGTTTTTTTCATGAAAGTCTCCTTAGACAGGACAGGGGTTAAAAAGGCAGGCGAGGGGGATGGACGCCGAAAATCAGCGGGCAGTCAGGCCCGCCTGGCGATGCGAGACAAGGTCTCGGGGCAGCGCACCACCAGCGATCCCTGGTTGACGCGTATCGTTTCTTCACGCTCCATCAGCTTGAGTTCACGGTTCACACGTTGCCGCGAGGCACCGAGCAGACCCGCCAGGTCCTGCTGGGCCAGGCTCAGGCCAATGCGGATCTCGCCGCTGTCAGGCCGCAGCGGCATGCCGTAGCTGCGCATCAGGCTCTTGAGCTTGGTGGCCAGCCTGGCGCGCAGGGGCAGGGTGTTGAGGTCTTCGATCTGCCGGAACATATGCCGCAGCCGCCCGGCGTTCAGGCGCAACAGGGCGCCGTACAGCTCGACATGCACCTCCAGGATGCGAAGCAGATCGTCATGCGACACCTGCAGCAGGGTGGTGTCGCCGTGGGCATAGGCATCGTGGGTGCGGATGCCGCCGCCGAAGATGCCGATGTCGCCTATCCAGGCGCCGGGTTCTACATAGGTCAGCGTGACCGGCTTGCCGGCGTCCGGGCTGCCACCCACACGAACCGCGCCGCGGGCAACCGCCGCCCAGACCCGAGCCGGGTCGCCGCGCGCGCAAATGATCTCGCTGTCCTTGAAGCGCCGCACATAGGCGCTGCGCAAAATGTCATGCCGCAAGGGGGCTGAGAGTGATGCAAACCAGCGGCCGGCGTTGATGGCCGCGCGTTCGTCAAAAGCCAGAAAAGGTTTGTCCAAGAGCTGTTCCGTATCGGTGCAAAAAAATGCCCCGGCTTGTGCTGTGCGGGGGTGCACACCAACGCTCAGGGCTTGTACGGATGGTCGGCGGAATGCGCTTGCTTGTCTGTCCTAAACGTGCGGCACATGCCCGCCACTTGCGATAAGTTGCGGTCTGCGCGGCGGTACAAACCCTAGCAGGCCTTCAGTTGGCCTCTAGGCCGCGCCGGGCCGGGCGCGCTGCCATTGCACGGGCGTTTTGCCCACATGGCGCTTGAACTGCGATGAAAAGTGGCTGGCTGATGCAAACCCGCAAGCCAGCGCAACCCCCAGCACGTTGGCCGCAGCGCTGTCGTCTGCCGGCCTGGCCCAGAGGAGCTGCTTGGCCAGTTCTATTCTGCGTGCCACGATGAACTGGTGCGGGGTGACACCCTGCCAGACCCTGAACACCCGGCAAAAGTGAAACCGGCTCATGCCCGCAATGGCGGCTAGTTCATCCAGGCTGAGCGCAACGTGCAGATTGGACTCCACATGGGTCAAAACCCGGGCCAGCGCATCGGCGGTGGCGGTTGGCCCGGTGCGCGCTTGCCGCGACAAAATGCATGACAGCAGCGCAGCGGCGATACGCTCGGCGGCCAGCGGGCCGTCCGGGCAACCCATGCGCAGCTGCGCCAGCAAAGCCGTGGCCAGGGGGCGCAGCACCTCGTCGCTTACCACCACCTCGTGTTCAAAACGGGCGTGTTTGTCAGACAGGCCCAGGTGCATGGCACATTCAGCCACCAGTTCACGCGAGATTCGAAAGGTCGCCAGCTCCACCGGGGTGTAGGCCCGGCCCGCAGGCTTCGGCAGGGCGGCGCGGTGGGTCACGGTCAGGTCGGGCGGGATGATCATCAGGCTGTGCCGCCGGCAGGTCATTTTCTGGCGGCCCAGCGGCCCCTCCACGTCAATCTCAAAGCTGGGCCCGATGTTGAAGCTGATGCGCAAATAGGGCTGCGCTTCGATCGCGTGTGTAGGCCCGGGGACATGGACCAGCGCCAATTGCACATGCCGCGAGGGGCTGTCCAGCAACTGCCGGGTCAAGGATTGTGCGGAGGGGATCGTCTGGGTCACAGCAATATGGGAGATGGGTGGGGGCAATAATGATTGTCGGTTGATACCTAACTGTACCTGCGAGCCTTTTCTCGCTTGCCATTGCGAAGCGCTATTCATCCCATAGCAGCTCAGGAAGGGCACGAACTTTCGAGCGGCCCGACTCTGCCTAAAACTATCCATCATTCGACACAGGTTGGTTAGCGAAACACGGGGGGGCGGGGGACATGACTACGGATGGATTTCTTCATGACGCATTTTTGAGTCATAGCTCAAAGGACAAGGATGTTCAACAGCGTGTCTCCGCCGCCCATGCCCTACCAGGGAGCCATCACGCAGTCGTGACCGAAGGCGACATTGACGCCTGCGGCCAACAGCTCCGGCAGGCAGATCCTGCCCGCGCCAGAGCCAGGCGACGTAAAGAATCTTTATCGATTTCGTTCAGCTTTCGTTCACCCCTTCCTTCATAAGCTCTGTCTCACATCAACCAAGGAGCTCTCCATGAAACGTTCTGCCATTCTTTGCCTGACCACGCTGCTGGCAGCGGGCGCCCAGGCCCAGACTTTTAACGACACGGCTCGCGTGCGCAACGTCGCCCCACAGTACGAAAACGTCCCTGTTCCGCGCAACGAGTGCACGAGCCAGTGGGTGACCGAGCAGCAACCCGCAGTGTCTTCGCGCAATTACGGCGGTCTGGCGCTTGGTGGTGTGGCTGGTGCCTTGCTGGGCAACCAGGTTGGCAAGGGCCGCGGCCGTGAAGCGGCGACAGCGGTCGGTGCCGTGGTCGGCGCGCTGGCTGGCGAGCATCTTGCGAATCAAAACAACTTTGGTGGGGGCTACCAGCAGGCCTCCCAGCCGCAGCAGCGCCAGGTGCAGAACTGCCGCACTGTGAATGACGTTCAATCCCGCCTCACGGGCTATCAGGTTGAGTACGAGTACCGTGGTCAGATCTACAGCACGGTAACCCGCGAGAACCCGGGCCGTACCTTGCCGATACGCGTTTCATTTGCGCCGGTGGAGCGCGAGTACCAGGATGGACGCAACTACCAGGGCCGGCGCGATGACCGCGAGTACCATGGCGCTTACAAGCGATGAATGTATTTGCCAAACTGCTCTGCGCCACCTTGCTGGTGGCGTCCAACCTGGCCTGGGCCAACCTGAGCCGCGACGACGCGGCCGCAGTGGCCCAGCGCGCCAGTGGCGGCCGTGTGCTGTCCGTCGAGAAGTCCGAGTCTTCGAGCCAGCCGGTGTGGCGCGTCAAGGTGGTCACGGCGGCTGGTGAGGTCCGCGTGATCCAGGTGGACGTCGCGACCGGGCAGGTCCGTTAGGGCCGGTCTGCGGCAGCCTTAACCTATGCGCCTGTTGCTCATTGAGGACGATGCGGCGCTGCGGCTGACCCTGGCCCGCCAGCTGGAGGCCGATGGGCATCGCGTCGATCAGGCCAAAGACGGTGAAGAGGGCCTGTTTCTGGCCCGCGAGTACCCGGTGGATCTGATCATTGTTGACCTGGGGCTGCCCAAGCTGAACGGGCTGACCATCGTGCAGCATCTGCGCCAGGAGGGCAAGGTGCTGCCCATTCTGATCCTCACCGCGCGCGGCAGCTGGCAAGACAAGGTGGTCGGCCTGGAGGCCGGTGCCGACGACTACCTCGTCAAACCTTTCGAATACCCGGAGCTGGCAGCGCGGCTGAAGGCCTTGCTGCGGCGCTCGCTCAAGACCGCCTCTGACGTGCTGACACTCGGCCCCATGAGCATCGATTTGACGGCGCAGGCGGTACGGCTCAATGGTGCGGCACTGGAGCTCACGGCGTACGAATACCGTCTGCTCGAAACCCTGGTGCGCCAGCGCCCGGCTGTTGTCACCCGACAAGCGCTCTCGGACTACCTGTACCCGCACGGCGAAGACCGCGACAGCAACGTGCTGGAGGTGCTGGTGGGCCGGCTGCGGCGCAAGCTCGACCCGGCGGGCAGCGTTGGCCTGATCGAAACCGTGCGCGGGCGGGGCTACCGGTTCGCACTGGAATGAAGCTCGCTTACTCCATCCGAACCCGACTGCTTCTGGGCGCCGCCCTGGTGCTGCTGGCCTTTCTGACGGGTGCGGGGCTGGCGGCTCAGCGTGCGAATGCCGAGAGCGTTCGGGCGGCGTATTTTGGTCGCTTGCAGAGCACCATTTACCTGCTGCTGGCAGCGGCCGAACTCGATGCCAGCGGTGCGCTGGTGATGCCACAGGCCTTTGCCGAGCCACGGCTGTCGCTGCCAGGTTCGGGTCTGTATGCCGGTATCCACAACGTGCTGCGTGGGGAGCAGTGGCAATCGGCCTCGGCCCTGGGCCAACAGCTGCCGTTCCGGCGCAGCCTGCAAGCTGGTCAGTGGCGTAACGAGACGCTGGACGGGGCCGGCGGGTCCTTCCTGTCGGTCAGTTATGCCGTTACCTGGAAGGCCTCTGCGCGAGAGGCGCCGCTGGTGCTGACGGTACTGGAAAATCGCGCCGCCTTTGACCGCGAAGTCGGTGTCTTCACCCGCACCCTCTGGCTCGGGCTGGGCGCCGCCGCCGTGCTGCTGCTGCTGGCCCAGCTATGGCTGTTGCGCTGGGGCCTGGCGCCGCTGCGGCGCGTGGCCAGCGAGATACGGCGTATCGAAGAGGGCGAGCAATCGCGCATCGAGGGGCGTTACCCTGCCGAAATTTCCGGCCTGACAGACAACCTGAACAAGCTGATCCAGCAGGAGCGCGTGCGCCAGACCCGGCATCGCGATGCATTGACCTTTCTGGCCCACAGCCTGAAGACGCCGTTGGCTGTGCTGCGCAGCGCTTTGGCCGCGCCGGCGCATCTGCCCGCTACCGTGGCCCAGCAGGTGAGCCGTATGGACGACATCGTGCAGCATCAGCTGGGGCGCGCCATCGCCGGGGGCGCAGCGCGGTTTGCGCCGCCGCTTCTGCTGGCGCCTGTTGTGGAGCGCATTCGCGATGCACTCGCCAAGGTTTATGCCGAAAAGGCCCTGGACTTCAACGTCGAGTGCCCGCCAGATTTGGCTTGGCGCATGGACGAGGGCGACCTGTTCGAAATTCTGGGCAATCTGCTGGACAACGCGGCCAAGTGGGCGCGCAGCCGGGTAGGCTTGCGGGTGTGGCGCGAAGCCGGGCGCTTGTGCATCTGCGTTGAGGACGATGGACCAGGATTCACCGATACCGAGTCGGTGCTGCGCCTGCATGTGCGGGGCGACGAGCGCGTGCCCGGGCATGGCGTCGGGCTGGCAGTGGTCAGTGACCTGGTGGCCAGCCACCAGGGGGAGCTGAAACTCACGCGCGGTGCCATGGGCGGCGGGCGTGTGGACGTCATGTTGCCGGTGCCCTGAGGCGCATGCGCTTCAAGGGGAAAGCCGCAAGTTTTAACTTGCCTTGAAGAAGGCGGTTTGGGTGGGTCGGTTGGGGACGGTCAAGCTCGCCACCATCTCTGGTGTCTGCGCCAGCAACTGCCCCTTCTTCCACACTTTCAACCGGTTCGCCCGCAAGCGGATGGCCTCCACCACATCCCGCGCTTGCAGCAGCACAAGACTCGCATCACATCCGGGTTGAATGCCGTAGTTCTGCAGGTGCATCACCTTCGCCGCATTGACGGTCACCGCATCAAAACACTGCCGGATCCCTTTCTGGCTGGTCATCTGCGCCACATGCAGGCCCATGTGCGCGACTTCCAGCATGTCGCCACTGCCCATGCCGTACCAGGGGTCCATCACGCAGTCGTGGCCGAAGGCGACGTTGACGCCGGCGGCCATCAGTTCGGGCACGCGGGTCATGCCGCGGCGTTTCGGGTAGCTGTCGTGGCGGCCCTGCAAGGTGATGTTGATCAGCGGGTTGGCGATGACGCTTACCTGAGACTCGGCTATTAACGGAATCAACTTGCTCACGTAATAGTTGTCCATGCTGTGCATGGAGGTGCAGTGACTGCCGTTGACGCGGCCCTGCAGACCGAGCAGCTGGGTTTCGAAGGCCAGGGTTTCGATGTGGCGGCTCAGCGGGTCGTCGGATTCGTCGCAGTGCATGTCGGTCAGGAGGCCGCGTTCGGCGGCGATCTCACACAGCAGCTTCACGCTGGCGGCGCCTTCGGCCATGGTGCGTTCGAAATGTGGAATGCCGCCGACCACGTCCACACCTTTGTCGAGCGCGCGTTTGAGGTTTTCGACGCCGCCCTGGCTGCGCAACACGCCGTCTTGTGGGAAGGCGACGAGTTGCAAATCGATATAGGGGGCGACCTGTTTCTTGACTTCCAGCAGCGCGTCCACTGCCAGCAGGCTGGCGTCGCTGGTGTCCACATGCGTGCGGATGGCGAGCAGGCCTTTGGCCACGGCCCAGTCGCAATAGGTGAGGGCGCGTTCGATGATGGCATTGGCCTTAAGCGTGGGTTTCAGTTCGCCCCACACTGCGATGCCTTCGAGCAGCGTGCCGCTTTCATTGACACGCGGCAGGCCGTAGCTCAGCGTGGCGTCCATGTGGAAGTGCGGATCCACGAAGTGTGGGCTCAGCAGATAGCCGCCGGCGTCCACGGTTTCCGCCGCCTGCGCGCCGGCAATGGGGCCTTGTGTACCCTCGGTGATCTTGCCGTTCAACACGGCAATCGACATGCCGGTTCGGCCTTCGGGAAGGCTGGCGTTG
>NZ_JAUXUP010000031.1 GCF_030680935.1 Polaromonas sp. | reverse complement strand
GCAGGCGCTGGCCAGTTCGTCGCCGTGCCACAGGGTGATGAAACGCGGGGTCCAGCCGGTGGCCGGTGTGGCGCTGCCGCTTTCATGCATGGCGCAGAGGTACTCGTGGCGCATGAAGGGGTTCAGACCGTCATCCGGGTCCTGCAGCGCCAGCAGGGCATTCCAGGCGGCGCCGTCGACCAGCCCCGGCGCGTCCAGCACACGGATGACATAATCGTTTTCAGCCACAGCACCCACCGTTTTCTTCTTTTTCCATGACTCTCAAGATCTGCGTTGCCCAATTGAACTACTGCGTTGGCGACATGCCGGGCAACGCGCAAAAAATCATTGACGCGGCGCGCGCGGCCTATGCCGATGGCGTGCGCCTGCTGCTCACGCCCGAGATGGCCATTTGCGGTTATGCCGCCGAAGACCTGTTTTTGCGCCGCTCCTTCATTGCCGCCTGTGATGATGCCGTGAATCACATCGCCCATGAACTCGCCGGGTTAAAAGGCCTGACGGTGGTGGTGGGCACGCCCACCCATGGCGACAGTGGCAAGGGCCTGCGTACCAAGAGCGTCGAGGTGCAGCAGCGGCACAACGCCGCGCGCGTGCTGAGGGAGGGCGCGGTGATTGCCACATACGCCAAGCGCGAGCTGCCCAATTACCAGGTGTTTGACGAGCGACGTTACTTCACGCCGGGGCAGGGCGTGTGTGTTTTCGAGGCCGGCGAAGGCGCCGACGCGGTTCGCATCGGTCTGCTGATCTGTGAGGATGCCTGGTTTGAAGAGCCGGCGCGGCTGGCCAAAGAGGCGGGCGCCGAGATGCTGGCGGTCATCAATGCCTCCCCCTTCCATGTGGGCAAGGGCGGCGAGCGTGAACAGATGATGCGCCAGCGCGTGCTGGCTACCGGCTTGCCCATGGTGTATGCGCATCTGGTGGGCGGGCAGGACGAGATTGTGTTTGAAGGCCACTCATTCGCCTTGCAAGCGGATGGCGCCCTTGCCGGGCGGGCTGAAAGCTTCAAGGAAAATCTGTTTGTAGCCCATGCGGAACGTGCGCCAGCAGCTATCAAATTGATAGCTGATACCGTGCCGGTTCGCAGCGCCGAGGCTGATCTGTGGGACGCGCTGGTGCTGGGCGTGCGCGATTACCTGGGTAAAAACGGCTTTCCCGGCGCCATTCTGGGGCTGTCGGGCGGCATTGACTCGGCGCTGGTGCTGGCGATTGCGGTCGACGCGCTGGGCGCCGACAAGGTGCGCACGGTGATGATGCCTTCGCCCTACACCGCCGATATCTCGTGGATAGACGCCCGTGACATGGCGGCGCGTATGCAGGTGCGTTACGACGAGATTTCGATTGTTCCGGAGTTCGAAGCCTTCAAAGCCTCATTGGCCAGCGAGTTCAAGGGCCTGCCAGAGGACACGACCGAGGAAAACATCCAGGCGCGGATTCGCGGCGTGTTTTTGATGGCGCTGTCCAACAAGTTTGGCTCTATCGTGCTGACCACCGGCAACAAAAGCGAGATGGCGACCGGTTATTGCACCTTGTACGGCGACATGGCCGGGGGTTTTGCCGTCATCAAGGATTTGCTCAAGACCACGGTGTTCCGGCTGGCCCAGTGGCGCAATGAGAACGACCCCTATGGCACCGGCCGTAACCCGATTCCTGTGCGCATCATCACCCGCCCGCCGAGTGCCGAGCTTCGCGCCGACCAGACCGACCAGGACAGCCTGCCGCCTTACGAGGTGTTGGACGCGATTTTGCAGCGCTACATGGAAAACGATGAAAGCATTGACGGCATCATTGCCGCCGGTTTTGAGCGGGCCGTGGTTGAACGTGTGACCCGGCTGATCCGTATCAACGAGTACAAGCGGCGCCAGGCGCCCATAGGCATTCGGGTTAGCCACCGAAGTTTCGGCAAGGATTGGCGCTATCCTGTCACCAACAAATTTCGCGCCTGATCAAAAAACCCAACGGAGATATTCAGTGAAACAGATTACCGCCATCCTCAAACCCTTCAAACTCGAAGAAGTCCGTGAAGCGCTGGCCGAATGTGGCGTGACTGGCCTGACGGTCACCGAGGTCAAGGGTTTTGGTCGCCAGAAGGGCCATACCGAGCTTTACCGTGGTGCTGAATATGTCGTGGACTTTCTGCCCATGGTCAAGGTTGAAGTGGTGGAGAAAACCGACGACGTGGACCGCTGTGTGGACGCCATCGTGCGGGCCGCGCGCACCGGCAAGATCGGCGACGGCAAGATTTTCATCACCAGTGTCGAGCGTGTGGTACGTATCCGCACCGGCGAGGAAGACGAAGCAGCTGTTTGAGCCCCCACGCTTTTCACTTCGTGTAATGCGCTGCACCTTGCAGGCCGTCGCTCGCCATAGGCTTCGCTTCTGATGCCTGTCCAAACCTGCTCAAGCAGGTTTGGAGCCGCAGGCTCCAGCCCCGAGGGGGCCGCTGCGCCTGCGGGCCGGCGAAGCCGGACCCGCGGCCCCGGCTGGAAAAGAATCCTGACCGAGGCGATGCGTTAAATTTGGTCCAGGCGCACGCCTTCGGGCGCCATGCCCGCGACCTGCACCAGTTGCTCCAGCAAAGCCAGCGGCTGTGCACCGACATGGACCAGTTCCATCTGCCAGTCGCTCATGAAACCGTTTTGCACTGACGTGTGCAAAAAAGCCAGCAGATGGTCGTAATAACCGTTCAGGTTGAGCAGGCCCACCGGCTTGGCGTGGTAGCCGAGCTGGCGCCAGGTCCAGACCTCAAAAAACTCTTCCAGCGTGCCTATGCCGCCGGGCAGCGATAAAAAAGCGTCGGCGTGTTCGGCCATGATGCGTTTGCGCTCGTGCATGGTGTCCACAATGTGCAACTCGGTGCAACCGGTGTGTGCCCATTCTTTCTCAACCAGTGCTTTGGGGATGACACCAACCACCCGGCCACCTGCGGCCAGCGTGGCATCGGCGACGATGCCCATCAATCCGTTGCGGCCACCGCCATACACCAGCTGCCCGCCGTGGGCGCCAATCCACTGACCGACCTGGCGTGCAGTTTCGCCAAACGCGGCGTCTGTGCCGGGCCGTGAGCCACAATAAACACACAGTGAAAAGGCAGGGCTCATGCCAGAAACCTGTGAAACAGAGCCATGGCCCAGATCCCGGCACAGATCAGCAGGCTCAGCAGCACGGCGGCGCTGCCCATGTCTTTGGCGCGTTTGGACAGGTCGTGCCATTCGGGGCCGATGCGGTCTATGGCCGTTTCAATGCCGGTGTTGAGCAGCTCGACAATCATCACCAGAATGACGGAACCTGCCAGCAGCGCCGCCTCAACCCAGCTGCGGCTGAGCCAGAAGGCGGCGGGGATCAACACCACAGAAGCCACAGCTTCTTGCCGGAAAGCGGTTTCATGCCAGCCAGCACGCAAGCCCGCCACCGAGTAACCCAGCGCGTGCCAGACGCGGTTCAGGCCCTTGCGGTCTTTTTGCGGGTTGACGGGGGAGTCTGGCGATGCCAGGGGCTGGGCTGGGAGTTGCGAGATCGGGG
Source organism: Polaromonas sp. (assembly GCF_030680935.1). Lineage (GTDB taxonomy): Bacteria > Pseudomonadota > Gammaproteobacteria > Burkholderiales > Burkholderiaceae_C > Polaromonas. Next base: position 13,067 of record NZ_JAUXUP010000031.1, on the reverse strand, counting down.
GGGATGCAAGGTGTTGGGGCATCGCCTGATTCTCGCGCAGCTCTGTGGCAGTTTGATGTGACGTTTTCATGGCAACGCGGCCCGCATCGTCAAGCCGCAGTGGCGCGCACACCCGGTGGCAGGCTGGTAACCAGCCTGGTGCCGGCCAGCGCGTCATGCCAGAACTGCCCGTCCGGGTGAAAGCGCGACAGGATGGCCCAGATCACAATCCAGCCACCGGCCAGCACCAAGGCCTGGCGCACGTCCAGGCCAATCAGCCAGCTTGCCGCCAGCGGCGGTAAAAACCAGAGCCAGCTCAGGGTGTAGCGCGCAAAAGCGCGCCTTTGGCTGACCTGTCGGCCGTGCAGATCGGTCAGGCGGATGTTCCAGGTTTTCATGGCCAGCGTCTGGCCCTTGGCCCAGAACCAGACAAAGTAGATGCCAAAAATGACGAACAAAAACGCCTGCTGCGCGTTGCGGTTGTCCATGGCGTTGCGCGTCTGGCTCAGGGTGCTGAACAGGTAGTCGGCGATAAAGACCACGCCGAACATCAGCATGCCCTCGTACACCCAGCAGGCCATGCGCCTGCGCAGGGAGGGAGTCTGAAGAGAGGGGGCGTCAATGCTCGTCAATTTTTTTGCATCAAGGTAGTCGGGTTAGTCGGAACCAGGGCGGCCGGTCATGCGTGTTTCGCAGGGCAAGCCCCTGCGCTGCGTTGTCAGCCCCGATCCCGGTCGGCCACGTCAGGGGCTGCGCGCGGGCGTGGCGTCGGGCGCGGTGACCGGGCTAGTGCCAGCAGGGGCAGGCTGGGATTCAGCCATTTTAGGCGCTGGTCTTACCTTGGGCTTGTCCGCGAGCGAAGGCACGGTAGCGAGTTTCTGCGGGGCGACCGGTTTGACCGTGGCGGCAGCGCCTGCCGGTTTGGGCGGGGCCTTGGCTGCAAGTTTGCGTTTTTCTTCATCGCTGAGTGCCTGGTAAGCCTGCCACTTTGCCTGTTTTTCTTCCGCCGTCAGCTCTTTCGACAATTCTTTGGTTTTGGCAAAGTTCAGCCGTGCCTGGTTGCGTTGCTGGGGGCTCAAGGTGACCCATTCCTTCATGCGGCCCTGCATTTTGACCTGCTCTTCGGTTGGCAAAGACGGGTAACTTTTGGCCATTTGACGCCATTTGCTCTTGTGACCCGGGGTCAGTGCGTTCCAGCTTGAGGCCAGGGGCTGAAGGATGTCCCGCTCTGCCACGCTTAATTCTGTCCAGCCCGGACCCCCGACAGACGGGGTCATCGGTGTTTTGCCGGCTGGCGCAGTGGCCCTGGGCGCAAGGGCTGGGTCGGTCGGTGGGGTTTGCGCTGCCGCCGTTACGGCCAGCGCGCCTGAAAGTCCCAGCGCCGCCAGCCATATCACCAGGCCGCGCTGCGCGTAGGGGTCAAGGCGCAGCGTACGCACAGAACGGCGGGTGAAGCGTGCAGTCATGGCTGGGGTGGCTCGTTACTTGTGGCAGGTCAGCCGCAAGCTGAATTTTAGAGATTGGCTTTGAGAAATTGCACAAATCCGGGGTCGGAGAAGGCGGCAGGCGGAAGATCGTCGGTCAGCAAGGCGGAATCGACCTCGGCCAGTTCCTGGACAAAACGGTCGGTTTGCAGGGAGTTGATGGTCAGCAAACCTGCCACCAGGACGATCAGGGGGAGAACAGAGCCGATCCGGTTCCAGAGGCTGAACCCTTCGTCCGAGCCCCAGCTCAAGACAGAGCCCTCGCCCTGGCCAGCAGTCGCTGTTGCGGTGTGCATACGCGCCACTTTGCGCACGGCGACGGCCTGAACCCGCGCTGCGCGTAGCCGTTCGGCAATGTCGTAGGGCAGGTTGGCGGTGCCGGCCGAGAGGTAAGAGGCGGTTTTCAGGCCGTAACGGTCTTGCAGAATGTTGGTACGATTTTGCGGTGAGTGAGTCATAGTTTTATTCCCTTGGCAGCCAAAGCCTTGCTGAGTGCGTGAACCGCTCGTGAACAATGCGTTTTGACGCTTCCTTCAGAGCAGCCCATGGCGGCAGCAGTTTCGGCCACATCCATCTCCTCCCAGTAACGCATCAGAAAGGCTTCTCGTTGACGGCCCGGGAGCTCTTTGATTTCGGTCTCGATCTGGTGCAGGATTTGTGCCCGTTCGGTGGCGTCCTGGGCGCTTTCAGTACCTTCAGAGTTGGTGGAGCTCTCTAAAGTTTCAAGCAAATCGAAATCTCCGTCCTCGCCAGCAGATTCAAAGTCGCTCATGTTCGAAAACAGGGCGTTGCGCGTCTTGCGGCGGCGGAACCAGTCCAGCGTGGTATTGGACAAAATGCGCTGGAACAGCATGGGCAACTCGGCCGCCGGCTTGTCGCCATAGTGCTGGGCCAGCTTCATCATGCTGTCCTGGACGATGTCGAGCGCCGCCTCATCATCCCTGACGTGGTACACGCTGCGCTTGAAGGCGCGTTTCTCGACGTTTTTCAGGAAATCGGAAAGTTCTTGTTCAGTTGCCAACGGATTGAGTCCCGATTTGTCCCGGCGTTGTCATTGTTGTGCCCGAGCCGCAAAAATGCGCTTCGCGAGCTGCAAAATTATCGCATCAAGCGCCAGGCGGGCCCATTTTTTTTGGGGCTTGGGTCACGCTGCGTCGGTCGGTGACATAATACGAGTTGCAATTCAAACAGCAAACGGGTCATGACTCGGCGGATTATGTGTCCGCTCATGGTTTTGGCCTCAAGTCTCGACGCCGCTCCACAAGAGTAGGTGAAGAGGCACCCAAGGTATTTCGTTAGAGAAATTCACAAAGGTTCATCATGGAAATCAACAAAGCCGAAATCGCTTCGGCAGCAGCGGCGGCGTCCGCCCATTCAAATTCTCAAGAGCTTCGTGGCGCAGAGATCCTGATCAAGGCACTGCAGGCCGAAGGCGTCAAACACGTCTGGGGTTATCCCGGCGGTGCCGTCCTTCACATCTACGACGCCTTCTACAAGCAGGACACGATTCAACACGTCCTGGTGCGCCATGAGCAGGCGGCCGTCCATGCTGCCGACGGTTATGCCCGTGCCACTGGTGAGGTTGGCGTTGCGCTGGTGACGTCTGGCCCGGGCGTGACCAATGCCGTCACCGGCATCGCGACGGCTTATATGGACAGCATCCCCATGGTGATCATCACCGGGCAGGTGCCTGTGGCCGCGATTGGTCTGGACGCCTTTCAGGAGTGCGACACGGTCGGCATCACGCGCCCCATCGTCAAGCACAACTTCCTCGTCAAGGACGTGCGCCAGATGGCGGAGACGATGAAGAAGGCCTTTCACATTGCCCGCAGTGGCCGGCCTGGCCCGGTGGTGGTGGACATTCCCAAGGACGTATCGTTCAACAAGACGCCTTACACCGGTTACCCGGACAAGGTGGAAATGCGCTCTTACAACCCGGTGCGCAAGGGCCACGGCGGACAGATCCGCAAGGCCCTGCAATTGCTGATGGCGGCCAAGCGGCCCTACATCTACACCGGTGGCGGCGTTTTGCTTAGCAATGCCTCGCAGGAGTTACGCACCCTGGTCGACATGCTGGGTTACCCCTGCACCAACACGCTGATGGGGCTGGGCGCCTACCCGGCCAGCGACAAGAAGTTCCTCGGCATGCTGGGCATGCACGGCACGATTGAAGCCAACAACGCGATGCAGAATTGCGATGTGCTGCTGGCTGTCGGCGCGCGTTTTGACGACCGCGTGATCGGCAACCCGAAACACTTTGCGCAGAACGAACGCAAGATCATCCACATCGACATCGACCCTTCGAGCATCTCCAAACGTGTCAAGGTGGATATTCCCATTGTTGGTGACGTCAAGGACGTTTTGACCGAGCTGATCGCGATGATCAAGGAGTCTGGCCTCAAGCCCGACGGCAACGCGCTGGGCAGCTGGTGGGAAACGATTGAAGACTGGCGCAAGCGCGACTGTCTCAAGTACAGCATGGGCACGGGCGACGTGATCAAGCCGCAGTACGTGGTGGAAACGCTGTGGAACATGACCAAGGACGTGGACACCTACATCACGTCGGACGTTGGCCAGCACCAGATGTGGGCGGCACAGTATTACCGTTTTGACGAGCCGCGCCGCTGGATCAACTCGGGCGGTCTTGGCACCATGGGTGTTGGTATTCCCTACGCGATGGGTATCAAGCTGGCCAAGCCTGACAGCGAGGTGTATTGCGTCACTGGCGAAGGTTCTGTGCAGATGTGCATCCAGGAGCTGTCAACCTGCCTGCAGTACAACACGCCGATCAAGATCGTCTCGTTGAACAACCGCTACCTGGGCATGGTGCGCCAGTGGCAGGAAATTGACTACGAAGGCCGCTACAGCAGCAGCTACATGGACGCGCTGCCCAATTTTGTGAAGCTGGCTGAAGCTTATGGGCACGTTGGCATGCTGATCGAAAAACCGCAGGATGTGGAGCCCGCCCTGCGCGAAGCCCGCAAGCTCAAGGACCGCACTGTGTTCATGGACTTCCGCACCGACCCCACCGAGAACGTGTTCCCGATGGTCAAGGCCGGCAAGGGCATCACCGAAATGCTGCTCGGGTCTGAGGACCTGTAAGCGATACACGCCATTTTTTCAACCGTCACCTGACGAATCTATTGTTTGCCGAGCCCGCGCATTACCGTGCGCGGGGGAGGGCAGCGAAAAGAGGAATCTTTCCATGAAACACATCATTGCTGTTCTGCTCGAAAACGAGCCGGGCGCCCTTTCCCGCGTAGTCGGCCTGTTCTCTGCGCGCGGTTACAACATCGAAAGCCTGACCGTGGCGCCGACCGAGGATGCCAGCCTGTCGCGCATGACCATCCAGACCACCGGCTCGGACGACGTGATTGAGCAGATCACCAAACACCTGAACCGGCTGATCGAAGTGGTCAAGGTCGTGGACCTGACCGAAGGGGCTTACACCGAGCGCGAGCTCATGATGGTCAAGGTTCGTGCCGTTGGCAAAGAGCGCGAGGAAATGAAACGCATGGCTGATATATTCCGCGGGCGGATCATCGACGTGACCGAAAAAAGTTACACCATCGAGCTGACCGGCGACCAGTCCAAAAACGACGCCTTTCTGGAAGCGATTGACCGCAGCGCGATTCTGGAAACCGTGCGCACCGGCTCCAGCGGCATTGGCCGCGGCGAGAGGATTCTCAGGGTCTGATTTTTGGTTGTCCGTGCGCGCGTTTTCGACAGGCGGGGCGCGAACGGACGGGAAGTGGCGATGTGTGATTACCGTTCGCCCTGAGCCTGTCGAGGGGCATTTTCGCCAGAAGCATCAACGATATCTACGGAGAGAGAAATGAAAGTTTATTACGACAAAGACTGCGACCTGAGCCTGATCAAGGGCAAAACCGTCGCCATCATCGGTTACGGCAGCCAGGGCCATGCCCACGCGCAAAACCTGAACGACAGCGGTATCAAGGTTGTGGTGGGACTGCGCAAGGGCGGCGCATCGTGGCCCAAGGTCGAAAAAGCCGGCCTGAAGGTCGCCGAAGTCGCTGATGCCGTCAAATCGGCCGATGTCGTGATGATTTTGCTGCCAGATGAGCAAATCGGTTCGGTCTATGCCAACGACGTTGCCCCCAACATCAAGCAGGGCGCCTCGCTGGTGTTTGCCCACGGTTTCAACGTGCATTATGGTGCCGTGATCCCGCGCGCTGACCTCGACGTCTGGATGGTCGCGCCCAAGGCGCCCGGCCACACCGTGCGCAACACCTATACCCAGGGCGGCGGCGTGCCGCATCTGGTGGCGGTGCACCAGGACAAGAGCGGCAAGGCCCGTGACCTGGCGCTGAGTTATGCCATGGCCAACGGCGGCGGCAAGGCCGGCATCATCGAAACCAACTTCCGCGAAGAAACCGAGACCGACCTGTTCGGCGAGCAGGCCGTTCTGTGCGGCGGCACGGTTGAGCTGATCAAGGCGGGTTTCGAAACGCTGGTGGAAGCCGGCTACGCGCCTGAAATGGCTTATTTCGAATGCCTGCACGAGCTCAAACTGATCGTTGACCTGATTTATGAAGGCGGCATCGCCAACATGAACTACTCGATCTCCAACAACGCCGAATACGGCGAGTACGTGACCGGCCCGAACATCGTGACCTCGGCCACGAAAGAAGCCATGCGCAAGTGCCTGAAGGACATCCAGACCGGCGAATACGCCAAGAGCTTCCTGCTCGAAAACCGTGCCGGCGCGCCCACCTTGCTGAGCCGCCGCCGCCTCAATTCCGAGCACCAGATCGAAGTCGTGGGTGAAAAACTCCGCGCCATGATGCCCTGGATTGCAAAAAACAAGCTGGTCGACCAGACCCGCAACTGATGAAGCTGCCGGGCCTCACCAGGCCCGGCGGGTTTCAGCGTCAAGCCGCGCAAAACACCTGCGCGGCTTTTTCATTTCTGGAGGCGACCGTTTGGTATCCTCTGGGCATGACCCAATCACTCTCTGCGCTGCACTCTGGGCGTGCCATTTTTTCCGACACCCGGAGTACCCGCCATGCATGACGGCCACGACCCTGATATTGACGCGGAAGAAGTCGTTCCGCGCAAGCGGCGCAAGGGCATCTACTTCCTGCCCAACATGCTCACGCTGGCCGGGCTGTTTGGCGGGTTTTACGCCATCGTGATGGCCATGAATGGACGCTTCGACCAGGCAGCGATTGGCGTATTTTCCGCGATGGTGCTTGACAGCCTGGACGGGCGCGTTGCGCGCATGACCAACACGCAAAGTGCTTTTGGTGAGCAGATGGATTCATTGGCCGACATGGTGTCTTTTGGAGCGGCACCGGCACTGATTGCCTATATATGGGCGCTGACAAGCCTGGGTCGCTGGGGCTGGATTGCTGCCTTTGTCTATTGCGCCTGCGCCGCCCTGCGGCTGGCCCGCTTCAATGTGAATACAGCGGTGGTGGACAAACGTTTTTTCCAGGGCCTGCCTTCACCGGCTGCGGCCGCGCTGGTAGCCGGATTCATCTGGTTGATGCATGAAGCAGGAGTTCGCGGGGAAGAGGTGCGCTGGTTCATGTTTGCCCTGACGCTGTACGCCGGGCTGACCATGGTGACCAATGTGCCGTTCTACAGCTTCAAGGACCTCAGCATCAAACGCAGTGTTCCTTTTGCTGTGATTGTGCTGATTGCCCTGGGCATCGCCGTGATCAACATTGACCCGCCTACGGTGATGTTCGGCCTGTTTGTGATTTATGGCTTTTCTGGCTACGTGCTCTACGTATGGCGCCGGGCCAAGGGTCTGCAGACCAGCGTGATCTCGACCTCTACCGACGAGCCGGATGAGCGTGGCCTTCACAAGTAGACGGCAATTTTTGTGGTACATTGAAAACATGAAACGCATTTCGATTGCACTATTGCTACTGGACCAACACGGGCCCAGACGATAGCGCACGCGCGATTCCACACGGCCCGTATGCAAACGCAGCGGGCCGTTTTTGTTTTGGGCTGCGTTTTTTTTGAGTATCAGATGACCTCTCTGGAGAAAAAGCATGGCAGATAAATTGATCATTTTTGACACCACCTTGCGTGATGGCGAGCAGTCCCCCGGCGCTTCGATGACGCGCGACGAAAAACTGCGTATTGCCCGCCAGCTGGAGCGGCTGAAAGTCGATGTGATCGAAGCCGGTTTTGCTGCCAGCTCCAATGGCGACTTTGAGGCGGTGAAGGCGATTGCCAATGCCATCAAGGACTCCACCATCTGCTCGTTGTCACGCGCCAATGACCGTGACATATCCCGCGCAGCCGAAGCGCTCAAGGGTGCCAACAGCGCGCGCATCCACACTTTCATCGCCACCAGTGCGCTGCACATGGAGAAAAAGCTGCGCATGACGCCGGATCAGGTGCTGGAGCAGGCGAAGCTTTCGGTGCGTTTTGCGCGCAACCTGGTGGCCGATGTGGAGTTCAGCCCGGAAGACGGTTACCGCAGCGATGTGGACTTTTTGTGCCGCGTGCTCGAGGCGGTGATTGCCGAAGGTGCCACCACCATCAATGTGCCCGACACCGTGGGCTACGCAGTGCCAGAGTTGTATGGAAATTTCATCAAGACGCTGCGTGAGCGTGTGCCGAACAGCGACAAGGCGGTCTGGTCGGTGCATTGCCACAATGATCTGGGCATGGCCGTGGCCAACTCGCTGGCCGGCGTGAAAATTGGCGGCGCACGCCAGGTCGAGTGCACCATCAACGGCCTGGGTGAACGCGCCGGCAACTGCTCGCTTGAAGAGATTGTCATGGCCGTGCGGACCCGCAAGGACTATTTCAACCTGGAGATGAACATTGACCCGGTGCACATCGTGGCCGCCAGCCGCATGGTCAGCCAGACCACCGGTTTTGTGGTCCAGCCGAACAAGGCTGTGGTGGGCGCCAACGCCTTTGCCCATGCATCCGGCATCCACCAGGACGGCATGCTCAAGGCGCGCGAGACCTACGAAATCATGCGTGCCGAAGATGTGGGCTGGAGCTCCAACAAGATGGTGCTGGGCAAACTCAGCGGCCGCAACGCCTTCAAGCAGCGCTTGCAGGATCTGGGCATCCAGATGGAAAGTGAAGCCGAGACAAACGCAGCTTTTGCGCGTTTCAAAGAGCTGGCCGACGGTAAAAGTGAAATTTTCGACGAGGACATTCTTGCGCTGGTCAGCGACGAGAGCGTGACGCACGAGAAAGAGCAATACGGCTTTGTCTCCCTGTCGCAGCACAGTGAAACTGGTGAAAGGCCACAGGCGAAAGTGGTGTTCACTGTGGACGGCAAGGAAGTCACGGGCGCGTCAGACGGCAACGGCCCTGTCGATGCCTCTCTCAAAGCCATCGAAACACATGTCAAAAGCGGTGCAGAGATGGTGCTTTATTCAGTCAACGCCATCAGCGGTTCGACGGAAAGCCAGGGAGAAGTGACGGTGCGCCTGCAAAACAGCGGCCGGGTTGTCAACGGGGTGGGTGCCGATCCGGACATCGTTGTTGCCTCGGCCAAAGCCTATCTGAGTGCGCTGAGCAAGTTACAAAGTAAATCTGACCGGGTAGCGGCCCAGGGTTGATCGGGGTCGGATTGAAAATCTGTTTATATTCAATGGCTTAGAGGTTTTCTGCGGTTTTTTTACGAGAAATGCGGTAATTTCTGATCATTTGAATGTTGCGTTTAGGAAAGTCACGCAAACGATTGATATTGCGTGACTTTTTCTATTTGTATACACTCCAGCATCGCCCTGACTGCAACACCCGGAGACGAATCAATGCCCATCACGCTGAATTCGATTTTCAAACAGACCTTACAAGTCCTTGGAATTCTTGCTTTTTCCTCAGCGTTGATAAGTCCGGCGGCCCATGCTGCGCCCCCGAAAGTCGTCAAAAAATCGCATGTAGCCAAAGCGTCTTCGAAGACGCCCGTGAATGCGCGCAAGCGTGTGACTTTTGTCACGGGATCCAAGCGCAGACCAGTGATTGTTGCGGCCCCGGCTCCGGCACGTCCTTCCTTCGGGCAGATCGCTGGTTTGCATTCTGCCCAAGACCCGCTGGATCTCAAATCCAGCGTGGCATTGGTGATTGATCAGGACACGCAGGAAGTGCTGTTCAGCAAGAACGACCAGGCGGTGTTGCCCATTGCATCCCTGACCAAGTTGATGACCGGCGTGATCATCAGTGGCGCCCATTTGCCAATGGATGAAATCATCACCATCACACAGGACGATGTGGACACTGAAAAAGGCAGCCGCTCGCGCTTGCGTGTGGGCAGCAGCCTTTCGCGGGGCGAGCTGCTTCATCTGGCGCTGATGTCCAGTGAAAACCGCGCCGCTCATGCGCTGGGGCGTACTTATCCAGGCGGCATGGCCACCTTTGTCAACCTGATGAATGCCAAGGCGAAACTACTCGGCATGAAGGGCACCCGTTATGTAGAACCCACCGGGCTGTCGAGTCAAAACCAGTCCAACGCCCAGGACCTGGCAACGCTGGTCAATGCAGCGCATGGCGATCCGGTCCTGCGCGAGTTGTCCACGTCGGCCGGCCATCAAGTGGAAGTTGGTCGGCAGACCCTGCAATACAACAACACCAACCGGCTGGTGAAAAACCCGGCCTGGGACATTGGCCTGCAGAAAACCGGCTACATCTCTGAAGCGGGGCAGTGTCTGGTCATGCAGACCAAAATTGCCGGGCGCAAGCTCATCATGGTGTTTCTGGATTCGGCGGGCAAGCTGAGCCGGCTGGGTGATGCTGAGCGTGTGCGTCGCTGGGTCGAGTCGCAACCCGTGACTTTGCCAAAGATCAGCGCTGCCGCGCGTCCTTCAAACGGCTGAAGGGGATAACTGGCGGCGTTTGCTACCAGTGAGTCGCTATCTTTTTGATAGCTGATTGAGCAGATTCAGCAAGGGCCAAAGCCGTTTTCTACTTGAAGCTTTCGGGCCGGTAACCCAAAGCTGCTGAAATTTCGCGCGCTGTGGACTGCAGCTTGGGCAGCCAGTTTTCGTCCAGCCTGTCGGCGGGGGCAGAAATCGACAGGCCGGCCACCAGCTTGCTCTGGTCGTCGTAAATGCCCGCAGCCATGCAGCGCACCCCGAGCTCCAGTTCTTCGTTGTCTCGGGCAATGCCATATTGCCGCGCTTTGGAAAGCTCGCGTTCAAGCACCGCCAGTTGGGTGATGCTGTTGCGGGTGTGCCCGGGCAAGCCAGTGCGGGACGCGTAAGTGCGCAGGCGCTGAGGGTCGTCAAAGGCCAGAAACAACTTGCCCACAGAAGTCAGATGCAAAGGCGCGCGACCGCCTATGGCGCGCACCACCTGCATGCCAGAGCGCTCGCTGAAGGCGCGCTCCACGTAAATGATCTCATCGCCCTGGCGCATGCTGAGGTTGACCGGTTGCTGGGTCAGTTTGTGCAGTTCGCGCATGGGGGTCAACGCTGCGTCGCGCACACTCAGGCGCGCCTTGACCAGGTTTCCCAGCTCCAGCAGCCGCATGCCCAGGCGGTAGCTACCTGCCACTGGCCTATCCACAAAACGGCCCGTGGCCAGGTCGTTGAGAATGCGGTGGGCCGTGGATGGATGCAAACCGGACTTTTCGCTGATTTCCTTGAGCGAAACTGCTTCTTCGCGCCCGGCCAGAATCTCCAGCAGGGTGAACATGCGTTCAATGACCTGTACGGTCGGTTTGGCGGGAGGGGAGAGCGGGTCGGGTTTTTTCATGGGCGGGTTTGCACACCAGATTTTAGCTGGTGAAATCTGCCGCCGCTAAAACTCGCTGAGCGGGTAGCCCGTTGCAAAGGCGTGAAAAGTTTCCTCGGTGCTCGGTAGTTCAGTTGATGGCCCACCGGCCACCCATTGGCCGTCCAGCAAAATCTGGTTCGGTAAAAACCTGGCCTTGTAGCTCATCTTCGGGCTCTGGGCGATCCAGTAACCCAGGTACACATGCGGAAGGTCCAGCCGACGGGCTTGTTCAATCTGCCACAACACGCTGTAGTTGCCGTAACTGGCCTGTGCATCGGGTTCGTAAAAGGTATAAACCGCCGACACACCGTCTTCCAGCACGTCGAGGATGGAGACCATTTTCAGCGCACCGGCCTCGCCGTTGGGCAGAGTCTCGCGAAACTCCACCAGGCGTGAGTTGACGCGGCTTTGCAACAAAAACTGCGTGTACTGGTCAATGCTGTCATGGTCCATGCCGCCACCGGCATGACGGCTGTTCTGGTATCGCAGGTACAGCTCGTAGTGCTCTGGCATGTAGCAGAGCTTGAGCACACGCACCTGCAGGGACTGATGCCGCTTCCACGCGCGGCGCTGGCTGCGGTCGGGCTGAAACCCCGCCACCGGCACGCGCAAAGGAACACAGGCCTTGCAATTGTCGCAATAAGGGCGATAGGTAAACATGCCGCTGCGCCGAAAACCGCTGGTCACCAAGTCTGAATAGGCGGCGTTGTGAATCAGGTGACTGGGGGTAGCCACCTGCGACCGGGCCTGGCGGCCGGGCAGGTAGCTGCAGGGGTAAGGCGCTGTGGCGTAAAACTGCAGCGTCTGCAGGGGCAGGTCTTTGAGGTGCGTCACGTCGTCAGGTCGTTCTGCGTGGAGGCCTTCATTAGCTGATTCCAGTATAGGCGTTCGAATTGCCATTGGGGAGATGGTGCCGCAGCGGTTCTTGACACATGGGCGACAAACTCGGCGCGCGGTATTTCTGCTGCCCCCAGCGAGGCCAGATGCCGCGTGTTTTGCTGGCAATCGATCATGGTCACACCCTTCGCGCGGCAAAAGGCCACCAGTGCTGCCAGTGCGATTTTCGAGGCATCGGTCTGGTGCGCAAACATTGACTCACCAAACACCATGCCGCCGAGGTTCACGCAGTAGAGTCCGCCGACCAGCTTGCCGGCTACCCAGGTTTCCACGCTGTGCGCGCTGCCCGCGCGGTGCAGCGCGGTATATGCCCTGACCATGTCGGGCACTATCCACGTGCCCGGCTGGCCGTCACGCGGTGTGGATGCGCAAGCGTGGATCACCTCCATGAACGCCGTGTCAAAGCGGATCTCGTGCCCGGGGGTGTTGAAGAAACGCAGCAGGGTTTTGCGCAGCGACCGATGCAGCCTGAAGGCCTGTGGGCGCAGCACCATGCGCGGGTTCGGGCTCCACCACAAAATGGGTTGACCAGCGCCAAACCACGGGAAGATGCCCAGGCCATACGCTTGCCGCAGGGTCGGCACATCCAGCGTGCGGCCCGCCGCCAGCAGGCCAGGTGCCGGGTCGCCTTCCCCCCACGCGGTTGCCACGGAGGGAAAGGCTTCGTCGGCATCCAGCCAGGGCAGTGGAGGGGTTGACTTTCGCACGGCGTGAGGTGGCGGGTTGGTGAGACCTTGCGCAGGGGCTGAGAATGGTCAGCATGTGCCGGCGGCCCATGGACATGACCCGCAAATGGTAACCCGCCATGCAAAAAGCCTGAGCGCTCGTCGCGACCAGGCTTCTGAATTTTTGGCTCCCCGTCTGGGGCACACTACGAACCAAAATGCTGGTGCTGGAGCGGGCATCTTACCCGTTGCGGCGGGTTGCGTAGAGGAGGGAGCCGGTGTTACCCTTACTGCGGCCCTGCGGTTCGCGCTGTGGGGTCCC
>NZ_JAUXUP010000014.1 GCF_030680935.1 Polaromonas sp. | reverse complement strand
CGTGCCGGGCAGCAGAAAACCCAGGCCCAGGCAACGCGGGCACTCGGTGATCACCGTCTGCTTTTCCACCTCAAAGTGTTCATTGATGTTTTCGCTGTCAATGCGCAGTTCACCCGTGCCATTGCAGTCGGGGCAAGGTGTCCGTTTGAACCCCATGGTGGCCTCTGACATGACGTGCTCCTGACCGTGTGAATTTCAATCAGCTGCACTCTACGCGAAAAATACCGGATGCCCAACAAAAAAAGCCCGGGCGAAGCGGGGTAGCTTCAGCCGGGCTATGGGCGCCTGTAGGACTCAGTTCAATGGAACTGCTCTTCTTCGGTCGAGCCGGTCAGCGCGGTCACGCTGGACTTGCCGCCCTGGATCACGGTGGTGACTTCGTCGAAGTAGCCCGTGCCGACTTCCTGCTGGTGCGACACAAAGGTGTAGCCACGGTCACGTGCTGCGAACTCGGGCTCCTGCACCTTCTCGATGTATGCCGTCATGCCGCGTTTGACATAGTCCTGGGCCAAGTCGAACATGTTGTACCACATGGAATGGATGCCGGCGAGCGTGATGAACTGGTACTTGTAACCCATGGCGCCCAGCTCTTTCTGGAACTTCGCAATGGTTGCATCGTCGAGGTTTTTCTTCCAGTTGAACGATGGCGAGCAGTTGTAGGCCAGCATCTTGCCAGGGTGCACCTTGTGCACGGCATCGGCAAACTTCTTGGCAAAGGCCAGATCGGGCGTGCCGGTCTCGCACCACACCAGATCGGCGTAATGAGCGTAGGCAATCGCGCGGCTGATGGCCTGGTCTATGCCTTTTCTGGTCTTGTAAAAACCTTCGGAGGTACGCTCGCCCGTGATAAAGGGTTTGTCGTTCTCGTCGTAATCACTGGTCAGCAAATCGGCAGCTTCCGCATCGGTGCGGGCAATCACCAGAGTGGGCACGCCGCAGACGTCGGCAGCCATGCGCGCGGCGATCAGCTTCTGGTTGGCTTCCACCGTCGGCACCAGCACCTTGCCGCCCATGTGACCGCACTTCTTGACCGAGGCCAGTTGGTCTTCCCAATGCACACCGGCGGCGCCCGACTTGATCATGGCTTTCATCAGTTCAAAGGCGTTGAGCACGCCGCCAAAACCGGCTTCGGCATCGGCCACGATGGGTGCGAAGTTGTCGATGTAGCCCTTGTCGCCAGCATCGATACCCTTGGAGTGCTGGATTTCATCGGCACGGCGGAAGGTGTTGTTGATGCGCTCCACCACCTGCGGCACGGAGTCCACCGGGTACAGTGACTGGTCGGGGTACATGGACGAATAGCTGTTGTTGTCAGCAGCGACTTGCCAGCCCGACAGGTAAATCGCCTTGACGCCGGCTTTCACCTGCTGCATGGCCTGACCGCCGGTCAACGCGCCCAGGCAGTTGACGTAGGGCTCGTTGTTGACCAGATCCCAGAGCTTTTCAGCACCGCGACGTGCCAGGGTGTATTCGATCGGAAAGGAACCGCGCAGGCGGATCACGTCAGCGGCGCTGTAGCCGCGCTTGATGCCTTTCCAGCGGGGGTTGGTCGCCCAGTCTTTTTCGAGAGCGGCAATTTGCTGTTCGCGGCTCAGTTGTTCAGTGAGGGTCTGTGGCATGGGGTCACTCCGGAAGTTGAATTAAAAAGGGGGCCAAACCGCGCTGCAACTTGCTTGTGTGTGTGCGCTGTTTGCTCTGGGCTCTACTTTAAGTCTTCTACAAGACTTTGTGAAGCTCTTATGTCTTATATAAGATAAAAATCTTCTTCAATAAAATCAATGTTCTTTTGTCGCTTTTTTATAATACGGAAAATGATTTCTCGTATTGAGAAATTTTGACGCGCCGCAGCATTTTCAGATCCCACCATATGAAATAGTTTTTCTGGATTGTGAAATACGCCTTGCACCCGCTTCACGCCCACTTTGCGAGTTTCCAGGCGCAAGGGATTTGGGAACTCGCCCGCGTGAGCAGCTGGCGTCGAGCGACTCAGGAAGCCAGTGTCCGGCGGCGCCAATCGCCAGAGGGGATGACCGGGCAGCCGTCCACGCGTGATGCATTGATTTCGTAAACCAGGCAAACAGGCCCGGCAACGGTCCGCGCGCCATCCTCATCCATCTGCACCGCCAGCTCGCGCTTGCTGTATTCGCCGGTTTGCTGTGGCCAGACCTCTTCGATTTGATCGAGCAGGCGCTCCAGTTCGGTGGTGATGGCGTAGACCTCGCCGGTTACCCGGCTTTCCCCGCCCAGCAGCAGCCCCGGATAGGGGCCCAGGTCGTAAAGCACGCCGGCCACGCTGGCCATGCCGATGAATTGCGGAGCCGGCTGCAGGCGCGTGATGTCACGCACATCCCCGCGGCGCAGCGTGCCATAGACGAAAACATGACGGAGGGCGCAAGCAGGCATCGGTTCAGCGCTGGAATTGAGGCATCATTTCCGCTCATTGTTGCAGTCCCGGCAGCAACGCCGCATCACTTCCGGAAAGACCCCCGTTTTAATGAACCGCATTCTGGCTTACGCCTGCCTCGCGCTCAGCATGTCACTGGTCGGCAGCTATGTGGCGCTGTCCAAACCCCTGGTCGCGATTTTCCCGGTGTTCCTGCTGGCCTGGCTGCGCTTCGGCATCGGCGGCGCGGCCATGCTGCACTGGCTGAAAAAACCCGCCGGCGAAGCGACTATGACGCGGCAGACCCGACAACTGGTCTTCCTCGAGTCCTTTCTCGGCAATTTCCTGTTTTCCATCTGCATGTTGTACGGCGTCAGCCTGTCCAGCGCGGTGGCGGCCGGCGTCATCATGGCCGCCATTCCCGCCGTGGTGGCGCTACTGAGCTGGTTCTTCCTGCGCGAGCGTATCAGCCTGCGCGTGGGGCTGGCGGTGGCCTGTGCAGTGCTGGGCATCGCGCTGGTTTCGCTATCAAAAACAGAGCTGTCCACGCATACCGGGCATGGGCTGGAGGCCGATTTGGCTTCAAACAATGCGTGGTTGGGCAATCTGCTGCTGCTGGGCGCGGTGTTTTGTGAAGCCGCCTATGCGGTGATCGGCAAAAAACTCACCGGCGCCCTGGGCGCCAGACGCATCACCGCGCTGATCAACCTCTGGGGCTTTGTGCTGGTCACACCCATGGGCCTGTGGCTGGCCTGGAGTTTTGACTTTGCCGCCGTGGCGCCAGGTAGCTGGCTGCTGCTGCTGTTTTACGCGCTGGCCGCCAGCATCTGGACGGTCTGGCTGTGGATGACCGGACTCAAAAGCGTGCCCGCCAGCCGCGCCGGTGTGTTCACTGTGATGTTACCCATCAGCGCGACGCTGGTGGGTGTGTTTGTGCTCGGCGAAGCCATGGGCGGCGCACAACTGGCAGCGTTTGTGCTGGCGCTGGCGGGTGTGGTGCTGGCCACCGTGCCCGAACGTGCCAGGCCCGCTGTGCAGCCGAAACTGCCTTCGAACTGAGGGCGGTCCGTCACGCGCCCTGAGGCGCGGCCCGCCCGGCTCAGCGGGCGGAAAACAGTTGTTTGTACTGCTCGCGCAGCAGGTTCTTTTGCACCTTGCCCATGGTGTTGCGCGGCAGTTCACCAACCACAAAACAGCGCTTGGGAATCTTGAAGTTGGCCAGCCCTGACTTCAGCGTGGCAATGATGGCGTCGCCGTCCAGCGTGCTGCCGGGCTTGGCGATCACGATGGCGATGCCGACCTCGCCAAAGTCCGCGTGCGGTACCCCGACCAGCGCGCTTTCCGCGACACCCGGCATGTCGTTGATGAAACTCTCGATCTCGGCCGGGTAGACGTTGTAGCCGCCGCTGATGATCAGGTCCTTGCTGCGCCCAACGATGGTGATGTAGCCGCGTTCGTCGATTTTGCCGACGTCGCCGGTCTTGAAATAGCCATCGGCAGTGAATTCTTCCTTTGTTTTCTCCGGCATGCGCCAGTAGCCCTGGAACACATTCGGGCCTTTGACCTGAATCCCGCCTATCTCGCCAGTCGGCAAGGCCCGCCCATCGTCGTCCTGCACGCGCAGACTGACCCCGGGCAAGGCAAACCCAACGGTGCCGCCGCGGCGCTCGCCGTCGTAGGGGTTGGAGGTCAGCATGGCGGTCTCGCTCATGCCGTAACGCTCGAGGATGGTGTGACCAGTGCGTTGCTGCCACTCGGCAAAGGTTTCAATCAGCAGTGGTGCCGAGCCCGCAACAAACAGCCGCATGTTGCGGCAGCTTTCCCGGCTCAGGCCCTGCTCGGCCAGCAGGCGCACATACAACGTGGGCACACCCATGAACACCGTGGCCTCGGGCAGTTTCTGCACCACCAGCTTCGGGTCAAACTTCGCCAGCCAGATCATCTTGCTGCCGTTGATCAGTGCGCCGTGGATGGCGACAAACAGGCCGTGCACATGAAAGATCGGCAGCGCATGGATCAGCACATCGCCCGGCTTCCAGCCCCAGTAGTCCTTGAGCACCAGCGCATTGCTGAGCATGTTGCCGTGCGACAGCATGGCCCCCTTGCTACGACCTGTGGTGCCACTGGTGTACAGGATGGCCGCCAGGTCGTCAGCGCCGGACTGTGCCACCTCATGTTGGTCGCTGCAATGTGCCGCACGGTCCAGGAGCGAGCCGCTGCGGTCATCGTCCAGCGTGAATACGTTTTGTGTACCGGCCTTGAAGGCAATCTTGCTGACCCAGCCGAAGTTCTTGCGGCTGCAAACCACGACTGACGGTTCAGCGTTAGCGATGAAGTATTCAATCTCGGCGCTCTGGTAGGCCGTGTTGAGTGGCAAAAACACGTAACCGGCCCGCAGAGTGGCCAGGTACAGCATCATGGCCTCGACCGATTTTTCGACCTGCACGGCCACCCGTGCGCCTTGAGGCAGGCCCATGGACTCCAGCAAATTGGCCAACATGGCCGTGCCCCGGTCCAGGTCGCGCCAGGAGTACATCAGGCCGTCGTCGGTTTCCACCGCCACCGCATCCAGGTCTTCAGGAAAGGCCGCGCGCAAGGCAGCATACAGGTTGTGGTTTTTCATGGCGTGGGCTGGAATCAAAAGCTCAGGGCTTGCGCTGCAGCTGAAACTGCGGCGCACGTTTTTCAACAAAGGCCGTCACACCTTCACGGTGTTCAGGAGAAGCCGCATAGCGGAAGGAATTTGCTATCAAATCAGGAGCTGGCTGCGCATATCCAGTCAGGGTCATAGCCCGAAAACACTGTTTATTCAGGCGTGCGGCGCCTGGCGCCAGGCTGACCACACGTTCGGCCATGGCCCGCGCTTCAGTGGCCACTTCATCGTCAGGAAACACACGATTGAGAAAACCGCGCTGCAGCAGGGTGGCCGCATCCAGCGTGGCAGCGGTCAGCAGCATCTCGCGCGCTGTCAACTCGCCGGCAGCGCGCATGACCAAGGCCGCTTCGCGCGGCGCCATGGGAAAGCCCAGCCTGGCAATTGGCGCACCAAACCTGGCAGAGGCGCCAGCAAAACGCAGGTCGCAGCAGCTGGCAATCTCCATGCCGGCCCCCATACACGCGCCTTCGATCTGCGCCAGCAGCGGCAGGTCGCAGTCGAGCATGGCCTGCAAGGCGCCCCAGACTTCGTTTTCATGAAAATCGCGCAGGGCCGCCTCGTCAAAACGGAAGTCCGGGTATTCAGCGATGTCACCGCCTGCGCAGAAGTTGCCCGATTGCCCGCTCAACACCACACAACCGATATCGCTGCGCTGCTGCAGGTCGGCAAACAACTCCCGCAGGGCCCGCCACATGGCTCGCGACATGGCATTGAGTTTGCCCGGGTGGGACAGGGTGACCTGCGCAACCGGGCCCTCAACCGCCAGCAGAACCTTTCCCGTCATGTAGGTCCTGAAGCGCTCAATCGAGCTTGGCGCCGGAAGCCTTGACCACCTGCGCCCATTTTTTGACCTCAGCGCTGATGAAGCTGCCAAACTGCGGGCCGGCCAGACCAGTGAATTCGGCCCCCTGGCGCGCCCAGACTGCTTTGGCTTCGTCGGTGGTGCAGGCTTTGCGGATTTCTTCGATGGCGCGGGCCTGCGCGTCGGCCGGCATGCCTTTGGGTCCCCAGACGCCGTACCAGGTGGTGACGTTGTACTCGGGCAAGCCCATTTCGGCGGCACTGGGCACGTCGGGAATCGCCGGGTTGCGCTTGTTGCCGGACACCATCAGCGCCTTGATGCGGCCGCCGGCAATGTGGGCTGCCGACGAGCCGAGACCGTCAAACATCATCTCGACATCGCCCGCGATCAGGCCCTGCAACGCCGGGCCTGCACCCCGGTACGGGATGTGCGTGATGAAGGTTTTGGTCTGCTGCTTGAACAACTCGCCAGCAAGGTGGTGCGAGGTGCCAGCACCTGCGGAGCCGTAGTTGAGCTTGCCCGGGTTCTTGCGGGCAAACTCCAGAAAGTCCTTGAAGTTGGCAGCGGGTACCTTCTGTGGGTTGACCACCACCACCTGAGGCACGCTGGCCACCAGAATAAGCGGCACCAGATCCTTCTCCAGGTCGTAATCGAGCTTGGGGTACATGCTGGGCGCAATGGTGTGATGCACAGCGCCCATGAACAGGGTGTAGCCATCGGCTGGCGCCTTGGCCGCAATGCTGGCGCCCAGCGTGCCGCCCGCGCCGCCGCGGTTGTCGATGATCAACTGTTTGCCTGTCAGGCGTGCAAACTGGGCCGACATCGGACGCGCAAACGCATCAGTACCGCCACCGGCCGGAAAGGGCACGATCATCGTGACGGGTTTGTTGGGCCAGCCCGGCTGGGCATAAGCGCCCAGGGAAAACACCGCGGCACCGGCAGCCGCCGTTCGCAACACGTCGCGTCGGGTCGCGTGTCTGTCAAGGGTTGATGTCATGTCTGTCTCCTGTCGTTGTTGAAAGAAAAATGCAACGCATACTTATTAAATGTACAAACCTTCGATGTCCCCCGATACCGGGACTTTCCCCTGCGCCAGCAGCGCCCTGTGCTTGTCCAGGCGCTTGAGGTCGTAAAGGTAATTGACCATCAAACCGCATGACTGTTTGAGGCCTTTGGGTGAAGGGTCGCCCAGCCAGTTGAGGCGCTCTACCCGGGCTCCGTTGCCCAGGTGAAAACGTGCAACCGGGTCCAGGGGCTTGCCGTCTTCAAGCACGCGGCCCAGGTAATGCGCCGCGCACGCCAGCAACATGCGGCGCACCGGCGATCTGTCGTCCAGCAGCGGCAGGTTGTCTGCTGCCGTGAGCAGATGTTGCGCAGTGGGCGGCTCAAAACCGAGCGCCAGTCCCAGCGCGCTGCGCTCTTTGTCGCCAAGCTGCTGCAGCATGGCAGCCGCATTTTTGCCCAGCCATTGACGGAAGCCCGGAATCGGTGACAGGGTGGCAAAGTGTTTGAGCCGGGGGAACTCGGCATGCAGGGTCTCCACCACCCGTTTGATCAGCGAATCGCCAAAACTCACACCGCGCAAACCGCTCTGCGTGTTGCTGATGGAGTAAAAAATCGCGGTCGTGGCCTTCTTCAGATCGGCCGGCGCCGCCGACTCATCCAGCAGCGGCGTGATGCCGGCGGCCATCTCGTCCATCAGTGCCACCTCGACAAAAATAAGGGGTTCGTCGGGCATGCGGGGGTGGAAAAATCCGTAGCAACGGCGGTCGCTGTCGAGCCGGTTTTTCACGTCGGACCAGCTCTTGATGTCATGCACCGCCTCGTACCGGATCAGCTTTTCAATCAAGGAGGCCGGCGAGTCCCAACTGATGCGGCGCAGGTCCAGAAAACCCACATCGAACCAGGTCGAGAACATGTACTCCATCTCGACATCGAGCGCCTGAAGTCGCTTGTCGGCCTTCAGGTGCGGCAACATGTCGGCACGCAGATCGACCAGAAAACGAAAACCTTCCGGAAACGCGCTGAAGCGTTGCAATAATCTGCGACGCGGTGAAACGGTGGCTCGGCGGTAACGCACCTCGGCCACGGCTTCGTCGGGCGTGCCGACGGCTGCGGCAAACTGGGCCTGGGCGAGTTTGACCTTCTGCGCATCGGCTACAAATTGCTCGCTCATCAACAGCCACATGTCACGCCTTTCATGCAGGGAGGCGCGGGCATACCAGCCCGCCACTCCGCTGGCGCGCCGGCCGCCTTCGACCTCGCTGACCTGCGGGTCCACGATGGCTTTGAGCTCTTCCAGGGTGCGGCGCAAGACGCGCGGCGACAGGGCCTCTTCTTTCTGCCGCAACGTGGCCTTGAGCCGCTCCCGGGTGGAGCGTTGCGGCTGCACGCCATCGGGCAGCACACCATTTGCTATTTTTTTAATAGCTGGTTGCGCAGAACCGGTAACGGCCGCAGCCGTTTTTTCTTCTGTTTTTTTGCCAGTCGAGAAACGCGACACGCTGCGTGCCAGCCAGTCAGAGGTGTTCATGATGTCACCCGTGTGCGCTGGTTGCGGGCGAGTTCACGCAAGGCCTCGCGCTGGCGCGTGAGGTGGGTGCGCATCGCGGCGTCGGCGCCTTCGCTGTCCCTGGCCTTGAGCGCGGCAAACACCGCCATGTGCTCCGACAGGCTTTGCGCCAGCCGGCCAGGTGCGTGCAGCTGCTGCGCCCGCGCCAGCTTGAGGATTTTGCGCAGATCGGCAATCGCCACGGCCAGCCAGCGGTTGTCTGCCAGTGTGATGATGGCCTCGTGAATCGCGAAATTGGTGTCGTAATAGTCGTTGATGCGGCCCGCCTTGGCGTGACCGGCCAGTCGCTCATGCAGGGTGGTTAGCGCCGCCAGGTCGGCATCTGTGGCGTTGCGCGCCGCCTCAAAGGCGCAGCGCCCTTCCAGCAGCGCAATCACCGGAAAAATATCGTCCAGGTCTTTTTCAGTCACTTCGCTGATGAAGCAGCCGCGCCTGGGCTCATGACGCAGCAAGCCCTCTGCCGTCAGTACCTTGAGCGCCTCACGCAGCGGCGTGCGGGAGATCTGCAGCCGCTCGCAGAGCACCGGCTCATCCAGAAAACTGCCGGGCGCCAGCAAACCGGCAAAGATCTGCTCCCGCAAGGTGGCGGCCACTTCCTGGTGCAATGAATTCTGGACAAGTCGCATGAGGATGGAGAGCGGTGAAGGTCGGGCAAGTTGCAACGCGGACTGCAGGCAGAAACCAGCTTTTCAAACCACGACCGGTAAATTCCCGGCGGAAGGCGGTAATCAATTACCTGTAATTACAGGTAATTATGACAGCTTCATGGTTGGTGGCAAGCTTTAAAAAATCCACGCACTGTGTTTTGCCTGATGCCTGCTTCCGGCCTGCGCGATCAGCGCTAAGCGCCCGTGAAATCACGGCCGATGTCCGGCGGCGGCGCCCTGCTCCTCTTCACCTCAGGCTTACTGACTAAAGCGCGCAAGACCGGAAGCCACAAAAAATATCGTCGCGCTCGGGCAGGTAAAAATTGCGGTACTTGGGGTGTTTCATACGTCCGCGCGTCGCCAGCGAACCGCCGCGCAACACTTTGTGCGTGCCAAACCAGGGCGCAGAATACTCGGCATACGGACCGGGCACAAAGCCCGGGAAGGCGCGGAAGGTGCTGCCCGTCCACTCCCAGACATCGCCCCAATAGAACCCCCGGCGCGCAGCTGTATGCGCCGCCACCTCCCACTCGACCTCGGCCGGCAGGCGGCGCCCGGCCCAGCGGCACCAGGCGTCGGCCTCCCACCAGCTCATGTGCATGGCGGGCTGATTGCCCAGCATGCGCCGGGGTGTGCCGAAGCGGGTCTGCATGACCGCGCCGCTGGCGACACCAATCTGCTCGACATAACGCGGGCCGCGCCGGCCCTCGGTCCTGACGATCTGCTGCAGCCAGTCCCGGCCGCCAGCCTGCCAGAGCTCGGGGCGGTCGTACCCGCCGTCATCGACAAACTCGACAAACTGGGCCCAGCTGACCGGCTGGGCGTCGATTTCAAACTCGGGCACCCGGACCTCGTGCGCGCCCTGCTCGTTGTCAAATGCAAATCCGGCGCCCTGGCCCTGGGCCGCGCTGCCCAGATGCCACACAGTGGCCGGCACCAGCACGGGCTCGCGCAGCGTCATGGCCGCAGGTGTGAAGGCCTGCAGCAAGGGTTTGTCCAGCGCCAGCCCCAGCGTCTGCGCGGTGTAGGTCAGGGCTTCAGCATGCATGTCTTCGTGAAACAGGCAGAGCCGGTAAAAGTACAGGGCCGCGTCGTCGTCACCCGCTTTTTCCAGCAACTCCAGCGTGCCCTCCAGGGTGTCCAGCAGGTAGGCGCGGCAGGCCGATACAGTGGGCAAATTCAGCGACCAGCGCTGCTGATGCGGCACATTGGTCGAGTCCCACCAGCGGTCGGCAGCAGGTTCGATGGAGGCCAGGCGCGCATGCGCCGGATCACTGGTGGCACCCAAGGCGCGCTGCAGATTGCGGCCAATCCACCACTCCTGAAACCAGGCGATATGGCCAAGCTCCCAAACCGGGGGGTTGAGCACTGACAACTGGGGCACCACAAAATCTACTCCCTCCAGCGCCAGCTGGTACTGGCCAAAAAGGCGCAGGGTGTGGTTGCGCGCATCCATCAGCGCCAGCGACAGTGCATCGCGCCCCGCGCTGCGCATGGAGGGTGAGTCGACTTGGCCGACCCGATTGCGGTCTGGCACCAGCGGAGAAGGTGGGGGGGGTGCGTCTGAAGCCAAGGCAGTGGTCCTCATCATCACCAGCGCCGTCACGCCCGCGGGATACGCGGTCTGAAAACACGGTACCGGTGCCATGTCTGTCGCCCATTGTGACACTGGTCGCCAAGCGCCCTGACCGCTACGGGATAACACCGTCACAAAGTTGTCAGCTTGCCTTCTATAGTGCTCTATAAAATCCCCCACGCGCCAAACTGTATCCGGCACGCCCTTTAACAGGGGTTGCCGGATGATTTTTATGCGTGGACTCTTTTTTCTGGAGACAAAATGCGCGCCTTGCTGAAATTCTCAACCGCCGTGGACTGGCTCAATGCCCAGATTGGCAAATATGTGATCTGGCTGATCCTGGCCTCCACCATCATCAGCGGCGTCAACGCCGTGATTCGCAAGACCTTCAACATGAGCTCCAATGCCTACCTCGAGGTGCAGTGGTACTTGTTCGCGGCAGCTTTTCTGCTTGCCGCAGGCTACACCCTGCTCCATGGTGAACACGTCAAGATCGATGTGGTTTCCAGCAAGCTGTCCAAACGCGGCCAGATCTGGGTCGACATCATCGGTTTCGCAGTGTTCCTGACGCCGGTGTGCCTGACCATCCTGTACTACGGCATTCCGTTTTTTCTGCAAGGCTATCGTTCGGGTGAAATGTCGGGCAACGCCGGTGGGCTGATCCGCTGGCCGGTCTACGCCATGATTCCTCTGGGCTTTACCTTGCTGATGGTGCAGGGCTGGTCCGAGCTGATCAAGCGCGTCGCTTTCCTGAAAGGGCTGATCGAAGACCCGACTACCAAGAAAGTCGAAAAGACGGCCGAAGAAGAACTCACCGAGGCCATCCGCCGCCTCGCAGAGTCCAAAACCAACGCCGGCTGATCGGGACACATCATGGAATTTTTCATCTCCAACCTCGCCCCCATCATGTTTCTGGGGCTGATCGTTTTTCTGCTGATGGGCTTTCCGGTGGCGTTCAGCCTCGGCGCCTGCGGCCTGTTCTTCGGTTTCATCGGTGTTGAACTCGGCGTATTGCCGGAAGCCCTGCTACAGGCCCTGCCTCTGCGCCTCTTCGGCATCATGCAGAACGATACCCTGCTGGCCATCCCCTTCTTCACGCTGATGGGTCTGGTACTGGAGCGCAGCGGCATGGCCGAAGATCTGCTGGACACCATCGGCCAGCTCTTCGGTCCGCTGCGCGGCGGCCTGGCCATCGCGGTGATTCTGGTCGGCGCCCTGCTGGCGGCCACCACTGGCGTTGTCGCGGCATCGGTGATTTCCATGGGCCTGATTTCACTGCCCATCATGCTGCGTTACGGTTACGACAGGCGCATCGCCTCGGGGGTGATTGCCGCTTCCGGCACCCTGGCGCAAATCATTCCGCCTTCGCTGGTGCTGATCATCCTGGCCGACCAGCTGGGCCGCAGTGTCGGCGATATGTACAAGGGCGCCTTCGTCCCCGGTTTTATCCTGACCGGCATGTATGTGGGTTACGTCTTCGTGCTGGCCTTCATCAAGCCGCAATGGGTGCCCGCGCTGCCGCCCGAGGCGCGCACCATCCGCGAGGACGACGGCAAGGCCGGACTGCTGTCGTTGCTGCTGCTGACGATCGCTGCGTCCGGCAGCGCAATCTATTTCGCCAAACACTATGCCGACGTCCAGACCTGGTGGAAAGGCGAGACCGTCGCCTCGGTGCCTCTCGATGAGACCATCGTGGTCTCCATGTGCGCAGGCGTGCTGCTGGCCCTGCTTATCGCTGTGATCAACAAGGTTACCCGCCTGGGACTGCTGTCGCGCATGGCTGAACGCGTGACCTTTGTGTTGATTCCGCCGCTGCTACTGATCTTCCTGGTACTCGGCACGATTTTCCTCGGCATTGCCACGCCGACCGAAGGCGGGGCCATGGGCGCACTCGGCGCGCTGATCATGGCGTTTGTGCGCCGCCGCCTGAGCTTCTCGCTGCTCAAGCAGGCACTCAACACCACCACCAAGTTATCTTGTTTTGTGGTCTTCATCCTGATCGGTTCGACGATTTTCAGCCTGGTGTTCCAGGGCGTGGACGGACCGAAATGGGTCGAGCACCTGCTCAGCGGCCTGCCCGGCGGCCAGGTAGGCTTCCTGATCGTGGTCAACGTGCTGATCTTCTTCCTGGCCTTCTTCCTGGACTTCTTTGAGTTGTCCTTCATCGTGGTGCCGCTGCTGGCCCCGGTAGCCGAAAAGCTCGGCATTGACCTGATCTGGTTCGGCGTATTGCTGGCTGTCAACATGCAGACCTCCTTCATGCACCCGCCTTTTGGTTTCGCCTTGTTCTACCTGCGCAGCGTCGCGCCCATCAAGGAATACACCGACAAGGTCACCAACAAGCTGATTCAGCCAGTGACCACCATGCAGATCTACTGGGGGGCCGTTCCCTTTGTCCTGATCCAGGTCGTCATGGTCGGCCTGATCATTGCCTTCCCGGGCATTGTGTCCAGCGGCCTGGACAAGGTCGAGAAGATCGACCTGGACAAGGTCATCCTGCAGGTTCAGGAAGAGCCGGTGGAAGCCCCTCCAGCGCCTGGCAGTGCGGCGGAAGCCGATGCCGAGAAGAAGCTTGCCGATGACGACCCGATGAAAGCCATGCAGGACTCCATGGCCAAGGACAAGAAGTAAGGTCCACCCGCCCTCGCAAGGCGGTCGCTTTGCAAGGTCAAAAAGCCCCGGCGCATGCCGGGGCTTTTTTTTAACCCCACCTCCTCATATGGCGGCGCCGACGCTTTTCCGTCCATCAGGAAGTGACGCCCGCGATATCGTCGGGCCTGAGGTACGCGCATGCAAGGGCATGCCCTCCACCAAGGCGCCGGCTATGAATTCCCCTGAGTGCAGGTCTGCCCCCCATGCCAATGGTCAGCCACTACGCTCAACCAGCGCGCCCTCAGGACGTCGGGATTGTCTTCATTCACCTGCACCGCACTCTGCTCGCAGCAGTCAGCCTGTGGGTGGCTGCCGGTTCCAGCGAGCGCGCATGCTGCGGGCATAAAAAAAGCCCCGCAGAGCGGGGCTTTTGGAGAAGCAAAGAAGCAACCGGCTCAGAGCTTCTGGGCCTGCATGAAGTTGTCGAAACGGGCTTCCGTGAAACGGAACCACAGGTTCTGGTCGCGGCGGAAAGTAGCGTAGTCCTCGTACACTTTTTTCCAGGCCGGGTTCCTGGCGCTGATTTCGGAATACAGGGCCATGGACTCCTTGAAGGCAAGATCCAGCACGTCCTTGGGGAAAGGCACAACCTTGGTTTTGTTGCCAACGAGTTGCTTCAAAGCGGTCGGATTCTTGGCGTCGTACTTGGCCTGCATCTCGACGTGGGCATACGCTGCAGCCGCCTCGACGATGGCCTTGTTGTCTGCGGACAGCGCATCGTAGGCCTTGTTGTTGACAAACACGTCCAGCTGGGGGCCACCTTCCCACCAGCCAGGATAGTGGTAAAACGGGGCGACCTTGTTGAAGCCGAGCTTCTGGTCATCGTAAGGGCCAACCCATTCGGCTGCGTCAATCGTGCCTTTTTCCAGGGCCTGGTAAATCTCGCCGCCAGGAATGTTCTGCGGCACGGAGCCCATGCGCTCCAGCACCTTGCCGCCGAAGCCGCCGATGCGCATCTTCAGGCCCTTCATGTCCTTGACCGACTTGATTTCCTTGCGGTACCAGCCGCCCATCTGGCAACCTGTATTGCCAGCCGGGAAATTGACGATGTTGTACTTGGCGTAGAACTCGCGCATCAGCGTCATGCCATTGCCTTGGTACATCCAGGCCGTCATCTGGCGGCTGTTCAGGCCGAAAGGAATCGCACAACCGAGTGCAAAGGTTTCGTCCTTGCCGAAGAAGTAGTAGGGCGCGGTGTGGCAGCACTCAACGGTGCCGTTTTGCACGCCATCGACCACACCGAACGCGGGCATCAACTCGCCAGCAGCATGGGTGCTGATGGTGAATTTTCCACCACTCATGTCACTCACTTTTTTGGCGAAGGTTTCAGCACCGCCAAAAATGGTGTCCAGCGATTTGGGGAAGCTGGACGCAAGGCGCCAGCGAATGGCAGCGCCCTGCGCGTGCACCGCTGGCGCAATGCCGGCGGCCAGTACGCCGGCAATGCCAGCGTTTTTGATAAGGGAACGACGATCCATGAGCAAGCTCCTCAGTAGTGAAAGAATTGATAAGGTACAACCACCTGCGAGTGTAGAAGCCACTCCCTCCTCTCGCATCGGGAATTACCCACCGAGGCTTAACCCCAGTGACGCAAACCGCAGGCACAACGGCCTGTATCAAGCAGTTGTTGCGCGGATTGTAGGGATGTCCCTCAGGTGACTCGCGCGGGTTTTCCCTCAAAACGGCGCCTGCGCAGCGCCGCCCTCAGCGTTCTGTCAGCAATGCTGATCAGCACCCATCCTTGCAATGCTCGATGACGGCGTACACATCGCGCGCATGAATCTACTCAAAGTGGGTGGCATCCACCCGGTAGCTGCCATTGCGCACATCCGGCATGGCGGCAGCGCCGCTGTCACCCTGCATCTGGTTTGTCATACCCGTGGCAGGTCATGCGACCGATTTCAGCGGCCGCTGGGCCGGTGCGGGCAACACACCAAAACGCTGCACGATGGATTGTTCAATGCCGGCTGCGTCCAGCCCCTGGAGCGCAAGCAATCTGGCGGGGTCGCCATGCTCGGTGAACTCGTCGCGCAGGCCCAGCTGCAACAGCGGCTTGCTGACGCCGGCCGCCGCCAATGCCTCGGCGACCGCACTGCCCGCACCGCCCATCACCGCGCCTTCTTCGAGCGTGACCAGCGCGTCATGGCCAGCCGCAACCCGCAGCAACAACTCCGTGTCAACTGGCTTGGCCCATCGCATGTTGACCACGGTGGCACCTAGTTTTTCGGCGGCCTGCAGCGCCGGATAAAGCAGGGTGCCAAAGGCCAGAATGGCCAGTCCCTTGCCCTCACGGCGCACCTCGCCTTTGCCGAAAGGCAGTGCCTCCAGGCCGGGCTGCGTGGCCACACCCGCACCGGCGCCGCGCGGGTAACGCACCGCCACCGGGTGGTTTTGCGCAAATGCGCTGCTGAGCAACATGCGGCACTCGTTTTCATCGGCCGGGCAGGCCACACTCATGTTCGGGATGCAGCGCAAAAACGGTATGTCGTAGGCACCGGCGTGCGTGGCACCGTCGGCGCCCACCAGGCCGGCGCGGTCCAACGCAAACACCACAGGCAAATTTTGCAGCGCTACATCGTGGATCAGCTGGTCGTAGCCGCGCTGCAAGAATGTGGAATAAATGGCCACCACCGGTTTCAGCCCCTCACAGGCCATGCCCGCTGCAAAGGTGACGGCGTGCTGCTCGGCAATGCCTACGTCGTAATAACGATCCGGGAAACGCTGGTGAAACTCGACCATCCCCGAGCCCTCACGCATCGCCGGGGTGATACCGACCAGACGTTGGTCTTGTTCAGCCATGTCGCAAAGCCAGTGACCAAACACCTGGGTGAAAGTCTGTTTGGCGGGTGCGCTTGATTTTTGCAGCCCCATGGCGGGGTCGAACTTGCCGGGCCCGTGGTAGGCCACCGGATCGGCTTCGGCCAGCTTGTAGCCCTGGCCTTTTTTGGTCACCACATGCAAAAACTGAGGGCCCTCGCCCTTGTCCATCAGGTGTTTGATGTTTTCCAGCGTGGGGATCAGCGACTCAAGGTCGTGGCCGTCGATCGGACCGATGTAGTTGAATCCGAAATTTTCAAACAGGGTGGCCGGCACCACCATGCCTTTGGCGTGGGATTCAAGTCGCTTGGCCAGCTCAAACAGCGGCGGCGCGACCTTGAGCACCTGCTTGCCGACGTTTTTGGCCGAGGCGTAAAACTGCCCGCTCATCAACTGCGCCAGGTAGCGGTTGAGCGCACCGACCGGCGGACTGATGCTCATGTCGTTGTCGTTGAGCACCACCAGCAGCTTGCAGTCGCAGACACCGGCGTTGTTCATCGCCTCAAACGCCATGCCAGCGCTCATGGCGCCGTCGCCAATGATGGCGACCGCATGGCGCTCTTCGCCCTTTTGTTTGGCCGCCATCGCCATGCCAAGCGCCGCCGATATCGAGGTGGACGAATGGGCGGTGCCGAAGGTGTCGTACTCGCTTTCGTCGCGCCGGGGAAACCCGCTGAGACCACCCATCTGGCGCAGGCTGCCCATGCGGTCGCGCCGGCCGGTCAGGATCTTGTGCGGGTAGGTCTGATGGCCCACGTCCCAGACCAGCCGGTCATCGGGCGTGCTGAACACGTAATGCAAGGCGACCGTGAGCTCAACCGTGCCCAGATTCGAGCTCAGGTGCCCACCGGTTTGCGACACGCTGTGCAGCAGATAGGCCCGCAACTCGTCGGCCAGCGCCTTGAGCTGGGCCCTTGGCAGCAGGCGCAAGTCTGCGGGACTGTGGATGGTTTCAAGCAAAGGGTACATCGTGGGGTCTTGTAGCTGATGTGGGGTGTCGGAGGTAGCAGTTTCTATGCGAATCTCAGGGGCTGCTCAAGTGTTGCGGTTCACCAGCATATCGGCCAGGGCGCTGAGTGCATCAATGTGCCCGAGCTCACTGGCCTTCAGGCTGTGATGCGCTTGCGACAGCAGCTCCTGCGCGTAATTGCGCGACGCCGTCAGCCCCATCAGCGACACAAAAGTGGGCTTGTCCTGGGCCGCATCCTTGCCTGCGGTTTTACCCAGAGTGGCGGAATCGGCGGTCACATCGAGAATATCGTCCACCACCTGAAAGGCCAGGCCTACCGCCGCACCATAGTCACGCAGTGCGTCCCGCGCCGCCGCCGGAGCGACGCCACAGGACGCGCCCATCATCACGCTGGCCTGCAGCAAGGCGCCGGTTTTCAGCCGGTGCATGTCGTGCAGCTGTTCTGAAGTCAGGGCCCTGCCGACACTGGCCAGGTCAATCGCCTGCCCGCCGGCCATGCCCTGGTGGCCGGCCGCCTGCGCGAGCATGCGGCACAGGGTCGCCTGTACCGCCGGATCCACCGATCCGTCGTCCGGTGTCAACAGCTCAAACGCCAGCGCCTGCAAGGCGTCGCCGGCCAGCAGGGCCTGCGCCTGGCCAAACTTCACATGGACAGTGGGTTTGCCGCGCCGCAGCACATCGTTGTCCATACACGGCATGTCGTCGTGCACCAGCGAATAGGCGTGTATCAGCTCCACCGCGCAAGCCACACGCAGCGCCGCCGCAGGGTTGCCGTCCACCGCCTCGCAAGCCGCCATGACCAACAGCGGGCGCAGGCGTTTGCCGCCGTCGAGCACGGCGTAACGCATTGCATCGCCCAGGCCCGCCGGGGCTGGCACCGGCTCGGGCGGCGCCACCCAGCGCTGCAGGGCGTGTTCCACCGCGCCCAGTTGCCGGGCGCTCCAGGCGTCCAGCGCAAAAGAGGTGTATGGACTCACGGATTTACTCGGGGTTCCAGGGCTTGAGCTCACCGCCCTCAAGCACCTTGATCTGGTTTTCGACGGCTTCCAGCCGGTCGCGGCAGAACTTGAGCAGCTCAGCGCTACGCTGGTAGCCCGTCAGCAGCTGATCCAGCGGCAACTGGCCCGACTCAAGGCGGGCCACCAGGGCTTCAAGCTCTTCCAGGCCGGCTTCGTAACTGACCGGGGCGGCGGGGACGGGGGGGGAGGATGTTTTGGCCATGGCTATTTGTCGCAGCGCTGATTTTAGGCCGTTGTGGCGGGCGAGCTGCATGGCCCGGGCAGGCGGGTCGGCGCAGTACAATTACCCGCTCCTCCCGCCCGCAGCGTTCGCCCCCGTGACCGGCTGACAGTTTCTTGACCTACCTCTACCGAAACCCCCTGTTTCGGCCACCGCATGTCTGATCTAAGCCTTCGCCACCTGCAGGCCACCAGCCAGCTTCCGATCTCCAGCTACTTCGATGCCGGCCTCTACCAGCGGGAACAGCAAAAGCTCTTTGCCCGCGGTCCGCGTTATGTGGGGCACGAGCTGTCGGTGCCGAATCTGGGTGACTACCATGCGTTGCCCCAAGAGCTCGGCGGCCGCGCGCTGGTGCGTAATGCCGGCGGGGTCGAGTTGATCTCCAACGTCTGCCGGCACCGCCAGTCCACCATGCTGCAGGGCCGTGGCAACACCGGCAACAATATTGTCTGCCCGCTGCACCGCTGGACCTACAACACCACTGGCGAGCTGATAGGCGCGCCGCATTTTGAGGTCGACCCCTGCCTGAACCTGAACCGCTACAAAACCAGCACCTGGAACGGTCTGGTGTTTGAAGACAATGGCCGCGACATCGGTGCCGAGATGGCGCCACTGGGCGCCATGCCCGACCTCGATTTCACCGGCTACCAGCTGGATCGCGTTCACCTGCATGAGTGCAACTACAACTGGAAAACCTTCATCGAGGTCTATCTGGAGGATTACCACGTTGGCCCCTACCACCCGGGCCTGGGTGCCTTTGTCACCACCGACGACCTGCGCTGGGAGTTGACGCCGCACTACTCGGTGCAGACCGTCGGTGTCTCCGACAAACTCGGCAAGCCCGGCACCGACATCTACAAAAAATGGCACGACGTGGTGCTTCAATACCGCCACGGCGTGCCCCCCAAATACGGCGCCATCTGGCTGACTTATTACCCGAATGTGATGGTCGAGTGGTACCCGCACGCGTTGGTGGTCAGTACCCTGCACCCCCAGGGACCGGACAAGACGCTCAATGTGGTGGAGTTTTTCTATCCTGAGGAAATCTGCGCCTTTGAGCGCGAGTTCATGGACGCGCAGCAAGCCGCCTACATGGAGACCTGCGTCGAGGACGACGAAATTGCGCTCAGCATGGACGCCGGACGCAAGGCATTGATGCAGCGCGGCGACAACGAGTTTGGCCCCTACCAGAGCCCGATGGAAGACGGCATGCAGCATTTTCACGAGTGGTACCGCCGCGAAATGGGCGCGAGCAAAACCACACAAATGCTTTGATGCCTGCACCCCGCACCCCATCCGCTATCACTTTCGTAGCTGTTTGCGCTTGCCACACAAGGGCTGACGCCCGTTTTTACCTCTAAGGCGAAAGCAACACCATGCAAGCCCTCTGGATGTTGGCCGCGGCCTTTTTCTTTGCCACGATGGCGGTCTGTGTGAAGTTCGCATCGGCCCACTTCAACATGGCCGAGCTGGTGTTTTACCGCGGCCTGCTCGGTGTGCTGTTCATGTGGGTCTGGGCGCGGGGGCGCGGCGTGGGCCTGGCCACGCGGTATCCCGGCATGCACATGTGGCGCAGTCTGGTCGGCGTGATCTCGCTGGGCGCCTGGTTTTATGCCATCGCCCACCTGCCGCTGGCCACCGCCATGACACTCAACTACATGAGCAGCGTCTGGATTGCGGCCTTTCTGGTCGGCGGTGCCTTGCTGATGGGACTGCTGCCGGCCAGCGGAAAAACCGCAGCCGGCACCTTTCAGTCACAAGGTCCTCTGGTGCTGACCGTGATCACCGGCTTCATCGGCGTGGTGATGATGCTCAGGCCCACGATCGAACAGAACCAGGCCTTTGCCGGACTGATAGGCCTGATGTCGGGCATGCTCGCAGCGTTTGCCTACATGCAGGTCATGGCGCTGGCGCGGGTGGGTGAGCCTGAAGTGCGCACGGTGTTTTACTTCGCGGTCGGATCTGCGCTGGCCGGTGCCCTGGGCATGCTGGTGACCGGCCTGTCTGAATGGCACTGGAGGCCGGCGCTCTGGCTGATCCCTATGGGAGTACTCGCCTCGCTTGGCCAGTTGTGCATGACCCGCGCCTACAGCCTGGCCAAAACCCGCAGCGCCACGCTGGTGGTGGCCAATTTGCAGTACGCTGGCATCGTGTTCGGTTCGGTTTACAGCCTTGTGCTGTTTGGCGACACCATCCCCCTGATCGGCTGGGCCGGCATGGCACTGATTGTGGCCAGCGGCATTGCAGCTACGGTGTTGCGCGCCCGCGCGGCGCCAGGGTCGCCAGCCGAAGAACACTGAGAAATTGTCCGCCACCGATTGGGAGTCGCCATGTACACCACCCTGATTTCCGCCGAACAGCTGAAAACACTGCTGGCCAGCCCCGGTCGCTGCCGGGTTTTTGATTGCAGCTTTGACCTGATGCAGCCGCAGGCGGGGCGCCAGCAGTATCTTCAGGCGCATATCCCCGGCGCGATCTACGCCAACCTCGATACCGACCTCAGCGCCAAACACGGCGTACCCGGCGCACATGGCGTGCTGACGGCGCATGAGGGCGCCGACCAGCCGGCTTCTGGCGGGCGCCACCCCTTGCCCAACCGCGAAAAATTTGCCATCTGGCTGTCCAGCGTGGGTTTTGCCAATGACATGCAGGCGGTGGTCTACGACCGCCAGGGTGCCAACTACTGCGGTCGCCTGTGGTGGATGCTCAAGTGGGCCGGCCATGAGGCGGTGGCTGTGCTCGATGGGGGTCTGCAGGCGTGGCAGGCGGCGGGGGGCGTGGTGAACAACGGTGAAGAGCCGGCGCATTTCCAGGCGAGCTTTTTTCCCGGCCCCGAGAAAGCGTCACTGGTCGATGGTCAGACGGTTGCCGCCCGGTTGGCACAAACCGGCCAGACGCTGATAGATGCCAGAGCGCCCGCGCGCTTTCGCGGTGAGGTTGAGCCCCTTGACCCGGTAGCCGGCCACATACCGGGCGCATTGAACCGCCCTTTCAGCCAGAACCTGGGACCGGACGGCAAGTTCAAACCGGCCGAACAACTGCGTGAGGAATTTCTGGCGCTGCTGGACGGTCGCGACCCGGCCAGCGTGGTGCACCACTGCGGCAGCGGCGTGAGCGCTGTGCCCAACCTGATGGCGATGGAAATCGCAGGGCTGGGCCGCAGCGCCCTGTACGCGGGCAGCTGGAGCGACTGGTGCAGCGACAGCCGCCGCCCCGTGGCGCGCGGCGTGTGATTGAAAAAAATAGCTGAAACTGCTCCACACCGCGCTAGTATCAAGCGGTAAACCATGCCCTCCATGCCCTCCACTCCGCCGCCGGAGTCGGCCTACCTTCTACCCGAAGAGCTGATTCAAAAACGCCACGCACGAGGCCTTCAGGCCGTAACGCTGGTGCTGCTGGTCGGGGTGCCGATACTGATGGCAGTCTCGCTGCTGCAAAACCGCCCGTGGATCGAAGTCTTCATTCTTTTTGCGACCCTGGTCACTGCGGTTGGGGCGCACGGGCTGCTGCGTCGTGGCCACTACCAGCGGGCAGGCCATCTGCTGGTTTTTTCATTGATCATCTGTACGTCGGCGGGTATTTACGCCTTTGGCTCTGTGCGCAGCGCTGTCGTGGTGGGGTTCACCGCGGCGGTGGTGACGGCAGGCATGGCGCTGGGCAAAAAGGCCCTCATTGCGGCGGTGGCACTGAGTGCGGCAGCGCTCGGCGCGTTGACCTGGGCTGAGCAGGCAGGCGTCATGGCCCAGCCCGACCTGGCAGTGGGCCTGCGGTTCTGGTTGCTGCACGTGATGCTGATGGTCGGAACCGGCATAGGCATCTATTCCAGCCGCGAGGTTGTCTTGCGGGCTCTGCACGACCAGCGTGCAGAGCTCGAGCGGCGCGAGCAGGCAGAACATGCGCTGGCGATCAGTGAAGACCGCTTCCGGCGTATTTTCCGCAGCAGCCCGGCAGCCATCGTGGTGCAGTCGCTACAGGATTTGATGGTGCTGGACGTGAACCCCGCATTCGAACGCCTCTATGGCTATGCGCGCGCCGACATTCTCGGCCGTACCGATGAGGCATTGTGGGCCCAGGCCCGGGATCGCAAGGCTTTTCATCGCCAGGTGGCCGAAACCGGACGCGTGCTCAACCTGTCTACTCAGGCCCGCGCGCGCGATGGCAGCCTGATGTACATCCTGCTGTCCAGCGAAATCGAAGGCAAAGGCGACGCCCGCATTGTGGTGTCCACCATCACCGATGCCACCGCCGAAATGCAGGCCCGACAAGCGGCGCGCCAGTCGGCGGAACTGTTCTCCAAAGCCTTTGACTTCAGTCCCATCGACATGGCCATCACCCGTGTCTCCGACGGAACCTATATCGCGGTCAATGCAGTCGAAGGGCGGTTAAACGGGTATACCGCAGATGAATTGGTCGGCCGGACCTCGGTCGAAGCGCGGGTTTGGCGCGACGAAGCGGATCGTCAGGGATTTCTTGAAGCACTGCGCACGCGGGGCCGGGTCGACGGTCTCGAAACGCAGATGCGCCACAAGGACGGCCGCCTCATTGATTGCCGCATGTGGGCCGTGATTGTGGAGATCAGCGGCGAGCCCTGCGTTCTCAGTTCAACCGTCAACATCAGTGACCAAAAACGCCGCGAAGCCCTGCTGATTGACATGGCCAAGGGTCTGGCGGCTGATACCGGGACGGCCTTTTTCCGGTCGGCGGTGCAACAACTTGGCAAGGCACTGGGGGCCGACCTCGTGATGGTCGGGGAAACGCCGGACAACCAGAACGTCGCGTCGCTGGCGATGATTCAGGACGGCGTGATGCAGCCCAACATCAGTTACGCGCTGTCGGGCACCCCTTGCGACACAGCTATCGGCCAGGGTGACCTGTGCGTCTACGGCCAGGGAATCCAGAAGCTTTTCCCGGAGGACACTTTCCTGGCCGATGGCGGCTTTCATGCCTACGCCGGCGCGGCGTTGCGCGACGCCGATGGAACGCCGATTGGCATCGTCAACGCCATGTGGCGCAAGCCGCAAGCCGTGTCCCCGGACCGGGACGCACTGTTGCAGATTTTTGCCAGCCGCATCGCCTCCGAGCTGGTGCGCTTGCGACGGGACCGCGAGATCCGCCGTCTCAACGAAACCCTGGAGCAACGTGTGCGCGAACGCACCGAAGAGCTTCAGGCGACCAACGCCGAACTGGAGTCTTTTGGCTATTCGGTCTCGCACGACCTGCAGTCGCCACTGCGCAGCATCGAGGGGTTCACCGTGTTGCTGGCGCGGCGCCTGAAGGGGCGTTTGAGTGAGGAAGAGTCGCGCTTGTTCGAACGTGTACGCAGCAACGTGGTGCGTATGCACGAACTGATCACCGACCTGCTCGCCCTGGCGCGCGCCAGCAAGGGCCAGCTGGTGCTGGAAGATGTCGACCTCAGTGCGTTGGTGCACAGCGTGGTGGCGCAGCTTCGGCAGCACGACCCCAAGCGGCAGGTGCAGGTGCAGATAGAGCCAGGGATCATTGCCCGCTGCGACAGCAAGTTTGCCCGCATCATCCTGGAAAACCTGATGGGCAATGCCTGGAAGTACTCCCGGGATCGGGCCGACGCCAGCATCAGCTTCAGCGCCCTCCCGCGCAGGGAAGACGGCCGCCGCATGTTGCTGGTAAAAGACAACGGCGCCGGTTTCAACATGGCTTTTTCTGGCAGTTTGTTCAAGCCTTTCCACCGCCTGCACCATGACAGCGAATTTGAAGGCAGTGGCGTAGGACTGGCTACTGTGCACCGCATTCTGGAACGCCACGGCGGCACGATACGTGCCGAGTCGGTCGAAGGCGCAGGCGCAAGTTTCTATTTTTCTTTTGATCCGCGCGGGAGCGCTACGGCCGACTGAGTCTGTTGCCTGAGGCAGCGTAGGCCAGGGGTTGGATGCCTGGTCTGTCCTTTGCAGGGCTTGCTGCACATCCGGCAGCAAGCCCCAAGTCCCGCGGGCAGATCTGCACTCAGGCCGTCGCTTCGTAGTTGGCCAGCAACTCTTGCTTGAGCGCCTTCAGCTCGGCGACCATGCCCTTGAGGTCCATATCGCTCTTGCGGGCTTTCGGGAACATCTCTTCACGTTCTTCTTGCACGTGGTGGTCGATGTATTCGCCCAGGAC
The DNA here is from genome assembly GCF_030680935.1 of Polaromonas sp. Classification (GTDB taxonomy): domain Bacteria; phylum Pseudomonadota; class Gammaproteobacteria; order Burkholderiales; family Burkholderiaceae_C; genus Polaromonas. The sequence continues at coordinate 31,649 of NZ_JAUXUP010000014.1, read as the reverse complement.
AATGACCTTGGCGTCGAACAGTTCTTCATCGGCGTCCATGCCGGAAATTTGCGCGATGAGGTCTTTGGCGCTGGCGTGCTCGACTTCAGCTTCGTTGAGCAGTGCGACGTCGCCGATGGCTTCGCGCGCGGCGGGGTAGAAGATTTGCTCTTCAATCTCCGCATGCACCGTCAACTCTTTGCAGATTTTGTCGGCAAGCGCTTTGCGCTCTGTGCCGGGTGCTTTGGCTTCAGCGAGTTTCTTGAACTGGGTGAACAGTTTCTTGACGGCGATGTGGTCCGCATCGAGCAGGTCGACGGCATCGTTCATCTTGGGAGGTGCTTTGCTCATGGTGGGCTTCCTGGATAAGTGGATGGGTCACTCACAGCACCGGTGGCGCTGCATGGCTGACGGGTGCCAGACACAAAAGCGAATTTAGGCAGAGCGCACTTTGCCCTGTGTCAGACGCCGTTGATCTTGGTGTAGGACAGCACGGAGATGTCGCACCCTGCTTGTCGACGAAGGCCAAACGTCCTCCGGCCATTGTCCAGAAAGCGTATGAAGCTATCAACCAGATAGCGTGTGCAGGGTGCTACGATTTACGAATCCTGTACTCTCCCCGTATCAAGCATGACCCACGCGCTGGATGTTGTCACCTTCGGTGAAGCCATGATGCTGCTGGTGGCCGACCGGCCCGGCGCGCTGGAAGAAGCCGCTTCTTTCCACAAACGCACGGCCGGCGCGGAAACCAATGTCGCCATCGGTCTGAGCCGCCTGGGCCTGAAAGTCGGCTGGGCCAGCCGTCTTGGAACGGACATGATGGGGCGCTACCTGATCCGCGAAATGGTCGCCGAAGGCATTGACTGTTCACACGTGGCGCTGAGCAGCGCGCAACCCACCGGCTTCATGATCAAGGGCAGCGTGGTCGACGGCAGCGATCCGCCCGTTGAATACCACCGCAAGGGCTCGGCCGTCAGCCACATGGGTGCCGGCGACATCGACCCCGACTGGTTGCTGTCGGCGCGCCACCTCCACACCACGGGTGTATTCCCCGCAATTTCGGCCACAGCGCTGGGGCTGGCGCGGCGCAGTATGGACCTCATGCGGGCCGCAGGGCGCAGCGTGTCGTTTGACCCCAACCTGCGCCCCACCCTGTGGGCATCGCCGCAAATCATGGTTGACGCCATCAATGAACTCGCCGCGCGCGCCGACTGGGTGCTGCCAGGACTGGAGGAAGGCCGGCTATTGACCGGGGAGAGCAGCCCCGAAGGTATTGCCGCCTTCTACCGTGCGCGGGGTGCAAAACTGGTGGTGGTCAAGCTCGGCGCGCAAGGCGCGTATTTTGAGGGAGCTCAGGGCAAAGGGCAGGTACCCGGATTCCCGGTGGACAAGGTCGTGGACACGGTGGGTGCGGGGGACGGTTTTGCCGTTGGCGTGATCAGCGCACTGCTGGCCGGGCAGGACGTCCCTGCGGCGGTCCGCCGGGGTGCGTGGATAGGCGCGCGTGCAGTACAGGTGCTGGGTGACAGCGAGGGCCTGCCCACGCGGGCGGAACTGCTGACCGCCGGTTTCGGAAGATAAATTCGCCTCTAACCCTTGTCCTGATTGCGCGATCCGCTATTGATCAGTGGGTCATGCATCACATGGGGACGGGGGTCGGCTGGACCTGCCCGGGGTTGGGCGGGGTCGCCAGTGGCTGTACCGGCTCCGGCGGAGGCACGTTGGGATCAGTGGCCATGGCCATGGCCCTTCGGGTTGTCTTCCAGATCCACAGCGGGATTGTCGAGGTCGCGAATCATACCCTCGCGATCACGACTGTCCAAAGTCATATCGCGCTCGTGGTGGTTGAACTCCTGCTCCTCGCTCATGAGACGTGCAGTTCGCCCCTTTGAGCCCGAGGGATCGCGTTTGCCAGCATTGCGGCCCGTATCAACCGGCAAGGGCGGCGTCGGGTCGGTGTTGCTGTCGTTACCGGGCGCCGCAGTGACCTGTTCCGGCCATGTTTGGGGTTCTGCGTGCATCGTCACAGACCAGCCGCGACCAGCACGATGGGCGCGGATTCGGTGACTACAGCCGCCGCAGCGGCCATGCTGGCACACACGGTGGTGAAGTAGGCAATGTAGGCCACCATCAGACGGCGGGCTCGGCGGGGTTTGGCGGGGCGATTTTGGGGGGTGAGCAGTTTCATGGCGCATCCTTGATTGATTGCCTCCATGATGACCTGCGGCAGGAGACGCAGTTATAGGCAGCAAGGCACTGTTCGTGTCAGCCTGCGGCTGACACGCCGACAGGTCAGCTGCCGTGAGCCAGCGCGCTGACCAGAGTGACCAGGCCAATACCGACCCCCAGCCAGGCAATCTGCGCCACGGTTTCGCCGGCACTCAAGCGCTTTTGCAGCTGCGGAATCAAATCGGCCAGCGCCACATAGACAAAACTGCTGGACGCGACCACCAGAAAATAGGGAAGCCAGTCGTGCAGCATGTCCACCAGCGCGTAGCCAATCAAGCCGCCCAGCGCGGTGACCGCCCCCGCCAGCGACACTTTGACCAGCGCCGCGCGCTGGTTGCTGGACGTGGCGCGCAGCACCACCAGATCGCCCATATGGTGCGGTATCTCATGCGCCAGCACTGCCAGCGCGGTGATAACACCCAAGCGCATGTCCGCCACAAAGGCCGAGGCAATCAGAATACCGTCGCCGAAGGCATGCACGCTGTCGCCAGTCAACACCGCCCAGCTCCCCGACTTGCCGGCGTGGCTGTGGTCATGGTGGCCGTTGTGAGCACCGGGGCCGTGGTGGTCATGGTGCTCGTGACCGTGGTGGTACAGCTCGGCTTTGTCGAGCAGGAAGAAAAACACCAGCCCCACCAGCAAGGTTGCAAATAACTCCTGCGCGCCAGCCTGACTTTCAAAAGCTTCGGGCAGCAGGTGCATGAAGGCGGTGGCGAGCAGGGCCCCGGCGGCCAGACTCAGCATGTGGGTGGTGTAGCGCGCCAGCAGACCAAAGCTGAGCAGCGCCGCCAGCCACACGCTGCCAATGCCAGCGGCCAGGGTGCCGGTCAAAATTGCTATCAATGTCATAGCTGTTTACGCCCGTTCTATAAGGGCTGAGGCCCAATAAGGTTATACAAATTTCGCTCAAGGACGGTAAAAAGCCGCCGCACATTGCTGTGGGGCGGCCAGATCAAAAGCGTCGCCGCTTGTTTACATCAAGCGACGCCGTTGGCCTTGAACCACGCCACGGCGCGTTTCCAGCCGTCTTCTGCCGCTTCCTTGCGGTAGCTGGGGCGGTAGTCGGCATGGAAAGCGTGCGGGGCATCAGGGTACACCACAAATTGCGATACCTTGGCCGCAGCACTTCCGCTGGCAAGCGCAGCTTTCATCTTATCAACCGTGTCAAGCGGGATACCGCCGTCCTGACCGCCGTACAGGCCCAGCACCGGTGCATTGAGAATCGGTGCAATCTCCACCGGGTGTTTGGGTGTCAGCGGGCTGCTGTCGCCCACCAGGCGGCCGTACCAGGCCACACCGGCCTTGACGCTGGTGCTGTGCGCTGCATACAGCCAGGTGATGCGGCCGCCCCAGCAAAAGCCGGTGACACCTACTTTGGCGGTATTGCCGCCATTGGCGCCCGCCCATTTGACGGCGCCGTCCAGGTCGGCCATGACTTGCGCATCCGGCACTTTGGAGACCACTTCCGCCATAAGTTTGGCCATCTCACCGTATTCGGACGGGTCTCCCTGGCGGGCAAAAAGCTCTGGCGCAATCGCCAAGTAACCGGCCTTGGCAAAACGCCGGGCGGTGTCGGCAATGTATTCGTGCACACCCAATATTTCCTGGATCACCAAAATCACCGGCAGGTCGGTCTTGCCAGCGGGCGCGGCGTAATAGGCCGGCACCTTGAAGCCATTGACTTCAAACGTGGTCTCCCCTGCCCTCAGGTCGTCGGTCGGAGTTTTGATGGCGGTCTGCGCCATGATGGGTAAAGCGGTGGCGGCATAACCGATACCGAGGGCAGCCTTCAGGGCAGTACGCCGGGTGGAACCCCTTTCGGTGCTTTGGCCAGGGAGCAGCGAGTCAAATTCGGATTTCTGGTCACTGTTAAGCATGGGGATTTCTCTCAGGGTGTGGACGGACAGTTGAGTTTATGCGCCCGCAGAAATTCCTGCGGGTGCCGGGGCTGGTACCGGGCCGGGATCAGTGGGCTTTTTCCCAGTTGGCGCCCATGCCTATCTCTGCGAGAAGCGGCACCTTGAGCTCGGCCACGCCGGCCATCAAGCGTGGAATCTCGGTTCGCACCCATTCGACCTCGGCCTCGGGCACTTCAAACACCAGCTCATCATGCACCTGCATGATCATTTTGGTGGCGCGTTTTTCAGCATCAAGCACGTTCTGCACCTTGACCATGCTGAGCTTGATCAGATCTGCCGCTGTGCCCTGCATGGGCGCGTTGATGGCCTGCCGCTCTGCGGCTTTTTTGCGCGGACCGTTGCCACCGTTGATCTCGGCCAGGTAAAGGCGCCGGCCAAAAACGGTCTCGACAAAGTGGTGCGCCTGCGCAAAAACCACGGTCTGCTCCATGTAGTTTTTGACGCCGGGGTAACGCTGAAAATATTTGTCGATATACGCGGCTGCGGCCTTGGTTTCGATGCCGAGGTTGCGCGCCAGGCCAAAACTGCTCATGCCGTAAATCAGCCCGAAGTTGATGACCTTGGCATAACGCCGCTGCTCACTGCTGACCTGATCGACCGCGACGCCGAACACCTCGGCGGCGGTGGCGCGGTGCACATCCAGACCATCGGTAAAAGCGCGCAACAGCGCTTCATCTCCACTCAGGTGGGCCATGATGCGCAGCTCAATCTGGGAGTAGTCGGCACTGGCGATCACGCTGCCGGCGGGCGCCACAAAGGCTTCGCGGACACGCCGGCCCTCCGGCGTGCGCACCGGGATGTTCTGCAGGTTCGGGTCATTGCTGGACAGGCGCCCTGTCACGGCCACAGCCTGGGCGTAATGTGTGTGCACCCTGCCGGTTCTCGGAAGGGCCAATTGCGCCAGCTTGTCGGTGTAGGTGCCCTTGAGCTTGCTGAGCGAGCGGTGCTCCAGCAGTTTGGCGGGCAGCGGGTAGTCTTCAGCCAGTTTTTCCAGCACTTCCTCGTCGGTGCTGCGCGCGCCGCTGGGCGTTTTTTTGACCACCGGCATGCCCAGCTTGTCAAAGAAGATTTCTCCGAGCTGCTTGGGGCTTCCGAGGTTGAAGGGCTGGCCCGCGATCTCGTAGGCCTCGGCTTCGAGTTGCAGGATGCGCTGGCCCAGTTCGTGGCTCTGCGTGGCCAGCATGGGCGCGTCGATCAACACGCCGTTGCGTTCGATGCGGTACAGCGCCTCGCTGCTCTGCATTTCCAGCTCGTAGATGAAACGCAACTTGTCATTGGCCTGCAGCTGCGGCCAGAGCACGCGGTGTACATCCAGCGTCTGGTCCGAGTCTTCGCACGAGTATTCGGCCGCCTTGGCGATATCGACCTGGTTGAACTTGATCTGATGCGCGCCCTTGCCGCACAGGTCTTCGTAGTTGATGCCGCTGCGTCCCACATGGCGCTCGGCCAGGCTGGCCAGGCCGTGCGGCTTGTTCACTTCGAGCACATAACTCTGCAGCATGGTGTCATGGCTGTAACCCTGCACCTCGATGCCGTGGTTGGCAAACACATGGCGGTCGTATTTGACGTGTTGTCCCAGCTTGGCTTTGGCCGGGTTTTCCAGCCAGGGCTTGAGGCGCGCCAGCACCTCGTCACGCGGCAACTGGGCCGGGGCGTCGGGGTAGTCATGGGTCAAAGGGATGTAGGCCGCTTCGCCAGGCTCGACGCTGAAGCTCAGGCCAACGATCTGCGCCTGCATCTCGTCGAGTGAGGTGGTTTCGGTGTCGAGCGCGACGAGCTCGGCGCCTTCAATTTTGGTGAGCCATGTATCAAACATTTCCCAGGTCAGGACGGTGTCATAACGCAGGTTGCTGGCCCGCTCGGCCAGGGGCGTGGACAGAAATTCCGGCTCGTCAAACAGGCCCGGCTCGCCTGGCTTGGTCGCAGGCCGGGTGATGTCTGCCCGGTGGCTGTCCGGGCCCGCTGGCAGCTCGGCCGGCGCGTCCTGCGCCTCCAGGCTCCTGACCAGCCCCTTGAACCCGTACTTCTCATAAAACTCCTTCAAAGACCCCGTCTGCTGTGCGCCAATAGCTATCGATTCCATAGCAGGCAGGCCATCGACGTAAGCCGTCAGGTCGCAGTCTTTCTTGATGGTCAGCAGCTCGCGTCCCTTGGGCAGCCAGTCCAGGCTTTGCCGCAGGTTGTCACCCACCACACCCTTGATCTCTCCCGCCCGCGCCACCAGAGCGTCGAGCGAGCCGTACTCCAGCAGCCACTTGACCGCCGTTTTGGGACCGACCTTGGGCACACCGGGCACGTTGTCCACCGCATCACCCACCAGGGCCTGGTAGTCGACCATCAGGCGCGGCGGCACGCCAAACTCGGCCTCCACACCGGCCAGGTCGCGGCGCCGGTCGTTCATGGTGTCGATGACGGTGATGTGTTCATCGACCAGCTGGCTCAGGTCCTTGTCGCCGCTGGAAATGATGACTTCGATGCGCTGCGCTGAGGCGATACAGGCCAGCGTGCCGATCACGTCATCGGCTTCGACGCCGGGAACAGCCAGCACTTTCCAGCCGAGCAATTGCACCACCTCATGAATCGGTTCGACCTGGCTGCGCAGGTCGTCCGGCATGGGTGAGCGCTGGGCCTTGTAGGCGGGGTACAGCGCATCGCGAAAGGTCGGACCCTTGGCGTCAAACACGCAAACGGCGTAATCGGCACGCACGTCCTTGCGCAGCTTCTGCATCATGTTGACCATGCCGCGTATCGCGCCGGTGGCCGGGCTCTGTGGATCGCCCGGGTTGGCACGCAAGTCCGGCATGGCGTGAAATGCGCGGTACAGGTAGCTGGAGCCGTCCACCAGCAAGAGTGTTTTTTTGTCTGTGCTCATCGGGGCCATTGTCTCCGTTTTGGCGGGTGTATCCACGGCCGGGCCAGCCCCCTACAATGCAGCCATGCAACACCCTATTTGCTCCTTCCTGCTCGCTGGCGCCGCCGCAGTACTGGCCTGTGCCCCGGCTTATTCCCAGACGGCAGCCCCGGCTCCGACAGCGGCCGCTGTACCAGCGCCCGCCATCACGCCGCGCGACAACCCGGTGAGCAGCCGGCCAGAACCCAGCATCCAGCGCATCCGCACTGAAGATGCCGGCTCGCGTATCGACGAGGTGCGTGTGGGCGGAGAAACCCAGAGCATCACCGTGCAACCCAAAGCCAATGTACCGGCCTATGAAGTGCTGCCCGCTGATGGCACCAAAGGCGGCGGCACGGCCCCGTCTACTTCGGGCGCCGGCAGCAGCGGCAAGCGCGTCTGGAATGTGCTCAAGTTTTAAGCTGCGTCGCGCACCCGCCGCCTCAGGTTTTTAGTTTCTGGCATGGCCGTTTACACCGAAGTCTCGCTCGCCGAGGCCGCCCCGCTTTTGCAGTCGCTCGGCCTGGGGCAGTTGCAGCACATCGCAGCCTGTTCGGGTGGCATCGAAAACACCAATTATTTTGTCGATACCGACCAGGGTCGCTACGTCCTGACGCTGTTTGAACGCCTGACTTTCGAGCAGTTGCCGTTTTATCTGCACCTGATGAAACACCTGGCACAAAACGGTATTCCGGTGCCCGCCCCGCACGCGGCGCCAGGGTCTGGCGGCGATATTGTGCACATGCTCAAGGGCAAACCTGCCGCTGTGGTGGACCGCCTGCAGGGCCGCAGCGAACTGGCGCCCACCGTCGCACACTGCGCCGCTGTCGGCGACATGCTGGCGCGCATGCATCTGGCCGGGAGCGACTATCCGCGCCAGCAGGCCAATCTGCGCGCCCTGCCCTGGTGGAACGAGACCGTACCCGTGGTGCTGCCTTACCTGGAACCGGACCAGGCCCGCCTGATGCAGTCCGAGCTGGCCTACCAGAACCATGTGGCGGCCTCGTCAAGCTATCGGGCGCTGCCGCGCGGCCCGGTCCATGCCGACCTGTTTCGTGACAACGTGATGTTTGAGGAGGCAGGTGATTCACTGCGCCTGACCGGTTTTTTTGACTTTTACTTTGCCGGTTGGGACAGCTGGTTGTTTGACATCGGGGTTGCCCTCAACGACTGGTGTGTGGACTTGTCCACTGGTGCCCAGGACATGGCACGGACCCAGGCCTTCCTGGGCGCCTACCAGGCGGTGCGGCCCCTGATTGCACAAGAGCGCAGCCTGTTGCCGGCCATGCTGCGCGCCGGAGCCCTGCGTTTCTGGCTGTCACGCCTGTGGGACCAGCATCTGCCGCGCGAAGCAGCGCTGTTGCAGGCGCATGATCCCGGCCATTTTGAGCAGGTGCTCAGACAGCGCGTCAACCATGCGAGCCGTGTGCCGGTCTGATGCAATTGTTGTTGCCGATACCGCCCAGGCCCGAAAGTTGCCCCGCATGTGCGTTTTAAAGCACACTGCGTGGCACGGCGTTAAATTGTTCACCGAGTCAGTCTTTTTTCTCCTCTCCATGGAACCCAGGCTGATCTGATTCCCCCAATATGCACCTCACGCCATGAAACTCAACATCGTCCCCGCACGCACCGGCATCACATGGGTCAAGCTCGGCATCCAAACCTTCCTCAAACAGCCGCTGGCGCTGGCCGGTCTGTTTTTCATGTACATGGCAGCGGCCACACTGGCCTCGCTGATTCCTTACATCGGCGTGGTACTGGCGCTGGCCATCGTGCCCGCCGCCACACTGGGGCTGATGGCCGCCACGCAGGAGGCTACCAAAGGAAAATTTCCGATGCCGGCGATTCTTGTCAGCGCCTTCCGTGCCGGGCAACAGCGCGCGCGCGCCATGCTGGTGCTGGGTTTTCTGTATGCAGCCGCGTGCCTGCTGATTGTGTCCATCGTGCCGCTTTTCCTTGACGTTCCGGTCAGCCGGGAAAGCGCCCTCGCCCCCGAAATGCAGGGTGTAATGCTGGTTGTCATGCTGATGTACCTCCCGGTGTCGGTGCTGTTCTGGCACGCGCCTGCACTGGTGCACTGGCACGGTGTGACGCCGGTCAAAAGCCTGTTTTTCAGTGCCGTGGTGTGTTTCAAAAACGCCGGGGCCTATACGCTGTTTGGTCTGGCCTGGATGGTGGTGCTTGTCGTCGTCGGCCTGGTGGTGAGCATGCTGGCCGGCATGCTGGCGAGCCCCGAAGCCGCCGCCGCACTGGTCATGCCGGCAGCGCTGTTGATGGCGGCGATGTTTTCAACCTCGATCTATTTCACTTTCACAGGCAGTTTTGATGCCACCCCCCCCGACGACACCGACGGCAACGTTATCACTCCAGGAGACACGCCATGACAGCGCACCTACTCACAAGCCGGTCGGAAAAAGAGATCCTGTGGTACCAGCGGCGCGATGCGCTCAAGGCGGCCGCTGCCTGGCTGGCCATGGGCGGGCTGCCAGCCGCGATGGCGCAACAGCGCAGCAACATTGTGCAACTCACCGGCGACGCCCTGCTCAATGGCGCGCGGCTTGATCCGCTGCAGTCGATCCAGACCGGCGACGACATCCAGACCGGGCCCGGCAGCAACCTGGTGTTTGTGATTGGCAACTCGTCGTTTCAGGTGCGGCAAAACTCGCGCCTGGCGGTGGAACGCGGCGCAACCCTGAACGCGGTCAGCCTGTTGCGACTGCTCACCGGGGCGGTGGCCAGTGTATGGGGCAAGGGGGTCAACCGCGCGATCGTCATGCCCACGCTGACTGCCGGCATACGCGGCACCGGGGTGTACGCCGAAATTTTTGCAGAGCGGGACAACCGCAACTATTTCTGCAACTGCTACGGCACAGTCGATATGGACGCGGGCAAGCAGAAGCTGGTTTCGCAAGCCGACTACCACCAGGCCTTCTGGGCCGACGCAGAGGCCAAAAACGGGGTCTTCCTGACGCCGGCTCAGGCACTGAACCACACCGACGAAGAGCTGGAGTTTCTGGCCCGCCTGATTGATCAGCGCACCACCTGGCAGATTGCCGGCAGAAAAGGCAACAAGGATGGCAGCGGCAAGATGACGTATTGAGAGGCTGGGAATCTGTCTACCGGGCGAACCGATCCGGCCTCTGCAGTGCGCATCGTACGGTTGTAGGGCTCCGCTCCTCAAAGCAAGCTGACCCGCTCGCTGCGAGATCTTCACAGCCTCTGCGAGGCAGGCCAGCAGGTGCTGCCGTACCCTCGCAGCACCAGTAAGATACCGCTCAGTTCTTTGCCTTGAAGTCAGCGATTGACTTGCTCAGGTCGGCGTATTCTTCGCAGGTCTTGTTGCCACAGATTTTTTCCAGCTCTGCCAGATGTTTCTCGGCCTCCAGCGGGCGCTTTTCCATCAGATAGGCCTCACCGATGTACTCGTGCGCACCCTTGTGGCGGGGATCAATTTTCAGCGCTGTGTAATAGTGCTCGAAGGCCTTGGTGATGTCAGGCGTGGCGCGCTTTCTGTAGCTGTACCCTAGCAGGTTGTGTACGTCTGCGTTGCGCGGCTCTTCCCGCGCGGCTGCAGTCAGCTCGGACATCGCGCGGCTCCAGTCCTTGGCCGCAATGGCTGTGCGGGCGGTGGCCAGCCGGTCGCTGACCGAGGTGCGTGGCATGTTGGGAATGGCGCCTGGCGAATCAACGGCATGGGCCAAAGAGGCGCAGGCCGCCAGGGCAAGGAAAAAAGGCTTGAAGTTCATCGCGGGTTCTCCGTAAGTCGGCGTTGCTGCCGATTGTATTAACGCCACAAAACGCCAGCTGGATGCGGCACTAAGTCACGACTTTGCAGGCCGGTCGCGATCCGATGCATCAGTGCGCGTGCTTCTAAAAACCGTCGCCGGAAGCGTTTTGCAGTTTTTTGACCAGCGCCACCAGCTGCGGTCGGACCTGCGCCATCAGAAATTCCGGCGACAGCTTGAATCCCGGCCCGCCGCAATTGATGACCATCACCGCCCGCCCGCCCGCAGGTCGAAAAGCCGCAGCGATGGCATTCACGTCCTTTTGCCACTCGCCAAATGAGCTGCAGCAGCCGTGCTGGCGGTGGTGCGCCAGCGACAGCTCCAGCTCAGCCCGGGTCTGAGGCCAGGCTTTTTCGTCCTGGCTTCGAATACGCTCCATCAACACATGGCGTTCGCTGTCGCTGCAGCCGGCCAGATAGGCCCGCCCCATTGCAGTGGTGGCCAGCGGAATGCGTGAGCCCACATCCAGACTCAAAGTCAGCGCGGACTCACTGCGGCAATTTTCCACATAAATCATGCTCAAACGGTCGCGTATACCCAGAGACACCATGGCCTGGGAGCTGTCGGCCAGTTCCTGCATGAGCGGCCGCGCGAGCTGGCGCATGTCCATGCGCGCGAGCATGGCGCTGCCCAGCGCCAGTACCGCGCTGCCGAGCCGGTAGCCCGCATTGCCGTTGCCATCGTGGGCATGCTCCAGGTAGCCCTGCTTGGTCAAGGTGTAGGTCAGGCGGGAAATGGTTGATTTGGGCAAGCCGCAGCGCCGTGCAAGCTCCTGATTACCCAAAGTGCGGTCGCGCGAACGAAAAGCGCTGAGCACGTCGAGCCCGCGCGCCAATGCCGTCACGAAGTGCCGGTCTTCCTTGGCAACCACTGGCTTGGCGGTTTTCGGATGGGCACGAAGGGGTGAAGTGGCGGGAGCGGTGCGGGTCATGACTGTACGTTCTGCATTGCGGAATTATGTCATTGTACTCAAGCTTGTCGCTTGAGCGACAAATCCACCAATGAAACACGGGAATTCCATAAGGTGAACCTCTGCCCACTCTCCCACAATCGGGGTGGGAAGAAAAACAATGTTCTGCAATGCAGAACGACCAATCCACCCGGAAAACGAGGAGCGTTTCATGTTCAAGAAAAAGTTTCAATCCTTCGTCCTGGCCCTGAGCCTGGGCGCCAGCGTACTGCCAAGCCAGGCCGCACCCGGACGCGAGGACCTGGTGATTGGCCAGGTCGCCCCACTGACAGGCACGATAGCCGGCACCGGCAACGAATACGTGGCGGGCGCCGCGGCATACTTCGCCCATGTCAACGACAACGGCGGCATCTACGGTCGCAAAATTCGCGTGGTCCTCAAGGACGACAGCTACAAACCAGACCAAACCCTGGCACTGACGCGCCAATTGCTCGCCGAAGACAAGCCGCTGGCGCTGTTCGGCTTTGTCGGTACCGGCAATGTGCTGGCCCTCAACAAGAACAAGGTGCTGGAGGATGCCGGCATAGCGCTGCTCGCGCCTTATACCGGCGCGCAGGATCTGCGCGAGCCGATGAACCCGCATATCTTCCACATCCGCGCCAGCTACACCGACGAGACGGCGCGCATGGTGGAGCATTTGCAATCCATCGGCCTGCGGCGATTCGCGGTGATGTACCAGGACGATCCTTTCGGAAAAAGCGGACTCGCGGGGGCCGAAACTGCGCTGCAAAAACTGGGCATGCAGGCAGTGGCCAAAGGGGCTTATGACCGGACCAAGCCTGAAGACATCGATGCCGCGGTGGCCGCCATCGCACCTGCCAATCCGGACGCCATCATCATGGTCGCGGTGAACCGGGCCTCTGCCGCCTTCATCAAGAAGATGCGGGTCCAGGGCAGCAAGGCGCGCCTGTTCAGTATCTCGGTCGTCAATTTCAAGGAGCTTCTGAAAAACGCGGGGGAGGACAATGCCCGCGGCATCGGTATTTCCCAGGTCATGCCCTACCCCTACTCGACTCTGGCGCCGGTGGCGCGTGAATTCCAGACGCTGATGGCCAAGTACCAGCCGGAAAAAGTGGTGTCCTATGCCAGCATGGAGTCGTTTATTGCGGCGAAAATTCTGGTCGAGGCCATTCGCCGCAGCGGCGCCGATCCGACACGTTCGAAGGTGATCAGCCAGCTCGAAAAAATGAACAGCTACGACGTCGGCGGTTTCAAGGTGAGTTTTTCGCCCGACAACCGCGTGGGCTCGAAATTTGTGGAAGTCACCGTGATTGGCCGCGACGGCAAGTTGCTGCGCTGACCGGGTCAGACCACAGGGGTCAGCTTGGCAACGCTCAGGGCCAGCCATTTCACACCGTGCCGCGTGAAGTTGATCTGCGCCCTGGCGTCATCGCCGCTGCCTTCAAGCATCATGACCCGGCCCTCGCCAAACTTGTTGTGAAACACGTTCATGCCGCTTTTGAGGCCGTGCGCGGGCGCCTCGCGCTGCACCGGCACCGCCGGGTTGGGAAACCGGTCCCCGCCCAGACTCTTTGAGGCAAAAGCGGCCTTGGCCCAATCACCGCTTGCGCGACCAGCTCCTGAATTCGTAGCACCCCAGGCACTGGAACTGCCGCCGTAGGCCGGGCCAAAGCCCTGGTTTTTCGGCGTCAACCACTTCAGGGCCGCCTCGGGCAACTCACTGAAGAAGCGGCTTCTGGGGTGGTAACGCGTCTGGCCGTGCAACATGCGGGTCTGCGAATGACTCAGGTACAGGCGCTGGCGCGCACGCGTGATGGCGACATACATCAGCCGGCGTTCTTCTTCAATGCCGCCGGCGTCGCTGAGCGAATTTTCGTGCGGAAAAATGCCGTCCTCGAGACCGGTGATGAACACGCAGTCAAACTCCAGGCCCTTGGAAGAATGCACGGTCATCAGTTGCACCGCATCCTGCCCGGCCTGCGCCTGGTTGTCGCCAGATTCCAGCGCGGCATGCGTCAGGAAGGCTGCCAATGGTGAAAGCGTCTCGCCGGTTTCCTGGTCGGGCGCGAGCAGTTCCGGCAAAGGTTCATCACCCAGCGGCGCCGACGGGTCCAGCCCCTGGCTGGCGGGTGATTGCGACAGGGCTGCGCCGAGTTCATCGACCGGCAGCGCCACCGCATCGCGGCCAAAGCCTTCCATGCTGACAAAAGACTCGGCCGCATTGACCAGCTCGCCCAGATTCTCCAGCCGGTCCTGGCCTTCTTTTTCAAGTTTGTAATGTTCTTCAAGGCCGCTGTGTTGCAGCACCAGCTCGATGATCTCGCGCAGGCTCAGTCCCGGCGTCTGCTCCCGCAGCACATCGAGTTTGGCAACAAAAGCCCCCAGGTTGGCGCCGGCCTTGCCGGGCACGGCGCTCACCGCGTCGTGTAATGAACAACCTGAGGCGCGCGCGATGTCCTGCAACTGCTCGATGCTGCGCGCGCCTATGCCGCGCGGCGGAAAATTCACGATCCGCATGAAGCTGGTGTCGTCGTTGGGATTGTCGATCAGCCGCAGATAGGCCAGCGCATGTTTGATCTCGGCCCGCTCAAAAAATCGCAGACCGCCATACACCCGGTACGGGATGCCGTGGTTAAAGAGCGCCGTTTCCATGACCCGGCTTTGCGCATTGCTGCGGTAGAGCAGCGCAATTTCCTTGCGCACTGTGCCGTCGCGCACCAGTTGCCGTACCTCGTCAACAAACCATTGGGCCTCGGCAAAGTCGGAGGTGGCTTCGAACACCCGCACCGGCTCGCCGGGACCTGCCTCAGTGCGCAGGTTCTTGCCCAGTCGTTTGCTGTTGTGGCTGATCAGCTCGTTGGCCGAGTCGAGGATGTTGCCGAAGCTGCGGTAATTGCGCTCCAGCTTGATCTGGTGCTGCACGCCGAACTCGCGAACAAAGTCCGCCATGTTGCCGACGCGCGCGCCACGAAATGCGTAAATGCTCTGGTCATCATCGCCCACAGCGATCACCGAGCCGCCCGGCATGACGCCCGGCCCGGCAGCCGCATCGTCACCCTGCCCGGCCAGCATCTTGATCCAGGCGTATTGCAGCTTGTTGGTGTCCTGGAACTCGTCGATCAGGATGTGCCGGAAACGCCGCTGGTAATGCTCACGCACCGGAAGGTTGTCACGCAGCAGTTCGTAGCTGCGCAGCATCAGTTCACCAAAATCAACCACGCCCTCGCGCTGGCACTGCTCTTCGTAGAGCGCATAAATCTCGGCCTTCTTGCGCGTCTCTTCATCGCAGACCACCACGTCTTTCGCGCGCTGGCCATCTTCCTTGCAGCCGGCGATGAACCACATCAGCTGCTTGGGTGGGAAACGCTCGTCGTCGATGTTGAACTGCTTGCACAGGCGTTTGATGGCCGAGAGCTGGTCCTGTGTGTCCAGGATCTGGAAGGTGGAGGGCAAATTGGCGAGCTTGTAATGCGCGCGCAAAAACCGGTTGCACAGGCCGTGGAAAGTGCCTATCCACATGCCGCGCGCATTGACCGGCAGCATGCTGGTCAGGCGTGTCAACATTTCTTTGGCAGCCTTGTTGGTGAAGGTCACCGCCAGAATGCCGCCCGGCGAGACGTAGCCGTTTTGCAGCAGCCAGGCGATCCGGGTCGTCAGCACCCGTGTCTTGCCGGACCCCGCGCCCGCCAGAATCAGTGCATGGGTGGCCGGCAAGGTGACTGCTGCGAGTTGCTCCGGGTTGAGGTTTTGCAAGAGAGGGGAGCTGGGGACTTCTGGAGACATGCGCCATTGTAGAAAGAACAGGCCCGAGTGAAGCCGGGCCTGGGTCACCACGGCAGGAACGCGCGCACCATGATTGAGAGCAGTCGCACCGGTGTGGCGCAATTTCGGTCGCCTTTCATCCTTTTTGGGCATTTCAAGGCATCTGTACCTCTTTTTTTGCTGGCATGCCTTTTGCTCAGCATAACTTGTCATAACAAGTTGGTGCCCCCACATGAATGCCAGGCCTCGCAACACCCCTCTGCACGCGGTTCCGGAGAGCTCGCTAACCGCAACAGAGGCAGTCATGCAACCCCAATCGCCGACGCCGCTGTACGCACAAATCAAGGACATCCTGCGGGCACGCATTCTTGACGGCAGCTACCAGCCGCATCAGCAGATGCCCTCAGAGAGCGAAATGATGGCGCTCTTCAATGTGAGCCGCATCACGGTGCGCCAGGCGCTGAACGACTTGCAGAACGAAGGCCTGATTTTTCGCATGCATGGCAAGGGCACTTTTGTCTCCAAACCCAAAGCCTTCCAGGACCTGGGCCGGCTGCAGGGCTTTGGCGAGGCCATGCGCCAGATGGGCTACGAGACCTTTGCACGTGTTGTCTCGATTCGCACGGTAACGCCGACTGCACAGGTACAAGAGCGGCTCCAGTTGCCAAAAAGAGCGCGCGTCACCGAACTGCAGCGGCTGCGCTTCCTCAACCGCGAACCGATTTCGCTGGACGTCACCTACCTGCCGACCGCACTCGGCAACCGGCTGGCCAAGGAAGACCTCGCCACCCGCGATGTGTTCGTGATTCTCGAAAACGACTACGGCCTGTCGCTGGGTCATGCTGATCTTCAGATCGGTTCAACCCTGGCGGACGACACCCTTGCCGCGCAGCTTCGCGTGGAGGAAGGTTCACCCGTGCTGGTCATCGAGCGCACCACCCACACCAGCGACGGTACGCCCGTGGACTACGAGCACCTGTATTACCGCGGCGACGCCTTCCAGTACCGGGTTCGCGTTGACCGCGTTCCTGTCCAACACGTTTGAAATCGAAAGGCAACTATGAAAACGATTGAACTCGAGTACGACATCGTGGTGGTCGGTGGAGGGACAGGTGGTCCCATGGCGGCGGTCAAAGCCAAGGAGAAGAACCCGAAATTGCGGGTCCTGCTGATAGACAAAGCCAACGTCAAGCGCAGCGGTGCCATCTCCATGGGCATGGACGGGCTGAACAACGCCGTCATTCCCGGCCATGCGACCCCGGAACAATACACCAAGGAAATCACCGTTGCCAACGATGGCGTGGTGGACCAGAAAGGTGTGTACGCCTACGCCGCCAACAGCTTCGCCATGATCGAAGAACTCGACAAATGGGGCATCAAGTTTGAGAAGGATGAAACCGGCGACTACGCGGTACGCAAGGTTCACCATCTGGGCAGCTACGTGCTGCCCATGCCGGAGGGCCACCACATGAAACGCGTGTTGTATCGACAACTCAAGCGGGCACGTGTCGAGATTACCAACCGCGTGGTCATGACGCGCCTGCTCACCGGCCCGTCTGGTGAGGTCGCCGGTGTCATGGGTTTCGACTGCCGCACCGCCGATTTTTACGTCATCAAGGCCAAATCGGTGGTGATCTGCACCGGTGCTGCCGGCCGGCTGGGACTGCCGGCTTCGGGCTACCTGTTCGGCACCTACGAAAACCCTACCAACAGTGGTGAAGGCCATGTCATGGCCTACCACGCGGGCGCCGAGCTCACCAACCTCGAGTGCTTCCAGATCAACCCCCTGATCAAGGACTACAACGGCCCCGCTTGCGCCTATGTGACGGGTCCGTTCGGCGGCTATACCTCGAACAATGCCGGCGAACGTTTCATCGAGTGCGACTACTGGAGCGGCCAGATGATGATGGAGTTCTTCAATGAACTCGAAGGTGGCAAAGGCCCCGTGTTCCTCAAGCTCGACCACCTGGCCGAAGAAACCATCTCGGAGATCGAGCACATCCTGCACACCAACGAGCGCCCCAGCCGCGGGCGCTTTCATGAAGGTCGGGGCACAGACTACCGCAAGAGCATGATCGAAATGCACATTTCGGAGATCGGCTTTTGCAGCGGCCACAGCGCCTCAGGCATCTGGACCAACGAAAAGGGCGAATGCTCCATACCAGGTCTCTACGCCGCTGGCGACTGCGCCAGCATTCCGCACAACTACATGCTGGGCGCTTTTGTCTACGGCAAGTTCTGCGGAGAAAACGCAGCGGACTATGTCTCGGGTATCGAGCAGCCACGCTTCGAGCAGGACAAGGTTCAGGCCGAACGCGAACGCGTTCTCGCGCCGCTGTCCCGCGCCGAGGGTCTGACACCCTTCCAGGTGGAATACAAGACCCGCCGCATCGTCAACGATTACCTGCAACCGCCCAAGGTCACGCGCAAGATGGAAATCGGCCTGCAGCGCTTCGACGAGATCCGTGAAGACCTCGATTCCATGATCGCCGCCGACCCGCACGAGCTGATGCGTGCCATGGAAGCCCACACCATCCGCGACTGCGCGGAGCTTGCGGCTCGCGCGTCCCTGTTTCGCACCGAAAGCCGCTGGGGCCTGTACCACCTGTGTGTGGACCATCCGGAAAAAGACGACGAAAACTGGTTTTGCCACACCAACGTCACCAGCGACGCAAAAGGCAACGCCGTCTTCCGAAAACGTGCCATCGAGCCCTATGTGGTCGAGCTCAACGAACAGGAAAAGTCCGCCTATCAACGCCTGCGCGTCGCCCGTCCTGCCCAGGCCGCCTGAACCACACCCCAGGAGAAACACCCATGACCATCGCCATCACCCGCACCCAGGCCCCCGTTGTTGTTGACGAAGAAAAATGTATTGCCGACAAGGGCTGTACGGTCTGCGTCGACGTCTGCCCGCTGGACGTTCTGGCCATCGACCTGGTGAAGAACAAGGCCTTCATGAAGTTCGATGAATGCTGGTACTGCATGCCCTGCGAAAAGGACTGCCCCACCGGCGCGGTACACGTCAACATCCCTTATCTGGTGCGGTGAGGTCCTGACATGAACGCCATGACGATCCCCGCCAGCATCCACGAGCGTTTGCGCAGCCCCGATGCCGGCGTACGCCGTATCGCCGTGATCGACCTGCCTTACACCGACGAGGAAGACGACGTTGCGCCGCTGCTCACAGAAGCCCTCGCTGATACCGATGCGCAAGTCCGGCTGGAAGCCGCGAAGGCGCTGGAAGGTTTCGAGGAAGCCGAAGTACTGGTGAAACTGGTGCCTCTGCTCAAGGACAGTTCTGCCGAAGTGCGAGACGCCGTCGCCTACACCCTGGCCGAGTTGAAGCAAGCCGCTTCAGCCACGCCACTGCTGCCTTATCTCGTTGACAGCGACCCCGGCGTCCGTGCCGCCGCGCTGCATGCCGTGCGGGCCTTGCGGGTCAACGAAGCTTTTGATCCGGCCCTGCAGTCCCTGCAACACGAAGAAGCGCTGGTCAGGCTTGCTGCGGTCGGCGTGCTGGGTTACCTGAAGAATCCGCAGGCCATCGGTGCCCTGACGCAGGCTGCGGTGCATGACCCTGATCCGGACGTGCGACGCGTGGCTGTAGGCGCGCTGGGTTATGCCGGCGAGTCGTCCGAAATCAGCGTCCACCCGGCCCTGAGCCGGGCCCTTGCTGATCCTGCCTGGCAAGTCCGCGAGGAAGCCGCCACCACCTTTGCCAAACTGGGCTCTGCGCTGGGCGTTCCCGATCTGGTGCGTGCGATGGACGATGAATACTGGCAGGTTCGGGTCAAGGCGGCCCGCAGCCTGGGCAAACTCAAGGCCAGGGGCGGTGTCGAGGTGCTCTGCCAGGCCCTGCAGCATGGCGTGAGCAACCTGCGCAAGGAAGCGGTGATCGCTCTGGGCGAAGTGGGAGACCCCCGCGCGATCACCCACCTGGAGCGCACCCTCCACGACAGCGACCCCGATGTCCGCAAGCTCGCCAAGCTGGCCCTGGCCAGTATCCAGATGAGCGGAGCCATTGTCACGGGAGCCCTGCCATGACACACGTTGTCACCGAAGCCTGCATACGCTGCAAATACACCGACTGCGTGGCTGTCTGCCCCGTGGAGTGTTTTCATGAGGGGCCGAACTTCCTGGTGATCGACCCACAGGTCTGCATTGATTGCGGTGTCTGCATCCCGGAATGTCCGGTCGAGGCCATTCTTGAGGAAAAAGACCTGCCCGCCGGTCAGCTGGAGTACCTGGCATTGAACACGGAACTGGCCGCGAAATGGCCTTTGATTACCCAGTCGCGGGAACCACTGCCCGACGCCGACGACTGGGCAAACCGACAGGACAAAAGAGCGCAGCTTACCGAGAGCGCCTGATTTGCCGAAGGAGACAGACGTGGTACCGATCTTGCGGTACCGAACCCGAGCACTTGTGAACCCAGCCTGGAGATCATGATGACTTCTTACATTTCTGCCCTTTCGTCCTTTCACGCCAAGCTCCCGAAGCCGCACTGGCGGCCCACCCTCCTTCTGGCCCTTGCGCTGCTGCCTGGCCTGGCGGCGGCACAGGCCAAACAGGTGGTGACCATCGGCATTGGCACCCAGAACACCACCACCAACACCGTCACCGGTGGGGTAGTGCTCAAGGAAATGCAGCTTATCGAAAGATACCTGCCCAAAACCGGCAAGTACAAAGACATCGAATTCAAGCTTGACTGGCAAAACGCCACCTCGGGCCCGCCCATCATCAACGGCATGATGGCCAACAAGATCCACATCGGCATGATGGGTGACTACCCGCTGTTGGTGGCCGGCGCCACCGGCCAGTCACAGCCGGGCAACGAGACCCAGCTGATCGCCACCATTGCCTACAACGCCTTTGGCTCGGGCAATGGCATCGTGGTGCACAAGGATTCGCCGTACTACGAGTTCGCCGACCTCAAGGGCAAGCTCGTCTCCGTGCCCTTCGGTTCGGCCGCGCACGGCATGGTGTTGCAGGCGCTGCAGTCACGCAATCTGCCGCCCGACTTCTTCAGCCTGGTGAGTCAGAGCCCCGAGGTCGGCACCACCAACCTGCAGGAAAAGAAGATCGACGCGCACGCCGACTTCGTACCCTTCGCCGATCTGCTGCCCTACCGTGGCTTTGCACGCAAGATCTTCGACGGCGTGCAGACCAACGTGCCCACCTTCCACGGCGTGATCGTGCGCAAGGACTTCGGCGAGAAGTATCCCGAGGTGGTGGTTGCGTACATCCGCGCGCTGATGGAAGCCAACGCATGGCTCAAGGCCGACCCGGTACGCGCAGTGACCAAGGTGGAAGAATGGACCAAGATCGAAAAGGAAGTGGCCTATCTCTACCTCGGCCCGGGTGGCATTCACACGCTCGATCCGACCATCAAGCCGCGCTGGCTCGACACGATCAAGATCGGCCACGGCGTGCTCACCGAGCTCAAGCGCGTGAAGCCGCTCGACATCAACGCCTGGGTCAACGAAACCTATGTGCGTGAGGCATTCAAGCAGGTC
Organism: Polaromonas sp.; assembly: GCF_030680935.1. GTDB lineage: Bacteria > Pseudomonadota > Gammaproteobacteria > Burkholderiales > Burkholderiaceae_C > Polaromonas. The sequence goes on along the minus strand of NZ_JAUXUP010000014.1, from coordinate 10,638 downwards.
AAGCTCGACTACGACGCGCAAAAGCAGTCGATGGCGTCGTTCGACATCACTGGCTCTGACAAGCTGTGCAAGACCCTCGTCGCGCGCCCCAAGGAAGCTGGCGAAGTATGGGTAGAAGGCGCCGGGGTGCAGCCGCACGCCTCGCCGCTTTGCACACTGGGCGCCATCACCAAGCTTGAAAGTGCGGGCAAGAAGATCCGGGTGGCTTACCTGATTGACCACGCACTGGGTATCAAGGTGTTTGCCGACAAAGCCTTCTATGCCATCAACGCCAGCGACAGCAAGAAACCGGTCATAGTGCCTTTCCTGCTCAAGAAAGACGCCGAAAGCCACGCGGCCAAGATCGGCGGCAAGCTCGCCAGCTATAGCGAAGCCCTGACGATCGCGTCGGCTCCCTTCTGATCAGCTTGCCGGAGCCCACCATGTCCATTGCCCCGCTGCGCCGCGTCGACGACGCAGAAGCCTTTGTCACCCGCGTTACGACCGAGCCGCCGAACCACCTCAGCGAGGTGATCAAACAGCCGGCAACCGGGCACGAACCCCGCGCCCGTCTGGTCGTAGCGCCAAACAGCGCTGCTGCATGGCTGGGCGATTGGGTTCGGCGCCAGGGCATTGCGGCCGTGCTGGCGGTGTGCTCGCTCGCAGGCATGGTGTTGTTCTGGCATCTCGTCACGACCTACAGGGTTGATTTCTACATCCGCTTCGCCAACATCCCCACCCCTGCAGATGTGTGGCAATCGGTCGTGCAGGCGGGAAGCAACGGCAAATTCATCACCAACGTGGGCATGAGCTTGCGCCGTATCTTCATCGGTTTTGCGCTGGCCGGCGTGCTCGGCATCGCGATCGGCCTTGTGATTGGACGCTACCGCCGGATGCATGAGCTGCTGTTTCCCGCAATGGAGGCATTGCGGCCCATCCCAGCCATCGCGTGGGTGCCGATCTCCATCATGCTGTGGCCCGACAACGAGGTGAGCATCGTCTTCATCACTTTCATAGGCGCCTTTTTTCCCATCCTGCTCAACACCGTCAGCGGCGTACAGGCGGTGGACTCGGTGCTGCTGCGCGCCGGCCAGTGCCTGGGTGCCCAGGAGCGGCAAATCATGTGGCACGTGGTGCTGCCCGGCGCCGCGCCGCAGATCTTCACCGGTCTGGCCGTTGGCATGGGTGTGGCCTGGGTATCGCTGATTGCAGCCGAGATGATCTCGGGCCAGTTCGGGATCGGATATTTCACCTGGGAAGCCTATTCGCTGATCGCCTACGCCGACATCGTGCTGGGGATGATCACCATCGGGGTGCTGGGCCTGCTGTGCAGCTGGCTCATTCGTATCGCGGGCAAACTTCTCATGCCCTGGCTTGAATTTTCGAAGCTCGGAGGTCGTTCATGAACCCCACCCACAGCAGCGGCCATATCGAGGTGCGAAACCTCAGCATGGTCTTTGGCAGCGCGCAGCAGCGTGTTCACGCGGTCAACGATGTTTCGCTGCATGTTGGACCCGGCGAGTTCGTCTCAATCATCGGGCCTTCGGGCTGCGGAAAATCCACCCTGCTCAATGTCGTGGCGGGTTTCAGCCAGGCCACGCAGGGTGACGTGTTGCTCGACGGGCGCAAGATCACCGGCCCCGGTTCAGACCGCGGTGTGGTGTTCCAGCAGTACTCGCTGTTCCCGTGGATGTCGGTGCGCAAGAACGTCGAGTTCGGTCTGAAGATGCAAAACATGGCACAGAACAAGCGCGAGACCACGGCGCGCACCTTGCTCGGACTGGCGGGTTTGCTGGCCTTCGAGAACCACTACCCCGATCAGCTCTCCGGCGGCATGAAGCAGCGCGTGGGCATCGTGCGTGCGCTGGCCACCAGCCCGCAGGTGATGTTGATGGACGAGCCTTTCGGGGCTCTCGATTCGCAGACCCGTGTGGTGATGCAACAGATCCTCACCAACATGTGGCAGCGCATGCGGCTGTCGGTGTTGTTCATTACGCACGACATCGAAGAAGCCATCTTTCTGTCAGACCGCGTGTACGTGATGACGGCCCGCCCCGGTCGCATCAAGGCCGAGATCGAAATCCCTTTGCCGCGACCGCGCACAGCCGAGATGATGTCTTCTGTGGCCTTCACGCAAGTGCTGCACAAGCTGCGCAACCTGATCCGCGAAGAAAGCCTGGCGGCCATGGGCAACGAACTCGACAGCGGTGGTCTGGAAGGTTTTGCGGTCGATGTTGATGCCAGAGGCGTTGGTGAACTGATTTAACCGTGCAAACGGCCCGCCAGACGCTTCGGCCTTTTCGGGTTGTGGCTTCCCGGGCTCCACAACCATGCACCACATCTACCCCTCCGACATCACCGACCACCGCAGCAGCGGGGTGCTCGAAATCGCCTGGCCGGATGGCAGCGTGGGCCACCTCTCGCACGGCTTGCTGCGATTGCAGTGTCGCTGCGGCGGCTGCGAGCAGCGGCGGCGCAGCGGCACACTTCCCACCCAGGCCGACCCGGCGATGCGCCTGGTGGCGATCGAGCCCGTGGGCGACAAAGGGCTGAACCTGGCGTTCAGCGACGGCCACGACCGCGGCATTTACCCCTGGCCCTATCTGTACGAACTTTCATCGGGAGGCTCCCTATGAGCAACTTCTTCGAGGCCAAAGTCCTGACGGTGCACCACTGGACGGACCGGCTGTTTTCCTTCACATGTACCCGGGACCCGGGCTTTCGTTACCAAAGCGGGCAGTTCACCATGATCGGGCTGAATGTGGACGGGCGACCCTTGATGCGCGCCTACAGCATGGTGAGCCCTCACTACGAAGAAACGCTCGAATTTCTCAGCATCAAGGTGGCTGACGGGCCCCTGACCTCCCGACTGCAACACATCCGGCCGGGCGATGCTGTCCTTGTCGGGCGCAAGGCTTCGGGCACGCTGCTGACACAGAACCTCCTTCCCGGCCGCACGCTGTACCTGCTGGGCACCGGCACCGGGCTGGCACCCTTCATGAGCATGGTCCGTGACCCCGAGGTTTATGAGCAATTTGAAAAAGTCGTGCTGGTGCACGGCTGCCGCCAGGTGAGCGAGCTGGCCTATGCCGGCCTGATCACCACCGACCTGCCGCGCAACGAATGGTTTGGCGAGCAAGTCACGCGGCAGCTTGTCTACTACCCCACCGTCACGCGCGAAGCCTTTCGTCATCGAGGGCGCATCCCGACATTGCTGGAAACGGGTCAGCTGTGCCGGGAGGCAGGGCTTCCCGCGTTGGACCCGGCGCGCGACCGCTTCATGTTATGCGGCAGCCCGGCCATGCTCAAGGACACGCGAGCGTTTCTGGACAAGCTGGGACTGGCCGAGGGCAACATGAGCCATCCGGGCCACTACGTCATCGAACGCGCTTTTGTCGACAAGTAGGACGGCCGCGGCATGCGCACGATGATGCTGCACCTGATGCGCATGCCCGCCTGGCAAAGCTGGGGGTTGGCCTTGCCTGGGGCCGGTCTGTGCGCGCTGATCGCGCTGGCGGCGGGCTTTGTTGCCAGTCTGCATGGCGGCACGCCGATGTTGTACGCGCTGCTCTTTGGCACGGCCCTGCACTACCTGCACGCGGAAGTCCGCACGGCGCCTGGCGTCCGCTTTTGCGCGGGCACGCTTTTGCGCCTGGGTGTGGGTCTGCTGGGTGCACGCATCACCCTGAGCCAGATTGCCGCGCTGGGATGGCCCACCGTTTTCATCACCGTGATAGGCGCCGCCACCACTTTACTTGCGGGCGTGGCGATGGCGCGCCGTCTGCGCCTGCCGGCCACCCTGGGTGTGCTCGCGGGCGGCGCCACCGCGATCTGCGGCGCCTCTGCCGCCATGGCGATTGCCGCCGTACTGCCGCAAAGCACAGAGCGGGAACGCGAGACCCTGTCTGTGGTGGTGCTGGCCACCTTGCTGTCCACGGTGGCGATGCTGACCTACCCCCTGGTTGCCAGCTTTCTGCATCTGCCGCCCGCCCTCGCCGGCCTGTTCATCGGCGGCAGTATTCACGATGTGGCACAGGTGGTCGTCGCCGGGTATGCACTCGGAAATCAGGCGGGGGATGCGGCGTCCGTCGTCAAGTTGCTCAGGGTGAGTCTGCTGGCTGTGGTTGTCATGGGTGTGGCGCTGGCCTTTCGCCAGCCGGGCGGTGCCGCGCTGCCAGCGTCGGGCCGGCCGCCCCTGGTGCCTGGATTTGTGCTGCTTTTTCTCGCCTTGGCGGTCATGCATTCGCTAGGCTGGCTGCCCCGCCCGCTGCAGACAGGCCTGGGCCAGGCGTCACAAGCCTGCCTCACTGTAGGTGTGGCGGCCCTGGGCATGAAGACCTCGTTCCTCGAATTGACACGCTCGGGCCGACGCACTGCCTTGCTCATGGGCTTCACCACCGGATGGATAGGCTTGCTCATGCTGGCCGGCGCATGGTGGCTGCGGATGGAAATCCCTTAAAGTCTCACCTGCTTGCAGCTTCAGCGAGCATCAGCAGGATTTGGACTCTTCGGGACTTTCATGATTACAGGTTTTGGCCCGTCCTGGCCTGGATGGCTATCTGGCTACCTTCTGGCTGTTGGTATCGGTGTTTCCGGCGTGGCGCGCGCCCAATCATCCTGCGCTAGCGATGGCCAAAGCCGGCCTGTCGCCCTGGTGGAGCGCTTCATCAATGCCGATTGCCGCGATTGCTGGATCGATCCGGCGACTTTGCGGGCAGGTCCGCGCGAGCTGGCGCTAGACTGGGTGTTGCCCGGTACCCAGGGCGAGGACGCGCCGCTGTCCGCCGTGGCAACTCGGGACGGCCTCAAACGCCTGCAAGCTCTGGGCGCAGCGCCACCCGCAGGCGCCAGCAGCCGCAGGACAACGGTGGCGGGCGGTAAGGGCCAACTGCGGGTGGCGCACGGCCTGCCAGTCACTGGCTACATCGGCGCCTCGATCGCGTACAAACAACTGCCATCGAATGCAGCGGGGCAGCCCTGGAGCGCCTGGCTGGCGCTGGTCGAAACCATTCCTGCCGGCACCGAAGGCACGCCCGTCGCCAGGAATCTGGTTAGAAATCTTATTCAGCCCATATGGGACGGGCGCAGGCAGCTATCAAAAACAGAGCAGGTTAACTTCATCGAGTCGCGCTCGATGGACATTCCGCCCGGAATGAACACCGACCGGGTCCGCGTGATCGGCTGGGTGGAGGACGCCCAAGGCCGCATTGTTGCCGCAGCGCAATCGCGCTGCGCTGGGAGGTAGTCCCGCATCAGCCATTGCATATAGCGGCTATATCCATCGGGGCTGCGCGCCGGCCCGCAGAGCGCTTAGAATCAGTCACCGGGCCCAAGCAATTGCGCCCGGTTTTGTGTTTCTGCAGTCCCTGCAGCCAGAAACCGGTCCAGTCCAAGTGCCTTCTGTTCATCAACAGTTTGAAAAGGCTTGGGATTCATGGAAATCTTCGACTACGACAATGTCTTGCTGCTCCCGCGCAAATGCCGCGTGGAAAGCCGCTCTGAATGCGACGCCGGCGTCACGCTGGGCAGCCGCCACTTCCGTATACCGGTGGTGCCTGCGAACATGAAAACCGTGATCAACGAAGATATCTGCGTCTGGATGGCGCACCACGGCTATTTCTACGTGATGCACCGCTTTGACCTGGACAACCTGGCCTTCGTCAAAAGCATGACCAGGCACGGGGTTTACTCGTCGATCTCACTGGGTGTCAAAAAAGCCGACTACGCCACAGTGGACCAACTGGTGGCCGAGGGCCTGGTGCCAGACTACATCACCATCGACATTGCCCATGGCCATGCCGACACGGTGCAGCGCATGATTGCCTACCTCAAGGAAAAACTCCCCTCCTCCTTTGTGATTGCCGGCAATGTGGGCACGCCCGAGGCCATCATCGACCTGGAAAACTGGGGCGCGGACGCCACCAAGGTTGGCATCGGTCCGGGCAAGGTCTGCATCACCCGCATGAAAACCGGTTTTGGCACGGGTGGCTGGCAACTGTCGGCGCTCAAGTGGTGCGCGCGCGTGGCGACCAAACCCATCATTGCTGACGGCGGTATCCGCGAACACGGCGACATTGCCAAGTCCATCCGTTTTGGCGCCACCATGGTGATGATTGGCTCCATGCTGGCCGGCCTCGAAGAAAGCCCTGGCCAGACCGTGGAGGTTGATGGCCGCCTCTTCAAGGAGTATTACGGCAGCGCTTCGGACTTCAACAAGGGCGAGTACAAACACGTGGAGGGCAAACGCATTCTGGAGCCGGTCAAGGGCACGCTCAAGGACACCTTGCGCGAGATGGAAGAAGACGTGCAGAGTGCCATCAGTTATTCAGGCGGCACCCGACTGATGGACATCCGCAAGGTCAACTATGTGATTCTGGGCGGGGACAACGCGGGCGCTACAGAGCTGTTCAATTAGCGCTTGATTTAAATATAGTTCCATGTAGCATCAGACTACATGGAAATTCCAACACACTCTATCGACTATGCTTTTCGGGTGGTCTATCCCAATCAAGAATTTCTTGAGGGAAGAGGTTTCGGGCGGGTCGCCCACCTCCCCTTCATCATGGACAGCCGTCCCGGCTACCACCGGATCGCCAATCACTTTCTCATTGATCTGGGCTTAGGTGAGTGGAGCGTCGGGACACGCGGGCTTGAGCAAGCTTCAACCATGCCGCCAACCGAAGCAACCATGCACAACTACGCGCATTGGCTGGTCAACTATCTTGAATATTGCCAAGCTCGTGGCAAAAAACCCCTCCATGCCGATTACAGAATCGACCTAATTCAAAGCTACCAGGGAGAAATGAGCGCGGGAAGTTGGTCGCGAGACAACGCTGGACTAGCGGCAAAAACTGTTAACTCACGAGTTGAAGTCGCTTGCATGTTCTTACAGTGGGCGGTTGATAAAGGGCTGCGCGAACCGTTTCATATCCCAAAGGTGCGTAAGTCGTTCGCGGTCGACAGTCGTGGGAGCAGCGGCGCTCAGAAAATCAAGATTGTGGAGGCCAGACGCGGAAAAATCAGGGAAGGCAAGCGACGGATTGGGCTTCCAGATGAAAAGGACATTGGCGCATGGCTGACTCGGGTCAGTGAAAAATGCGCGGTTGAGGGGCTCATTGCTGATCTCATCCTAGAAACCGCCGTGCGCCGGGCAGAAGCCGCTGCATGGCGTTTCGACACCCTGCCACTTAATCCCGACGAGTGGGATGTTGTCAACCAAGACCGACCGCTGAAAGATCAGGCCGTCAGCGTAAGGCTGCGGTACGGGACCAAGGGGCGCGGCCACGGTAAAGTTCATGGCGACAAGATTGGCCCGGAGGGCGACATTCTTCTGCCGATGCCAATGGCGCTCAAGCTGCACGAGTACCGTCAAAAGGTTCGACCCAAGGCGCTGACGATTGCACTGCGCAAGGCAAAAAACGTCCGTGAAGCAGAATTCCTGCGAAACAACGCAGTCCATTTGTTCCTCAATCCCGTCACTGGAGATCGCTACACAGGGCAACAAATCTATGATTTCTGGACGAGAAAAAGCGCCCAGTGCCCGCGTGGATGGTCACCTCACTTGGCGCGAGATTTTTGGGCCTGTAGCACGGTGTGGAAGCACCTGGAAGAGCAAAAGGGATTTTTGGAATCCGTCATCAACAACAAGTTAAATCCCTCAGTGCTCAAGATTTTGGCGCTAGACATCGAGGGATTCATCGAATTGACGGTCCAGCGCCAACTCAGGCACGTCTCAAGCGAGACCACCATGATCTACCTGCAATGGGTGTCGGACCGACTGGGCGTGAACATGAACTTCCATGAAAACTATATGCAGAAGCTCAGTGAAGAAGACATTTGACATGGCGAACAACGAGTGAGCATCCGCACATACAACAAGGACCACCTTAAGGAGCACGCTGGCGTCACGCTGGCAGCCCCGATCCGAGTCGACTCCCCGGAATCTGGCGATCCATTAGTGTTCTGGACGCAACATCAGAAAGAACCTTGTGAAGTCAATCTATACCCCTTGGCCACGGGACAGAGTGTGACAAAAAATAGAAAAGGAGGTGGATCAAAATTCATTCCGTTTACAGGGCGACCGGAACTAATTCGCCAACTGGTTCCGGCCATTCAAGAAGCCCTTCTGTATGCCGCCAAAGCAACCGTCAATCGCTACATGAACGCACTTCGCGACTGGTGGCGGTTGCTCGATGCAGTAGAGGCAGCAGCAGCGACGACCGGACAGCCCTTTACACGGGTCGACGATGTCCGCCTCCTGACACACGTTCATAGCGAATTTGCATATCGCAGCGCGATTATTCGTCAAGCCTTCGGAGCATTTCGAGGCCTCGTGGACACCACCCGCATGGCCCTTGGTGAGCCCCAAACCTATTGGGAATCGCCCGAGAACCCGGACGTACAAAAGCATATTCCGCCGCAAGAGCAACGCAACGCCGTGCGGTTTGCAATCAGGAGTACCTGCCGCAAAGTTCTGGAGCGGTGGGAGCAGTCCGATCGGCTTAGTCAAAGCGACACAGAACCAGACGACCCACAAGAAGCCGGACTGTGGCGGAACGTGAGGTACATGCGCCACATCCAGAAAGAAACCGGCAAGGTACTGCCCGCACCTAGTGATTTGCAAGATCGTATCGCTCCGTGGGCGCTCAATTCCAAGCGAAGCTTCAAATTGTCTGTGCGGGAATCCGTCTTTCCAACCCACTGGGATGCAGAAGCGGTGTGGCATCAATGCCTGTTGAACACCGGATGGAACCCGTCGACGTTGAGGCGCCTGGACGTAACCAAAAGAATATTGATCGACCACTTTAAAGATAACGCCAACGACCCTCACCGCCGCTTCGTACTTAGCGCGGAAACCTACGATCTGGTCGGAGAAAAAGAACGCTCGGGCGGCAATGAGCAATTTGTGACCGGGCAATGGAAGACCCTGGATGGTCCCGGTCATCTGATCAAAACGTATCTAAAGCGTGTCGCTCCGCTGCGTGAATTACTCAAGCAGCAACTCGACCAAGCGAAACTCAAATATGAAGAAATGAACGATGCGGACTTCGAAGTCCGCTCGGCACTGTTTGCGCAAGTCAAGTCTTTGGAGCAGGGAGTACGCAGCGTCTGGCTGTTTGTCGACCGCTTCTCTAAGGTAAATTGGCTCACCTTGCAATCCAGAATGACTGGCAGTAGTAACGGAGTGGGGACAGTATATTTAGCCGAGGTTGTTCACTTGCTTAACACGCAACGGCTCGCCGCCAATGCACGACGGGAAGCGAATACGGAAGTACTGCTTGCGGCTGTTCCCCATGTGGTGGCGAACCACTTCCGGGTGTGGTTTGCGGATTACGTATACCGGTCCGGCAATGGCAACATGCTCCATGTCAAAAAAGCCCTTAACCATGCTCGGCTCGACACTGCCAGTGGTTATACGAACACTAACATTCTCAACCAGGAGGCCAGCGACGCCGCGAGGCGATTCCTCAACATTCTGGTGGACGAACTGGAGGTGGGCCGGGTCGACTTGACCATTCTCACCCATTTGTACCGCTATGGAAAAGTAACGCCTGAACAGGAAGAGACTCTTGCTCAGGCAAGAACCCTGCCGAAGAGCCGCATGAAGGTCGCTTGCAAGGACCCTAGCCACCCGCCATCTCACATTAAGGCTACTGAGGGTAGGGCCTGTGATGTGCAGCGCTGCATGCTGTGCGTCGAGCATGCGGTTCTGCTGCCCGAATCGATGGACGGTATTGCCATGCGAGCGGAGGAACTGCGGGCACTGCAGGGTTTCCTTCCGATTGAGACATGGATCGAGGAGCACTTTGACATCGAACTCAAAAACAACCTCATGGCCCTACGCAAATTTGACCTGAACCAAAGCTTGGCAGCACGCAGGAACTGGGCGCATGTAATTTCCACTGGCGAGCACTACGTGCCCGGCCTGCCATTGGGTTCCCTCCCCGACATGATGGAATTGGTATGAATGCACCCGACAAATTGCCTATGCCGTCCTCACTTGACCAAGACTCTTCCCTTGGCCAAGCCCTGACGCTCTTCCCTCTAGAAAGATTGCAGCATCTCGATGTCGACAGCGCCCTGCGCTGCCAGATGATGCTAGGGCACGGCGGCACCTTTGGAATCTGGGAGACCACGGAGACAATGGTTCCGCATATGAGACCCAGTATGCGGAGCATCGATCTGCGCCGTAGGATTGCCTCCTATCTACCCAGTGACGCGCCAGGCTCACCTGTCCTTGACAAGCTTCTGGATGAAGGAGCCTTGTGGATGACGCGCCTGGCTCTACTGATGCGTCTAGGGCCAGCCGGAGTGGCCGGCCGCTGGAGGTTTAAGCGGCTGGATGCGAGCACAGTCGCTAACATTCTGTATCAGTACCAAGCCAAACTGGTGGCACTAGGAGCCTCCAGACGACTAGACAATAGAGCCAATTCCAGCATGGCTTTCGCATCCGCCCTATCCGCGGAAGATTTGGGCACATTGTGGGCGAAAGATGAGTCGCGTTTGGAGCTGAGGCGTCGTAAGCACGCGGCGAACACACATTGACGCGCAGGCGCGCCGAGCACTGGGTAATCAGGCGACGGTAAATGTCGGCTGCCAGCGGTGCGGCAACAGCTCGCCGACCTGGCTGGCACGCTGGGTAGGCAGCCGCGACAGCAC
>NZ_JAUXUP010000012.1 GCF_030680935.1 Polaromonas sp. | reverse complement strand
CCAGCTTCCTGCATGCCAAGGTGGCGGTGATCGACGGCCAGTGGTCGACGGTGGGTTCGTCCAACCTCGATCCGCTCAGCCTGCTGCTGGCGCGCGAAGCCAACATCCTGGTGCAGGACGAGCCGTTCTCGCGCGACCTGCGCGGCCGCCTGATGCGGGCCATGGCGCACGAGGGCCGGCAGGTGGATCCGCAAGCCTTCGCGCGGCGGCCGATGCGGCATCGGCTGGCCGAATGGACGGCTTTCGTCCTGATGCGCATCGCGCTGGCGGTGCAGGGCAAGAAGTACCTGTAGCCATGCAGGACCTGGTCGTCCAGAGGCCCGAAGGCCTGTACTGCCCGTCCGGCGATTTCTACATCGACCCCTGGCGGCCGGTGCCGCGGGCGGTGATCACCCATGCCCATTCCGACCATGCCCGCGTCGGCCACGGCCATTACCTGGCGGCGGCGCCGGCCGAGGGCGTGCTGCGGGTGCGCCTGGGCGACATCGACCTGCAGACGCTGCCCTATGGCCAGGCGATCGGGCACCACGGCGTCAAGGTGTCTCTGCACCCGGCCGGCCATGTGCTGGGCTCGGCGCAAGTGCGGCTGCAATACCGCGCGGCAGGGGGCGGCCAGACCTGGGTCGCCAGCGGCGACTACAAAGTGGCGCCCGACGCCACCTGCGCGCCGTTTGAGCCGGTGCGCTGCGATGTATTCATCACCGAATCCACCTTCGGCCTGCCGATTTATCGCTGGCGCCCCGATGCCGAGTTGTTCGGCGAGATCAACACCTGGTGGGTCGCCAATGTGGCGCTAGGCCGTGCCAGCGTGCTGATGTGTTACAGCTTTGGCAAGGCCCAGCGCATCCTCAGCGGTGTGGACGCCGCGATTGCGCCCATCGTTGTGCACGGCGCGGTGCACTCCCTCAACACCGCCTACCGCGCGGCAGGTGTCGATTTGCCCGCAACACTGACGGTCGATGAGGTCAGCGACCCTGCGGACTTCAGGCGGGCCCTTGTTCTGTGTCCGCCCAGCGCCGCTGGTGGGCCTTGGGCCAAACGCTTCGGCGATTTCAGCGTTGCCTTTGCGAGCGGCTGGATGCAGTTGCGCGGCGCGCGCCGCCGTGGCGGGTATGACAAGGGTTTTGTGCTCAGCGACCATGCTGACTGGCCCGGCTTGCTGGGTGCAGTAAACGCTACCTGCGCGAGCCGCGTCATCGTCACGCATGGCAGTGTGCCTGTGCTGGTGCGTTACTTGACGGAGCAGGGCCTGCAGGCTGAAGCCTTTCACACCGAGTACGGTGACGACCCGGTGGAAGAGCAAGTCCAGCCGCAACCGCCTGAGAACGGAGCGGCGACGCAGGGCGGCGCATGAAACATTTCGCGCGCCTGTTTGCCGAGCTCGACAGCACCACCGCGACCAAGGCCAAGGTCGAGGCACTGCGGCGCTACTTTGTCCGCACACCGGCGCAAGACGCGGCCTGGGCCGTTTACTTTCTCGCGGGTGGCAAGCCTCGGCAGGTGGTCAAAACCGCCACGCTGCGCGGGCTCGCCTGCGAGGCGGCCGGCATTGAAGACTGGTTGTTCGAGAAGTGTTACCAGGCGGTGGGCGACCTGGCCGAAACCATTGCCTACATCCTGCCGCTGCAGTCCCTGGAATCAGATCTGGGTCTGGCCGACTGGGTGGAAAACCGCCTGCTGCCGCTGCGCGGCTTGCCGGAAGACGAGGTGGCCCGCCGCGTGCGCAGCTACTGGCAGGAGCTGGACGCCCAGGGGCGTTTCCTGCTGGTCAAGCTGGTCGGCGGCGGCTTTCGCGTCGGCGTCAGCAAGCTGCTGGTGCAGCGTGCGCTGGCCGCGCATTCCGGCGTGGACGCCAAACGCATTGCGCAACGCATGATGGGTTACATGGACGCGAAGGTGATGCCGTCTGCTATCAAATATGAAGCGCTTCTTGCAGGCACGGCAGGGGCTGCAGCCGATATTCGTGATGCGGGCCAGCCCTACCCCTTTTTTCTGGCGCACCAGCTCGATAGCTCGCTCGACGGTCTGGATGCGAAGCTGGGGCCGGTCAAAGATTGGCAGGTCGAGTGGAAATACGACGGCATCCGCGGCCAGATCGTCAAACGCGCCGGTCAGGTCTGGGTGTGGTCGCGCGGTGAGGAACTGGTGACCGAGCGCTTCCCCGAAATCGTGGCGCTGGCTCAGCCGCTGCCCGACGGGACGGTGCTGGACGGCGAGATTTTGGTGTGGACCGATGGGGTGGGTGCGGCACCATCCGCTGGCGGGCGCCCGGCAAGTTTCGCGCTGCTGCAGCAACGCATAGGCCGCAAGACCCTGGGCAAAAAAATACTCGCCGATGCACCGGTGACCTTCATGGCCTATGACCTGCTGGAGCTCGACGGGCAAGACCTGCGCGCCCAGCCCCAGCACCTCCGCAGGGAAAAGCTGGAACAGTTGCTTGCCGGCACGCCGTTGAAACTGTCGCCTGTGGAGCGGCTGGCGTCGTGGCAGGCTTTTGCCGCCTTGCGCAGCGAGTCGCGCCAGCGCGGCGTCGAGGGTTTCATGCTCAAGCGCCTGGACGCGGCTTACGGCACGGGCCGGACCAAGGCCGACGGCCTGTGGTGGAAGTGGAAGATTGAACCCCTGACGGTCGACTGCGTGCTGATCTACGCGCAGGCCGGCCATGGGAGGCGCGCCTCGCTGTACACCGACTACACCTTTGCGGTGTGGAACCGGGCGCCCGTGGACGCCTCGGAGGCAACTGCGGTTGTCAAGGCGATAGAAAAACGCGAACCTGCCAAAGCGGACGGTCTTCAGTTGGTCGCCTTTGCCAAAGCCTACTCGGGCCTCACCGACGAAGAGTTCAAACGCATCGACAGCGTGATCCGCAAGACCACGCTGGAAAAGTTCGGACCCGTGCGCAGCGTCAAGCCGGCGCTGGTGTTTGAGCTCGGTTTTGAGGGCATCAACCGCAGTCCGCGCCACAAAAGCGGCATCGCCGTGCGTTTCCCGCGCATGCTGCGCATCCGGGACGACAAGCCGCTGCACGAGGCCGGCACCCTGGGCGAACTCAAGGCGCTCCTGAATTTATAGCTGCTTGCGCCCGTCCAGCAGGGGCTGGAGGCCTAAAACCCTTGTAAAAATCAGGCATGACCGGCGCTGGGCGGGCTGGTAACATTGGTCATGCTTATGAAATCCGACACGCCCGCAGGACAGGCGCTACCTGACGAAGAAGGTACCCCGGTCTCCGTCAAGATCCGCGAGCGCCTGGCCGCTGCCAAAAAGCGCTTCAACGCCAACGACAACATCGCGGCATTCATAGAACCCGGCGAGCTGGAAAAGCTGCTCGACGAGGTCGAGGGCAAGATGCAGGGCGTGCTCGACAGCCTGGTGATCGACACCGTGGGCGACCACAACACCCAGAACACCGCGCGCCGCGTCGCCAAGATGTATCTCAATGAGGTGTTCAAGGGCCGTTATGTGGAGGGTCCGACGATCACCGAGTTCCCCAACGCTGAACACCTCAATGAACTCATCATTGTCGGCCCCATCACCGTGCGCAGCGCCTGTTCACACCATTTCTGCCCGGTGATCGGCCAGCTCTGGATAGGCGTGATGCCCAACGAACACACCAACGTGATCGGCCTGTCCAAGTACGCACGCCTGGCCGAGTGGATCATGGGCCGCCCGCAGATCCAGGAAGAGGCGGTGGTGCAACTGGCCGACCTGATCCAGCAAAAAACCCGGCCCGATGGCCTGGCCATCGTCATGGAGGCCAGCCACTACTGCATGGGCTGGCGCGGCGTGAAGGACCTGGACAGCAAGATGATCAATTCCGTGATGCGCGGCGTCTTCCTCAAGGACCCCAACCTGCGCCGCGAGTTTTTGTCACTGATCCCGAAAAAGAGCAGCAGCTAAGGAAATATCGCTATGTTGGTACGCCTTCTTTACGCCAGCCGTTCGGCCGATCCCGGCTCCGGCGAAGTGACTGAGTCCATCCTGGCCCAGTCGCGCAGCCACAACCCGGCCATGGGCATCACCGGCATCCTCTGTTACGGCGGCGGCATATTCCTGCAGGCGCTGGAGGGCGGCCGCGCCCAGGTCAGCGACCTGTACGGCCATATCCAGAAAGACCCGCGCCACACCGACGTGGTGCTGCTGCACTATGAGGAAATCAGCGAGCGCCGTTTCGGCGGCTGGACCATGGGCCAGGTCAATGTGGCCAAGGTCAACACCTCTATCCTGCTGAAATACTCTGAAAAGCCCGAGCTCGATCCGTATTCGGTGTCGGGCAAGGTCTCGCTGGCGCTGCTGGAAGACCTGATGGCCACCGCGGCCATCTGCGGAAGGGCTTGAGCCCCCACGCTCCGCCGCTGCGCGGGTCGCTGCACCTTGCAGGCCGCCGCTTGCCGGAGGCTTCGCTTCTGGCGCCTGTCCAGACCTGCGCCGGCAGGTCTGGAGCCGCAGACGCCAGCCCCGAGGGGGCGCTGCGCCTTGCGGCCGGCAGAGCCGGACCGCGGCCCCGGCTGGGCTTTTATCTGCCCGCTTGAGCTGTGCCGCTATCCGCCCTTGCGCTGGTGGTTCTTGCCGGGCTGATTCACGCCAGCTGGAACATCGCGGCCAAGAAGGCTGGCGGCGATGCGCGCTTTGCCTTTTTTACCAGTGTTGTGCTGATGTTGGTCTGGGCGCCAGTCGGGCTGTGGGCCGCCTGGGGCGTGTTGCCCGGCTGGGGCTGGCGCGAGTGGAGCGTGATCGCTGTCAGCGGCGTGTTGCATGTGCTGTATTACGTGGTGCTGCTGCGCGGTTACCGCAAGGCCGACCTGACCGTGGTCTACCCGCTGGCGCGCGGCTCCGGGCCCTTGCTGTCGTCGCTGGTGGCCATCATGCTGCTGGGCGAGCAGATCTCGGCCCTGGGACTGGCAGGCATCGCCGGGGTGGTGGGTGGCGTGTTCCTGATTGCCGGCGGGCCCGGCCTGCTGCGCGCCGCGCACGACCCGGCACAACGCCGCCGCGTTCACAAGGGCATGGTTTACGGTCTGCTGACCGGCGCTTTCATCGCCAGCTACACCGTGGTGGACGGCTACGCGGTCAAATTCATGCTGATGTCCCCCATCCTGGTCGACTACCTTGGTAACTTTGTGCGGCTGGCGCTGCTGGCGCCGGCGGTGCTGCGTGATCGCCCGGCCGCGCGGCTGCTGTGGCGCCAGCAGTGGAGGTACGCGCTGCTGGTCGGTGCCATCAGCCCGGTGTCGTATGTGCTGGTGCTGTACGCCATGCAGGTGGCCCCGCTGTCGCATGTGGCGCCGGCGCGAGAAGTGTCCATGCTGTTTGCGGCGCTGCTCGGCGGTCATCTTCTGGGCGAGGGCGACCGGTTGCAGCGCGTGCTGGGCGCCGCCCTGATTGCCGTGGGTGTGATGGCGTTGGCGCTCGGCTGGCCGGCGGACAATCCAGACATGAGTCTCCTGATTGGATGCGATTTTTCCAGCGCGCCCACGCGCCGCAAACCCATCGTCCTGGCGCTGGGTTCCAGCGTCGGCGGGCGCGTGCAGCTGGCCCGGCTGGTGTACCTGGCCTCGCTCGACGAGTTTGAAGCGTGGCTGCGCCAGCCCGGCCCCTGGCTAGGCGGTTTTGACTTGCCGTTCGGGCTGCCGCGTGAACTGGTCGAGCAGCTCGGCTGGCCCGTGGCCTGGCCGGCGCTGATGGCGCACTATGCGGCGCTGAGTCGCGCCGACATCCGCCACACCTTCGCCGCGTTTTGTGCTGCCCGGCCAGCTGGCGGCAAGTTTGCGCACCGTGCCACCGACAAGCCGGCCGGCTCCAGCCCCTCGATGAAATGGGTCAATCCGCCCGTGGCCTACATGCTGCATGCGGGTGTGCCGCGCCTGCTGGCCGCCGGCGTGCACCTGCCGGGCCTGCATGAGGGCGACCGCACTCGTGTGGCCCTGGAAGCCTATCCCGGCCTGCTGGCGCGCGAGGTCCTCGGCAACCGCTCCTACAAAAGCGACGATCGCCTGAAACAGACACCGGAGCGGCTGATTGCGCGCAAGGACCTGGTCACGGCCCTCGAGATGGGCCAAAGCCGACTGGGGCTGCGCCTCAAACTCAGCCACGCGCAGCGCGACATGCTGGCGGATGACGCCCGCGGCGACTGCCTGGACGCGGTGTTGTGCCTGCTGCAGGTGGCCTGGGCGCAGGCCCGCCATGCCGAGGGCGCGCCGCGTTACGGTTTGCCCGAAGACATGGACCCTCTAGAGGGCTGGATCGTCACTGCATGAGTGCGTGGGAACTGCACATGAAGTCTGCATGGCTTGGAACTGCTATTGTTTTGATAGCTGGTTACGCGCATCCGGTATGGGCCTGGCAGGGAAAAGTCATACGTGTCGCAGACGGAGACAGCGTGTGGGTGCGTCCGAAGCAAGGGGGTCAGCCGGTCAGCTTGCGTATCGACGGCATCGACGCGCCGGAAATTTGCCAGGCTGGTGGACAGGCCGCGCGAAAGGCGCTGGCTGCGCGTCTGATGGGCCGCACTGTGCAGGTCCTCCCACGCCACCAGGATGACTATGGCCGTACGTTGGCTGCGGTTTCTCTGGACGGGGAAGATATGGGCGGCTGGATGGTCGGCCAGGGCCATGCGTGGGCCTACCGCCAGGGTTCTGGCGCCTACCTGGCTTTGCAGGTACAGGCGCAAACCGCTGCGCTGGGTGTCTTTGCGGACAGTAACGCGCTGCATCCGCGTTTTTTTCGCAAGCAGCACGGACCTTGTTACCGCTGATGTATCGCCCGATGCCGCAGCGGGACCAGCGTGTCTTGCACCATGTCCTACAAGAAGTTCGGTACGCACTGACGGGCCAGCGGTCCGGGCCTGCCTAGAGTGGTTTCAGGTTGCCATAGGGGCAACCGGATCCACACTCAGAAGGAAATCTCATGAACAAACATCAGGTTGAAGGACGCAAAGATCAGGTTGCGGGCAAGATCAAGGAAGTGGCCGGGCGCGTGGTGGGCAATGAACGACTGGAAGGCGAAGGCCTTGCAGATCAGGTCAAGGGCAAAACCCAGGCGGGCTACGGCGACGCCAAGGAAGACGTCAAGGACAGGGCCAGGAAAGTTATCGACAAAATATGAGCCGGGATGTGCAGCGTTATACGCTGCACGTATTTCTGGCAAAAAAAAGGGCCCGGCAGTAATGCCGGGCCCTTTTTTTCGCAGTTTGACAGCCAGGCCTTGCGGCCTGGACATCAATCAGGAAGCCTCATGCTCAAGGACGGATGACGATGTCGTTGCGCACGGCGCGGACATTTTTGGTGTCGCGGGCGATGGCTTCGGCCTGGGCTTTTTCGGCAGCCGACTTGGCAAAACCGGACAGCTGTACGGTACCGTTGAGGGTTTCCACGCCGATGGAGGTCATGGCAACCGACTTGTCGGCAGCGTACTTGGCCTTCACCGCAGTGGTGATGGCAGCGTCGTCCACAAACGAGCCAGCCGTCTGTTGGCCACGCCCGACTGCGCAGCCAGTGCTGATGATGGTGATGCCGGCGAGGGCGGCGAATGCAATTGCGCGAGCGTATTTCATGGTGTTTCCTTGAGGTTTATAAGTCTGTTGTGGTGCGGAGAGTTGAGAAGCTGGCCAGCCGACGGCACCACGCCAGCTGGTTTGCGTATGAAATTCATCGGTGTCGGTTAGTCCCGGCGCCCGAAAGCAGAGAACCCACCACAACCGACAGATGGGGTGACTTCACGGCCGCCAGCAACGCGCCGGTCACGGACATCAGGCGCCAGGGGCGCAGGAGCACCACCGCAGCGCCCAGCCCCGCGGAAATGCCCAATAGCTTGAGCGGCTGGTCTTCGGCGTAAGTGCTGAGAACCGGCCTCGCCAGGTCGACCACCAGATGGGCGGGATGGTTTCGCCACCAGGCGCTGACCACTTGCCGCCCCAGGTCCCAGGAACTGGCGGAGGCATCTATTTCAGGCCGTGCGGCTTCGTCCGTCGGTGCGGTTTCTGCGGAATCATGGTTCATCTGGCGAACGATTGCCTTGTGGCTCAAAGCCAGGCGTTCGCGCGCAGAAAGTGCAGAGGTGTCGCTCATGGTCTGCACTTCACGCGGCGGCGCGCAAGGCGTGCGCGTCGCGCTGCACTTGTGCCTTCAATTCGGAAAAACGTTGGGTGGCAAGAGGCTTGCGGACTTTGGCAAGCGCGAATACCAGCAGCACCAGCACTGCTGCCGGCAAGACCAGCAACACCCAGTGAACCTGGCCAAACATCACCGCAAGCATCACGGCGGTGCCCGCAAGCGTAAGAAACACCACAGCAAACACCACAGCCAGCGCACCTGCGATCAGGCGCTCCAACAGCTCAGCTGCCGCTTGCGCCGCCTCTTCGTGGGCCAGAGCGGCATAACCAGAGACGTGCTCGACCACCAGGTCGGGCCGTCGGACCAGCAGTGAAAACAGTGGATGCAGCACGGATGATCCCTATGGTGTGTATTCGCTACGACTTAGCGGTTGTGGCGCTGGCGAGCTGTAGCCACCAACAGGGCAACGGCGGCACCCACTGCCGCAGCGATCAGAACCGATTTGACTGGCTCGTTGGCGACGTAACGGGTGGTTGCATCGGCATAGCGGTGCATGGAGCGTTGCGCACGCTCGCTCGCTTCAGATGCAATATCCAGGCTTTGGCGCGCCAGTTTTTGCGCTTGGGTGGCCAGACGGTCTACCACCGGGTCAATGCTGCCGCGCAGGCTGCGTACCTGATCCTCAGCCCGGCTCAGCGTGTCGTTGGCCATGTTGCGTGTGTTGTCCAACGCCCCGGCGGCGCTGCTCAGCATCTGATCAGAAAAGTGGCGGGCACTTGCCAGGGAATCATGGGTAGGTGTGCTGGAGACGGTTGTTTTCATGGTGGATTCCTTGGGTTATGACGAAGCGCCCATCGGGCGAATGGAGGGTAAGGGCCGAGATGGCAAACAGTGCCTGTGCACGGCAGTCAGGACGGCCTGCGAGAAAGCCCTGGCTGGCGGGTGCTGACAGCTCAGTTTCGTTTCATCAGGCCAACCACGAAGGTGACCACGGCAATAACGGCGAATATGAAGAAAAGGATCTTGGCGATTTCAACCGCACCAGCGGCAATGCCACCGAAGCCGAACACGGCTGCAATCAGTGCAATCACGAGAAATACGACGGAATAGTGAAGCATGTTTCCTCCTGGAAGGGCGCTGCCCTTGAATGCGGCGCTCCCTCTTGAAGCACCTGATGCAAGGTTAATAAGATGCCGGGGCAAACTTCATCGGTGAGGGACGGGAGCCCCTGTCGGTGGGCGGGATGAGCCGCTGTAGGACCCCACCGATACGGGGCGACCTGGCGCGCATGCCGTGAGAGCGCTGCATGGTGTCGCGGAGTGGCGTAACTGATCCGCCAGCTGGCGTCTGCCCGCGGTCTGCCTGTTTGCCTGTGCCAGGCGCGCAGTGCTTGACGGGGCTACAGCGTCTTTGGCAGCACCGCAGAGATCGTCGTGCCTTGCCCGGGTTCTGAGCTGATGCTCAGGCGTCCGCCAGCTGCCTCAACCCGGTGCTTCATGCCGGCCAAACCATGGCCGGACGCCTTGAGTTGCGTGGTGTCAAAACCGCCCCCATCGTCCTTGACTGTCACCGAAATGTAGCCCTCAAAGTCATGCAGGCTGATGTCGGCCTGGCGCGCTTCAGCGTATTTGCCCATGTTGGTCAGTGACTCCTGGACCAGGCGGTAAACCGTGAGCTGGGCCGAGTCGTCCAGCTCCACCATCTCCAGATCGGTGGTGATACTCAGGCCGGAGCGGTCTTCGAATTCGCGCGCCAGAATTTCCAGCGACGCCACCAGCCCCAGGTTGGACAGCGATGAGGGACGCAAATCCTCTACGATCCGGCGCTTCAGCGCAATGCCGCTGTTCAGCGTTTCTATCAGGTGTTGTATGCGCTCATTGGCTTCCGGTGAGATTTCGCCCAGGCGCGACTTGATGCGGGCCACATCCAGCTTGGCCGCTGTCAGCAGGGCGCCGAGTTCATCGTGCAGCTCCCGCGCCAGGTGGCCGCGCTCGTCCTCGCGCACATCCTGCAAATGCGTGGCCAGCTCAGCCAGCGTGGCGGTGCGGTCGCGCACCTCCTTGTCCAGCCGGTCGCGCTCGCGCTGAAGCGCGTCCTGCTCTCGCCTTCCTGCCTCAAGCAAGGCCCGCGTTTGTCGCAAATACATGTAAAACGCCAGCAGGCCAGCCAGCGTGACTCCGGCAATGCCAAAGCGCCCCATTTGCAGGGACCTGTCGATCTGCGCCTGAGCCACGCCCATCTTGTTGTTGCTGGCCTGCACCAGTTTGTCGATCTGGCTGCGAACAGCAATCATCTGTTCCAGCCCGACATCGGTGGTCAGTACAAACTTCCAGGCTTCCTCGTTGCCCTGCTTGCGCATGCGCACACTCAGGTCCATCTCGGCGAGTTTTCGCGAGACGTTTCTCGACAAGGCGCCAAACTCGGCCAGCTCATCCGTGTGAGGCGCGTAATGCCGGCGCAGGGTGTCGAGGGTCTGGTTGATGTCGCTGGTGGCGACGTCGTAAGGCGTCAGGTACTGCGGGTCGCCGGTCAGCAGATAGCCGCGCTGCCCGGTTTCTGCGTCCAGCATGTGCTGCAGCAGCCGGTTCACGGCGGCACGCGTGGCCTGGGCCTCCTTGATGTTGGCGGTGGCCTGGCTGGACAGACGAAATCCGGCTTCGTTGATGGAAATCAAAATGATCGCCGCCAGCACCGCCAGAGGCAGGCTGATGGCCATTTTGGGTATTGCAAACCATCTCATCGAGATCTCCGGCCGTATTCAGTCAATAATTCGTCAATAATCGCTAAAGAAATCCAGGGCCCGCGATGGAGTGCTCTGGTGTTGATACATTGTGCCGTGTGGCGGCGCTCACCATATTTTGGAGGACATGAAATGATCAAAATCGGGATTGTGGACGACCATGCCATCGTGCGTTCAGGGCTCAAACAGTTCTTTTCCGACCAGGTGGATTTGCGCGTGGTAGGTGAGGCCGCCAGCGGACGCGAGGCCATTGATCTGGTGCGCAACGTGGAGCTTGACATTCTGGTGATGGACCTTTCGATGCCCGGCCAAAGCGGCATCGATGCACTGGCCATGATTCGTGCCAAGGCGCCGGATGTCGGCATCCTGATTCTCAGCGGTTACCCCGAAGAGCACTACGCGGTCAACCTGATCCGGCAGGGTGCCAGTGGTTACCTGAACAAGGAGTGCGATCCGATGGAGATCGTCAACGCCATCCGCGTGATCTCGCTGGGTAAACGCTACATCACGCCAGCGGTGGCAGAGTTGCTGGCGCAGCAACTGAACCGCAAGAATGACGCAACACCGCATGAACAGCTTTCCGAACGCGAGTTTCAGGTTTTTCTGAAACTGGCCAAGGGCGAGACCGCAGGCGACATCGCCAAGGCGCTGTCGCTGAGCGTGAAGACCGTCAGCACCTACAGAACCCGGGTGATGGAAAAAATGAGCCTGGCATCGAACAGCGACCTCACGTATTACGCCTTGAAAAACAAGCTGATCGATTAAACAGGCCCAGGAGTCTGCACAAAGGCCCCAGCCGCAAGCGTCAGACGCCTGAAGGGGCGGTATGGGTACTGCCCCGCGCAATGCAGTAATCAATCAGCGCTTCAATTTCATTGGATTTGTCGAAGACCGCATCGACGCCGAGTTGCGCGCAACGTTTGCGGATATCGGCGGTGGCGTAGTTGCTCAGCACGATGACCTTCTGGTGCGGCTTGCGGTCGCGGCAGGCCTCCAGCACCCCGAGGCCGCTGCCCTGCTTGAGGAACAGGTCCACAATGGCCAGGTCCCATTGTTCTGCGTGCGCCACCAGCCACGCCTTGCCCTCGTTTTCAGCCTCTGCGGTACCGACGGGCTCAATGCCAGCCAGCTCTTCCAGCGTCGCCAGGAGATTGTCCCGGATGGTGGCATTGTCTTCAACGATATAAGTTCTGAGTCCCACTGAGCTTCAATCCCGGTTTGAAACGCTGGTGTCGGCAGCTTGTTTGGTATGTTTTCGACGGTCGATTAACCGTGTGGTCCAAATCTGTTAACTAATGTATCTGTACTCTTCGATTCATTCTGACAGGGTAGGGGAGTCGTCGGCGTAGGACATTGCCTACGGCCTTCGAGCTGTAGGCACACGCTGACAGTTCTCGGTGGCACTGGCCCACGGTTTCATCACACTTACACCCGGATACTGAATTTTGGGTGGATTTCCGCCTTTCGCGCCAAGGCCGGGACCGATACCCCCGTGATTGACTCGACCTGGTCCTTCTACCGAGGCCTGCTATGCCTGTTTTGAATCCCCCCCCCAGCGCCGCCGTTCGCTTCTCCGCCCGGCGCTGGCGCGTTGTGTTGCTGGCCTTGGGTAGCGTGGTTTTAGCCTTGGTATTACTGGGGCTGTTCTTTCCCTGGGACTGGTTGCGCGGCCCGGTGAACCGGTATGTCAGCGAGCGCACCGGCAGGACTTTTGAGATTACCCGTCGACTGGATGTCAAGCTCGGCCGCACTGTCACGGTACTGGCCGATGGTGTTGAATTTGCCAACCCGTCCTGGGCGCGTGACCCCTATCTCGTCAAGGCCGAGTCGGCTGA
Organism: Polaromonas sp.; assembly: GCF_030680935.1. Classification (GTDB taxonomy): domain Bacteria; phylum Pseudomonadota; class Gammaproteobacteria; order Burkholderiales; family Burkholderiaceae_C; genus Polaromonas. The sequence continues at coordinate 49,347 of NZ_JAUXUP010000012.1, read as the reverse complement.
ATTCGATATCCGTTTGTGGCCGCTGTTGCGCGGGCAGGTGATCCTGCCGCGCATCAGCCTGAAGCAGCCCTTGCTGGGCCTGCAGATCATGCCGGATGGTCGGCGCACCTGGGCGCTGGGCAAAGACACTTCGGACACGGGAACAGTCCCGGTTATTGACCAGCTGCTGGTGGACCAGGGGGTGCTCCATTATCTGGCGCAGGCGCAGGGCGCAGACATCAAGACAGAGTTTGGTATTGCTGGCAGCAGCCCTGATCAAGATCCGGCAAAAGCGGGCGCGCAGGATCTGCCACTGAGTTTCAAAGCCAAAGGCAGCTGGAAAAAGGAGGCCTTTGTGGCCGAAGGGCGCACCGGCAGCGTGTTGCAGCTCAGCGGCACCCAGACCCACCCTTTTCCAGTGGAGGTCAAAGCCAGTGCCGGTCGCACCAGCTTGCAGGCCAAAGGCAGCATTGGCAACCTGGGCGCACTGGACGGCCTGGACGTCAAGTTCGACCTGAAGGGACGCACACTGGCCGACTTGTACAACCTGCTCAAGGTGGTGTTGCCCGACACACCGCCCTATGCTTTGCGCGGCCACCTGGGCAAGCAGGGCGAGGTCTGGAAAGTGGGCGCCATACAAGGCCGCCTGGGCGAGTCTGACCTGTCTGGCGACCTGGCTTACGACACCTCCGGCGCGCTGTCCCTGCTGTCGGGCAAACTGCAATCGAAGTCGCTGGATTTCGACGATCTGGCGCCGCTGATAGGTGTGCCCACAGGCGGATCGCGCACCACTACCAAAACCGTGGCCAAGGCGGGCTCGTCATCGGCTGCCAAACAAGTGCAACCGGCTGGCAAAGTGCTGCCGGCGGCCACCCTTGATTTTGACCGGCTCAAAACCATGGATGCCGACGTCTGGTTCAAGGCCGTGCAGGTCCGGAACTCCCGGGCTTTTCCGCTGGACAGCATCAATACCCACATCAACCTGAAAGGCGGTGTGCTGCAACTCGACCCGCTCGATCTGGGGCTGGCTGGTGGCCGGCTTGCGGGATTGATCCGGATCGATGCCAACACCAAGCCGGCGGCGGTGCAAGCCAGGCTGGAAGCTCGCCTGCTGCAGCTGAACCAGCTGTTTCCGCGCATAGAGCGCACCGAGGGCAGCCTGGGCAAGCTCAACGGCCGGATTGATCTGGCTGGCCGGGGCAACTCAGGCGCGCAGATCCTGGGCTCATCGTCCGGCACCGTGGCCCTGCTGATGGGCCGTGGTGAGGTCAGCAATATCTTGCTGGAGTTCATGGGTCTCGATGGCGGCGAGATCATCAAGTTTCTGGCGGGCGGCGACCGCAACGTGCGCCTGCGCTGTGCTGCCGCTGCATTTGACGTGAAGCAGGGCCTGATGAGCAGCCGCGCCATCTTGCTGGACACCTCGGACACCGTGATCAACGGCAATGGGGAAATCAGCCTGGCCGACGAAACACTGGATTTGATCCTGTATCCACAGCCCAAAGACGTCAGCATTTTGAGTCTGCGTTCGCCTTTGAGGATTGGGGGGACGTTTTCCAGGCCTTCAGCCGGCCCGGACAAAGGTGCGCTGGCCGGGCGGGCGGGTATCGCGCTTTTGCTGGGTGCCATCAACCCCCTGCTGGCCCTGGCTGCCACGGTGGAAACCGGCCCTGGCAAAGACGCGGATTGCGAGCGCGTTCTGGCCCAGGCCAGCCCTGTCAAACCGCCTGAAAAACCGGGCGCTGCGACACCTGCCCCATCAACCAAATAGGCGGGGCGTCAGCTTGCTGCGGCAGCGGGGCCACACACCGGGCAAAGTGGCGCGCGGGCAATACGCACTTCTTGCCATTCCATACAGCGTGCCTCCAGCATCATGAGCCGGCCGGTCAGGGGCTTGCCTATCCCGCACAACAACTTCAGCGCCTCCGCGGCCTGCAGGGTTCCGATGATGCCGACCAGGGGCGCAAACACGCCCATGCTGGCGCATTGCGCCTCCTGCACCTCTTCTGCAGGAGGAAACACGCAGGCGTAACAGGGCGAATCGGACTTGCCGGGCTGAAACACCGCCACCTGGCCGTCAAAACGAATGGCCGCACCTGAAACCAGGGGCTTCTGGTGCCGGACACAGGCGGCATTGATGGCCTGGCGGGTGGCGAAGTTGTCGCTGCAATCGAGCACCAGATCGCAGGAGGGCAACTGCTCGTCGAGCACCGCCGCATTGGCGCGCAGGGTCAGGGGGATCACTTCCACGTCGGGGTTGATGGCCGCAATGGCTTGCTGCACCGACAGGGCCTTGAACTGCCCGACGCGCGCCAGCGTGTGTGCAATTTGCCGTTGCAGGTTGGTACTGTCCACCCGGTCGTCATCCACGATGGTGATACGACCCACCCCAGCGCTGCCCAGGTAAAGTGCGGCAGCACAACCCAGACCACCAGCGCCCACCATCAGCACCCGGGCGGCAAGCAGCTTGGTCTGGCCCTCTACGCCGATTTCATCAAGCAGGATATGGCGCGAGTAGCGCAGCAGCTGGGTGTCGTTCATGGGGCGGCCATTGCCGGGTGACCAGCAGCTGGCCACGGGCTTGGCGCTACTCAGTTTTCTTTCTTCTCTTCCTTGCGCTCAACAATGGTTTTGCTGATCAGCACCGGACGGCCTTTGAGCTTGTTGATGGCTTGAGCCAGCTGGAAATCCTTGTCGCTGCCAAACTCGGGCGGGCGACGCTGCTCAGGGCTCTTTTTCGACTCTTCTTCCAGCCGTTTGAGCGCTTCTTCGCGGGCTTTTTCACGGCCCGGGTCCTTGACCTCGGCACCCTGGCCACTGGCTAGGTGTTTCTCAAGGTCGGCTTCACGCGTACGCAGGGCTGCGAACGGGCTGCCTTCGGCGGTGTCATCCACCAGCACGTCGGGCACGATGCCTTTGGCCTGGATCGACTTGCCGCTGGGCGTGAAATAACGCGCGGTGGTGAGCTTCAGGCCGGTGTCGGGGCCGAGCGGACGCACGGTTTGCACCGAACCCTTGCCGAAAGTCTGGTTGCCCATGATGGTGGCGCGTTTGTAGTCCTGCAGGGCGCCGGCCACAATTTCGCTGGCCGATGCCGAGCCTTCGTTGACGAGTACCACCAGGGGCACGTTCTTGATCGCGGCAGGCAGGCGTTTGAGCGGGTCGGCGGCACTGCGCCGCTGGTAAAACTCAGGTGCAGCCTTGTAGGTGAATTTGCTTTCAGCCAGCTGGCCGTCGGTCGATACAACGGTGACGTTTTCTGGCAGGAAGGCGGCAGACACGGCCACTGCGGCATCAAGCAGGCCACCGGGGTCATTGCGCAAGTCCAGCACCAGGCCTTTGAGGTTGGGCTCCTGCTTGTAGATCTGTTCGAGCCTGGCGACGAAATCATCGACCGTGCGTTCCTGGAACTGGCTCAGGCGAATCCAGGCATAACCCGGCTCAATAACCTTGCCACGTACCGACTGGGTTCGTATTTCCTCGCGTGTGATGGTCACCGGGAAAGTGCGGTTCTCATCCTTGCGGAAGATCATCAGCACGACCTTGGTCTTGGGCTCGCCGCGCATTTTTTTGACGGCCTCGTTCAGGCTCAGGCCCTTGACGGCGGTGTCGTCAATCCTGGTGATCAGGTCGTTGGGCTTGAGGCCGGCACGGTCGGCGGGTGAGCCTTCAATCGGAGACACCACCTTGACCAGCCCGTCTTCCTGCGAGATTTCAATGCCGACGCCGACAAAACGCCCGCTGGTGCCTTCGCGGAATTCCTTGAACGATTTTTTGTCGAAATACACCGAGTGCGGGTCCAGACTGGCAACCATGCCGGAGATCGCGTCGGTGATGAGTTTTTTCTCGTCCACCGCTTCGACATAATCGGTCTTGACCATGCCAAACACGGCGGCCAGCTGTTGCAACTCTTCCAGCGGCAAGGGGGCCAAGCCACCCCGGGCCACGGCCTGCAATTGAACAGTGGTCAGGGCACCGGCCACGGCGCCGATGGAAATCCAGCCGGCAATTTTAAGTTTCTGACCCATAGGTACCCTCATTCGCCAGATTTTTGGCGGTTGTCACACATTTAGAACAATATACACCTTGGAGAAAGGCCCCGGGCAACAGTTCCCGCCTCTGTGGGCTACTTTCTGGCAACCGGGCGCGGTAGCGTGAAATTGTTCTAAAAAGTAGCTGGCTTTACCTGCGCTTGACACTCCGTCGGACCTCCTGTTCAGGCGGCCTTGCCTTGCGCGGCGACAGCGGCCTGTGCCTTGGCGATGGCACTGCTGTCGCCAAGGTAGTAGTGACGAATCGGCTTGAGATCGGCATCGAGCTCGTACACCAGCGGAATGCCGTTGGGAATGTTCAGGCCAACAATGTCTGCATCGGCAATGTTGTCCAGGTATTTGACCAGCGCTCGTATGGAGTTGCCGTGGGCCGCCACCACCACGCGCTTGCCAGCCCGTATGGCTGGCGCCATGGCCTCATTCCAGAACGGCAGAACCCGCTCGACCGTGTCTTTCAGGCATTCGGTCAGTGGCACCTCTTCGGGCCGCAATTTGGCGTAACGCCGGTCGCTGCGCTCGCTGCGCGCATCGTCCGCAGCCAGCGCTGGTGGCGGCGTGTCGTAGCTCCGGCGCCAGACCAGCACCTGGTCGTCGCCGTATTTTTTGGCGGTCTCGGTCTTGTTCAGGCCTTGCAGGGCACCGTAGTGCCGCTCGTTCAGGCGCCAGCTGTGCACCACCGGCAGCCAGGTGCGGTCCATCTCATCGAGCGTGTGCCACAAGGTGCGCGTGGCGCGCTTGAGCACGCTGGTGTAGGCCAAATCAAAGTCATACCCCTCGTTTTTGAGCAGCTGGCCGGCCTGTTTGGCCTGCTGCACGCCGGTGGGGGTCAGGTCCACGTCGGTCCAGCCGGTGAAGCGGTTGTCCAGGTTCCAGGTTGATTCGCCGTGGCGGATGAGCACAAGTTTGTACATGGTCAAAGGTGATTGGCAGGTGGCAAGAACGCAAAAAAGGCGGCAAAAAGGAGGATTTCACAGGTGTGAAAAAGCCCGATTAATGCTGCCGCGCTGCCGCCATTCTAAAATCACTCCCTAACCTGCAACCAAACCGCCCAAAACGAAGAAGGACCCACAGTGAAATTTCTCATCGACAACTGGATGCTCATCGGCATTGCCCTGGCGTCCGGGGGCATGCTTTTATGGCCGCTGATCTCCAGCGGCATGGCGGCCGGCTCGCTCAGCGCCAGCGGCGCTGTGCAACTGATCAACCGCGACAAGGCTGTGGTGATTGATGTCAGCGAGGCTGAGGAGTTTGCCACCGGCCACGTGGGCGGCGCCAAAAACCTGCCCTTGAACCAGCTGGAAGACCTGCTTCCCGCCACAGTGAAAAACAAAGCCTTGCCGCTGATTCTGGTGTGTCCCACCGGCGCCCGCGCCAATCGCGCGGTGGCCATGGCCAAAAAACTCGGCTACGAGCAGGCTCAATGCATGGCTGGCGGACTCAAATCCTGGAAAGAGGCTAACCTTCCGCTGGAGAAGGCGTAGTTTCCCTCTGCTGTTTTTCCTGACCTGACCCGGAGATGTTGATGCAAGCCGTGAAGATGTACCTGACCGCATCCTGCCCCTACTGCCTGCAGGCCAAGCAGTTGCTCAAGCAGCGCGGCGTGACTGAGATCGAGGAAATCCGTGTGGACACGCAGCCCGATGCGCGCCAGACCATGATGGAGATCACCGGGCGCCGCACGGTACCGCAGATTTTTATCGGGCAAACCCACGTGGGTGGCTGTGATGACCTGATGGCGCTGGACGGTAAAGGCGGCTTGCTGCCGCTGCTTGCCGCTTGAGTTGTTGACCGCCGGAAGCGTCCGTCAGGAAGCGAACACGGATAATCGCCAGTTGCCGCTGTCCACTCAGCGGTTTTATTTTTCAAGTAATTCGAAAGACCCCCATGGCCGAAGCCAACCTTGACCCTGTTTTCCAGATCCAGCGCGTTTATCTCAAGGACGTGTCGCTGGAGCAGCCCAATTCGCCGGAAATCCTGCTCAACCAGGAGCAGCCCGCTGTCGATATCCAGCTCGGCGTGGAAGCCACGCCTATCGCCGACGGCCTCTACGAAGTCAGTGTCACTGCCACCGTACACACCAAAATCGAAGACAAGACCGTCTTCATGGTCGAGGCCAAACAGGCCGGTATTTTCGAGATTCGCAACATGGCGCCTGAGCAGCTCAACGCCGTGTTGGGCATTGCCTGCCCGCAGATTGTTTACCCCTACCTGCGCGGCAATGTGGCCGACGTGATCCAGCGGGGCGGTTTTCCGCCGGTCAACCTGGCCGAAATCAACTTCCAGTCGATGTTTGAGCAGCAGCAGGCCGCCGCAGCTTCGGCTGCGCAGGAAGCGCCGCAAATCGTCGTTTAAGGCCAGCTCTGTGCGGCTCTGTGCAGCTTGTCCGGCGCCATGAAGATCGCCGTCATCGGGGCTGGCGCCTGGGGCACGGCGCTGGCTGTCAGTGCAGCCACCACCGACCTTTCCGCGCCCCGGCATCAGGTGACATTGTGGGCGCGTGACGCTGCCCAGCTTGCGCTGCTGCAGGCGCAGCGCAGCAACAGCCGTTACCTGCCGGGCATCAATTTCCCCAATGCCCTGGCTCTGGCGGGTGGCTCCGATGCCTCGCTGGACGCGCTGCTGGCAGGCCCGGACCTGATCGTGGTCGCGACACCCATCGCAGGCCTGCGCGGCTTGTTGCAGCGCATGCAACAGGTCAACGTGCCGGTGGTCTGGCTGTGCAAGGGTTTTGAAGCGCCACAGGCCGGCGGCGCCACTTCTTCAATGCCTTTTGGGCTTCTGGCCCACGAAATACGTGCGCAAGCAGCTATCAATTTAAGAGCGGGTGCACTCAGCGGGCCCAGTTTTGCGCAAGAGGTGGCGCGCGGCCAGCCGACTGCGCTGGTGGCCGCCAGCGAACATGCCGACGTGCGGGAGGCGCTGGTAGCGGCTTTTCACGGCCCTGCCCTGAGGGTGTACGCCAATGACGACATTGTTGGTGTGGAAGTTGGCGGCGCTGTGAAGAACGTGCTGGCCATTGCCACTGGCCTGTGCGACGGGCTGAAGCTGGGCCTGAACGCCCGGGCCGCGCTGATCACCCGCGGCCTGAGCGAAATGACGCGGCTCGGGCTGGCCCTGGGGGCGCGCGCCGAGACCTTCACCGGCCTGTCGGGCCTCGGCGATCTGGTGCTGACAGCCACCGGTGACCTGAGCCGCAACCGGCAGGTGGGCCTGCTGCTGGCGCAGGGCCACTCGCTGGAGCAGGCGGTGGCGTCGCTTGGCCACGTGGCCGAAGGCGTGTATTGCGCCCGCACGGTGGTGCAACGCGCGCGCGGGCTGGGTGTGGAGATGCCGATCTCCGAAGGCGTGGTCGCCCTGCTGGACGGGCAGATGAAACCTGCCGAGGCAGTGGCGGCGCTGATGGGGCGGGATCCGGCGGCTGAATTGCGGTAGGGACTTGTCGAAGGCTGGAAGCCTTCTTTGCTTCGACCACCTGCTGTTCGCCAACAAGCCGGGGGTTGCCCGGCGGCAACTCACTTTTCTTTTGGCGAAGCAAAAGACAAGTGAGTCGCCCGCCGGGGCGAGACCCGGCTTGTAGGCACACTCCAACAGCACGGGTTATCCAACAGGGCTCCAGAACAACTCCGAGTCAACAACCAATTGCTATCAATTAAATAGCTGATCACGCCCGTCGAATTAGGGCAAAACCCCTGAAAGCCTCAAGGGGTCGGCCCTTCATCCCCCCATGGCAACATCAGCGTCACGATGGACAGCTTGGCAAACTCCGGCACAAACTCGTCAATGATGCGCTGCGGCTCCGGGCACAGGGTGCTGTCGGTGATCACGCCAAACTGCACGCCGCCGCCGTAACTCAGGATGGACACCCCCAGCCCGACACTGCCGGATTGCGGCACCCAGAACATGCTTTGCTCCAGCGTGGCGCCGCAGAACTTGAGCTTTTCGCGCGGCCCCGGCACATTGGTCATGACTGCCGTGGTTTTTTTCGAGAACAGGTTGAGCATCGCGTCTTGCGCCGGCTTGATCAGCAGGCCGGCAACCGCCAGCAAGCTGAAGGCCAGCAGTGGCTGGTAACTGCCCTTGAGTGCCGCCATGCGCCGTCGCACTTCGTACACACGCTCGATGGGGTTGTCGACCCCGACCGGCAGCACCAGCGGTACCAGGCCAAAGCGGTTGCCCAGCTTGTAGGCCTGCTCGATGGGCCGCAGGTTCACTGGCACCATGGCGCGGATTTCCTGACCCGTCACGTCGTCGCCGTGCGACTTGAGGTATTCGCCGATCGCGCCGGCCACGCAGCTGAGCAACACGTCGTTGATCGAGCAGTTCAGCGCCTTGCCAACCGCCCGAACGTCATCGAGCGGAATCGGCTGGCACCAGGCAACCTTTTTGGTGGTGCCCGGTTGGCCCTTGAGCCGCGTTTTGGAGTCGTCGGGCATCAGGGCCAGCGCCGCGCTGTCCTTGAGCACCTGCAGCAGCACCTTGGCCATGTCCAGCGAGCCGGCCATGCCTTTTTGGGGATCACTCAGCAGGTTCAGTGAACGCACCGCGCCGTCACCCGCGGCTCCCAGCGCCTTCACAGTCAGGTCGGTGAAGGGTTTGAGCAGGGTCTCGGCAATCCAGTCCTCGGCGCCGCCGCTGCTTTCTTTTTTACGTCGCTCTGGGGGGGGCGCTCCGCCATCAACCAAGGACATGGTCACCGAAATCAGCGCAATGCCGTCGGCAATGCAGTGGTGGATGCGCACAATCATCGCGCTGCCCTTGATACCGTCGGGGCCGGTGTAGTCTTCGACCAGGTGGATTTGCCAGAGGGGCTGCTTGCGGTCCAGCGGCTGCATGGCCAGTTCGGCCACTCGGTCCTGCAGCACCTCCTGCTCATGGCCCTTGGACGCTTTGGGCAGCTTCTCGGCAATGAGGTGGTTTTTAAGATCGAAATTCCGGTCATTGACCCAGGTGGCGCCAGCGGTGTCTTCAATCACCCGCTGCTTGAAGCGGGCGTATTTGAGCAGGCTGTTTTCCAGCCGCTCGGCCACGGCGGCATAACTCACGCCTGGCTGCAGCGACCAGACGCCGACGATCATCATGAGGTTGGACGGTGTGTCCATGCGCAGCCAGGCGGTGTCCACCTTGGTCATGCGCTCGCCCGACAGACCCAGCGTGCCAGAGACCGCGCGCGTCACGTTTTTTTGTACATTTTTCGCGACTTTTTTGCCCGCTGCCTGGGCCGAAACGCGTGTGACCATGAAAACTCCGTTGACTGATTCTTGCCTCCGATGGAGGTGGGCCCCTATTCTGCAAGCAACGGGGTGGCTAAGATACTGGGCAGTTACCCGAATCCATTTCAACAGTCCCAACCTTACGGAGCAACTTCATGTCAGACCTCAAAGCCGCCTTCGACAAAGCCATGGCCGATTCCAAAAACCTCAGCGAGCGGCCCGACAACGCCACCCTGCTGAAAATCTACGCGCTCTACAAGCAGGGCAGCAGCGGCGACAACGCCGACAAGAAACCCGGCTTTGGCGACATGGTGGCCCGCGCCAAGTGGGACGCGTGGAACGGCCTCAAGGGCACGTCGCAGGAAGATGCGATGCAGCAGTATGTGGATTTGATTGCGTCATTGGGCTGACACTTATCGAGGGATATCGGTCCCCAGCCCTTATGGAATAAGCGCAAGCAGCTATTAATAACGTAGCAAATACAGGTTCAGGCGAAGGGACTTGGCGCTGCTCAAGGGTTGATAAATGCTTTGCCCATCCAGCACACCCAGCGTCGCGTCGACAGCGCTGGTTCAGCGCGCATCAGGCGTGTTTACGTTGCAATGGCCTGGTCATTCCGCCCACGGTGCTTGCGGGCAACCAGTGTGGCAAAAGCCTTGTTGGTGCCACCCGGCGCGGCGAAGTCGCTGAACTCTGAGTGAAGAATCTCCCACCCCTCGAAGCGAGTCTCGATTTCGGCGCGTGAGAAGAGGCAGTACCCTTTGACATCGAACATGTCCAGGTAGCTGGTGCCTTCGATCAGGACATTGACCACCGCTATGCCACCTTCGCGTACGTGGGCCTGCAGATGGGCCAGCGCCTTGAATGCCGTCGGACAGTCGAAGAACATCAGCAGTCCGATGCAGACGATCGCATCGAAGTCTTCATTCAGCACGTAGTCCCGCAGGTCGGCCACCAAGGCCTCCACGGGCAATGTATCAAGGGCTGCGCGCCGCTGAATGTGGGCGATGGCAGCCGGACTGGCGTCCAGCGCCAGTACAGAGCAGCCGCGCTCGGCGGCGGCGAAGGCCAGGTTGCCCAAGCCACACCCGTAGTCAAGTACCCGACCTTTCAGATACCCGATGGCGAGCTGCTCAAACGGATTGAGCGTGTTTTCGCCCAACGCCGCCTGTTTCTGAAACTGCTGGTCGAAGAACTCAATACTGCGGTTGGCTGGCATGGTCGGGTCTTTCGATGGGGTCCTTCAGACGTACTGGGCGGGCCTGCAACTATAGTCCGCTTGTTCGTGAGGCAACCTCCTGGGGCTCGGTTGACGAGCGCCTGGGCTACCGCAATTTCCCGTCTTACATCAACGAATACCGCTTGCAGGAGATGGCGGCCCGCCTGCTGGAGCCGTCGCTGGACAGGCGCTCCCTCCTGACCCTTGCCCTGGAGGCGGGCGTTGGCTCGATCGGCCCGTTCAACCGGGCTTTCAGGAGTGCCCATGGCATGACGTCAAGCGAGTTTCGCTCTTGGCGTGTGGCGCCTGCTGTCGCGGATGCCGGCGAAAACCGGACTTGACCCGGCGTGGTGGCCAGGCTCCTGGAGCGTTGGTTGACTGATCCCGCGCTGGGCCAAGCTAGCGACCTTGTTTTCAGGGAACTGGGCTTGAGCCGGGCGCAGATTCAGGGCTTGAAAGACAAGCGCATCGTGCCAGTATGTGGATTGGATTGAGTCGTTGAGCTGAGCGCTGACCGCAGGTCGGGACTTGATCGCCTGCGGCCAGGGGTCCAGCGCTGCACGCCAGGCGCGAAGTCAGATCCGGTCGAGACGTTCTTTGGCTACGGCAGCCCGGCTGATTTTTTCAACGAGCGCCGGAAACAGGCGGCCTATCCGCCATGCAAGACGCGCGCGCCCTGGCAAAACAATCACCGAAACATTACGTTCGATGGCTGCCAGTGTTTCTTCGGCACACTTTTCCACTGCATAGGGCGGTCCAGCCAGGGTCGTCAGAAAACGGCGCATGTCCGGCGCCCAGGGGATCGGAATGTCTTTGGGATTCTCGGCGTCGAGGATTGGGGTTTCGATGGCGGCGGGGCACAACACGCTGACCTTCACTCCCTTGAGCGCCGCCTCAATGCGTAGGCTTGTGGACAGGCCGACTACCGCGTGTTTGCTCAGGGCATACGGCGCCAGCAAAGGCGCTGGCCCCACCCCTGCCAGCGAAGCCGTGTTGATGATGTGACCATACCCCTGCTTGAGCATGATGGGGTAGGCCGCGAGTACCCCATGCAGTACGCCATGAACATTGATATCGATCACGCGCCGCCATGCGGCCAGCGGAATCTCATTGGTTTCTCCAGCGACCGCAATACCCGCGTTGTTGAACAGGAAGTCCAGGTGACCCTGTGCGTGGACATATTGCTCAATGCACGCTTGCACCGCATCGGCCTGGCGCACATCGAGCAAGGCCGCGCTCGCCTTGTTGCCGCATTCGGCGGCTACCTTTTGTGCACCGGCAAAATCGATATCCGTGACCAGAACGCTTGCTCCGCGCCGGGACATGGCCAAGCTCAACGCTCGACCGATGCCTGAAGCGCCCCCGGTCACAACCGCAGTCATTTTTTGCCAGTCAGTCATTCGAGTCCTCCTGTGTTTTTGAGCGGCATGCTGTCGCGGCGTGATTCTAGAGGGCTCTGAGGGACGAATGCAAGCCGTCAGCGCGTTGCGGGGTCTGTGAGGGATGACCCGCAGCGGAGGCTACAGCCCAGGTTTGCCAATACGCCCGCAGGGAAAAGGCCAATGCGTTCTTTGGCCCAGAGCGCGGCCAGCATGTGACAACGCCGCGTCAGCGCGCATCAACCCAAAACCCCACGCTCCCTCAGCGCGCCGATCTGCGCCTCCGTCAACCCGACTTCACGCAGCACCGCATCGGTGTCCTGACCCAACGCGGGCGCATTGCGACGATGGCTGCCGGGGGTGGCTGAAAGCTTGGGCACAAAGCCCGGCACGGCCAGCGCGGAGCCGTCGTCCATCTGCACGGTTTGCAACATGCCGCGTGCGGCGTAATGCGGGTCGGTGGCGATATCGGCCACGGTGTAGATTTTTCCAGCGGGGACTTGCGCCGCCTCCAGGGCGGCCAGCACCTCAGCCACCGTCAGCGTGGCGGCCCACTTGCCAATGGCTTCATCGAGTTCTTGCACGCGTGCCACGCGGCCGTCGTTGCCAGCCAGCGCGGGATCGGCTGCCAGGTCAGGCCGGCCTATGCACAACATCAGCCGTTTGAAAATGCTGTCACCATTGCCGGCGATCAGCGCATAAGCGCCGTCGCTGCAGCGGTAGGCATTGGTCGGTGCAATGCCGGGCATCGCGCTGCCGGCCGGGCCGCGCACCGCGCCAAAAGCGCTGTACTCGGGCAACAGGCTTTCCATGCAGTTGAAGACGGCTTCGTACAGCGCCACATCAACCACCTGGCCCTGGCCGGAGGTGTGGCGGTGCTGCAGCGCCAGCAAGATGCCGATCACGCCATGCAGCGCGGCCAAGGTGTCGCCTATGCTGACGCCGACGCGCACCGGCACCCGTCCCGGCTCGCCGGTCAGATGGCGCAGGCCACTCATGGCTTCGGCCACCACGCCAAAACCGGGCCGGTCGCGGTAGGGGCCGGTCTGACCGTAACCACTGATGCGAAGCATGATGAGCCGCGGGTTCAGCGCTTGCAGGACGTCCGGGCCCAGCCCCCAGCCTTCCATGGCGCCGGGGCGGAAGTTTTCAATCAGCACATCGGCGTCGAGTGCAAGCTTGCGCACAATCTCCTGCGCATCGACCTGGCGCAAATCAAGTGCCACACTGCGTTTGTTGCGCGATTGGACCTGCCACCAGACCGAGGTGCCGTCTTTGAGCAGGCGCCATTTGCGCAGCGGGTCACCTGCGCCGGGCGCCTCGATCTTGATGACCTCGGCACCAAAGTCAGCCAGCGTTTTGGCGGCAAACGGCCCGGCAATCAGCTGGCCCAGTTCCAGCACCTTCAGGCCCGCAAGCGGGCCCGGGCTGGCGGCTGCCGTCATTTCGCCGCCGGTTTCTTTTTGGCGGCCGGCGCTTTTGTGGGTGCCGCGCTGATCAGGGTGTCGAGGTTTTTCACAATCTCGCCCTCGATCTTGTCTTTAAAGGCACCCAGCAGAAAACCCAGCTTGGCATCCAGCACAAAGCTGTCTTTGGTCACCTGCAAGGTGCCGCTGACGCCCGAGCGCGTGAAGCTCACTTCATCGGCCGTGGCGCCTTCTTCATAGGTGCAGCTCATATCAAACTTTTCTTCCACCTGCTCGGCCCACTGGAAGGCTGTCTTGCGGGCCTGGGCCAGGCCCATGGTGTGGTTTCTTTCGATATGAATCTCAGCCATGTGGCGTCTCCTTGGGGTTGTTGTCAGTCAGGGCCTGGTGCCGCTGCGCTTTTGGCAGGGTGGCCAGCTTCCTGACCGCATCATAAAACCGTGGCCAGTGGCTGCCTTCGCGTACAAACAGCGCTTCAAAACCGGGCACCAGATCGTCATAGGCGGCCAGCGCGGCCAGCGATGCGTTGTTGGTGCGGGCCACCCAGGGGTCGTAACCAGCGTAGCCGCCCCACGCGGCTTTGAGCTCGGCATAGCGCTGGTGAAAGGTTTGAAGTGCTATTGTTTTCATAGCTACTTGCGCAAGACGGTCATGGGCTGGAGCCGTATTTGACTCATAGATTTCGCTGAGCTCGCGGCGCAGGCCCAGGGTCAGGCTGCGAAACTGCTGGCGCCGTCCGCTGAAGCGGGCGTATTCCTCGCGTGTCGCCGCGCTGCCGTGCCGCGCCAGCCAGCGCGCACTGCCCAGCCGCTCGACCGCCGTGGCAAACGATTCGTTGAATGCCATGTCGTCGGCCACATACACCACCTGGTGCGCCAGCTCATGAAAAATCAACCGCGCCAGTTCACCCTCGGGGTAAGTGATGAAAGTGTTGAGCAGCGGGTCACCGCCGGCCCAGTTCATCCAGCCCAGGGTTGAATAGGCCGGTACGCCATAAACACTCACTTCGAGTCCTTCAGCGCTCAACTGGTCCGCCTCGGCGCGGGCTTCGGCTTCATCAAAATAACCTTTGTAGCCCACGCAACCTGTGACCGGGAAACACCAGGTTTTGAGGGTCAGCGAAAACTCGGGCGCTGCCGACACATTCCACACCACCGCCTTGCGTTTGAGGTCGGCGTAACGCTGGTAGCTGGCGTTGTCGGGCAGGCTGAGTTCGCTCACCGCAAAACGCCGGATTTGCTGCGACAGCGCCAGCCGGGCCTTGAGCTTTTCTGGCGTGTCGGCGTCTTGCAGCCAGTCGTCTACCGGGCGGGCGGCGTTCATGAGGTTCAGGTGCCCGTGCACCGACTGCCAGTAATAGCCCAGGCTGGCGCAGCCGGACAGACCGAGCAGCAAGGTGCCGGCGATCATTGCAGTCAGGCGTGCAAGAGGCATGGCGTCTCAGGGGGCGGCTTGCACTTGCACCAGGCAATCGTAAAACACCGGCCCGCGTCCCAGGTCTGTCAGGTGCTGGCTGGTCAGCTGGTTCACATTGCTGCCGTCCAGGCCCAGTTTGCGCCACCAGACACCCAGGCCGTGGACCACGCCCGGACGCGCGCGGCTGGATACCTCGGCTTTGCAGCGGTAGCTGCCGCGGTGGTTGAACACCCGCACAATGCTGCCGTTGCTGATGCCGCGCGCGGCGGCGTCGTCGGCATGAATCTCCAGCAGTGGCTCGCCTTCGATATCGCGCAGGCTTTTGACGTTGACAAAGGTCGAATTCAAAAAATTGCGCGCTGGCGGCGAAATCATCGCCAGCGGAAAGTCGGTTGAGCTGCCGGCGGATTCATGGTTGGGCAAGTGGTCAGGCAGGCCGTCCAGACCCTGGGCCGCCAGGCGGGCGCTGAAAAACTCGCATTTGCCGGTAGGAGTGGGAAAACCGCCCTCGGCAAAAGGCGCGTCGGGCACAGGCAGGGTCGCAAAACCTTTGTCCAGCAACTGTTCAAAATCAATCTTGTCGCCATCGGAGTGGCTGAAGGCGGCGCGGCACAGGGTCTCATCGTCATCGGCAAAACACGGCTCGGTAAAACCCATGCGGCTGGCCAGACTCCGAAAAATTTCGGTGTTGGGCCGTGCCTGCCCCACAGGCGCAATCGCCGGGCGATTCAGCAACACGTCGGTGTGGCCGTAGGCGCCGTGGATGTCCCAATGTTCCAGCTGTGTGGTGGCGGGCAAAATGAAATCGGCATAGTCGGCGGTGTCGGTCTGGAAGTGCTCCAGCACCACGGTGAACAAATCCTCGCGCTCAAAGCCGCGCACCACCTGGCCAGACTCGGGCGCCACCGCCACCGGGGTGCTGTTGTAAACAATCAGTGCCTCGATCCTGGGGCCAAACGCTGCTGAGCTGTCCCGCAGCAAGTCGTTGCCAATGGTGCTCATGTTGATGGTGCGTGGCTGCCGGCCGGCCAGCAGGTCAGGCCGCTGCAAGGCCGCCCGATTGATGGGGAACATGCCCGAGCTTGACAGCAGCAGCCCGCCAGCGCGGTGTCGCCAGGCCCCCACCAGCGCCGGCAGGCAGGCGATGGCGCGGGCCGCATTGCCGCCGCCGCGTACCCGCTGCATGCCGTAGTTCAGGCGTATCGCCGCTGGCTGCGTGTTGCCATAGTCTTTGGCGAGCGAGCGAATCTGCTCCACCGGGATGCCGCAAACCTCTGCTGCGCGTTCTGGCGGCCAGAGCAAGGCTCGTGCTTTCAGCGCGTCCCAGCCAACGGTGTGTTTGGCGATGTAGTCGTGGTCCAGCCAGTCGTGCACGATCAACTGGTGCATCAGCGCCAGCGCCAGTGCCGCGTCGGTGCCGGGCCGCAGCGCGATGTGTTCATGACATTTGTCGGCGGTTTCGGTTTTGCGCGGATCGATACACACCACCCGGGCACCCGCGCGTTTGGCCTGCTGCACATAACGCCAGAAGTGCAGGTTGCTGGCTACGGAGTTGCTGCCCCAGATGATGATCAGGCGCGATTCGGCAAAAAACTCGACCTTCATGCCGACCTTGCCGCCCAGGGTCTGCGTCAAGGCCTCGCCACCGGCGGTAGAGCAGATCGTGCGGTCCAGCAACGAAGCGCCCAGCTTGTTGAAAAACCGCGCTGCGATGCTTTCGCTTTGCACCAGCCCCATGGTGCCGGCGTAACTGTAGGGGACGATGGCCTCGGGGTTGCGCGCTGCAATGGCTTGCAGCCGCCGGGCGATCTCATTGAGTGCGCTGTCCCAGCTGACTGGCTCGAACTGGCCCGAACCCTTGGGCCCTACGCGCCGCAGCGGCTGCAGGATGCGCTCCGGGTGGTAGCTGCGCTCGGTGTAACGCGAGACCTTGGTGCAGAGCACGCCGCCGGTCTGCGCATGATCGGGGTTGCCCTGAACCTTGACCGCCACGCCGTCTTCCACGGTGGTCAGAAGCGCGCAGGTGTCGGGGCAGTCGTGCGGACAGGCGCCGCGCACCGTGGCGCTGCCTGACACGAAACTGACGCTAGGGGAGATGCGGATGGCGGATGGCATGAATAGGAACTATATTTTCTTTACAAGGAGACAGGCCTGAATGGCCCCACTGAGGGCCGCTCGGTCCAACCATTATGAAAACAATTCAAACCCTGGGTCAGACACTGATCGTAGCGGCCCTGTTGCTGGCAGGTGCGCAAGGCCACAGCCAGGACGGGGTGAGCAAGACCACCATTGTGCTGGGACAGTCGCTGGCGCTGACCGGGCCGGGTTCTGCACTGGCCCAGCCGTTTCACGAGGGCGCCAAACTGTATTTTGACCGCTTGAACGCCAGCGGAGGTGTCAACGGTCGCAAGATTGATCTGGTCACGCTGGACGATCAGGGCAACCCGGCCAATACGGCGGCCAACGCCAAAAAGCTGCTCGATCAGGGCGTGCTCTCGCTGTTCGGTTTTTACGGCTCGCCCCAGGTGACAGCGGCCTATCCGCTGATCAAGGACGGCGACGTCTTGCTGTTTGCGCCCATGTCGGCGGCCGACGAATTCCGGGGCGGCATGTATACCAACATCTATTCGCTGCGTCCGGGCTATTCAGAAGAAGCCGCCGCCATCACCAAACATGCGGCGACCCTGGGCACGCGCAAGCTGGCCATCCTGCACGCCAGCGACGGTGAATCCCTGGCGGCGCTGGATTCGGCCGAACGCACCATGACCAGCATGGGCGCCAACCTGTTGGTCAAGTCTGCGATCAACAGCGGCAGTGTGGCCAACAGCGTAGACAAGGCGATGGCGGCAAAGCCGGAGTCCATTCTGGTGATCAGCGACTTTTCGGTGGCTGCCAACGTGGTGCGCGAGTTGCGTGCCAAGGGGTTCAGAGGGCCGATCTACGGCTTTTCCAACACCGGCGAGAGCCTCCTGGCCGAGCAACTGGGCCCGGCCGGCGCGGGTGTGGTGGTGGTGCGTGTCGTGCCCAAAAGCGATGGGTCGCGGGTGGCCGTTGTGCGTGAACTGCAGGCCGATGCCGCCACCGCCAAGCTGGGCAAACCCAACGTGTACATGCTGGAAGGTTATATCGCTGCCCGGGTGTATGCAGAGGCCTTGCGACGCATCCCCAAAGATCCGACGCGGGCCAAGCTCAAGAAAGCAATTGAGGGGCTGGACGAAGTCAGTGTGGGCGGGTTTCGCGTTCATTTCACCGAAGACCGCGTCGCGTCCAAGCTGGTGGAGCTCAGTTTGATCGACTCGCAGGGCCGGGTGCGCGAGTAGAAGCATTACTACTGAGGCCGGTTTTCGGTTGAATGTGGGAGAGAACCTGATGGATATCAGTCATGGTTCTGGCTATGGTGTTACCCAATGGAGGCAACCGCCGCCATCAACCACTTTTCAGGGAAACACCAGTGAAAACATCCCATCCCCTGAGGCAAACCCTGGCGGCGGCGGCTTTGCTGCTGGCCAGCGCTGTCAGCTTTGGCCAGAACGGCGTGAGCAAGACCACGATCGTGCTGGGGCAGTCCCTGCCTCTGACCGGTCCGGGTTCGGCGCTGGCCAAACCCTTCCATCAGGGGGCCAAGATGTACTTTGACCGCGTCAACGCGGCCGGCGGCATTCATGGCCGCCAGATCGAACTGGTCACCCTCGATGACGAAGGTTACGCCGCGACCTCGGCGGCCAACACGCAAAAGTTGCTCGGGCAGGGCGTGTTTTCCCTCTTTGGTTTTTATGGCTCGCCCCAAGTCACCATGGTTTACCCGCTGATCAAGAACAGCGAAACAGTTCTGTTCGCGCCCATGGCTGCCGCCGATGAATTTCGGGGCGCACAGTACCCCAACATCTATTCGCTGCGCCCCGGTTATTCGGAAGAGGCCGCAGCAGTGACAAAACATGCTGAAACCGTGGGGGCCAGAAAATTTTTCATCCTTTACGCGGGCGACAGCGAGTCCCAGGCGGCGCTTGATTCGGCCACGCGGGTCATCACCAGTCTGGGCGGTAATTTGCTGGGTAAAGACACCCTGGGCTCGGCTGGGCTGGCGGCCACGGTAGACAAAGTACTGGCGGCTCGGCCTGAGTCGGTTCTGTTGATCAGTGATTCCGTTGCCGCTGCGCCTGCGGTGCGCGCTTTGCGTACCAAGGGATTCCGAGGGGCCATTTACGGTTTTTCCAACACGGGGGAAAGCCTGCTGGCCGAGGAACTTGGCCCGGCAGGTGCCGGCGTGGTGGTGGTGCGCGCAGTGCCAAAAAGCGACGGTACCCGCGTGGCGGTGGTGCGCGAGTTGCAAGAGGACGCGGCGGCTGCGAAGCTGGGCAAACCCAATGTTTACATGCTGGAAGGCTATATTGCCGCGCGGGTGTATGCCGAGGCATTGCGGCGCGTCGGCAAAGACCCTACGCGGGCCAAACTCAAAAAGGCGATTGAAGGGCTGGACGAGGTCAGTGTTGGCGGCTTTCGCGTTCATTTCACCGAAGACCGCGTGGCCTCCCGCCTGGTTGAACTCAGTGTGATTGATTCGCAGGGCCGGGTCAGGGAGTAAAAAGGCGGTCAGGGCGGCACGCCTTGCACGACCGATCCGACCGGAATTTGCGCTCAGGCCAACGCGTCACTCACCGCCAGACCACGCAGAAAGGCCTCGCAGCGCGCCAGCTGTTCCAGACTCACGAACTCGTCGGGCTGATGCGCCTGCGTGATGCTGCCGGGACCGCAGACCACGGTAGAGATGCCGGATCTCTTGAAGATGCCGGCCTCGGTGCCAAACGCCACCTGTGTGGTGCGTGCTTCGCCGCTCAACCGCTGTGCCAGTCGTGTCACGGCGTCATCGGCCGAGCCGAGAAAACTCGGCACTTCGCAAATCGTCTCGAAACGGAACCCCGCCTCAGGCGCTATCTTTTTCATAGCTGGTTCTGCCCGTAACGCATAGGCCAACACCTCTTTTTGCATAGCCTGCGCGTCGGCAGTTGGCAAATCACGAAATTCATACCGGAACTCGGCATCACGAGGCACCACGTTGTCGGCAATGCCCCCATGGAACTGGCCGACGCTGGCAGTGCTGAAGGGAACGTCAAAACCTTCGTAACGTGGTTCGTCGCGCTCAAACCCCTCAGCCATGTCGCGCAGTTTGCCGACCACGCGCGCAGCCATCTCTATGGCGTTGACCGATTGGGGGGTCAGTGAGGAGTGTGCTTCCTTGCCGCGCACGCAACATTTGTAGCGGTATACACCCTTGTGGGCAATCGCCGGCACCATGCTGGTGGGCTCGCCCACGATGCAGGCCAGTGGCTGGATGCCGGCGTCTTTCATGTCGGCGATCAGCTCCTTCACGCCGAAGCAACCGACTTCCTCGTCGTAGCTGAAGGCCAGGTGAATCGCAAAAGGCGCGGGAGCGTTGAGAAAGGTGTCGGCCTGGGCCAGCGCCAGCGCAATAAAACCCTTCATATCGGCGCTGCCGCGGCCAAACAGTTTGCCGTCACGCACCGTGGCCGACAGCGGATCGACCGACCATTCCTGGCCGTCCCAAGGCACGGTGTCGGTATGGCCGGAGAGGATCACACCCGACGGTTTGCCCTCCCCCAGCGTAGCGAACAGGTTGGCCTTGGTCTTGCCGGCGTTGAAGGTCAGGCGGCTGGTCACGCCGGACTTTTTCAGTTCGTCGCGGATGAAGTGAATCAGCTCCAGGTTGGAATTACAGCTGACGGTATTCATGCGGACTAGGGTCTGCGCCAACGCCAAGGCGCGGTCAGACAGAACGGTCGGGGACAGGGTGGGCGTAAAAGTCATGGCTGATTCTGGCTCAACCACAGCCAGACTGGGGCGGTTATGCTTGAACCCGACCGCGTCAAGGTGGTCTATGCTCGCATCAGCCCGACCCCAACCCCATCACCGCTTCCGCCCATGCGTCTATTGCTCAGCCTCGTTGCCTTGATGCGACCCCACCAATGGTTAAAAAACGCCTTTGTGTTTGCCGGCCTGGTATTCAGCGAGACCTGGGGCGATGGGCCGATGATCGTCAAGGTGCTCAAGGCTTTCGGGGCATTTTGCTGCTTTTCGAGCATGGTTTATATCTTCAATGACTGGCAGGACCGCGCGAGCGACGCGCGGCATCCGGTCAAGCGGCTGAGGCCTCTGGCCAGCGGCGCCGTGCAGCCGCTGCCTGCCTTTCTGCTGGCGCTGCTGCTGCTGGGAGGGGGGCTGGCGCTGGCCGCCGGAAACCTGTCCCTGCTGCTTCTGCTGGGTATTTACCTGGTGCTGAACCTGGCGTATTCCTGGCGCCTCAAGCAGGTGCCGGTGGTGGATGTGTCCATTCTCGCTTCGGGCTTCATGCTCAGGCTGCTGGCCGGCACCATGGCGGTGGGTATTCCGCCTTCGCGCTGGTTGTTGCTGGCCGGCTTGTTCATCGCGCTGTTTCTGGGTTTTTCCAAACGCAAGGCCGAAAGTTTTCATGACCAGGCCGACCAGCGCGCCGTACTTGAGCACTACCCGCCGGCTCTGCTCGACATGTTCATGGCTGTGACCATGACCGCCAGCCTGATGACCTACGGCCTGTTTGCCACCAGCCCGGAAGCGCAGCAGCAGCACGGCAATCGCCTGGTGTACAGCGTGCCGATTGTGGTTTTTGCCATGCTGCGTTATGCCTACCAGGTGCACAAGGGGCGCGGTGAAGATGTGTCGCGCGACCTGTTGCGCGACCCCTGGATATTGCTGGCCCTGGCGGTCTGGCTGCTGATATTTCTGGGGCGCCGTTTCTGATGCGGCAGCCCCGGCCCGGGCCCGCTGCTGCTCCGGTCGTACGCCTGCCGCTCAAGCCTTTGCTGCTGGTTCTGGCGACTGCCATCACGGTTTATGCGGTGGTGCTGGCGGTCTTCGGCGAAGGTAGCGCCCTGGCAAGCCTGCAGCGGCTGGGCTCCTGGGCGGGCCTGCAGGCGCTGGCCCTGTGTCTGCTGAACTACCTGCTGCGCGGCCTGCGCTGGCGGCGCTGGATGGCGCACTTCGGACGGCCGCTGGGCCTGATCGAAGGGCTGCGCCTGTACCTGGCGGGATATACCTTCACCCCCACACCGGGCAATATCGGCGAGGCGGCGCGCGGGCTGCTGCTGGCACGCCAGCCCCTGAGCAGCACGCAAAGCCTGGCGATGTTTGGTGCGGAACGTCTGGCTGACCTGTTTGTCCTGCTGTTGATGGCTTTGCCGGTGGTCTGGTACGTGTCAGGCGCAGGCGGCTCTGGCACTGCTGCGCGCCTGGCGCTGGCGCTTGGGTTGCTTGTCCTCGCCTTGCTCGTGCTGCTTTGTCTGTGGATGCAGTTCCGGCTGCGGCTTTTGCGGCG
Organism: Polaromonas sp.; assembly: GCF_030680935.1. Lineage (GTDB taxonomy): Bacteria > Pseudomonadota > Gammaproteobacteria > Burkholderiales > Burkholderiaceae_C > Polaromonas. The sequence goes on along the minus strand of NZ_JAUXUP010000012.1, from coordinate 27,299 downwards.
CTTGCCCTGGCTGGATGGGGCCTGGCGTTGCCTGGCGATCCAGCCAGCGGCCTGGCTGGGCTTGACCGGGGTGGCGTGGGCCGCGCAAGGGGTGGCGGTCTGGTTGCTTTGTCGTGATGCAGGACTGTCCATCGGTGTGGTGCAGGCAGCCGGGTTTTACGCGGTGGCCATGGTGGGTGGGGCCTTGTCGCTGTTGCCAGCGGGGCTGGGTGGCACCGAGGCCCTGCTCACCGGGCTTTTGGTGCTGCACGGTGCCAGCACTGCGCAGGCTGTGGGCATCACCGTGCTGGTGCGGCTGGCAACGCTCTGGTTTGCGGTGGCCATTGGCGCGCTGGCGCTGGTCTATAGTGCCGCCATTCGGGACATCAGTTTCAGGTAGTTTTTCATGCGCAACAGTGCTCCTGCCTTCGGGCTTTTTTCATCCTCCCTCTCGCGTTGGCTGCTTGCAGCGGGCGCGCTGTCGCTGATCCTGCGGCTCTGGATTTCGGTGAGTTTTCCCATCACCGGTGACGAGGCTTTTTTCTACTGGTGGGGGGTCTATCCCGATTGGGGTTATTACGACCACCCGCCCATGGTCGGCTGGCTGATTGCGCTGATGCGTGCCGCGCTGGGCGACAGTATCTGGGCCATACGCCTGCCTGCCGTGTTGTTGCCGCTGGTGCTGGGTGGCCTGCTGGCCTGGGCACTGAGCCCGCTGGACCGGGTGCGTGCCGCATGGGCGGTGCTGTTTTTCTGGTTGGCACCGATCAACTGGCTCAATGTGCTGATCACCACCGACACGCCGCTGATGGCCTGGTCGGTGCTGTCGGTGGCGCTGCTGCTGCGCGCCGACAGGCGCGAGGAAATGGACCGCACCGCCTGGCTGCAGTACGCTCTGGCCGGCCTGTTCCTGGGGCTGGCTTTTTTATCGAAGTATTTCTCGGTGGTGCTGGGTCTGACCTATATGATTTACTTTGCCGTCTACCGGCGCGAGCGCTGGCCGGCTTTGGCGCTTTTGGTGCTGTGTGCGCTGCCCGGCCCGGCGATCAACATCGCCTGGAACATGTCACACGGCTGGTCGAACATCATGTTCAACATCTACAACCGCAACGAAAGTGCAGCGTTTGCCTGGAACAAACCGCTGCTCTATGCAGGCATGCTGCTGTATCTGGCCACGCCGGTGGCCGCCTGGCTGGCTTGGACGCAGCGCGGCGCGCTGGCCGCCGCCTCGCGCCAGCAACGGCTGCTGGCCTGCGTGGTGCTGGTGCCCTTGCTGTTTTTTGCGCTGCTTTCGCTCAAGAAGGTGGTCGGCCTGCATTGGGTGTTGTCGTTTTACCCCTTTGGTTTTGCGCTGCTGGCTTTTGCCTTGCCCCAGAATAAGCTCAAGACCTGCGCGATCGGCATGGCGGTATTTGCCGCGTTGCATGTGCTGGTGGTGGGCGGTTTGTACGCCAGCTCGCTGGACAACTGGAAAACAACCAAGCTCTATCCCCAAATCATCCGCAGCTACAAAACCAGTGAAATGCTGCAACAGGTGGTCAGCCCCGGTGTGGTGCTGATGGCCAGCGCTTACACACCCGCTGCCATATACGGGCATGCGCTGCGGCAGTACGTACCGGTATTCGGGCCCGGTAATTTCCACGCGCGGCAAGATGACGTGCTGGTCGATTTTTCGCTGTACCAGGGCAAAACCCTGCGCGTCATCCGCATGGACCAGCCGCTGCTGGAGGAGTACCGGCCCTACTTCGACAGCGTGCAGGTGCTGAGTTTTTCGCAGGATGGCGTGCCTTTTTATGCGGTCGAGGGCCGGGGCTTCAACTACGCGGCTTATAAAAACGGCGTGCTCGCCACCATCCATGACCGCTACTACAACATTCCCAACTGGCTGCCGATGACCGGCTGCCCGTTTTGCGAGCGTCTGTGTGGCCAGGTGCGATGTACGCGCTAGAGGAGAAGGCGTTGCCTGAGGTCGCCGCGTTTGACTTTGACGGCACCTTGACCCGGCGCGACACCTTGCTGCCCTATCTGCGTCGCGCCCTGGGCTGGCCGCGATTTTTGCTGGCGGTGCTGCAAAGTGCGCCCTGGCTGGCGGCTTATGCCTGTCGCCTGATCAGCAACCACAGGGCCAAGGCGCGCCTGCTTCGGGTCAGCCTGCGCGGAAGAAAGACGGCTGAAGTAGTTCACTGGACCGAAGATTTTGTGAAAAATTATCTGCCGGCGCAGTTTCAGCCTGAGGCATTGGCCAGATTGCGCTGGCATCAGCAGCGCGGCGACTGGTGCGTGATGGTGAGTGCTTCTCCCGGCATCTATCTGCACCGGGTGGGTCAAGACCTGGGCCTGCACGCGGTGCTGTGTACCGAGCTTGCTGAAGAGGGCCATGCGCTCACGGGAAGCATGTTGACCCGCAACTGCCACGGCCCGGAAAAAGTGCTGCGCCTGCAAGCCTGGCTGGCTGACTCACCTGCCGTCGCAAAACCCGTGGTGCTGCATGCCTATGGCGACTCGCCGGGCGACATCCCCCTGCTAAATCTGGCAGACTATGCTCACTATCAAGGTCGCCCGTGGGCCCGAAAAACATCCGGCACATGAAGGATGCGGCGGGCCTCATCATCCAAAGGTTTTCATGAAAATCATCGACTCCATCGTCACCCAGGCCGCCGGCATTGCTGCTGTGCGCCGTGACATCCACGCCCACCCCGAGCTGTGTTTCCAGGAAGTTCGCACCGCCGATGTGGTGGCGCAGAAGCTTACTGAGTGGGGTATTCCGATTCACCGCGGCATGGGCACCACCGGCGTGGTCGGCATCATCAAGAATGGCACGTCCAGCCGGGCGATTGGCCTGCGCGCCGACATGGACGCCCTGCCGATGCAGGAGTTCAACACCTTTGAACACGCCAGCCAGCACGCCGGCAAGATGCACGCCTGCGGCCATGACGGCCACACCGCCATGCTGCTGGCTGCAGGACAGCATTTTGCGAAGAACCGCAACTTCGACGGCACCGTGTACCTGATTTTCCAGCCGGCAGAAGAAGGCGGCGGCGGTGCGCGCGAGATGATCAAGGACGGCCTGTTCGAGAAATTTCCCATGGACGCGGTGTTTGGCATGCACAACTGGCCGGGCACACAGGTCGGCAAGTTTGCGGCCAGTACCGGGCCGGTGATGGCTTCGAGCAATGAGTTCAAGATCACCATCCGCGGCAAGGGCGGCCACGCGGCCCTGCCGCACAACGGCATTGACCCGGTGCCGGTGGCCTGCCAGATGGTGCAGGCTTTTCAGACCATCATCAGCCGCAACAAGAAGCCGGTCGATGCGGGTGTGATCTCGGTCACCATGATCCATGCCGGTGAGGCGACCAACGTGATTCCGGACAGCTGTGAGCTGCAGGGCACGGTGCGCACCTTCACGCTGGAAGTGCTGGACATGATCGAAAAACGCATGCAGCAGATCGCGGAGCACATCTGTGCAGCGCATGACGCCCAGTGTGAATTCGAGTTTGTGCGCAACTACCCGCCCACTATCAACCACGCGAAAGAAACGGAATTTGCGCGCAAGGTCATGGCCGAGATCGTCGGTGCCGACAACGTGATCGAGCAGGAGCCCACCATGGGCGCGGAAGATTTCTCTTATATGCTGCAGGCCAAACCCGGGAGTTACGTCTTTATTGCCAATGGTGACGGCGCGCACCGCGAAATCGGCCACGGCGACGGACCCTGCATGTTGCACAACCCGAGTTATGACTTCAATGACGACCTGATCCCGCTGGGCGCCACTTTCTGGGTGCGCTTGACCGAAAGCTGGTTGACCCAGGGTGCTGCATGACTGGCGTGTCGGGCGTTGCAGAGACTTTTTCTGCCAGCTATGCCGAGGCGCGTGCCAAGTTTCTCCGGGCCGCTGCTGCGGCTGGGCTGAAGGTTGACTCTCGCCTGCACCCTGAGCGCGGGCAGGAAGGGGAAGAGCTGGCGATGGATGTGGTGCTGGACGGCTCCGCCGATGCCAGCGCGCTGCTGGTAGTGAGCAGTGCCTGCCACGGCGTAGAGGGGTTCTGTGGCTCGGGCGTCCAGGTGGCTGCATTGCAGGATGAAGCCTGGCGGGCCAAGGCCAAAGCGGGGGGTGTGTCGGTGTTGTATGTGCACGCGCTCAATCCCTATGGCTTTTCGCACGTCCGGCGCGCCACACACGAAAACGTCGATCTGAACCGCAACTTCCACGACTTCTCCAAGCCGCTGCCGGTCAACACCGCTTACCGTGAGCTGCAGCCGCTGCTGTTGCCTGAAGTCTGGCCACCCAACGAAGCCAACGGGGCGGCAACGGACCAGTACATCAGCGACAAGGGCATGGACGCCTACCAGGCGGCGATTACGCGCGGCCAGCATGAGTTTCCCGAGGGACTCTTTTTTGGCGGCACGGCGCCGACCTGGAGCAACCGCACTTTGCGCCAGGTGTTTCAGTCCTATGCGGGCAAGGCAGAGCGCCTCGCCTGGATCGATATTCACACTGGCCTGGGCCCCAGCGGCTTGGGTGAGCGCATCTGTGCCTGTCGCGATGACCCGGCTGCGCTGGCCCGCGCGCGGGCCTGGTGGGGTGGTGGCGGCGCGACACCGGTGACCTCCATCTACGACGGATCGTCCAGCTCCGCATTTTTGACCGGACTGATGTGGTCGGCGATTTACGATGAATGCCCCGATGCGGAATACACCGGCATTGCCATGGAATACGGCACTTTGCCGCCGTTTGAGATGATGCAGGCCCTGCGTGCCGAACATTGGCTCAACATTCACCGCGGTGCGCGGCCTGCGCTCGCGGCACAGATCAAGCAGCAGATGCGCGATGCGTTTTATGTCGATACCGACGAGTGGAAAGGCCAGATTCTCAGCCAGGCCCGCCAATCCTTTGTGCAGGCGGTGGATGGCCTGAGCTCATAGCCTTTTTGGCCTGCAGTCCTTACTGGTTGTGCGTGAGCAGCTACTCAATTTATAGCAAATCGGGGGGCGGGAGATTCACTGCCTCTCAGTCTTCCAGCTCGGCTTTGGCCATCTCCACATCGAGCCGCTCCATCGCATCCATGGGGGTGCTGGCGGCGGCCTGCTCGTACAGCTTGGTGGCCTCTTTCATCTTTTTGTCGCCTTCCAGCATGACCATGCCGTTGGCGTATTCAATCATTGCAATGGCCGACCCCGGGTTGAGTTTGAGGGCCTCCTTGAACAGCGACAGGCCCAGGTCTTTTTTGGCACCGTAGGTCATGCCGCCTATGAGCGAGCCGACCTTGTCAATCACCTCGGCGTGAAATGCCGCCAGCGCAATGTGTGCGTCGGCATGTTTGGGTGACAGCTTGATGGCCTGCTCCAGCGCATTTTTGACCTTGCTGCCCAGCCCCTGAGCCAATGCCTTGGCGACACTGATGCCCTGGCCGTAGCGGCCCAGTGCGTAGGCCTGCCAGTAGTAAGCATTGGCATTTTTGGGTTCGGACGCCTGTTGTGCCTCGGCCCGATCAGCGACTTCCATGAAGAGGTCGAGTTTGACCTTCTCTTTGGTTTCCAGGTAGTTGGCGTAGATGCTTGTGGCCTTGTTGGCAATGGTGATGCCGGCGCCGCCGGCCTTGAGCCCGGCCTCGGCGGCCTTCTGGAACTCGCCGTTGTGAAACAGCATCCAGGCCTGCAGTACCGCAGCTTCTTTTGGCAGGGGCTCGCAATCGCCCTGGTGCAGTCGTGCCCAGTTTTTCTTCAGGCTGGCTGCGTCCAGTGTGTAGTCACCGGCGTGGGGAAAGGCTGTCCATTTGGCCATCTTGTGTCTCCTTGAAGGGGTTGTTTTTAGTTGGACTTTGCGGGGCTGGTATAGGCTCCCACCAGCGCCTGCAAATGCATGCGCTGGCCCTGTTCGAGGTAGGGAATCAGGAGGTTCAGTACATGGTGGGCGCCGCGCAGCAATGCCGCCTGCGCGTTTTCCGGCTCCAGTGCGTTGCGCGGGTCGCGCACATACTCGAAGCTCAGCCAGTAAGTCAGCACCACGACCATGCTGGTGGCGGTGGCTTCAACCTCTCGGGAGTCAATGCTGACGGTGCCCGCACGGCTCATGCCGTCGAGCATGGTCTTGACAGAACGTGTCTTGTTTTTCAGTACCCACTGAAAGTGCGTTTCCAGTCTGCGATTTTTGCTGAGCAGGTCGTTCAGGTCGCGGTACAGAAAGCGGTATTGCCAGATCAGCTCGAACAAGGTGTGCATGAAAAACCAGGCGTCCTCCACATCACGCACGCTGTCGCTGGCGTTGAGCAGTTCGCTCAGGGAGCGCTCATACCGGTCAAACAGCGAATTGATCAGCTCGTCTTTGGCCGGGTAGTGGTAATACAGGTTGCCGGGGCTGATGCCGAGCTCGGCAGAAATCAGGGTGGTGGACACATTCGGTTCACCAAAACGGTTGAACAGGTCCAGCGTGACCTCAAGGATGCGTTCAGCGGTTCGGCGCGGCGCTTTTTTCGCCATGTTGTCTACCTCGTATTTTGTATCGACTCTAACCGACTCACAGGGGTGTTGGAAGTAGGGAAGTCGAGCAAGGCCGGATCAGGCCCGGCCCCTGGATGGTGACTGCAGCGAATGGTTCAGGTCTTCCATCATCTCTTCGAGTGAACGCACGGCGCGGCCCAGTCGTGTGGCGGCCGGTGGCTCACTGACCAGATGGCGGCGCGGGTCGTCCAGCACCTGCTGATTGAGCGAGACGCCGTGGCGCGCCAGTTTGGCCGACAGCGTGGTCTTGCGCGACCGCAACATCTCCCGCGTCTTCTGGTAGGCATGTTCTGCCAGCTGGCGCCGCTGCCGGTAGCTGAAGATGTTGGCCAGAAACATGTCTGCATCGCGATGGTCGGGCTCGATCAGCACGATGTCGGTACTGGGGTAGGCATGCTCGTAATGTTTCATGCCCAGTTCCAGCCGGGAGTGGATCATCGAACGAAAGGTCTGGCTCAGTACGGCCGGCAGGCCGCCGTCCACAATGCGCGGTATGGTCTGTCTTTCCCGGGGCAGACCACGTCGCATCACGCGCTGTGCCATGGACAAGTCGGGTACCCGCGTGGCGTCAAACGGCACCAGCGGATTGAGGCACAGCATGAGGTCGATGCCGCCATCCATGGCCACGCCGGCATGCAGCGTTTTCTTCAGTGCACCATCGACGTAATAGTGGTTGTCGATCTCCACCGGCGGAAACAGCCCGGGCAGGGCAGAGCTGGCCTGAACGGCTTTGGAGATGGGCACATGGTCCCAGCCCGGCTGGCCAAAAGGCGCGGCGTCGCCGCTGTCCAGATTGGTGGCCACCAGCGTGAGCCTCGTTTTGAGCTCCCGGAAGTCATTGGTGCGCCCCGGCTTTGAAAACAGAAGGCCGAGCCGCTTGTTCACCTCCTCATTGGAGAAGATGCCTGTGGGTAAAGCTGGCCCCAGTTTTTCAAGTGCATTGAGCAGGTTCTGGCGCCCCACCGTGGCTCGCCACAGGGCGGATGCAGCAAGGCCAGGCAACATGATGGCGCGGCGCAAAAACTCGCCGTAGGCCGGCACCATCAGCCAGGCCGGGTCGAACAGGTCAGACGTCTGGTGGTCGTTCTCGATAAAAGCCGCACACAGCTCGCGCGGTGTCAGGCCGTTGGCCAGGCCGGCTGCGATGAAACCACCAGCGGACACACCCACGTAGTGGTCCAGCCTGGTCAGCGACAGACCCTGCAGCGATTCGTCAAGCGCGCAAAGCGCACCAATTTCATAGATCGCACCCAACGGACCGCCGCCCGCTAGCGCCAGAGCAATACGCGGCTTGGCGGCGGTCCGTTTTGTCATTTTTGCCGAGTCGGCTGGCTGCGCAGCAGCTAGATGACCGCCGCCCGCTAGCGCCAGAGCAATACGCGGCTTGGCGGCGGTCGGTTTCGACCTTGTTTCAGCTGTGGATGGGGCGCCTGGAGGTTTGGCAAGGGTCATGGGTCAAAAGTGTAGTTGGCGGTCAACGGCAAATTTGCTGCGTCGCAGCAAATTTGCGACCGGGAAGTGGGCGTAAAAAAGGGACGTTAAAACGTCCCTTTGGCTGGTGCCGCCAGATCTCAGGTGGATTTGCGTGCCGGTGCGCGCTTGGCCGCCGGCTTGCGTACAGGCGCTTTTTTTGCGGCCGCACGCGGCGCAGTGGCGGGCTTTGCGGCCATCTGCTGCACGTTTTTGTTCAGCTCGTCGATGCGCGCGATCAGGGCTTCGACATCCTTGGCGGATGGCACGCCCAGCTTGTTCAGGGCTTTGGCAACGCGCTCTTCAAAAATGCTTTCCAGCTTGTCCCACTGGTGGCCGGCTTTGGAACTGATGTCTGTGGCCATGCTGGCCATCTTGTTGGTGGCCGTCGAAATTTTTTCCTCGGCAACGGCTTGCGTTTTGCGTTGAATGGACAGGCCTTCCTTGACCAGGGTCTCAAACACTTTGCCGCCTTCTTCCTGCGCTTTGGAAAAAGCGCCCAGACCAGCCAGCCAGATCTGCTGCGCTGACTCTTTGACCGCGCCGGAAAGGTGGGGTGCAGATTTTTTGTCGGCGCTCATTTTTTGCAGTTTCTTGACCATGGGGGCTCCTGTCGATGATGTGGGGTTTGTTGGTTTACGCCGTGTTGATGTGTGACGCGCATGAGTGGAATGTAAGCCTTGAACGCGTACAGGTTTAGGTATTTGCTTCTAGAAGCGACGAATGTTGCTCCTGCACGCTGCGCGTTGAACGATCAGAGCGCGGGTTTCTGCTGACCAGTGTGCTGCACCGGATCGGCAAGAATCCAGAGTCGTCAAGTGGAGAACACAATGCAGTATTTCGTCACCGGAGCCACGGGCTTCATCGGTAAACGTCTGGTCAAAAAGCTTCTGGAGCGAAAAGGCAGCACGGTTTATTTTCTGATCCGCAAGGAGAGCGCCGGCAAGGTGGAGGCGCTGCGAGCTTATTGGGGCGTCAGTGCCGCCCGCGTTATTCCGGTGCATGGCGACCTGACAGCCAAAAAACTCGGTGTATCAGCCGACGACGTCAAGAAGCTCAAGGGACAGATCGATCATTTTTACCACCTCGCGGCGGTGTATGACCTGGGTGCCGACGAGGAAAGCCAGATTGCCGTCAATGTGGACGGCACCCGCCATACCGTTGAGTTTGCGAAAGCAATCGACGCGGGGCACTTCCACCATGTGAGTTCGATTGCCGCCGCGGGCCTGTACGAGGGCGTGTTCCGCGAGGACATGTTCGAGGAGGCCGAGAACTACGAACACCCCTACTTCATGACCAAGCACGAGAGCGAAAAAATCGTTCGCAAGGAATGCAAGGTGCCGTGGACCGTGTTCAGACCTGCCATGGTGGTGGGCGACAGCACCACCGGCGAGATGGACAAGATAGACGGGCCCTACTATTTTTTCAAGCTGATCCAGCGCATGCGCCAGTTGCTGCCGCCGTGGATGCCTTCGGTGGGTTTGGAGGGTGGCCGCGTCAACATCGTGCCCGTTGATTTTGTGGTGGATGCACTCGACCACATCAGCCACCAAGCCAACGCGACCAAAAAGTGTTTCCATTTGGTTGACCCTGTGGGCTACCGCGTGGGCGATGTGCTGGACATTTTCAGCAAGGCCGCGCACGCGCCCAAGATGAATCTGTTCATCAACGCGGCGTTGCTGGGCTTCATCCCGAAAAGCGTCAAAAAGGGCTTGATGGCACTGGCGCCAATACGCCGTATTCGTTCTGCTGTCATGAAGGACTTGGGTGTGCCCGAGGACATGATGACCTTTATCAACTACCCGACGCGCTTCGACAGCCGCGACATGACGGCTGCCCTCCAGGGGTCAAACATCTCATGCCCAAATTTGCGTGACTACGCCTGGCGCTTGTGGGACTACTGGGAGCGCCACCTGGATCCGGCGCTGCACATTGACCGGTCATTGAAAGGCACGGTGAGCGGCAAAGTGGTGCTGGTTACTGGCGGTTCATCGGGGATTGGCCTGTCTGCATCCTGCAAGTTTGCCGAGGCGGGCGCCATCACCATTATTTGCGGCCGGGGTGAAGACAAGTTGGCTGAGGCTAAAAAAGAGATCACGGCCTTTGCCAGGTCTTCGGGTGTAGATGCCAAAGTCTTCACTTATTCGGTTGACATTGCAGATGCCGTCAGTTGCTCGGAATTTGTCAAGACGCTGGAAGAAGTTCATGGCGGCGTGGACTTTTTGATCAACAACGCGGGCCGGTCGATCCGCCGTGCCATTGAAGCCAGCTACGACCGCTTTCATGACTATGAGCGCACCATGCAGCTGAATTATTTCGGTTCACTGCGTGTCACCATGGGGCTGCTGCCCGGCATGGTGGCAAAGCGCAAAGGCCATGTGGTGAATCTCAGTTCTATCAGTGTGTTGGTCAATGCGCCACGCTTTTCAGCCTACGTGGCGTCCAAAGCTGCATTGGACGCATGGACAGCCTGCGCTGCCAGCGAGTTTCAGGACCAGGGCATCACTTTCACCACCGTCAATATGCCCTTGGTACGTACACCGATGACGGCACCAACCAAGATTTACGAGAACATGCCCCTGCTGGATCCCGATGTGGCGGCCGACATGGTGGTGCAGTCGTGCATCAACAAGCCAACACGTGTGGCGACCCGCCTGGGCACCACGGTCGCCCTGTTACACGCCCTTGCGCCGCGCGTCACGCAGATCATGATGAACACCACGTTCAGAATGTTCCCCGACAGCTCGGCGGCCAAAGGTGTCAAAGGTGAAAAAAGCGCCAAACCAGGTCTGTCCGCAGAGGCAACGGCCATGGCAGAGATGATGCGCGGTATCCATTTCTGATTGAGTGGGTCTGTTCGTGGTGACCGCCGCGCTGCGTCGCAGGTGTCCCAAAAGGCATAATGCAAACGGGCGTCAGGGGGCGTCCGTACAAGCAGGACATAGGACAGACCCATGATTTTGGTTACCGGCGGCGCGGGTTTTATCGGCGCCAATTTTGTGCTTGACTGGTTGGCTGGGCCGAACGAGCCGCTTGTCAATCTGGACAAACTGACCTACGCAGGCAACATGGAGTCGCTTGCTGCACTGCGGGACGACTCCCGGCATGTTTTTGTCAAAGGCGATATTGGTGACGGGTCGCTTGTCGCCAGGCTGCTGGGCCAATATCAACCGCGCGCAGTCATTAATTTTGCCGCCGAATCCCACGTGGATAGATCCATATCCAGTCCGGAAGATTTCATCCAGACCAATATTGTGGGCACCTTTCGCCTGCTTGAAGCGGTGAGAGCGTACTGGGGGGGCCTGACCGGCATAGCCAAGGACGAATTTCGTTTTCTGCATGTCTCTACCGACGAAGTGTATGGATCGCTCGCGCCAGCGGCCCCAGCTTTCACGGAGGCCCATTCCTACCAGCCCAACAGTCCCTATTCGGCCAGCAAAGCTGCCAGTGACCATCTGGTGCGCGCCTATCACCACACCTACGGTTTGCCGGTACTCACGACCAACTGCAGCAACAACTATGGCCCCTTTCACTTCCCGGAAAAACTGATTCCCCTGATGATCGTCAACGCCCTGGCCGGCAAACCCCTGCCGGTTTATGGCGACGGCATGCAGGTGCGTGACTGGCTTTACGTCAGGGACCATTGCAGCGCGATCCGCCGAGTGCTTGAAGCCGGAAAGGCGGGAGAGGTTTACAACGTGGGCGGCTGGAACGAAAAACCGAACATAGATATCGTGAATATTGTCTGCGACCTGCTCGACGAGCTACAGCCGCGTCCGGATGGTAAACGTTATCGTGAGCAGATCACCTACATCAAAGACCGCCCCGGTCATGACCGGCGTTACGCCATTGATGCCAGGAAAATCCAGCACGAACTCGGCTGGAAACCCGCGGAAACTTTCGAAACTGGCATACGCAAGACCGTCGTCTGGTATCTGGCCAACCCGCAGTGGGTCCAACACGTACAAAGTGGTGCTTACAAGGACTGGGTGGACACGCACTATGCGGGCGCCGCTGCTTCATGAAAATCCTGCTTTTCGGCAAGAACGGCCAGGTTGGCTGGGAGTTGCAGCGTAGCCTGGCGCCGCTTGGTCAGGTCATCGCACTGGATCGGCACAGCCCGGAGTTGTGTGGGGACCTGGCTGATCTGCGCGGGATTGGCGACACGGTCCGGCGCGTTCAGCCGGGGGTCATCGTCAATGCGGCTGCATACACCGCAGTGGACAAAGCTGAAGGGGATGTGGAGACCGCGCATGTTGTAAACACAGAAGCTGCTGGAGCCCTGGCAGAAGCGGCGACTGTCGTTGGAGCATGGTTGGTGCACTATTCAACTGACTATGTTTTCGATGGTAGCGGAGACATACCCTGGAAAGAGGATGACCCGACCGGCCCGCTCGGTGTTTACGGTCGGACCAAGCTCGAAGGCGAACGGCGCATCGTCGCTGCATGCCAGAAGCATTTGGTACTACGCACCAGCTGGGTCTATGCCGCGCGAGGCGGCAATTTTGCGAAGACCATGCTGCGCCTGGCGCGGGAGCGTGACCGCCTGGCAGTTGTGGATGACCAGTTCGGTGCACCTACCGGTGCTGATCTGCTTGCAGATGTGACCGCCCACATGGTGCGTGCCCTTGCTGTCAGCAGTTCGGGCAATCTGGGCGGTACTTACCATCTTGCGGCCGCTGGTCAAACGTCCTGGCACGCTTACGCCCGTTTCGTGCTGGATTGCGCCTCAGAGGCGGGTGTTGCTCTCAAGGCAACGTCGTCCGCTGTTGATCCGGTGCCGACAACGGCTTTCCCCACCCCCGCTGTGCGGCCGCGGAACTCGCGCTTGAATACCGCTAAACTTCGCACGCACTTTGGCTTGACCCTTCCTGAATGGCAGCAGGGCGTGGCACGGATGCTCACAGAAATCACCTGACCCCTACCCATGACCCAACGCAAAGGCATCATCCTCGCCGGTGGATCAGGCACCCGCCTGCACCCGGCTACGCTGGCCATCAGCAAGCAATTGCTGCCGGTGTACGACAAACCCATGGTGTATTACCCATTGAGCACACTGATGATCGCGGGCATCCGCGAGGTGCTGATCATCAGCACCCCGCAGGATACGCCTCGTTTTGAGCAGCTTCTGGGCGACGGATCGCAATGGGGCATGAAGCTGCAGTACGCGGTGCAACCCAGCCCGGACGGGCTGGCGCAGGCCTTCATCATTGGCGAGCAGTTTCTTGCAGGTGCACCCAGCGCCCTGGTGCTGGGAGACAACATTTTTTATGGGCATGACCTGCACAAGTTGCTGATGGAGGCGGATGTGCAAGGCGTAGGTGCGACGGTGTTTGCCTACCATGTTCACGACCCTGAAAGGTACGGCGTTGTGGCTTTTGACGGTTCAGGCAAAGCCAGCAGCATTGAAGAGAAGCCGGTGGCGCCCAAGAGTAACTATGCGGTTACCGGCCTCTATTTTTATGACGCGCAAGTAGTGGATATCGCGAAATCCATACGGCCAAGCGCACGCGGTGAGCTCGAGATTACCGCTGTGAATCAGGTTTATCTTGAGCGTAACCAGCTTGCGGTGCAAATCATGCAGCGAGGTTATGCATGGCTGGACACGGGGACCCATGACAGCCTGCTGGATGCGGGACAGTTCATTGCCACGCTGGAACATCGCCAGGGCCTCAAAATTGCCTGCCCTGAGGAAATTGCATGGCGCAACGGTTTTATCAGCGATGGAGAGCTGGAAAAGCTGGCCCAGCCCCTTGCAAAAAGCGGTTACGGGCAGTATCTGCTGCGACTTCTGGTAGAGCGGGGACAGCCATGAAGGTCATGCCCACGCCCATTGCTGACGTTCTGATCGTTGAACCCAAATTGTTTGGTGACTCGCGCGGTTTCTTTTTTGAAAGTTTCAACCAGGCCGCGTTTAATGCTGCCACAGGCACCAATTTGAGTTTTGTGCAGGACAATCACAGTCGCTCGGCCAAGGGGGTACTGCGAGGCCTTCACTACCAGCTCGGTCAACCGCAGGGCAAACTTGTTCGCGTTGTGCGAGGCGCCGCGTATGACGTTGCTGTGGATATTCGTCCAGCCTCGCCGACTTTCGGCAGCTGGTTTGGCCTGGAACTCAACGAGCACGATCACCGGCAACTGTGGGTGCCCCCAGGGCTTGCGCACGGCTTTCTGGTGCTCAGTGATAGCGCTGATTTTCTTTACAAGACCACGGACTACTATGCGCCCGCATTGGAACGCTCAATCGCCTGGAACGACCCGACCTTGTCCATCGACTGGCCGTTGCAGGGGTCACCGGTACTGTCGGCAAAAGATGCGGCCGCCCAGGCTTTCAAGGATGCCCAGTTCTAGCTGCTTGGTTGTTCCGAGGGGGCTCAGGCTGCTGCCTTGATCATTAAATCAGCGTTTTCCGCATCAGGCTTGAAGCCGCTGACCCGATTGAGCAGAATTTCCCGCAGGGCTGAGGAGTCGTTGTTGGCGACTGCCAATTGAAGCGCCTGCAAATCATTCTGAAGCGCACGCCAAGGTACGAAATCTTCCCGGGCTTTCAGTATCCGGGGGTGAACGGTTTGTTCCGGGTTGTCTCCGATGAGGAGCTCTTCGTACAATTTTTCCCCCGGCCTCAGGCCGGAGACCTCGATTGCAATGTCCCCATCTGGACATTTTTCGTCCTTGACCGCAAGCCCTGACAATTTGACCATTCGGTAGGCTAGGTCGATGATTCTTACGGGTTGGCCCATGTCGAGCACAAAGACCTCGCCGCCTTCCGCCATGGCACCCGCCTGCAGCACAAGCTGCGCTGCTTCCGGGATCGTCATGAAGTATCTCGTGACGTCGGGGTGGGTCAAGGTAATTGGGCCACCGGCTCGAATCTGGCGCCGGAACAGGGGCACCACGCTTCCGCTGCTACCAAGGACATTGCCAAAACGCACCATCGCGAAGCGTGTCAGGTTATTGACCGGTGGACTGGCGCTTCCTTCCTGCGTCATGAAGCTGACCACGGGCGTGGCCGACAAAGCCTGCAAAACCAGCTCCGCCAGACGTTTGCTCGCGCCCATGACATTGGTGGGCCGGACAGCCTTGTCCGTGGAAACCAGCACAAAATGACTCACACCCGACTCGATCGCGGCGCGCGCCGTGCTCAGCGTACCGAGGACGTTGTTGGCCACGCCCTCCGTCGGGTTGTGCTCTACCAGCGGCACATGTTTGTAAGCGGCTGCGTGATACAAGGTGTCGGGGTGGTAGGCCCGGCAAATCTGCAGCATGCGCGTGTGGTCCTGAACATTTGCAAGCAGGGGGACGATGTCGGTTACGACATTCCCGCGTTCAACCAGCGTCGCCAATAGAAGCTGGAGCTCCTGATGAATGGTGTAGAGGCCATATTCGCTGTGCTCGACGAGGATCAGCCTGCCAGGACCTTCTGCGAGAATTTGGCGGCACAGTTCACTGCCAATGCTGCCGGCTGCGCCCGTGACGAGCACCACTTTTCCTGCGAGATTGTGGGCCAGAAGCGCGCGATTCGGTGCAACAGGGTCGCGCCCCAGCAGATCCTCAACATCCAGCTCCATCAGGTCTGCCAGCGCAATGCGGCCGTGCGCCAGATCGCTCAGGCCAGGAATGGATCGCACATGAACCGGCAGGGGCTGCAATTCATTAAGTATCTCGTTGCGGCGTGCGCGGCTGGCAGAGGGTAGCGCGAGAAGCAGGTCAGTAGCGCCATATTTCTCCAGCATTGCAGAAAGCTCAGACGGGGCGTGCACACGTACACCGTTGATGGTCAACCCTCTGAGTGCGGGGCTGTCATCGACAAAACCGACCAGCCTGAATTCATGCGAGCCTGCAATGGCATTGGCCATCTGGATGCCGGCCGAGCCCGCCCCGTAGATGATCAGCCGGCTCACTGCCAGCCCTCTGCTCTGGCTACGCGACAGGCTGTTCAGCCACAGACGGGCAGCGATGCGGCTTCCACCTACCAGAAGCAGCAGCAGAATGGGCTGGAGCACCCCGATCGATCGGGGTACCTCAAACCACTTCATGAAGAGCAGCACACCGAAGAAAAGTACCGCGTAAAGCAAAACCGATAGTCCGAGCGCCCGTATGGCGGCGATACCGCTGTATCTGAACACTGCGCGGTATAGGCCGTTGCGTATGAAGATCGGGGCTGCCAGCAGGGGCGCCACGAGATAGGGCCACCATTGGGCCCCTTCGGGCCAATGCAAAACGTCCAGCCGCAACGAAAAAGCAGCCCATACTGCCAGCACACCCATCAGCGCGTCAGCCAGAAGCGCTACGGCTTGCTTGACAGGTCGGGATTGTTTGAGGAGTGTGTTTTTCAGCATGGGTCAACAATAAGGGAGCAAGTCTGGTTTGCGCGTCGTGCAGGGCCTGAGCCGGATATTTAATGCGTTACGCCGTCTCGCCGCAAAACCTTCTGAGCCGTCATCCACATTATCTTCAGGTCAAACCAAGTCGACTGCATTCGCAGATATTCTGCGTCAAGGGCAACTTTGTCGGGTATGGGCAATTCATCGCGGCCATTGACCTGGGCCCAGCCGGTCAGGCCCGGAACCAGCTCGTGAACCCCAAGCCGCGTCCGCAGTTCGATCAGGTCCGTCTGGTTGAAGAGTGCCGGACGGGGTCCCACGAAGCTCATGTCGCCAGCGAGAATGTTCCAGAGTTGAGGAAGCTCGTCAAGGCTGCTTTTGCGCAGAAACGAACCTATGGGCGTGAGATGGGCAGCAGGATCAGGCAGTAAATGCGTGGCAACCGCCGGAGTTCCTACGTGCATGCTTCGAAACTTGGGCATGCTGAAAAGCTGGTTGTGTCTGCCCACCCTGGCAGACCAATACAAGGCCGGTCCCTTTGAGGTTGAGCGTACCAGGACCATAACGATGACAAGAAGTGGCAAGAACACCACTGCAGAACAGGCGGCAAGCGTCAAATCAAGTATGCGTTTCAAAGAGAACCTCATTTATTGGACACGCCCGTCAGAGATGGCGAAAGGCTCTGGTCGTATGACTTTTACTGTTGCAATGGGCGCTGAGAGATTTGGCTTGGTCACGATACAAAAGTTTGGCGGATTAAAAAACCTACAGGCCAGTGGCCGGATGCATAGCCGCGGGCATCGAAAAAATGCGAAGTTCATCCCGGGCACGGCGCTCGATGCTCACTGTCAGATTTAGAATAAGTTAATAGGTCTTCTACAATCCCAAAATCGAGCAATTTTTTGGAGAAGAAGATGAGCCATCTCGCGGATTTACGGTGTTTAACACTCGAATAGTCGGAAAACCATCATGAAAGCTGTAATTCTTGCGGGGGGGCTTGGTACGAGAATCTCGGAAGAAACCGGTTCTCGTCCCAAACCCATGGTTGAAATTGGTGGCAAACCGATTCTCTGGCACATCATGAAAATCTATTCGGCTCATGGGGTGAATGATTTCGTGATTTGTTGTGGGTATAAAGGGTACGTTATCAAGGAGTATTTTGCCAACTATTTCCTGCATAGCTCGGACGTCACTTTTGATATGGCCAGTAACCAGATGCATGTGCATCAAAAATATGGTGAACCCTGGAAGGTCACTCTTATCGACACGGGTGAGCAAACCATGACGGGTGGCAGACTCAAACGAGTCAAGGATTATCTGGATGGCGAGGACTTTTGCTTTACCTATGGCGATGGCGTGGCGGATGTCAATATCACCGAATCCATCCGATTTCATCGAGAGCAGAAAGTCCTTGCGACTGTTACTGCAGTGCAGCCGCCGGGGCGTTTCGGTTCACTGGCTATGGAAGAATTTCGTGTGACGGGCTTTATGGAAAAGCCGGCTGGCGAAGGCGGATGGATCAATGGCGGTTATTTTGTCTTGTCGCCGAAGGTGTTCGACTTCATCAAGGACGACACGACTGTGTGGGAGCGCGAGCCGCTCGAAGGCTTGTCGGCGATGGGGCAGTTGGCACCTTTCATGCACCGGGGTTTCTGGCAACCGATGGATACGCTGCGCGACAAGATGCACTTGGAAGAACTCTGGAATTCCGGCAGCGCGCCATGGAAGGCCTGGAAGTGAGCCACTTTGGTGGTGCGTTTCGCGGGCGAAAGGTTCTGCTCACTGGTCATACCGGTTTCAAAGGCAGCTGGCTGGCCCTATGGCTTCAGCAGCTTGGTGCCGAGGTGGTTGGTCTGGCGTTGCCGCCCGATACCCAACCTAGCCATTGGAATCTGCTCAAGTTGGACGTTGAAGAACGTCAACTTGATATCCGTGATTACGCGGTCGTACAAAAGATGGTCGCGCAGGTGCAACCTGATATTGTGTTTCACTTGGCAGCGCAAGCGCTCGTGCGGCGTTCTTATACCGACCCTCTGACCACCTGGGCAACCAACGTGCAGGGTACGGCTCATGTGCTGGAGGCCTGTCGCCAGGCAGGGAATGTCAGAGCCATCGTCGTGGTGACGACGGACAAATGTTATGAGAATCAGGAATGGTTGTGGGGCTACCGCGAAAACGACCGCCTTGGTGGTCACGACCCCTACTCGGCGTCAAAGGCAGGCGCCGAACTTGTTGCGGCCAGCTACCGTAAATCCTATTTCAGCGGCGAAAACTCGCCTCTCCTGGCGACAGCTCGCGCTGGCAACGTCATCGGCGGCGGAGACTGGTCGCAAGACCGTCTCATTCCCGACTTGGTGCGCGCCAGTTCGTGTGGCGAATCAGTCGAGATCCGCTCGCCGCAGGCCACGCGGCCATGGCAGCATGTTCTCGAATCCTTGTCTGGTTACCTGCTGCTTGGCCAGCGCTTGCTGGAGCGGCAACCCGAGTACGCCGAAGCGTGGAATTTCGGCCCGGATGAATCAGGCAATCAGCCGGTTTCGGCTGTCCTCTCAAAGCTGACTCAAAGCTGGGGTGAGCTGCGTTGGCATGTGACCGGGGCTCCCCAGCCGCACGAAGCAAGCCTGCTCCAACTGGACAGCACCAAAGCTCGCACCTTGTTGCGGTGGTTGCCGGTTTGGGGGCTCGACGAAGGCCTCAGGCAGACGGCCAGCTGGTACCGCGCTTATGGCGAAAAAGGTGACGTGATCAGCCGGCAGCAGCTGGCCGATTATGTTGCGGCGGCCAAGGCAAAGAATATCGGCTGGGCGGTCTAGCGTGAAACTTCTTCCAACCGCCCTTGTCGGTGTTTTTATTGCGGAAACCAACGCTTTCCAGGACAGCCGCGGCGCATTTTTGCGGCTTTTCTGTGAGCGCGAGCTGGGTGAGGCCGCTGGTGGCCGGCGCATCGAGCAGATCAACCTCTCCCGGACGACCGCGGTCGGTGCGGTGAGGGGGCTGCATTTTCAGCGCCCGCCCCATGCGGAGATGAAGATGGTGCGGTGCCTCAGGGGTTGTGTCTGGGATGTTGCCGTGGACCTGCGCAAGGGGTCACCAACTTTTCTGCAATGGCATGCCCAGGAGCTGTCGGCCGCCAATGCCCTGATGCTCGTGATTCCTGAAGGCTGCGCGCACGGCTTCCAGGTGCTCGAACCGGACTCCGAATTGCTGTATCTGCACACCGCCAGCTACACGCCTTCGGCCGAAGGCGGCCTGCGTTTTGATGATCCGGCGCTGAACATTCCATGGCCGCTGCCGGTGGCTGACCTGTCCGAACGTGATAAAGAGCATCCGCTCATAGATAAAAACTTCCAGAGTATTACAGTATGAATTGCCGTCACTGCAACACCCCCCTCAAACATGTCTTCCTGGACCTCGGCTTCGCTCCGCCTTCAAACGCTTACCTGAGCGCGGCCGATCTTCAGGCTCCGGAGCAGTACTTCCCGCTAAAGCTATTCGTGTGCGACCAGTGCTGGCTCGTCCAGACCGAAGACTACTCACGCTCGGACGAGCTTTTTACGAAGGATTACGCATACTTTTCATCGGTATCCACCACGTGGCTCGCGCATGCGCGAGCCTATGTTGAGATGATCACGACGCGCCTGGGGCTGGGCGCTGACAGTTTCGTCATCGAAGTGGCGTCGAACGATGGCTACCTGCTCAAGAATTTTGTCGCCAGCGGCGTGCCGTGCCTCGGCGTTGAGCCCACAGACAGCACGGCTGCGGTGGCGGAAGCCGCCGGCATCCCGGTGGCCCGCGAGTTTTTTGGCCAGGACTTTGCTGGCAAGCTCGTGAAGTCGGGCAGACAGGCCGACCTCATTATTGGCAACAACGTTTATGCGCATGTGCCTGATATCAACGATTTCACGGCAGGCATGAAGACCGCGCTGAAGCCCGGCGGAACCATCACGCTCGAGTTCCCGCACCTCATGAGCCTGATGCGCCTTAACCAGTTCGACACCGTTTACCACGAGCACTATTCCTACCTGTCGCTGCAGTCTGTCAAGGCGATCTTTGCGCGGGCCGGACTGAGGGTTTGCGACGTCGAGCAGATCACGACACACGGCGGTAGCCTCCGCGTCTATGGTTGCCATTCCGATGACGCCCGCATCGACGGCGCTGCGGTGGCTCGCATACTTGCCGAGGAAATTGCAAGTGGCCTGCAGGACCTGGCGACTTACCAGCGTTTCCAGCGCGAAGCGGACAAGGTCAAGAACAATCTGCTGGCATTCCTCATTGAAGCCAATCTGGCGGGCAAGATGGTAGCCGCCTACGGCGCTGCCGCCAAAGGCAATACCCTGATGAATTACGCGGGAGTCAAGCCTGATCTGGTGTCGTTCGTCTGTGATGCGGCCGCATCGAAGCAGGACAAGTTCATGCCGGGTAGCCATATCCCGATTCTGGCCCCGAAAGAACTGCGCGAGCGCAAGCCTGATTACGTCGTAATCCTGCCGTGGAACATCGCCGATGAAGTGGTCAAGGCCAATGAGTTCGTTCGGGAGTGGGGCGGCAAGTTCGTCGCAGCCGTCCCGGCCTTGCGCATATTCTGATGAAAGTTCTGGTCACTGGCGCAAGCGGATTCATCGGCCGCCATTGTGTTGCGCAGTTGCACGCCAAAGGTTACGAAGTCCACGCAGTTTCGTCGGCCATGCGCGACGCGCCGCCTGGGGTAACGTGGCACGGCGCTGACCTGTTGGCCGACGGAGAAGCCGCGGGGCTGGTGCGCCGCATAGGCGCGACGCACTTGCTGCATCTGGCCTGGTGCACCCAGCCTGGGAAATACTGGACAGCACTTGAAAATTTTGACTGGCTGCGCGCCAGCTTGGCCATGATCCAGGCCTTCACTGCGATTGGCGGCAAGCGGCTCGTCGCAGCCGGGACCTGTGCTGAGTATGATTGGCATGGTGGTGGCATTTGTGCTGAGGCGACGACGCCGCTGGTGCCTGGGACGCTTTACGGCAGTTCCAAGCATGCGCTGCAACTGCAGTTGGCCGCCTGGTCGCGGCAGACCGGGCTATCGAGTGCCTGGGGACGTGTTTTTTCACTCTATGGCCCCCATGAACACCCGCAGCGCCTGATGGCCTCAACGATTTCCAGCTTGATGGACGGGAACACGGCAACTTGCGGCAATCCCGGCCTGGTCCGGGATTACCTGCATGCGGAAGACGTCGCATCGGCATTTGTCGCGCTCCTCGAGTGCGAGCTCGCAGGACCCGTCAATATCGGATCCGGCCATGGCGTGGCATTGGGCGATATTGTTACTGCCATCGGACAAAAGCTCGGTGCGGTTGACCGCGTACGCTTGCCGTCGGTGTCTGTCCGGGGCACGGAGCCCGCGCTTTTGGTGGCCGAAACCAGCAAACTCGCGCTTACCGGGTGGACCCCAAAGTTCGATCTTGACAGGGGGCTGGACGATACGATTGCGTGGTGGCGAGCCCAGCCGCGCGCGACGCTGCGATAAATCCGGGCATCCTGCCTTGTCCAAACTCAAGTCCAACATCATCTTCAACTTTCTGGGCAGCGCGTGGCTCGGGATACTGACGCTTGCCGTCACCCCGATTCAGGTGCATTTCCTGGGCGTCGAGGCCTTCGGTTTTGTCGGACTCATCACGATCCTGCAGGTACTTCTGGGTACTCTCGACCTCGGCATCTCGGCGACAGTGACGAAGGTTGTGTCATCCGATCACAGCGATAGGCGCAGTGCAAGTTCCCATGCCGTGAATACGGCCTCGAGCGTGTACTGGATCATTGCGCTGCTCATCGCCGTGCTGTTGTGGTGGAACTCGACGACGGTGGCAGCCTTCTGGTTGAGCCGCACGCGTCTCGACACAGCGACCGTCACGCTGGGCATACAGATCATTGCCGTTTATTTGGGCCTGCGCTGGCCGGTCGCGTTTTATACCGGGGTGATCAGTGGCCTGCAGCGCATGGATGTCCTGAACATGATCAAGGCGAGTGTGCAGACGCTGCGTCTTGGCGGCGGGGTGGTTGTTCTCTTTTTCGTCCCGGACCTTGTGGCATTTCTTGTGTGGTTCGCGATCAGTTCTGCCGTGGAGCTTCTGGTCTATGCGATCTTCACCTATCGCCTTCTGCCGACTTTGCGGCTTTGGCCCCGTTTTTCGCTAGCCTCGTTCAAGGACATCTGGAAGTATTCTGCAGCCATGAATCTCATCGCACTCACGGCGTTGGTGCTGAGTCAGGCCGACCGTCTGGCCGTCACCAAGTTCCTGAGTCTTGAAGCCTTGGGCTATTATTCGATCGCTTACAACGCCTCCATTGCCATCTCCCTGGTACAAAGCGCTATCAACAGCGCTTCTTTTCCGGCCTTCTCGCATTCGTTCAGCACCGGCCAGCATGCCGACCTGCTGTCGCGCTATGGCAAGGCCAGCCAGCTCATGGGTCTCGTCGTGGCGCTGCCCTGTTTCGCGCTGGTTTTTTTCGGCCACGAAGTCCTCCAGCTCTGGATCAACGCGAGGGTCGCCGACGAGGCGGCGCTGACCATGGCGTGGCTGGCCTTGGGCTTTTTCTTCAATGCCATGGTCTCGAATGCGTACATGGCGGCAGTGGCTTGTGGTCAACCCGGCTTGCCGCTAAAAATCAACTTGCTGGCCCTGGTGTTGTACCTTCCGGCGCTTTACTGGTTGGCTCACCAATACGGCATCAGCGGCGCTGCCGCGGCTTACGCCGGCCTGAACGCCTATTACCTGTTTACGCTATTGCCCGTGGTTCAGGCGAGAGTCTTGAAGCAGGGGATGGGGATGTGGCTGCGCGCCAACTTCTTGCCTTTCGTGCTTGCCGGAGTTGGTGCGTTCGGAAGTGCGAAAATCCTTGCTATGGCCGTCCAGCCCGGCTGGCAGACCCTGGTCTCGCTGGCTTTGGGCGTGGCGCTGTACGTGGCTGCTGCTTGGTTTTTTCTTTCAGACGCTTTGCGGGCTGACCTGAGTAACATGATCAAACGCGTGTCCGACCGATGACCTCCTTTGTTGCCTTCCTGTTCGAAAGGGTTCGCTTTGAGCGGCTCTTGGCAATACCTTATGGATGGTTGTACCGGATGCTTTTCCAACGCATGGGCGTGGGGACATTCGTGAGTCCCTTCATCCAGTCCGTGGGCCTGGATCGCGTGAGCCTCGGCGATCGCTCTCGCATCAGCAGAAACACCCGCCTGCTAGCGCTCAAAGCTTACGGGTCCCAGGTTTTCGATCCCCAGATCGACATTGGCGACAATGTCAGTATTGGCTTCGGCTGCACGCTGTCCTGCATCAACCGCATCGAGATCAGTCATGACGTGACAATCGGGGACAATGTGTACATCGCTGACTCGCACCACGACTATCGGGACACCAACCTTGGCATTCTGCAGCAACCCCTGTTGCCGGGCAAGGTATCCATAGGGCGGGGAGCCTGGGTTGGTTACGGCGCCTTTGTTGCCGGAAACGTTTCGCTGGGAGATCATTCGGTGGTCGGGGCCAACAGCGTCGTGACGCGCTCGGTACCGGCCTACACGGTCGTGGCTGGGGTACCAGCGAAACCGGTGAGACGCTTCAGCCATGAACTGGGCCAGTGGATCAGGATCGATGCTGGTTCGCAAGAAGATTTTGGAAAATTGAATTAAAAATGAAATTCTCGGTACTGCTTCCTACCCGCAATGGCGGACCCTACCTCGAAAACTGCATCCATTCGATTCTCGGGCAGGGTTATGACGACCTGGAATTGATCATTTCGGACAACGCCAATACCGACAGAACGCCCGAGATCATTGCGCAGTATGCTGACGACCCGCGTGTGAAGATCCTGCGGCTCGAGACGCTGATTTCAGTCACCGACAACTGGAACAATGCGCTGTTCGCGGCGTCGGGCGACTACATCATGATGATGGGCGACGATGATCTGCTGCTTCCCGGGTACTTCACCAGGATGGCGCAGATCGTTGACCAGTACGGGCAACCCGACTGCGTTCTGCACAACGGTTATTCCTATGTGGCGCCGAATTCAATCGGCCAGAACGAGCACGGGTTTTACAGCCGCGCCCATTTCAATTTCGGGCCCGACCTGACTCGTGAGGGCGTGATGTCGCTCGACCAACGGTTTTCCATTGTGCGCGACATGTTCCGCTTCAAGGTGCGTATCCCGTTGAACATGCAGACCACGCTGGTCCGTCGCGACAAGCTTCCGCAGTTTCACCCTCCGTTTCCCGACCACTACGCACTCAACTCGCTGCTGTTGACGGCGGACAAATGGATATTCAGCCCCGAAAAGCTTCTCGTCGTGGGGGTTTCCCCGAAGTCTTTCGGGCACTATTTCTATAGCAGCAAACACAAAAGCGGCCTGGCTTATCTCGGCATCGACCCCGAATTTCCCGGGATGCTCCCCGGTAGCGACCTCACCAATGGCATGCACATGTGGCTTAACCTGCTGAAGAGAAACCTGGGTGCGAAGCTCGCGGACGTCGAGATTGATCGCGGTGGTTATGTCCGGCGGCAGGTTTTTGCCTGGTACATGCAGAAGAAACTCGGCGTACTTAGCGTGGCTGATTTTTTGGCGAACCTGCGGCTGCTGTCCCTGCGCGACTGGGGTGGACTGCTGCTTTCTTTTTTCGACAAGGCCAGCTGGCGCCGTTTCGCAACGATAATCTCGTCTTCAAGGAAGAGTACAGCAGAAATTCAGTGGAACAGTCTCCAGCCGTTGCCGGGTGTCGTCAATATCGCCCAGTTCTCGGACTGGATAACAAACCAGGCCACGCCCGAGCAAAAGGGCTAGGCTTTGCGTCGTGCTGAATATTTGAGTCTCGAATAATGATGATGAACTGGATTCCGACACCGCGAAAAATCGTTCAACTATTGAACGGCTTCCTGCTTTCAACGATCAATGCCAAGATCGTCAGGGCGTACCCTGACACGTTCAGCTACAAAAAATTGGGTGTGCGGGACGGGATGGATCGCCTCACGCTTGCTAACCGTCTGAACGATGGTCAATCCAATATATTCCTGCGCTCGGCAACGTCAGACTGGTTCACTTTCGACCAGATATTCATCCATGAGGACTACAACCTCAAGGCACTCAAACGTTATCCTGAATTTGAAGCGCTCTACGCCAAATACTCCGCCGAGGGTGTGCCGCTGATTCTGGATCTGGGTGCCAACATTGGTTTGTCGAGCGTGTATTTTCACCATATCTGGCCGAACTCCAAGATCGTCGCGGTTGAACCGAGTGAAGACAACTTCAGGGTTTTGCGGGAGAATTTTGGTAACAACGAGCAGTTCGAAGCGCTGCTCGCCGGCATTGCCAGCAAGCCATCCAGGCTCGCCTTGACCGACCCGAGTGCCGAAAAGAATGCGTTTACGACAACGACGGTCGAGGAAGGCGCTGAAGGCGGCATTTCCGGGGTGACGGTGCCTGAAATTCTGGCGCGCCACCCGCGAGCCGCGGGTCATTTTCCGTTCATCGTCAAGATCGATATTGAAGGGTTCGAGTCGGAGTTGTTTTCGGGCAATACCGACTGGATCGACGAATTCCCGGTGCTGATCATCGAAATGCACGACTGGCTGTTTCCCGGGCAGCGTACATCCGCCAACTTCCTCAAGACGATTTCTCAACTGGACCGTGATTTTGTCTATCTGGGCGAAAACGTATTTTCGATCAGGAATGACCGCCCCGTTTCGTCACAGTCCTGAACCCATGAATCCGAAAGTCCTCATCCTCTGTCCTTATCCCCTGGGGATCAGTCCGAGCCAGCGTTTTCGCTTTGAGCAATACCTCCAGGCCCTGCGCGAGCGCGGAATTGACATTGATGTGCGCCCGTTCCTGGACATGGTCACGATGCGCATCCTTTACAAGCCGGGCCACATGGCCCAAAGGGTGTTGGGCGTCATTTCTGGCTTCGTGCGCCGGCTGTTGATCCTGCCGCGCGTGTTTGGCTACGATTACATTTTCATCCATCGCGAGGCTACTCCCTTGGGGCCGCCGTTTATCGAAGCCATTTTGTTTGTGCTGCGTCGTCGGGTGATTTTCGACTTCGATGATGCGATTTTCATCAGCAAGACTTCGAAGGTCAATCGCATCGTGGGATTCGCAAAATGGTCGTCGAAGATCCGTTTCATCACACGGCACAGTCTGAAGGTGGCGGTTTGCAACAACTATCTCGTCAACTGGGTCAAGCAGTACAACGAACACGCGGTGTTGCTGCCGACGACCATAGACCTGGATTATCACAAGCCCATCGCGAAGGCGCCGCTTGCCACTCGCCGCGCCGTCATCGGCTGGACCGGGACGCAATCGACCATGGGCTACCTTGAGCTGGTTCGCGAAGCGCTCACTGAGTTGCAATCGCGCTACGATTTCGAGTTCAGGGTCATCTGCGACGTGGACCCGAAGTTTCCCGAGCTGAAAAACTACCGCTTCATCAAATGGGCGCTTGCGTCAGAGATCGAGGATCTTGCAGGCATGGACATAGGCATCATGCCTGTGCCTCAGGGTGAGTGGGAGCAGGGCAAGGTCGGGTTCAAGGCCATTCAATACTCCGGCGTTGCGGCGGCGCCGGTGGTGTCGTCTACCGGGTCGGGTCATGAGGTCGTACTGCACGGCAGGACGGGCCTCGTCGTGGACAATGACAAGGGATCCTGGGTCGAGGCGCTTTCGTCCCTGCTCGATAACCCGGGCCAGCTTGAGGTCATGGGCCGGGCGGCCCGTGAATATATAGATTCACGTTACTCCGTGCGTTCGCAAGTGCCAACCTATTTGGCCCTGTTTGGCGAATAGCTTGAACCCGCTAAACCCCGATATTTCTGAAAAAGGTGAGCTCCTTGAAGATTGAAACTGGAACCCGTGTTTATGTAGCAGGCTGTGGCGGCATGTTGGGCGATGCGATGTATGCGCGCCTCAAGAGAGTCGGCGCGACCATCAAAGCCTCCGACATCAACTGCATCGAGAGCTGGCTCGAATACGGCGACGTGCGCGACCTGGCTGCGATACGGAAAAGCATTGTCGATTTTGGGC
>NZ_JAUXUP010000006.1 GCF_030680935.1 Polaromonas sp. | reverse complement strand
ACGGCCACCCCTGCTGCGCCTTTGGCACCTCGACCGAGTTCATCCAGAAAAACCCCAACACCTTTGCCGCGCTGTACCGCTCGGTACTCACCGCCGCCGCCATGGCGCGCGACCCGAAAAACCGCGAACTGATCGCCAAGGTGATCGCGCCGCAGGCTTATTTGAACCAGCCGGAAACCGTGCTCACGCAGGTACTGACCGGTCGTTTTGCCGACGGCCTGGGCAACATCAAGACCGTGCCGGATCGCGCCGACTTCGACCCGATCCCGTGGCAGTCGATGGCGGTGTGGATGCTGACGCAGATGAAACGCTGGGGTTATGTCAAGGGCGACATCAACTACAAGCAGATCGCCGAAAAAGTCTTCCTGCTGACCGATGCCAAAAAACGCATGACAGAGCTGGGCCAGAAAGCCCCCGAGGGCGCCTATCCCAAGTTCACCATCATGGGCAAGGTGTTCGACGCAGCCAAACCGGACGAGTACCTCAAGTCCTTTGCGATCAACAAGATGGCCTGAACATGCCCGTGACCGTGCCTTCTGCTCCCGCCATCTGTCATTGCGGGCTCGACCCGCAATCCATGACGGCATACCGCTGCGGAAGGCATGGACCACCCCGAATCGGAGTCCGGGGCAGGCTCCTCGAGTCCGGGGTGACAAGCCCTCACACCGTCGCTAACGGACGCCGCAACCTTCTGATGACACCATGAACTTTTTCAAAACCCTGAACTTCAAGGCCACGCTGGTCTCGGTATTGCTGCTGCTGGTCTTTCTGGCAGCGTGGCAACTCGCCACGCTGCCGGCCACCGGTGGCGCGGCCGGGCCTGCCGTGTCCGCCGAGCAAGCCGAGTATCTGAAGATGCTGGGCAAGGACCCCGGCACGGCCAAAACCGGCGGCTTTCCGACGCCGCTGCAGATGGGCCAGACCGCCTGGCGGCACCTGGCCGACCCGTTTTATGACAACGGCCCCAACGACAAGGGCATTGCCATTCAGCTCGGGCATTCGCTGGCCCGCGTGGGCCTGGGTTTTCTGCTGGCCTGTGTGGTGGCGATTCCGCTGGGCTTCCTGATCGGCATGTCGCCGCTGATGCGCCGCGCGCTCGACCCGTTTATCCAGGTGCTCAAGCCGATCTCGCCGCTGGCCTTGATGCCTTTGGCGCTGTACACCATCAAGGACTCGTCGACCTCGGGCATCTTCGTGATTTTCATCTGCTCGGTCTGGCCCATGCTGATCAACACCGCTTTCGGGGTGTCGGCGGTCAAGCGTGAATGGCTCAACGTCGCCAAGACGCTGGAAGTCGATCCGCTGCGCAAGGCCTTTCTCGTGATCCTGCCGGCCGCTGCGCCGACCATCCTGACCGGCATGCGGATTTCCATGGGCATCGCCTGGCTGGTGATCGTCGCCGCCGAGATGCTGGTGGGCGGCACCGGCATCGGCTACTTTGTCTGGAACGAATGGAACAACCTCTCGCTGACCAACGTGATTTTTGCCATCGTGGTGATTGGTGTGATGGGCATGCTGCTGGACCTGATGTTTGCGCAACTGCAGAAGTGGGTGACCTATGCTGAATAAACCCGCACCCACCAGCGGCGACCGGCCCTTTCTGCAGGTCGAGGGCCTGGCCAAGTCTTACCCCGGCACCAGCGGCCCGGTGTTTGATGAAGTCAACTTCACCATCAACCGTGGCGAGTTTGTCTGCATCATCGGCCACTCGGGCTGCGGCAAAACCACCATTCTCAATGCGCTGGCGGGGCTGGAATCGGCCAGCGCCGGCCACATCTTCATGGACGGCCGCGAGGTGGCCGGCCCCAGCCTGGAGCGCGGCGTGGTGTTTCAGGGCCACGCCCTCATGCCCTGGCTGACCGTGCGCAAAAACATTGCCTTTGCCGTGCGCTCCAAATGGCCGGACTGGACCAACGCGCAAGTCGATACCCATGTGCAGAAATATGTGGACCTGGTGGGCCTGTCAGCCGCCATCGACAAAAAACCGGCGGCCCTGTCGGGCGGCATGAAGCAGCGCGTGGGCATAGCGCGCGCCTTTGCGATAGAACCCAAGATGCTGCTGCTGGACGAGCCTTTTGGCGCGCTGGATGCACTGACACGCGGCACCATCCAGGACGAGCTGCTGGCCATCGTGCGCGAAACGCATCAGACGGTTTTCATGATCACCCACGACGTGGACGAAGCCGTGCTGCTGGCTGACAAGATCCTCTTGATGAGCAACGGCCCACAGGCCCGGGTGGCAGAAATTGTGCGCAACACCATGCCGCGCGACCGCCAGCGTGCCACGGTGCACCACGACCCGCAGTACTACCCGCTGCGCAATCACTTGGTGGACTTTCTGGTGGCGCGCTCCAAAGATTTGTCGCATGGCCGGGCGCCGGCGCACCCACCGATTGTGGAGCCGGGCCGCGGTGCGCTGGCCGACACACCACCCACCGTCACCCTGAAAGCCGTGGCATGAGTACCGAGCAAGCCCGCCCGCCGCTGCCGCCCTTCACGCTGGAAAGCGCGAAAGAAAAAGTGCAAAAGGCCGAAGACGCCTGGAACAGCTGCGACCCCGATCGCGTGGCCCTGGCCTATACCGAAGACTCGGTCTGGCGTAACCGCGCCGACTTTTTTTCGGGCCGGCCCATGATCCGCGAGTTTTTAAAACGCAAGTGGGCCAAAGAGCTGGACTACCGGCTGAAGAAAGAACTCTGGGCCTTTACCGGCAACCGCATATCGGTGCGTTTTGAATACGAATGGCACGACGACGCCGGCTTCTGGTTCCGATCCCACGGCAACGAGCAATGGGAGTTCAGCGAGCTGGGCTTGATGCAACGCCGCGAGGCCAGCATCAACGACGTGCCGATCAAAGAGGCCGACCGCAAATTCCATTGGCCGCGCCCTGTGGCTGTTTAACCCATCACCTTTTTATTACTACCTACAACACGGAGAACAAAGCATGAACCGCAACGACATCACCGAAAAAATCATCACCGTCAAAGTCAGCAAAGGCATCACCTGGGAGTCGGTCGCCAAAAAGGTCGGCCTGAGCAAAGAGTGGACAACCGCAGGCTGCCTGGGCCAGATGACCTTCGACGACAAACAGGCCAAGATCATCGGCAAAATTTTTGGCCTGAACGCCGAAGAGCAGAAGTGGCTGCAGGTTGTGCCCTACAAAGGCTCATTGCCCACGCCCGTGCCGACCGACCCGCTGATTTACCGCTGGTACGAAATTGTCAGCGTGTACGGCACCACGATCAAGGAGCTGATCCACGAAGAGTTCGGTGACGGCATCATGAGCGCGATTGATTTTTCGATGGACATCGTGCGCACGCCCGACCCCAAAGGTGACCGCGTGAATGTGGTGTTGTCGGGCAAATTTTTGCCGTACAAGCAGTATTGATGCGGGGAGCCGGGGTGCCACCGGGCACTCTGGCGTATCGCAGGGATACTTGCCTAGAGACCTCTAACCCGGCAAGCAAGAAGAAGCAGGCCGAAACCAATAATCCACGACCAGATCGCAATGGGTGCGCCCAGGCGGACCACACCAAACTGCGCGAGCAGCGCAACAATAAACAGCACCAGAGAAATCACCCACACGACGAAGGTTGGGGCTTTGCCGGAGAAATTGCGCATGGTGGATTCCTTGTTGGTGTTGAATGGACCAACTCGATTGTGGGACTGGCAGTCTGCCGGTTATGGCGAAAGGCGCAACGTCTGACATCTTTGCGAGGCACGCGGCTACGTGGCAGATGCTTTAAGCGACCTGCTCTGGCGTTGGGGTGTGGGTCTAGCGTAGACGTAACCGGCGACCGCTGACCGAATGTGTTGACGATCATGTTCAACGGCAAGCTCACTTGGTTACTCCCCACGCAGACCATATGAGAATGCTGGCCACAAGTGTCCAATTGCCGCGACGGCAAATTTGCTTGCCTTCGTCTGAGAACGCATCGCCACTTCCCACCGACCATGCGACCCCCGAGAGAATGACGCGTTCGCCAGGCGACTTGCGTCTTTCGGGGTCAAGAAGGTGTGAGCCGACGACGATACCGAGGTACCAGTAGTACAGTCCGCATACCGTGCCCGCGATAAATAGCAGTGTGGAGAGGAGCACGGTCTTTTTGCCGCCTAACGTGTGAGCTCAGCCGCGTGCCGTAGGCACGTCGGCTGCAGCGAATGGTTAGGCCTCAGATCCACCTGCGAACCCTCCGCCTGTACTCGACAAATTCATTGCCAAACCTCCCCTCCAGTACCTGCTCCTCGGGAATGATTTGAAACCGCGTAATGTAGGCAACGAACGCGATGGGACCAAGAAGGGCAGGTAGCGACCACAGATAGGTGCCGTAGGCGAGCAACAATAGAACCAAACTGACGTACATTGGATTGCGCGTCAGTCGGTAGACGCCACTTGTCACCAGCGCGGATACGCTCTCAGGCTTGACCGGATTGGCAGTAGTCTTGGCCCGCCTCAGTGCGAGATAGCCCGCGGCGACGAAAGCAAGTCCCAAGAGCGCGCCTAGAGAGGTAGCGAAGAGACGCAGGCCATCATTGGCGCCAGATGCAGGCGCGGTGCGCGCAAGGGCCCACATGGCAATTGCCGCTGCTATGGCGACTACGGGCGGTGGAATCTTCGTATCGAGCATCAGCAGGCGCTTCCTCTGAGGCCTAACGTTGGCGCTGTCTGGCGCGCAGCCAGCGCCGCGAAGCGGCATTCTGCGGCTGCGCGTCCGCGACGAGCAACCTGTTAGCCGTCGCATGAGGCGGTTTGAGTGTGGTTTGGGTGTAGTCCATTGCTCAGGGTTTGACAGTTACCAGATGGCCGGTGATTGTAGAAATTCGAGCGCCAACGACCGATGCGTCATTCCGGTCTGTGACTTGACCGACCTCAATCGCCCGGCCTCCGGTAAGGCGAATTGTGACGAACCAGTTAAGTGGTCCTTCCTGGTTCCTTGGTTGGTGCAGTTCGATCACTTCGATTGCGGCGAATGTGCCCACAGTTCTCGAATGTTGAATGACCCGGCCTGTGGCCTTCTCGAAGATGGTTCGAGTCATTCCACAGCTCAGTTCCAAACGCTCGGGCGACTCCTGCTCGATGTCGATGAAGCGTGTGCCGACTGCATATCGAAAAAGGCGACGGGCGTGTGCGAACATGGTTTGCGCGGGCTAACGTTGGAGGCCAGGCGGCGCCGTAGGCGATCGCCGCTGGGCCGACCTGTTAGACCTCAATGCGCCGGGTTGTGCAGAACTACTCATTGGAGTTCCGCCGCGAAATCAACGCTCTAGCTACAAGCGCTCCAACGACGCGCAGCACCAGTAGGTAGGCGATGGCAGCCGCCACAAACATCCACTGGCCGCCCAGCGCCTGCTTTACTGGCTCATACGCCAGACCGAAGAGAAGCATGCCGACGGCGTACACAACGAACTGAGGGCTGGGGGATTTCATTGAGGTCTAACGTTGGACTTGACCGGCGCACAAGCCAAGTGCGACCGAAGGGAGGAAGCGCACATGTGCGTCCGCGTCGAAGGAGTTGTTAGAGCTCAAGTTCACGCGCCTCTTCTCCGCTACCTCAGTGCCGAACGCAGGATTAACAAGACCCAGCTCACTGCGAGGACGATCAAGGACCAAAATCGGACCAGTGACAGCCGCTTGAATAGAGAGCTTCCTGCGATGACGTGCAACCGCCAAATTGAAACGATGGTGGCCCCGAGGATCGGCAAACCCTGTGTCAGTGCGAGATACAGGGAGAGCCACCATGGGGCTTGATGTATGGATCCAGCAAACACCGTCATCAGCAGCGCCATGACGCAGAAGAAGATCTGCGACAAAACCGCAGCGGTGTACTTCAAGGATCGGACGGCGGCTCCCCTCGCCGGCGCTGGCCTGATTGGTTCCATGAGCTCTAACGCTGGAAGTAAGCGGACGCCGCAGGCGGTCCGCTTTTGACTGACCGGTTAAGGCTGGGAATGCACTTCATCGAGGCCATGACTTGTAGGAAAGCCCTGTACCTAAGTCTGGGTTGAAGATGACCTGGTAGCTGCGCTCCCGATTGCAACCAGTCAATGACCATCTCTCAACTAGACGAACCACACCATTTTGAAGCGCCGCGCTTTCCACGAGAGAGACTGCTATTTTGGCTGGCTCCGGACAATTCTCATAAAACGAGAAGCTGCGCCGGAGGTCTTCTTCCGCGATGCCCTTCCAGACGTCGGCCCCAGAACTTGGCTGAGCATGCAATGAGCCTGCTGTGACACATAGAAGGGGCAAGGCAAGTTTGCGTAAGAGCATGGCGGCGCTAGCCTTAACGTTGGACTTGACCGGTGGCTGGGAAGCGAGCGAGCTCAGCGCATGCAAGCACCCGGACGTCCGCGTCGAAGGACCTGTTAGGCAGCATGCCCCATGTCCTAGGTGGTTCTGAGGATCGGTAGAAAAAACCGAACCTCATGGCTTGCACATCCCACCCAGCTCGCACGCCGCCCAGAAAGCTCCCAGACAGATGACAGCTGCGACTGCGCAATAAACACCGCCAACTACGATCTTCGAAAGAGCGCCAGCGGTCGAAGTACGCAGAAGAGCTCTGACTCCGAGGTAATGAAAAGCGAGGAATCCACATAGCCCAGCAGCGTTTGCCAAAATCTCACCAGCTTGACCTCGCACCATGAACACAGGAGTCAATGCGAGCGGGCCCCAAAGAGGCGCAGCCAAGTACAGGATGTCTTTCAGGGATACGTCTTGAGTTCTGTCACGCACTTTGTGCTGCCTAACGTGTGAGCTAAGCGGCCTGCCGTAGGCAGGTCCGCTTGAGCGAAAGGTTGGGCGTCATCCTTGTCCTACTTCGGGTATCGCTCGAATTCAGGAAATTCCAAGATGTGTTTCATCCAACTGAGCCTTTCAGCCGTCTGTACTTGCACTGTCGGTGGTAGAGCCTCAGGTTGGTCAAGGGTTGAGGACTGGATGTCGACAAGTCCAGGGAGCACACCTGCGTTGCGGTAGAACAACCCGCTCCCGCAGTCGGGGCAGAAACTGCGCATTGCGGTACCTGACGAGTTAATCGTTTTTGGTTGCCCTTTCGTCAGCGTCAAGGCAGTTTCCCGAAACATCGCCCAAGCGACCATCGGCGCGCCCGCACTTCGACGGCAGTCGCTGCAATGGCACAAGGAAACGACCTTTGGTTCCCCCGAAAGTTGATAGCAAATTGCGCCACAGAGGCACTGGCCGGAATAGGGCATAACAGAAGCTCCTTAGAGGTATTCAATCTTCAATCGAGCAAGCACCGCATGCTAGCCTTGAATCCAGGGAGCGAGGAACTCCTTGCGGCCTCAAGTGACGAGGATCTTGTGACGCCCAACGTGAAGATGACCGGACCACAACAACTTGCGGCGGAGCCGCCTCCTGCTCTTGTGGGTCCGTGTCGATTGTCATGTTATCGCTCAATGCGGCTCAACTTCCGCGCTGTTTGGCCTGCAAGCCGCGCTGCAAGGGCTGTGACTGCCTTGTACGCCAGCCAAAAAGGCAGACCAGTCAGCACGAGGAAGATGCTCCACAAGACGTAGAGGTCGGGACGGGCGAATTGCGCGACATATTCGACACCGCTGGACACCGAGCAAGCTCCAGTCGCCCGCACGTAGATGCCTCCAGCGTCTAAGCAGGAGTCGATCTCAAGAAACATGGCCAATTGCGAGGCGACCACGGTAGCAACGAGCAATCCGACGACGGCAGCAAATGCGCGAATCATGAGGGATAACGTAATGTATGCCGCAAAACCTGCGGTATAACTTGGCGGCTGCGGTATAACTTGGACATGAAATCCTCCTGGAAGGGCCGCCAGCATTGGCTTTGCGGGAAATTGGGACAGATTTATACAGGTATAAATGAAGTCACCAAACCCGGCAGTGATTGCCAGCGAATTCTAGGTCTCTATCGCATTCGGGCCACCCCCCAATCGAAGTAGGTGTGGCTTTTTAGCGCCACTGCCTGGCGCACCCGCCTTCAGCCGTCTCACCCCCACCAAAGCAAAATGCCCCAATGAACTCCCTAGACGGCATCCGCATCCTCGACCTCTCCCGCGTGCTTGCGGGCCCCTGGTGTACCCAGACGCTGGCCGACTGGGCGCTGACGTCATCAAGATCAGTTGATTGAACAGACCTTGTCTAGCGGCACAAGGGCCTCCAGCAGAGTTGCCTTTTCTTTTATATGCACGCCGCGTGAGGCGTCAGATACCCTCAGGATGTTGCGTGAGCCCATCGCCGATAGACCACCACGAAGCCTTTGAGTCCACATAAGCATGTGATTCGACTTGAGCCGCAATAGGCTCAGCCAGCAGCCCGGCGCGGATGCGAACGACGCCGGGCAACGAGCTCCGTTCACTGAGCACCGGCGAGCCACAGATTGAGCAGAAGGCTCTGGTCTTGCCAGACGATGACGCGTAGCGATGCAACAGGTCCAGCCCCGACAGAAACTTCAGCTTTACCGTTTCTACCGCAATATTGGCGCCAAAGGCACTGCCTTGTGCCCGCCGGCACTGGCTGCAATGGCATATCTCGATGCGCGCGAGTTCACCTTCGATGGTGAAACGAACGCCCTCGCAAAGACAAGAACCGTGATGCTGAGTGGTCATGACTGTCGAAGCTCCGGAGTGGAACCGCCGTGTGGTTGTTCCAGCAAATTCTAGGGCGGCACCACCGGCCAGCTATCGCGCTGGCGACTCGCCTGCGGCCACCGCCGGCACCGTTCATCGCATCAAGCCACACCAAGGCAAAATGCCCCCATGAACTCCCTAGACGGCATCCGCATCCTCGACCTCTCCCGCGTGCTCGCGGGCCCCTGGTGTACCCAGACTCTGGCTGACCTGGGGGCTGATGTCATCAAGATTGAACGCCCCGGCACCGGGGACGACACGCGCACCTGGGGGCCGCCGTTTTTGCAGGACGGTGCGGGCGCCGACACGGCAGAAGCCGCTTATTACCTGGGCACGAACCGTAACAAGCGCTCGCTTACCTGTGACATTGCCAAGCCCGAGGGCGCTGCGCTGATCCGCGAGCTGGTGGCGCATTGCGATGTGTTTGTCGAGAACTTCAAGGTCGGCGACATGGCGCGTTATGGGCTGGACTATGCCTCGCTCAAGCTGCTGAACCCCAAACTGGTGTATTGCTCGGTCACCGGCTTCGGCCAGACCGGGCCTTATGCCGAACGTGCGGGGTATGACTACGCCATCCAGGGCATGGGCGGGCTGATGAGTGTGACGGGTGAGCGGGATGACCTGGGTGGCGGCCCGCAAAAAGTGGGCGTGGCGGTGGCTGACCTGATGACCGGCATGTACGCCACCGTCGGCATTCTGGCCGCGCTGCGCCATGCCGAAAAAACCGGCGAAGGGCAGCAGGTGGACATGGCGCTGCTGGACACGCAGGTGGCCATGCTGGCCAACCTGGGTGCCAACTATTTGGTCAGCGGCAAGGTGCCGGGGCGCGCGGGCAATGCGCACCAGAACATCGTGCCCTACCAGGTGTTTGAGGTGGCGCCTGCTCTTGACGGCAGCAAAGATCATTTGATACTTGCCGTGGGCAACGACAGCCAGTACGCCAAGTTTTGCGCGGTGGCGGGCCGGCCCGAGCTGGCGAGTGATGCGCAGTACGCCAAGAACCGCGACCGGGTGCGCAACCGCGCGGTGCTGGTGCCGATTCTGGAGGCCGTCATGCTGACGCGCCGCAAGGCCGACTGGCTGGCGGCGCTGGAAGCGGCCAAGGTGCCTTGCGGCGCCATCAACCACCTGGGTGAGGTGTTTGCCGACCCGCAGGTGAACGAACGCGGCATGGTCACGCATTGGGAGCACCCGGTTAAAAGTGGCTTGCGCCTGGTGTCCAGCCCGATCAAACTCAGTGGCACGCCGGTGCGCGCACCGGGCAGTGGCGGGCTGCCACCGCCGCTGCTGGGCCAGCACACTGACGAGGTGTTACGCAGTGTGTTGAACTACTCTGACGCGCAACTGTCTGACCTGAAACACAAAGAGGTGATCTGATGGCCAATTTTGTTCTGGTGCATGGCGCCTGGCACGGCGGCTGGTGCTGGCAACGGGTAACTTCCTTGTTGCAGCAGCAGGGCCACCGGGTGCACGCCGTCACGCTGACCGGCCTGGGCGAGCGTGCGCATTTGCTGTCACCCGCGATCACGCTGGACACCCACATTGACGACGTGATCAGCGCCATTGAGGTGGAAGAGTTGCACGACGTGGTGCTGGCCGTGCATTCTTACGCCGGCATGATTGGCACGGCGGTGGCTGACCGCTTGGGCAAACACCTGAAGCATCTGGTGTATGTGGATGCGGTGCTTCCCAAGCCCGGTGAAAGCTGGAGCAGCACACAATCTGCCGCCACGCAGCAACAGCGCCTGTCGGCGGCGCAGGCCACGACCCGCTTCAGCTTTCCGCCGCCCGACCCGGAAGTGTTTGGCCTGCATGACGCCGACCACGCCTGGGTCAAGCGCCGGCAGACGCCGCACCCCGGCAACACTTACCAGGCGCCTTTGACTTTTGATGTGCAACGTGTGGCGGCCATCCCGCGCACCTTTGTCAATTGCACGCAGCCGGCGCTGGGCACCATAGAACCGAGCCGGCTGCGCGCCAAAGACGCCAAATTCTGGGACGGTGCCTGGTTGCCCAACTCGAAAATTATCGAGATCAAGACCGGTCACGACCCGATGATCAGCGAACCCGCCGCGCTGACCAAAATTTTGCTGGACTGCGCCGCATGAAAAACACGCAACCCACGCTGCACCGCCGCCAGTTCACAGCCGCGCTGGCGGGCGGGCTGCTGTTGCCCACGCTTGCGCTGGCCAAAGACACGGCGCTGCCGATTCCCGCCTCGTTGCCGGGCGCCGCACAAACCGCCGCCGCCAAAAAAGAACCGCTGGTGATATTGGTCAGCCTGCCCGGTTGCCCGTATTGCGAAGTGGTGCGGCGCAACTACCTGCTGCCGGCGCGCACCGAGGCGGGCCTGCACGCCTGGCAGCTCAACATCAGCGACAAAACCACGCCGCTGGTCGGCTTTGATGGCAAGGCCACCACAGCCGCGGTGCAGATTGCCGCATGGAAAGCCGGCTTTACGCCCACCGTGCTGTTTTTCGGCCCGCAGGGGCAGGAACTGGCCGAAAGGCTGGTGGGCCTGGGCTCCAACGACTTCTATGGTGCCTATCTGGATGACCGCCTGGCCACCGCGCGCAAGGCTCTGGGGCGCACCGCCTGAGCAGCCCCGGCCCCCAGCCCGCAGCATGACCGACCGCGAAGCCTCTACCGAGGCCAAAGCAGACTTTGTCCGCGCGACGCTGGATCGGCTCTGAGCTGCTTCCCGGAGGCGCAAGCTACGCCAGACATTTGCTCTCTTTTTGATAGCTGCTTGCGCATATCCAGCAAGGGCTGAAGGCCTTTTTTCTACCAAGCCAACACCAGCGGAGCTCTCATAACGCTCCGAATCGGCTATCGTTTTTCAATTCACCACTGTCCATCAGCAGATCTGTTGGTGAATGGGTACTGGACAGGGTAAAGAAAAAAGTGCTTCCTATGCCCGCCTGGGACTCTGCCCATATGCGTCCGCCGTGCCGCGCGATCACCCGGCTCACTGTGGCAAGTCCCACGCCAGTACCGGGAAACTCTTCGGCCGAGTGGAGCCGCTGAAACGCGCCGAATAGTTTGTCGGCATAGGCCATGTCGAAGCCGGCGCCATTGTCAGAAACAAAAAATACTGTCTCGCCCGCTCCTGTCTGGTGGTGTCCCACGGCAATTTTGGCGACGTCGCGCTGCGAGGTGAATTTCCAGGCGTTGCCCAGCAAATTCTCCATCACCACAAAAAACAGACCCGCGTCAGCGTTGATCATCAGCCCGGGCTCAACGTTGATGGCTGCTTTCCGACCGGGGTCTCGTGCCGTGAGGTCAGACAACACCGCATCGGCGATTTCGCTCAGATCAACCGGTACGGCCTGCAGGGAGTTGCGCGAAACCTGTGCCAGCGCAAGCAGGCTTTCAATCAGTTGCCCCATGTGGGCGACGCCGTGACGAATCCGGGACATGTATTGCTGAACTTTCGGATTGCCATCTGCGTCAAGTTGCTTGGCGAGCAAACGGCTGAACCCGTCGATGGTGCTCAGAGGCGCACGCAGATCATGGGAAACGGAATAGGAAAATGCCTCCAGCTCCCGGTTGGACAGCCGCAACGCGGACTCGATGGCCTTGATATCCGTGATATCGGTATCCATGCCTATCCAGCAGGTAATTTCCCCACGGGCATCCAGTACAGGCGACGCCCTGTAGGCCAGCACATGGTATTTGCCATCCACTGCGCTCACCCGGCGAATACCCGAAAACACCTTGCCGTTTTGCCAGACGAGCTTCCATTTCTCCATCATGTCGGCTACATCCTCGGGGTGAACCACCTGCATCCACTCATTCCCGTAGCCCGTGGGAGCGGACCCGCCCACGAGCTGATACCAGAACCGGTTCAGGTAGGTGACCTCGCCTTTGGTGTTGACAATCCACATCACCTGCGGCGCCTGGTCGGCGGCAGCACGAAAAAGTGCCTCCTGTCGCGCCAGGGCCTCTGTACCGTCCACCACCTTGAGCTCAAGTTTGGTATTGAGGTCTGTGATCTCTTCCAGCAACTTGACGTTTTCCATGGCCGCCGAGGCAATCTGGACCAGTTGCTCCAACACATATTGGTCCTGCGCGCTGAACTCACCTTCGCATTTTTCAGTCAGTTCCAGCAGGCCAACGCTTTCCCCGTGGCGGTTTTTCA
The DNA here is from genome assembly GCF_030680935.1 of Polaromonas sp. Lineage (GTDB taxonomy): Bacteria > Pseudomonadota > Gammaproteobacteria > Burkholderiales > Burkholderiaceae_C > Polaromonas. The sequence goes on along the minus strand of NZ_JAUXUP010000006.1, from coordinate 12,412 downwards.
GCGGCACCGCGAGCCATCCGCGCATGGCTGGTCGATGGTCCTGCTTTTTTGCCAGAGCGGGCCAGAGCGGGTGGGCATGCAGCTCGGCCTGGGTCAATCGAATTGCGCCATGGCCGGCTAAAACCAGGGCATCCACAACTGTGCCGGTGTCGCCTTGTGCCGCCTCGTCCACCTTGGCCCGCCAGTTCGCGTACTCGTCAGACAGTGACGCGCTCGCGACGGCCTTGATCGAACGGTCGCCCGGCAACAGCCTGACGAAACACTGGTTGGCCCCGGCCACAGTTCTGGCCTGGCCGGCGAGCTCTGCAATCATGCCTTCCAGTGTCTGGTGTTGTGTGATGGCCTGCGCCGCGATGGTTGCACGCTGCATGGCAAGTATGTACCCCTGCTCACGTTTTTCCCCCTGTTTGCGCGCTGTGATGTCCCGGACAATGACCAGGATCTGCGTTTCCAGCAGCGGCACCAGCCTGGCCTCGCAATGAGCGACCTCGCCCCCGAACAACGTTGAATACTCCAGGCTTACCGGGGAGTTTGTCGCAATGACGCCTCGAACGCCGTCCATCATCTGATCGGCAACATCGGCAAACAAGCTGTCCTGAATCTGTTTTCCGACAAGGTCCAGCCGCCGGGGCGCCAGCCCGTCACTGGTACCCGCCTTGACGTCAAGAATAAGGCCCTGATGATCCAGGCGAAGCACCAGGTCTGGCACAGCCTGAAAAACGGCCCGCATTTCGGAGTTCGCGTCCAGCAGTTCCTGGGAGCTCAATTCAAGTGAGTGCTCCAGCATCCCGCGATCATCATCGAACCCCTCGTAGGCGTCGTTGACGCCGTTGACGAATGCCTGCCACTCCGCCGGGATGTTGGCCGGGTCGCCGAAGTGGCGTTTGAGTTGGCGTTTGAGCAGGCTGTGCATCACATGCAGGCTATCGCTCTGAGAGAGTGGTAATGGTCATTGTCTGATTGTGCAGTTCGCATTTGGCACCGGGCGTGAACGGGGAAATTTCACCATAGGAATAAAAACCAGCCAGCATCGCCCCGCTTCCGAGAATCTCGCTGACTGCCTCCACTTCCTCTTCAACACGCTGCTTGAGCACCAGTTTTCGCCCCACACAACTTATCAGAATCGCCAGTTCAGGAACAACGGAACCCATGGATTCGGCGTTGGCCCTGGCCGCGCCGGCCGCACCGTCAATCAGCCGGTCAAAGTTCGCTTTCATCAGGCGCGCGTAAGCGCCTTGGGGCACGTCGCCAGCGAAGGTCAGGCTCTGCGCGCTTTCATCAACCGCCAGGATGGTCCGGACCACAGGAGCTTCGCCGGGCCGGGCACGCACACTGAGCGGAAACAGAAGGCCGGTGGCAGGCAATCCGTCGGCATGGTCTCCCAGATACTGCTTGTACAGCCCGAGCGCGGAACGCCCATCAAGTTCATACAGGACGTTGGCCTCTGAACGGGTAATGAGCCGTTCAGGGCCGAAAGAATCCCACCCGCCCAGCGAGCCTATGCCCACTTTCAGGCGACTGCCGTACAGGCCCAAAGCGGCAATCGAATCTTTTTCCGGCACGCCGTCCCGGAAGACCCGTGTTTCACCAAAGCGGGCGCCATCACCGGCCAAGCCGCCGGTCATGGTCACGCCTTCGGGCAAGTGGCGCATCACACCGGAAACAAAATCACTGCCATTGACCTTCAGCCCATCGGTTAGCACCAGCACGTGCGCCAGTTTTTCCTCCACACCGGTAGACGGGTCGGCAAGTGTTTGCGGCAAGTTCCGTGCAATCCATTCGCCGGCCTGAAAACTGTCAGGGACCAGCGCCAGGTTGACTTCCACGCTGCGCAGGAGGGTGTGCTCAAAATGCACTGCCGTGACCACCAGCGAATCGTCAAAGACACTGGTGCCGCAGATTTCGCCTGCCGTGGAGCACCCAAGAAGGCAGGCCGCTGGGTAGTCTTTACGGATCGCCGCAACAAGTTCCGGTTTTTGCAGGGCGGCTGGCGCACCAAACACCAGGACCAGTTGTGCGGAGGCGCCGAGCGAGGCTGCGCCCGTCATCCAACCGAGCTGCTCAGTCCAATGTCTTTGTTCGGTTTTCATGAAGGCTACAGGTGGTTACATTTGGTTGCGAGATTCTCAAGATAACACCGCACAGGCGATACATCCTGCTCATTCATAGAGGTAAACCCGCCCTATCAGGCGTCAGCGCTGCTGTGCGCCTCTATCGGCGCCCAGGCGCGGCGATCCAGCAAGCTTTGAACAAGGTAGAGCCCGTGGATTGAGTTGATCGCTCCCGCTCCCCCGAAGACTGCAGAGAGCCTATTTCATCGCGCCAAACACCCGCCTGAGGATCGCGCTGCCCGTACCCACAGGGTCTTGCCGTATCTTTTTTTCTTCTTCACCAATGATCAGGTACAGGCCGTCCAGCGACTTGCCGGTGACGTATTGCTGGATGTTGGCATCTTCCTTTTTGACCAGACCAAAACCGGCGGCCTTGCCGGCGAACTCGTTGTATTTGTTGGCCAGACCCACCTTCTCGGTGGCCTTGGTGACCACCGGCAAAAACTTTTCGCCCAGAGGCATGCGGGTTTTTTCGGCGAAGAAATTGGTGACCGATGTCTCGCCGCCTTGCAGGATGTTTTTGGCGTCGTTGACGTTCATGTTGCGCACGGCGCTTACCAGCAGGTCTTTGCCCATGGGTATGGCGGCCTCGGCGGCGCGGTTGATGGAAGTGACCAGCTCGTCAATGCGTTTGCCCTGACCAAAATTTTTCAGCAGTTTCGACGCGTCTTCGAGGTAACCGGGCAAGGGAATGCGAACTTTCGGGTTGCCCAGGAATCCATCTGTTTTGCCCAGCAGCGCGACAGCGGCCAATGCGCCTTTTTCGAGCGCGGTTTTCAGGCCGCTGGACGCTTCTGCGTTGGTCAGGTCGCCCAGGGACAAGGCCTCGGCATGGCGGTAGGTGGCCAGCAGCATCAGGCCCAAGGCGCTGATACCGGCCTGGTTAAAATTGCGACGCAGCATAGAAAGCCTTCACGATGAGTTTTATTTCAAATGCAGTATGCCGGATGGTTCTGGCCTTTTCCCTGGTGCTGGGCATGCTTGGTGCACTGTCCGCTTGCGGCGGCGCGCAGGCCGCGCCCGAGTCGACCTTCGTGCTGCTTGACGGCAGCAAGCAGGGAACGGCCGACATGAAAGGCAAGGTCACGCTGGTCAATTTCTGGGCGACGAGCTGCGTGACCTGCGTGGCCGAGATGCCGAAAATCATCTCGACCTACGATAAATACAAAAGCCGGGGTTACGACACGCTGGCTGTGGCCATGGGTTACGACCCGCCAAGTTACGTGGTCAACTTCGCCCAAACCCGCAAGTTGCCCTTCAAGGTCGCCATCGACAACACTGGCGCCGTGGCCAAGGCCTGGGGCGATGTCACGCTCACACCGACCACCTACCTGGTGAACAAACGCGGCGAAATCGTCAAACGTTATGTGGGCGAGCCGGATTTTGCGGCCTTGCACCTGCTGATTGAAAAGCTGTTGGCCGAAAGTTGAGACGGCGGGCCCTGGTCGCTTGCCCAGTAGCGCTGAACATTTGCCTGGCATTGGCGCCTTGCGCCAAAAGGGGCTGGATTCTTTCGAATCCAGCCCCTTTTTATTTGTCCTTGCGCGAGCTCTTTTTACTGCGGATAGGCCTCGATGCCGATGATCAGTTTGATTTCATCACCAATGGCGGGCACACCGAATTTCATGCCCCAGTCGGTGCGCTTGAAGGACGTTTGCGCGTCAGCGCCGCACATGGGCTTCTTGCTGAAGGGGTGGGGCCCACACTTGAATGAGGTGACATTGAGCTTGACCGGCTTGGTAACGCCAAGCATGGTCAGCGTGCCGTCAACGCTTTCGACGTCATCACCCTTGAAGTTGAACTTGGTTGACTTGAAAACAATTTCCGGAAACTCGGCGCTGTTGAAGAAATCGGGGGAACGCAGGTGCTCGTCCCGGGAGCGCGTGCCGTCTGCACGTTTGGCGTCTCCGGTGCTGATGGAAGCGGTGGCGATCTTGGCTTCGAGCGAACCAGTCTTGGCCGCCTGATCCAGCGTGATGGTACCTGCCATCTTGTCAAAGCGGCCGTAGGTGGTGCTCATGCCGAGGTGGTTGACGGTGAAGGTGGGATACGAATGCAATGGGTCGATAACGTAAGTAACAGGTGCAGCCATGGCGGACAGCGGCAACAGGCAACTCAACAAGACAATAGAAAGACGGGACATGGGGTTGACTCCTCTTGATGGGACAGGGGTGATGACACGAAACAATCCACTCATGTGGACGATGAACCCGCAGTAAACCAGGCGAGGGTCACTGCAAGCAACATGGGGACGAGCGCCGCCAGGGCGCACAAGAAAGCGGCAAGCCAGACTGGCTTTTTGCCGGCTGGCACCAAGCGCGTAGCCCAGGGAACCGCCAGCGTTGGGAGCAGGCAATACCAAGGCAACGCACCAGTGAACACTGACAACAGTCCAACAAGGCCGGCCACCACAGTGGCGGGCAAGGCAAGCGTCCAGCCGGTTGGCGCGTATTTGCCGGTCATCATTTGTATCAGAAGCGCTGCGCCGGCACCCGCGCCTACAGCGATCCCGACTTGTGCCAGAGAAGCGGAGGCGCTGAGCAGGGCCAACACGCCACTGCACAGCCCGAGCACCAGGGCAGCAGAGGCGGCGCGAACAGAATCATTGCCCAGTCGGTTGCCAGACTCGACCAGTGCCATCATGTAAATGACCGCGCCTGCACCGGCCAACAACGCGGGCATCCATTCAAGCTGCTGCAGCAAGCGGGAAACAACCCATATCGCAGCAGCTGCAGCGGCCAAGGCCAGCGCCGCCCGAATTGCCGGCTGTGCCGCAAGGCTGGCAGCCTCAATGACAAGCACCAGTGCCGTGGCAATACCCCCGCACAGGATCATCTTGCGGACGGAAGTCAGGGAATCAAAGGAAAACCCGAGCGCCAGATACACGACGGTTAAAAAGCCCGCGCCTATAGCCAGGCCGAGCAGCCTGGTTCGATGCAAAAGCACCGCAGCGACCAGCGCCACAACAAACGGCGCCACACCTGCCTGTACGGCAGGATTGTTCAGTAATTCATTCATTTTTAGTTCCGCTTTCTCCAATTCCCGTGATTCGCCCCGGGCCTGCCCTCTTTTTGTCCTACATAGGTTCGATTCCAGCCGGAAAGTTCTGCCGCTATCTGAATCTCTAGGGAAATCACCGATAAGTTTGGCCCCGCCTGGACTTTAAGGCCTCCGCGCAGGCTGATCCTCTCAGGTCGGCCATGAGCCGGGCACCCTGCCGCAGCGGCAATTATTGAATGTGGGGTCCACCTGTTTTGGGCATTGCGCGCTACGCCGTCGGGCTGTTGTGGTTTGGCCGGCCGCGGGCGATTATCGGTATAGTCCTTACTCCACCAGCTTTGCCCAGCCACCCATTGCCGCCCCCTGACACACAGTTCATCACGCCGGACACCACGGTTCTGCTGGAGGCTACCCGGGAGATCTTTCGGGAATACGCAGCGCAGCTTGGGGTTGACCTGTGCTTCCAGAACTTCGATGCCGAACTGGCCGGCCTGCCCGGCGACTACGCCGCGCCCAAGGGCTGCCTGCTGCTGGCCATGGTGGATGGGCAGCTTGCAGGCTGCTGCGCGATGCGCCCGCTGGAGACCGTGGACTACCCGAATGCCTGCGAGATGAAGCGCCTGTTTGTGCGGCAGGGCTTTCGCCACCTGGGTCTGGGCAGGCAACTGGCCGAAGCCATTCTGGATGCGGCGCGGGTAGCGGGCTACCACAGCGTCTTGCTGGACACACTGGATGACATGGAAGCAGCGCGCGCCCTGTATGAGGATTTGGGCTTTTACGACATCCCGCCCTACTACCATAATCCGATAGCGGGCGCTCACTACCTGAAGGTGGATCTGGCATAAAAATGCCTCGCGGCCCTTGCGTACCGGGCGTAAGCAGCTACTTTTTTGATAGCGGTTTTGACCCGCACCCAAGCGGCCCACCTAGCAAACAGCAAGCAAAAAGCCGCAGGCCCTGCGGCCTGCGGCTTTTTGCGGCGATGAAGCGGGGGGGGCGGCTCAGGCCTTGGCTTGCGCCAGCATGGTGGCACCGTCGCTGACCTCAAATTTGCCCGGCGCCTCAACGTTCAGGGCGGCTACCTTGCCGTCTTTGACCAGCATGGAATAGCGGTTGCTGCGCAGGCCCATGCCACGCGCAGTCAGATCCAGCGTCAGGCCGGTGGCCTTGGTGAAGTCGGCACTGCCATCTGCCAGCATGCGGACTTTGGTGCCGGTCTTCTGGTCGCGTGCCCAGGCGCCCATGACAAAAGCGTCGTTGACACTGACGCACCAGATTTCATCGACGCCGGCGGCTTTGAGTTCGTCAAATTTCTCAACGTAGCCGGGCACATGTTTGGCCGAGCAGGTGGGTGTGTAGGCACCGGGAAGGGCGAACAGGGCAATCGTCTTGCCAGCTGCGGCCTTGGCCACATCGACCGGGTTCGGGCCGAGGCTGCAACCGTTGCCTTCCACCTCGGAAAATTCCATCAGGGTTGCGGCGGGAAGTGTGTCGCCTACTTTGATCATGTGTGCTCCTCAGGGGTTGGTAAAAAATCGGGCAGACCGCATTTTCAACGATTGTCCAAAGTCTTTCAGAGCCGGGGACAAAAACAAAAGCGGCCCACACAGTGGGCCGCTTTTGATGACTGCAAGGTCAAAGTCTGGAAAGACTTAAACGATGGCAGCTTTTTCCAGCAACTTGGTCACGACCCAGTTTTTGGTCTTGGAGATCGGACGGCTCTCGGTGATCTCGATCAGGTCGCCGGTCTTGTACTCGCCCTTCTCGTCGTGGGCGTGGTACTTGCTCGACAGCGAGACAATCTTGCCGTACAGCTCGTGCTTGACGCGACGCTCAACCAGCACCGTGACGGTTTTGGCGCGTTTGTCGCTGACCACGCGGCCAACCAGGGTGCGCTTGAGGGATTTTTTAACTTCCGTCATTATTTCGCTCCTTCGCGGGCGTTGGTCTCGGCCAGAATGGTCTTGGCACGAGCGATGTCACGGCGTGCGGAGCGCAGCGTGGCGGTGTTGGTGAGTTGTTGCGTGGCTTTTTGCATGCGCAGGCCGAAGTGGGCCTTTTGCAGCTCTTTGACTTCGGTTTTCAGGCCGGCAACGTCTTTTTTGCGCAGATCAGCGGATTTGGTCATGTTCATTTCCCCTTACTGGCCAATCATGCGGCTGACGAAGGTGGTGCGCAGCGGCAGCTTGGCAGACGCCAGGCGGAACGCTTCGCGGGCCAGCTCTTCAGGCACACCGACGATTTCAAAAACGATTTTGCCGGGCTGGATTTCAGCCACGTAGTACTCTGGATTGCCTTTACCGTTACCCATACGCACTTCAGCAGGCTTTTGGGAAATCGGCTTGTCCGGGAAGACACGGATCCAGATACGGCCGCCACGTTTGACGTGACGGGAAATCGCACGACGTGCGGCTTCAATTTGACGGGCCGTCAAGCGGCCACGGTCGGTGCATTTGAGACCGAAGTCACCGAACGCCACCGAGTTGCCTCGGGTGGCGATGCCGGTGTTACGGCCTTTTTGCTCTTTGCGGTATTTTCTGCGAGCGGGTTGCAGCATTTGTATTCTCCGTAGTTAGACCGATTACTCGGTCTTGGCACCGTCAGCTGCTGCAGCTGGCGCGGCTTTGCGGACGCGCTTAACGGTGGTTTTCGGGGCGTCGCTACCAGGGGTAGCTTCTGCCGGTTTGTCGCTGCCATCTGCAGGGGCCGTGTTCACACCGCCGACAGCGCCACGCGCTGGGCGTGCGGCTCCACGGGGTGCGGACGGACGGTCCGTGCGGTCACCAGGACGGGCGTCACGGCGTGGGCCGCGAGGCTTGCGTTCTTCGTCGGAAGGTGCGGCATCCAGACGGGCGCCCGGCGAATCGCCGCGGCCCAGGGTGTCGCCCTTGTAGACCCAGACCTTGACGCCAATCACACCATAGGTGGTCTTGGCTTCAGAGGTGCCGTAGTCGATGTCGGCGCGCAGGGTGTGAAGGGGCACGCGACCTTCGCGGTACCACTCGCAACGTGCGATTTCAATGCCATTGAGACGGCCGGACGACATGATCTTGATGCCCAGGGCACCCAGACGCATGGCGTTTTGCATGGCGCGCTTCATCGCACGGCGGAACATGATGCGTTTTTCAAGCTGCTGGGTGATGCTGTCTGCGATCAGCTTGGCATCAATTTCAGGCTTGCGAACTTCTTCAATGTTCACTGCGACCGGCACGCCCAGCTGGCGGCTCAGTTCTTTCTTGAGGTTCTCGATGTCCTCGCCTTTTTTGCCGATCACAACGCCCGGACGTGCCGAGAAAATCGTGATGCGTGCATTTTTGGCGGGGCGCTCGATCAGAACGCGCGACACCGCGGCGTTCTTCAGCTTGGCCTTGAGGTACTCGCGAACCTTGATGTCTTCCGCCAGCATGCCGGCGAAGTCCTTGTTGCTGGCGTACCAGCGGCTTGACCAGTTGCGGCTAATCGCAAGGCGGAACCCGGTTGGGTTGATTTTTTGTCCCATATCCTGTCTGCCTTCTTAATTGCCAACCACAACGTACACATGGCACGTCGGCTTGCTGATACGGTTGCCGCGGCCCTTGGCGCGTGCCGAGAAACGCTTGAGCGTGGTGCCTTGTTCGACGTAGATGGTTTTCACCTTCAACTCGTCGATGTCGGCGCCATCGTTGTGTTCAGCGTTGGCAATGGCCGACTCAACCACCTTCTTGATGATCCCTGCAGCTTTTTTCTGCGTGAAGTTCAGGATGTTGAGCGCTTGATCCACTTTTTTACCGCGGATCAGATCAGCGACCAGACGGCCTTTGTCGACCGACAGACGAACGCCCCGGAGGGTTGCACGTGTTTCCATGGTCTTTCCTTACTTTCTCACAACTTTTTTGTCAGCCGGATGACCTTTGAAAGTCCGGGTGAGTGCAAACTCGCCCAGCTTGTGGCCAACCATTTGATCGGTGATGTAGACCGGGACGTGCTGCTTGCCGTTGTGGACGGCGATCGTCAGACCGATGAACTCGGGCAGGATCATGGAGCGGCGTGACCAGGTCTTGATCGGCTTTTTGTCTTTATTGGTAACGGCTTTATCAGCCTTGGCTACCAAGTGGTGGTCGACAAAGGGACCTTTTTTGAGTGAACGTGTCATGGCTTAACCTTACTTCTTGCGACGCGAAACAATCATCACTTGCGTGCGCTTGTTGTTGCGGGTGCGGTAGCCTTTGGTCAGGTTACCCCATGGATCGACAGGATGGCGACCTTCGCCGGTCTTGCCTTCGCCGCCACCGTGTGGGTGATCGACCGGGTTCATGACCACACCGCGAACGGTCGGGCGAATACCCATCCAGCGCTTGACACCGGCCTTGCCCAGACGGCGCAGGCTGTGCTCTTCGTTGGCGACCTCGCCGATCGTGGCGCGGCACTCGATGTGGATCTTGCGAACCTCACCAGAGCGCATGCGGACCTGGGCGTAAATGCCTTCGCGGGCCAGCAGCGTTGCAGATGTACCGGCAGAGCGTGCGATTTGCGCGCCTTTGCCAATTTGCATCTCGATGCAGTGAATCGTCGAGCCAACCGGGATGTTGCGGATCGGCAGGGTGTTACCGACACGGATCGGGGCTTCCGCACCGCTGACCAGCGTGGCGCCGACTTCAAGGCCACGCGGGGCGATGATGTAGGCACGCTCGCCGTCGGCGTAGCAGATCAGCGCAATGTGGGCTGTGCGGTTGGGGTCGTACTCGATACGCTCGACCTTGGCCGGAACGCCGTCCTTGTTGCGCTTGAAGTCAACGACACGGTAGTGGTGCTTGTGACCGCCGCCTTTGTGACGCGTGGTGATGTGCCCGTTGTTGTTACGGCCGGCCTTCTGGAATTGTGGCTCCAGCAGCGGCGCGTAAGGCTCACCTTTGTGCAGGTGGTCCCGGGAAATCTTCACCATGCCGCGCATACCCGGCGAGGTGGGTTTCATTTTAATGACAGCCATGATTACGCAGCCTCCCCACCGATGTTCAGCTCTTGACCAGGCTTCAGCGTCACATAGGCCTTGCGAATGTTGTCGCGGCGGCCAGTGCCCTTGCCAAAACGCTTGGTTTTGCCTTTTTGGTTCAGTACCGATACGGCCTTGACGTCCACCTTGAACATCAATTCCACGGCGGCCTTGATCTCAGGTTTGGTAGCGTCCTGCAGCACCTTGAACAGCACTGCGTTGGATTTGTCCGCGACCATGGTGGCTTTTTCAGACACGATGGGAGCGACCAGCACCTGCATCAGGCGGCCTTCGTCAAATTTTGGTTTGGTGACTTTGGTGTCAACTTTGGCGTTGGTGGCGCTCATGCAAACATCTCCTTGAGTTTGTCCATGGCAGCCTTGGTGACCAGAACCTTTTTGTAGTGCACCAGCGACAGCGGGTCGGCATAGCGGGGCTCAACCACAAGAATGTTCACCAGATTGCGTGAAGCCAGGTACAGGTTTTCATCAACCTCGTCAGCGATGACCAGCACCGATTTGAGGTTCATGGCCTTGAACTTGTCCGCCAGGACTTTTGTCTTGGGCGAGTCCACGGTCAGCGAATCAACCACAGCCAGACGGCCTTCACGGGCCAGCTGGGAGAAGATGGAGGCCATGCCGGCGCGGTACATCTTCTTGTTGATTTTGTGCGTGAAATTTTCATCCGGCATGTTCGGGAAAATACGACCACCGCCACGCCACAGCGGGGAGGATGTCATACCGGCACGAGCGCGGCCAGTACCCTTTTGCTTGAACGGCTTTTTCGTCGAGTGCTTGACCTGCTCACGGTCTTTTTGTGCACGCGTTCCCTGGCGGGCATTGGCCTGGAAGGCCACGACCACCTGGTGAATCAGGCTTTCGTTGTATTCGCGACCAAACACGGTATCAGGCACATCCACTTTGGACGCGGCCAGACCCTGGTCGTTCAGGAGTTCGACTTGCATCAGTTCGCTCCTTTTGCGGCGGCAACGGGTTTGGCCTTGATGGCGGCGCGAACCGTCACAAAACCACCTTTGGAACCAGGCACTGCGCCACGGATCATCAACAGCTGACGGGCTTCGTCGATGCGCACGATGTCGAGGTTTTGTGTGGTTTTGGTGACATCACCGAGGTGACCCGTCATGCGTTTACCAGGAAACACGCGACCGGGGTCCTGCGCCATACCGATGGAGCCGGGCACGTTGTGCGAACGGCTGTTACCGTGCGACGCGCGCTGCGAGCTCATCTTGTGACGCTTGATGGTGCCGGCAAAGCCTTTACCAATGGACGTGCCCTGCACGTCCACCTTTTGGCCCACAGCAAAAATATCAGCGGCGGGCACAACAGCGCCCGCAGCATATTTGCCTGCGACGTCAGCGGTCACGCGGAATTCTTTCAGGATTTCACCGGCTTCAACGCCTGCTTTCGCAAGGTGGCCAGCGGCTGGCTTGGTGATACGCGACGCTTTGCGCGCACCAAATGCCACTTGAAGGGCATCGTAGCCGTCGTTTGCTTGGGTTTTCACCTGGGTCACGCGGTTGTTAGACACATCTACCACTGTGACAGGAACAGTATCCCCATCATCAGTGAACAGACGCATCATGCCCACCTTGCGGCCCAGCAACCCTAGGGAGTTGCTCAGACTCATGCTTTTCTTTCGTAACTTCCACCGCTGCGACTTCAATTGGCCGCAGACGTTTTGATGTGAAAGACAGTTAATAAAACCGCCCCGGACCTGGCAATGCCAGCTCAGGACAGCCCAAGAGTATAGCGCGGACTTGGCCCATTGGCAAATCCGCGCCGAATCCCGGTCTTTTTGAGGCCCGGCTTTCGCCGAAACCCCGATTTCTTCTTACTGCAGCTTGATTTCGACGTCCACACCGGCAGGCAGATCGAGCTTCATCAGGGCGTCAACGGTTTTGTCCGTCGGGTCGACGATGTCCATCAGGCGCTGGTGCGTGCGGATTTCGAGCTGGTCGCGGCTCGTCTTGTTGACGTGGGGCGAACGCAGGATGTCAAAGCGCTTCATGCGGGTTGGCAGGGGCACGGGGCCCTTGACAATCGCGCCGGTGCGTTTGGCGGTATCAACAATTTCAGCTGCCGACTGGTCGATCAGCTTGTAGTCAAACGCTTTGAGGCGGATGCGGATTTTTTGCTTGGTGGCCATGGTAATTCCTTAAGTATTTGCAGAATTACGCAATGATCTTGGCCACGACACCGGCGCCGACGGTTTTGCCGCCCTCGCGGATGGCGAAACGCAGACCCTCTTCCATCGCGATCGGGTTGATCAGCTTGACGGTGATCGACACGTTATCGCCTGGCATGACCATTTC
>NZ_JAUXUP010000076.1 GCF_030680935.1 Polaromonas sp. | reverse complement strand
ATGCCTTTGACACCCGCCTCGTACAACATCTCGTAGTCCTGGCGCGGAATCACGCCGCCGACAAACACGATGATGTCGTCGGCGCCCTGCTTCTTGAGCTCGGCGATGATGGCGGGCACCAGGGTCTTGTGGCCGGCCGCCAGCGTCGAGACACCGACCGCATGCACGTCGTTTTCGATCGCCTGGCGCGCACATTCCTCCGGCGTCTGAAACAGCGGCCCCATGTCCACGTCGAAACCCAGGTCGGCAAAGGCCGTGGCCACCACCTTGGCGCCGCGGTCGTGGCCGTCCTGGCCGAGCTTGGAGATCATCACGCGCGGGCGCCGACCCTGCTCTTCGGCGAACTTGTTGATTTCAGTTTTGAGGTTTTCCCAGCCTTCGGCCGAGTCATAAGCAGCAGCGTACACACCGGTCACCTTTTGTGTATCGGCGCGGTGGCGCCCGTAAACTTTCTCGAGCGCATCACTGACCTCGCCGACAGTGGCACGCAGGCGAACCGCCTGAATGCTGAGGTCCATCAGGTTGCCGTCGCCTTGTTCAGCGGCGGCTGTCAGTGCGTCGAGCGCGGCCTGCACCGCCGCCCCATCGCGGCTGGCTCGTATCGCTTTTAGGCGCGTGATCTGCCCGTCGCGCACCGCGACGTTGTCAATGTCTCGGGTTTCGATGGCGTCCTCGGTTTTGAGCTTGTACTTGTTGACACCGACGATCACATCCTTGCCGCTGTCGATGCGCGCCTGCTTTTCAGCGGCAGCGGCCTCGATCTTGAGCTTGGCCCAGCCGCTGTCCACGGCCTTGGTCATGCCGCCCATGGCATCAACTTCTTCAATGAGGGCCCAAGCGGCATCGGCCATGTCCTGGGTCAGTTTTTCCATCATGTAGCTGCCGGCCCAGGGGTCGATCACATGCGGGATATGGGTTTCTTCCTGGATGATGAGCTGAGTGTTGCGGGCGATGCGCGAGGAGAACTCGGTCGGCAGCGCAATCGCCTCGTCAAAACTGTTGGTGTGCAGACTTTGCGTGCCGCCAAACACCGCCGCCATCGCCTCGATGGTGGTGCGCACCACGTTGTTGTAAGGGTCCTGCTCGGTCAGGCTCCAGCCACTGGTCTGGCAATGCGTGCGCAGCATCAGGCTTTTCGGGCTCTTGGCGTTGAACTCTTTCATGATGCGGCACCAGAGCAGGCGCGCTGCGCGCATCTTGGCGACTTCGAGGTAGAAGTTCATACCGATGGCCCAGAAGAAACTCAGGCGACCGGCGAAACCGTCCACGTCGAGGCCCTTGGCAATCGCGGTCTTTACATACTCCTTGCCGTCGGCCAGGGTGAAGGCCAATTCCAGCGCCTGATTGGCGCCGGCTTCCTGCATGTGGTAACCGGAGATGCTGATCGAGTTGAATTTCGGCATGTGGCTGGCCGTGTACTCGATGATGTCGCCAATGATGCGTATGCTGGGCGCAGGCGGGTAGATATAGGTGTTGCGCACCATGAACTCTTTGAGGATGTCGTTCTGGATGGTGCCGCTGAGCTGGTCCTGCGCCACACCCTGCTCTTCGGCTGCAACCACATAACCAGCCAGCACCGGCAATACCGCGCCATTCATGGTCATGGACACCGAAACCTTGTCCAGCGGAATCTGGTCGAACAGGATTTTCATGTCCTCGACACTGTCAATAGCCACGCCGGCCTTGCCAACGTCGCCGGTCACGCGCGGGTGGTCGCTGTCATAACCGCGATGGGTCGCGAGGTCGAAGGCGACCGAGACGCCCTGCCCGCCGGCGGCCAGCGCCTTGCGGTAGAAGGCGTTGGACTCCTCGGCTGTCGAAAAGCCCGCGTACTGGCGAATGGTCCAGGGGCGCACGGCGTACATGGTGGCTTGCGGGCCGCGGATAAAAGGCTCAAAACCCGGCAAGGTGTTGGTGTGAGGCAGGTCCTTGACGTCTTCCGCCGTGTAAAGCGGTTTGACGGTGATGCCGTCCGGCGTTTGCCAGTTCAGGGCATTGACGTCACCGCCGGGCGCCGACTTGGCAGCGGCTTTGGCCCAAGCCTCCATGCTGGCAGAGGTAAATTCCGGAGCGATAGGTGTAGGGGGGGTGCTCATGCGGGTGCGTAGATCAGGGTTTGCGCCAAATGCAGCGGATGGCAAAGTTTACATCATTTATAATTATTGATACAAAATTCAATTTCGGGCAGAATCTGCCGAAACCAGTGCTTTTACCCAACCCGCGAAGACCATGGCCGCTGTTTCCCTGACCCCCCGCGCACTCTATGAAGAGGTCGCCGAGCTCTTGCGCCAGCGCATTTTCAACCGTGAACTGACCCCGGGCAGCTGGATTGACGAGCTCAAGCTAGCCGAAGAATATGGCATCAGCCGCACTCCGCTGCGCGAGGCTTTAAAGGTGCTGGCCACGGAAGGCCTGGTCACGATGAAGGTGAGGCGCGGCGCTTATGTCACGGAGGTTTCCGAGCGTGACCTGAGTGACGTCTACCACCTGCTGGCTTTGCTGGAAAGCGACGCCGCGAGTGTGGTGGCCACTCAGGCCACCGACGCCCAGATCAAGGAGTTGCAAGCCCTGCACAAGGACCTTGAGAAAGCCACCGCTGACCGCGAACGCTTCTTCCAGATCAATGAGGCCTTTCACATGCGTATGCTGGAAATTGCCAACAACCGTTGGCGCGACCAGATGGTGGCCGACCTGCGCAAGGTGATGAAACTCAACCGGCACAACTCGCTGCTCAAGGCTGGACGAATCGAAGAGTCGCTGGCCGAACACCGCGCCATCATGGACGCCCTCGCGGCCCGAAATGGCCTGCTTGCCGCAAAAAAAATGCAGGCCCATTTTGCAAACGGGCTTGCGGCGGCAGGCTGACCGCATCCGCGCGCTGCGCCCGCAGTTTGAGTTTTGCATTCGGGTAGCACAAGAACGCACGCCCTTTTAGATTGGAGAGTCAATTCGAACACCGGGTTAAGCCGGAGTCGCGGTTACCCCAGTGACCAGCACAATCCGAAGCTTTTGTAACGAGAGGAAGCTGGATGACCGCTGCGAAGTCGATCTACGACGACAAACCCTGGCAAGCTGCATACGGCGAGCACATCAAGGCCGAACTGCCCGGCATCCGCTACAAGAACCTGGCCCACCTGGTCAGTGAGGCCTGCAGCCGTTTTGAAAAGCGCACCGCCTTCACCTGCGTGGTGGGGAACGGCATGAATGGCAGCCTCGGCTACGCCGAGGTGGACGAACTCTCGGACGCCTTTGCGGGCTACCTGCGCGGTGTTTGCGGCCTTGAAGCCGGCGACCGCGTGGCCGTGCAGTTGCCCAATTCCCTGTCGTACCCGGTGGTGGCATTCGGCGTGTTCAAGGCAGGTTGTGTCCTCGTCAATACCAATCCGCTGTACACGCCCAGCGAAATGATTCATCAGTTCAATGACTCCGGGGCCAGCGTGTTGGTGGTCGTTGACATGTTTTCAGACAAACTGGCAGAAGTGGTACCCAAAACGGGCATCCAGCGTGTCGTGCTGGCCGGCGTGTCCGAGATGTTTCCCGCCATCCCAAACATGGTGGTGCGCGGCGTCCAGAAAGTGTGGAGCAAGACACTGCCGCCCGTGCCCCGGCTGGCAGTTCCCATCGAACGCCTGTCGGCGGCATTGGAGGCAGGACGCGTCGCCCTGCCCCCCGACGGCGGCGCGAAGTCCTGGTGGGAACATATTCCCGCAGGCAGTGTGGCGGCATTGCAGTACACCGGCGGCACCACCGGCGTGAGCAAAGGCGCCATGCTCAGCCACGCCAACCTGCTCGCCAATGTGGACCAGGTGCTGGCCATGGGCCGATCGCACATGAACGCCCAGGACGGGAGCGAAGAATGCGTGCTGACCGCACTCCCGCTGTACCACGTCTTCGCATTCACCGCCAACCTGCTGACATTTTTCGACATCGGCGCGCGCAACATCCTGGTGCCGACGCCCCGGCCGGTGCAAAACCTGCAGCGGGCCATCGAGAACTACCCGATCACCTGGATCACCGGGGTCAACACCCTGTTCAACGGCCTGATGAACGAGGAGTGGTTCAGCGCATTTCCGCCAAAACACCTGAAGGCAGCCATTGCCGGCGGTACGGCGCTGCACAGCGCGGTGGCGGCACGATGGCAAGCCATGACGGGCACGCGCGTGGCCGAGGGCTACGGCCTGACCGAGACCTCACCCGTCATCACCTTCAATCCCATGAACGGCACCGCCAGGGCCGACAGCATCGGCATCCCCGTGCCGGGTTGTGAAGTCCGGCTGGTTGCGGACGATGGCAACCTCACGCCGGCAGGTCAGCCGGGCGAGCTGGCGGTGCGCGGCCCGCAAACCATGCTGGGGTACTGGCAGCGGCCAGAGGACACAGCGCAGGTACTCAAGGACGGCTGGCTGTACACGGGTGATGTTGCCGTGATGGATGAAAGCGGCTTCTTCCGCATCGTGGACCGCAAGAAAGATCTGGTCCTGGTATCGGGCTTCAACGTCTACCCCAATGAGATCGAAGAAGCCCTGTCAAAGCTGGAGGCCATCTTCGAGGCTGCGGTGGTCGGCATTCCCGACCTGCGCTCGGGAGAAGCCGTGCGCGCCTACGTCGTCAAGAACCCGGAATTCGAAGGTGAGCTCACGCAGGAGATGGTCATCGCGCACTGCAAGAGCCTGCTGACGGACTACAAGATTCCGAAGTCCATTGTTTTCAGGGATGAGCTTCCCAAATCACCGATCGGAAAAATCCTGCGCAAGGATTTGAAGGCCGAAGTCAAGGCGGAGCACGCCCGGCAATCGGCCACTGCCCGCTAAAAAAACGAGAACACTGGAATATAGAAGCATGCTTACTCCACTAGAAACCAAACTGCTCGGCGTCATGATGATGGTGATCATGCTCGGCATGGGCGCCAGCCTCACTTTTCGGGATTTCCTGATCGCCTTTCGCAAACCAAAGGGCGTCATGGTTGGCATTCTCTGCCAGTACGGCATCATGCCTTTCATTGCCTACCTGATGGCAGTGCTGCTCAGCTTGCCGCCAGCGCTGGCGGTCGGCCTGATCCTGATGGGTTGCATGCCGGGCGGAACGACTTCCAACATCTTCACCTATTTCAGCAAGGGGGCCCTTGCGCTGTCCATCATGATGACGAGCGTGTCGACCCTGATTGCTGTCGCCGCCGTACCAGCGCTTATCGCTTTTTACAGCGGGCTCGCTGGCGTAACCGGCGCCTTTGCCATCCCTGCGGCCAATGTGGCGCAGGTGCTCGTGGTGCTTCTGGTCCCCACCCTGCTGGGCATGTTTTTGCGCAAGCTCAACCCCAACATCGGGGCTACCATTGAGCTGATCGGCTCCATGCTGGGCATTCTCGTGATTCTTTTTCTGGTGGTCTCCTGGGTGCCCCGCAACTACCAGTTGCTGCTTTCAACCCCATGGCAGGTCTTCTTTGTCGCGATCGGGCTGGGTTTGTTCGGCATGCTGCTGGGGTACTGGCTGGCGCGCGCCCTCAAGCAAGACAGCAACCGCTCCCGCACCATCAGCCTGGAAACAGGCATTCAGAATGGCCCGCTCGCCGTGCTCATTGTGTCTCTGACATTCACTGGGGAGATGCAGCAACAGGTGCTCTTGATACCTGTGCTGTACAGCCTCTTTATCGTCTTGAGCAGTTCACTGGTGACCGTCTGGTTCCGCGCCAACGCCACCCGGGAGGCCTTGGCACGCGATGCTGCCAAGGTGCGACTGGTTGCGGCCTAGGCTTGGCAGCGCAGAGAGTGAGGCGGCATCGCGCCGCCCAACATCTCCAAGGGCTCAGGAACGCGGTAGTGACGGAGCCGCCGACCTGATGGGCCGCGTGACAAGAAACACGCCAGGCAGGATCAGCAGCGCTCCCACCGCGTGGTGCCAGCCCGGCGGTTCACCAAGCAGCCCCCAGGCCGCAGCCGCCGCGTAAAGCGGGCCCAGATACAGCGCTACCGCCACCCGGCTGGCCCCCAGGATTTTTTGCGCCCAGCCATAAATCCAGTAGGCCCCCACGCCGGGGATCAGGGCAGCCGTTACCACCAGCACCAGCGCTTGCCCACCGAGCACATCAGCACCCGGCCGCGTGGCTTCCCAGAGCGCCGGCGGCAACAGGACCAGGGTGCCGCCCAGGCATATCGCGGCGAGACGCGCGGTGGCACCCAGGGGGCTGGGCCATCGTTTTTGCAGCAGCGCGTAAGCCGCCCACGACACCGTGGCGGCCAGAATCCAGGCATCCCCCGCGACAAACTGCACATCGCCCAAAGCCGTCCAGTGGCCCTTGACCACCACATGCACCACACCCGCCAGCGCCAGAAACACACCCGCGGCCTTGCGCGCACCAAAACCCTCGCCCAGCCACCACATGGCGCCCAGGCTGATCAGCACCGGCGACGCAGAATAAATCAGCGCAATATTCATCGCGCCAGTCGAGCGCGCACCCTCATACACCCAAGCACCACAAATCAGCATGCCCAAAGTGCCCAGCACCAGGTATTGCCGCCAGGCGCGGGCGATGGATTCGCGCTCGCGCCATAACTCGGCGCGGCTGATCAACACCAGAATCAGCGCGGCCAGACCCCAGCGACCCAGCGCCAGCATGTAGGGACCAATCACACCGGGCGCCTTGCGCGCCACGATGTAGTTGACGGCCCACAGTGCAGGCACCAGCCACAACAGCAACAACGCCAGCCGCGTTTCGCGCTGCACGGTCTCAGGCATGCGCCAGATCGGTCACTGGCCGCGAGGTGCCAACTTCACTTGCCCATGCGGGTGCATGGGCCAGCGCCATCACCTCGCGCGGGTGCAGGGTCTTGAGCTTGTGGTCGCTCCAGACCTGGCGCCAGCGCCGCGATCCCGGCAGACCATGGCGCAGGCCGAGCATGTGGCGCGCAATCGACGGCCAGGGAGTGCCATGCTCGACAGCCTGCCTTGCCATGTAATCCACCATCTGTGATTCGACCGACTCCCGGGTCTGACCAGCCGGAGCGGCGTCAAAAAAGCCTTCATCCCAGGAGGCCAGCCACCAGGGGTTGTGATAGGCCTCTCTGCCGACCATCACTCCATCAAGCTCGCGCAATTGAGCAGCCACCTGTTCGCCGGTGGTGATGCCGCCGTTGATCACAATAACCAGCGCAGGGAATTCGCGCTTGAGCCGGTAAACCAGCTCGTAACGCAGAGGCGGCACTTCGCGGTTTTCTTTGGGCGACAGGCCCTGCAGCCAGGCGTTGCGCGCATGCACGATGAAGGTTTGGCAACCGGCTTCGCTGACGGCTCCCACGAAATCCCGCACGAATTCGTAACTTTCAGTCTTGTCGATGCCGATGCGGTGTTTGACTGTGACCGGCACGTCCACCACATCCACCATGGCTTTCACACAGTCGGCCACCAGCTGCGGCTCGGCCATCAGGCAGGCGCCAAAAGCCCCGCGCTGCACACGTTCGCTGGGGCAACCGCAGTTCAGATTGATCTCGTCATAGCCCCATTGCTCGCCCAATTGAGCGCAATGCGCCAGGTCGGCAGGTTCACTGCCACCCAGTTGCAGCGCCACCGGGTGTTCTTCGGCGTTGAAGCGCAAATGCCGTGCCACATCGCCGTGCACCAGGGCGCCGGTCGTGACCATTTCCGTGTACAGCAAGGCATGGCGTGACAACAGACGATGAAAGTAGCGGCAATGCCGGTCAGTCCAGTCCATCATGGGCGCCACGCTGAGCCGGTGCGCTGGGCGAAGGCTGGGGTCTGTGGGCGGAAGAGGAGGTTCGACTTGCATGTAACCCGTATTTTCTCATGCGCAGGCGCGTGGGCCTGTCACGGCATTCCCCACAACACACGCGCTCTGTGGCGACAGGCGGGATAATGGTGCATGCCCAGCATCTGCGTACGCTTTCGCCCATTTCACACCCTTGCCATGACCATGCCTGCCCCCCCCCGCCTCAAGATCACCGCCCCACGAACCGGAGCTGCTGCCCGCCGCCGCAAGCCTGGCGCGTTCTTGCTGCTGTCGCTGCTCGTCTCGCTGGGTGCCTGCACCTCGGTGCCGCTGCCACCGTGGCCGGCGCAGGGCACCGCACCCCCATCCGCCCCGGCACCCGCCCCTGCTGCGGCGCCTGTCCCGGCAACTGTAGCGGTGGCCCAGCCGATACCTTCTCGCCCGACAGTCGTCGGGGTGCCGGTCGCCGAAGCGCCCTATAACGCGGCCGTTGCTGCCCGCTTTCCTGCGCCTTCTGTCGTTTACAGCACGCCGGGTCTGCAGGAGGGCCGCAGCAGCTTTACATCCAATGCAGAAATCCAGACCTGGCTGCGCGACCTGAGCGCTTCGGCGCCCAGCGTGCCGGGCCTCAAAGCATCCGTTCTGAGTATGGGTCAGTCGCAACGCGGTACAGCCATGGAGGCCCTGGTGTTGACTCGCGCCGCGGGCACAGATGCTGCGGCACTGCTGGCGTCGGACCGCCCCACCGTGCTGTTACTGGGTCAGCAACATGGCGACGAGCCCGCTGGCAGCGAAGCCCTGCTGGTGGTGGCGCGCGAATTGACCCAGGGGCTGCTGCGGCCGCTGCTGGATCGCATCAATGTGATCATCGTGCCGCGTGCCAACCCCGATGGCTCCGCCGACAGCAAACGCGCAACCAGCGGCGGGCTGGACATGAACCGCGACCACCTGCTGCTGAATACGCCGGAGGCGCAAGCCCTGGCCCGACTGGCGCGCGACTACCGCCCCACGGTGGTCGTGGATGCACACGAATACACCGTGGTAGGGCGCTTTTTGCAGAAGTTTGATGCCATCCAGAAATACGATGCCCTGCTGCAATACGCGACCACCGCGAACATACCGGAGTTTCTGACCAAGGCATCTGAAGAGTGGTACCGCCGCCCCCTGCTGGCCGCGCTGCGGGCGCAAGGCCTGAGCACCGAGTGGTACTACACCACCTCGGCCGACCTGGCCGACAAAAAAATCTCCATGGGTGGCACGCAACCGGACACCGGCCGCAACGTCAACGGCCTGAAAAACACGGTCAGCCTGCTGATTGAAACCCGCGGCGTGGGCATAGGCCGGCTGCACATCCAGCGCCGGGTGCACACCCATGTCACGGCCATCGGCAGCGTGCTGGCCAGCACCGCCCAGCGCGCCAGCGAGCTGGGCCAACTTCAGCCCTATATCGAAAAAGAGCTCAGCGCCCAGGCCTGCAAGGAAGAAGCCGTCGTGGAAGCCGGCCCTACCCTGACCCAGTACGAGCTGCTGATGCTGGACCCGGTCAGCGGCGCTGACAAGCCACTCAAGGTGGAGTGGAACTCAGCGCTGACGCTGCGCAAGCTCAAAACCCGCGTGCGGCCCTGCGGTTACTGGCTGTCTGCCAGCTCAAAAACAGCGGTAGAGCGTTTGCGCCTGCATGGCGTACAGGTGTTGCGCGTGCTGGAGCCCAGCTCCATGCTGGGCGATATTTACCGCGAAACAGCGCGCACCGCAGGCGCTCGCCAGGATGTGCGCGGCAGCATCACCGATGCGGCGCAAATCGTCAAAACCGAGGTCGCCTTGGTGCGCGGCGTCATCGACGCCCCTGCAGGCAGTTACTACGTGCCCTTGAACCAGCCCCTGGCCAATCTGGTGATGGCCGCGCTGGAGCCCGACACCCAGAACAGCTACTTCGCCAACCAGCTGATCGACAGCCTGACCAGCGCGGCCCGCGTGATGTCAGAGCCGGCAGCCAAGACCGAAGAGCTTCCTTGATGCCTTGAAGGGCTACACCCGCTGTGGGCGCCCGCGCTGCACAGCAATTGTGCGAACCGGCCTACAGACAAGGCGCCGCAGGCATGTTTTTATGGTGA
This sequence comes from Polaromonas sp., assembly GCF_030680935.1. GTDB lineage: Bacteria > Pseudomonadota > Gammaproteobacteria > Burkholderiales > Burkholderiaceae_C > Polaromonas. The sequence goes on along the minus strand of NZ_JAUXUP010000076.1, from coordinate 27,162 downwards.
ATCTTCAGCCAAAAGGATTCTCCATGAAAACATTTGCCCTGCACCCCAAGATGTTGACCCTGTCGGGGGTCTTCTACCCGACCGGTTACGCCGTCATCATGTTCCCCGACGCGCAGCAAGCAGAACAAGCCGCGCGTGAACTGGTGAGCGGTGGTTATGACGACGACGCCATCATGCTGCTGCCGCCAGAAACCATACTGCGCGAGATCGGACGCGTCGATGGCGACTCCGATGTTGATCTTCCCTCGGTCGGCACAGAAGGCGCCACCGTGCAGAAATACGTCAAACTGGCCCGCCAGGGGCAGCACGGCCTCATGGTGCATGCAGCGTCTGACAAGGACACCGAGCGCGTCATGTCGGTGGTCAGAACGCTGCCGTTTTCTTACGCCCAGAAGTACCACATACTGGCGATGGAGGATCTGGAATAACAATCCAGGCCGGAGTTTGCTATTTATTTGATAGCGGCTTGCGCAAGCGGGTATTGGGCTGGGGGCCGAAATTTCTTTCAACGCAGCCTAAAAACCTCCACCACCCCCATGCGCCAAACTCTCAAACTTGGTGATGCGACTGATAAACGCCAGTTTGACCGTGCCCGTCGGGCCATTGCGCTGCTTGCTGATGATGACCTCGGCCACGCCGGGTTCCTTGCAGGCGTCTTTGGTGTAGTACTCATCGCGGTAGATGAACATGATGATGTCGGCGTCCTGCTCGATGGCGCCGGACTCGCGCAGGTCGCTCATCATGGGGCGCTTGTCGGTGCGTGACTCGACGCCCCGGCTCAGCTGTGACAGGGCAATCACCGGGCACTGCAGCTCTTTGGCCAGCATCTTCAGGCCGCGTGAAATTTCGCCGACGGCAGTCGCGCGGTTTTCTTCGCTCATGCTGGATGACACACTCATCAGCTGCAAATAGTCCACCACGATCAGGCCCAGCTTGCCGCACTGCCGCGCCAGGCGCCTGGCGTTGGCGCGCAACTCACTGACCGTCAATCCGGGCGTCTCGTCGATGTGCAGTGAGATGTTGCGCAGTTTTTCTATGGCTTCGGTCAGCCGCGGCCACTCTTCGTCGGTCAGCGCGCCGGTTCTCAAATGGGTCTGGTCGATACGGCCAATGGAACCGACGATACGCACCGCGAGTTGCGAGGCGCCCATCTCCATGGAGAACACCGCCACTGGCAGACCTTCGTTAAGTGCCACGTGTTCGGCAATGTTGATGGCCAGCGCGGTTTTCCCCATGGAGGGTCGGGCCGCGAGAATGACCAGATCGCCGGCCTGAAAACCCGAGGTCATCTTGTCGAGGTCGTAAAAACCGGTGGGCACGCCCGTGACGTCATTCGGGTTTTCCGACATCTCGGTGACGCGGTCCAGCAAACTCACCACCAGGGTGTCCATGCTCTGGAAACCCTGCTTCATGCGTGAGCCCTGCTCGCCGATCTTGAAGATCTTCTGCTCGGCCTCGTCCAGGATCATGGCCACCGCCTTGCCCTGCGGGTTGAAGGCGTTGGTCGCGATCTCATCACTGGCAGCCACCAGCTTGCGCAAAATGGAGCGCTCACGCACGATCTCGGCATAACGCCGGATGTTGCTCGCGCTGGGCACGTATTGAGCCAGCGAGTTGAGGTAAGCCAGGCCGCCCACTTCGTCGGCTTTGCCCTGGTTTTGCAGGTGTTCGTACACCGTGATCACGTCCGCCGGCTTGGTCGCGTTGATCAGTGCGCCCACGGCGGCGTAGATCAGCTTGTGTTCGTAGCGGTAAAAATCCTCGTCGGTCAACAGGTCACCGACGCGGTCCCAGGCGCCGTTGTCGAGCAGCAGGCCACCGAGCACACTGGATTCACCTTCTATGGAGTGCGGCGGAACACGCAGCTGCGCGATTTGACGATCGGCGCTGTAGCGGGGGTCGGAGGTGGTGGAGAGTACGGCGGACATGGGTTTCCTTGGCAGCTCTACATGCTAGCGCCAAGGTGGCCTGGCGTCACTGTAAAAACCTGTTTATAAGTCGTTGATAACAGGGGTACAACCCTGTACAAGATGTGAATGGATGAACCATTGAAAAAGCCGCTCAGGGAGCGGCTTTTTTGCGACCGGAAAACCGGGCTGGAGGCGGTTTAAGCAGATTCGCCGTACACCGTCACCGTGATGTCCACAGCCACATCGGTGTGCAGGGCCACTGTCACAGGGTGGTCACCCACCGTCTTGAGCGGGCCGTTGGGCATGCGGATTTGCGACTTGAGCACGGGGAAGCCCTGCTTGGTCAGTTCAGCCGAAATGTCGTGGTTGGTGACGGAGCCAAACAGGCGGCCATCCACACCGGCCTTTTGCGTGAGCTTGACGGTGGTACCGCCTAGTTTTTCGCCTTGGGCTTGCGACGCAGCCAGCTTGGCTGCAGCAGATTTTTCAAGTTCAGCGCGTTTGACTTCAAATTCCTTGATCGCCGCTGCGGTGGCGCGACGGGCGCGGCCGGAAGGGATCAGGAAGTTGCGTGCGTAGCCGTCTTTGACCTTGACGACTTCACCCAGATTGCCCAGGTTGATAACTTTGTCGAGCAGAATGATTTGCATGGTTGTGCTCCTTACAGGCTACGGTGCTGGTCGCTGTACGGCAGCATCGCGAGGAAACGGGCGCGCTTCACGGCGGTGTTGACCTGACGCTGGAAAATCGCGCGGGTACCGGTCAGGCGTGCGGGAATGATTTTTCCGTTTTCAGAGACAAAGTCACGCAGGGTGTCGATGTCTTTGTAGTCGATTTCTTCAACGCCAGCTGCTGTAAAACGGCAAAAACGCTTGCGTTTGAACAGCAGGGATTGGGTATTGCGCTTGGGGCGCTTGTCTTTATTGAAACGTTTTGGTCCGGGCATGATGGACTCCTTAATGGGGGTTCAGTACTTGTTCAGAAACTGGGTAAAAAGCTTGGATATGAAAAACGACACTTTTGCTGCCACGCGCATTGACCAGAAAACCCGCGAACCTGAAGCTTTTGCCTAAAGCCAGCCGGCCTGTCTGTTCAGCCAGCGCGCCAAAGGCAACAGCCTTGACCGTCAATTTGACCTGCCGTGTGGTGCCTGATTCAACCATCTCCGACTCATGTTCGAGAACGAAGTTGGCGGCAGGAATGCCAGCTGGCGTGTAGCGAAGAGGACTGGCCTCGGCGATACAAGCGGTCAGTTCAACGTGGTTCACTGCTGGATCAATCTCAAGGCAGCGAGTCGTTTAACACCATGGTGGCAATTAAGCCGCGTACTCCTGCTGCTGCGCCTTGCGGGCTTCTTCCCGCTCGACGTTGCGCATCATGAGGGACGGGCCGGTTTCGGCCTTCTTCTTGACCACAGTCAGGTGGCGCAAAACGGCATCGTTGAACTTGAACGCATGCTCAATTTCATCCATCACGGCCTGGCTGGCTTCAATGTTGATACACAGATAGTGTGCCTTGGCAAGCTTCTGGATCAGGTACACCAGCTGACGGCGGCCCCAGTCTTCAACACGGTGGATTTTTCCACCGCCGGCAGTGATCATGCCCTTGTAACGTTCCAGCATGGCTGGGACTTGCTCGCTTTGATCCGGATGGATCAGCAAGACGATCTCGTAATGACGCATAAACTCTCCTTGTGGTTGATGAAAGCTGCCCCAGCGTCGTTAAGGGTGCAGCAAGGCGAAGCCCATGATTATATACCGCTTGAGATATGGCCCCCGCGTTCGCTCACTTCGCCTAGCTCCCGCACCTTGCAGGCCGCCGCTCGCCAGAGGCTTCGCTTCTGTTGCCTGTCCAAACCTGCTCAAGCAGGTTCGGAGCCGCAGGCACCAGCCCAAGGGGGCCGCTGCGCCTGCGGACTGGCAAAGCCAGATCCGCGGCCCCTTCCTGAGTTGAAGGCCCGTGCCTGGCTGGAGAGCCCTCGCGGACGTCCGGGTCGGTGAAAACACCCACCCATGAAAAAAGCCCGGCAACTCGCGTTGCCGGGCTTTTTATCTGATGAAGATCAGATCACATGACTGTGACCCTGCTCATCAGGCTGCACGCAGCGTTGGGTAACGCACATGCTCGACCAGTTCCTGGATCTTGCGGCTAGGCGCAGGGGTCACCAGGCTGACCAGGATGATCACGGCGAAGCCAACAGGCACACCGAACAATCCGGCCGAGATCGGCTGGATGTCCCACCAGAGCTGAATCGGTGAGGTGATGCCGAACAGACCGCGCATCCAGGGCTGGGTGGTAACCATGTAGAAGAACGTGGTGCCCAGACCAGCGATCATGCCCAGGGAGGCGGCAATACCAGTGGCTCGTTTCCAGAAGATCCCCAAGGTCAGCGCCGGGAAGAACGCTGCCGCAGCGAACGAGAACGCCGCAGAGACCAGGAACAGACTGTCGGCCGGTTTCTGGGCAGCCACATAAGCGGCACACAGGGCAACCACCAGCAACAAGACCTTGGAGATGGTCACGCGGCGTGCGGTCGATGCGTTCGGGTCGATCATTTTGTAGTACAGGTCATGGCTCAACGCATTGGCAATCGTCAGCAGCAGGCCGTCAGCAGTTGACAGCGCCGCAGCCAGACCACCGGCAGCCACCAGGCCAGACACCACATACGGCAGGCCGCCAATCGCGGGACCAGCCAGCACAATGATGTCACCACCGATGGACATCTCGTTGAGCTGCAAAATACCGTCCTTGTTGATGTCCACCACCGACAGCAGTGACGGGTCAACCTTGTTCCAGGCGGATATCCAGTCCGGTAGCGCGTTGAACGGCGTGCCAATCAACACCGTGAATACCTCGTATTTCACCAGCACAGCCAGGGCCGGCGCCGTGAAATACAGCAGGAAGATGAAGAACAGCGACCAGGTTACCGATTGCCGCGCTTCCTTCACGCTGGGCACCGTGTAATAACGCATCAGGATGTGCGGCAGCGCAGCAGTACCCACCATCAGGCAGAAAATCAGCGCCAGGAAGTTGCGACGCGACACGTCGTAGGCTTTCTGGGCAGCTGCATCGCCATTCGGATCACCGGCAAATTGCTGCGCATGTGGCGGCATGCCGTTGAGTGGTCGGGATTTGACGTCAGCGCCGGCCTTGGCGGCCGTCCAGGCTTTCGTAGCAGCTGCTGCATCTTTCGGCACGGCAGCCAGCGCTTTTTCAGCAGCGGAAATTTCCGACAATGCACCATTGGCGGCTTTCAGGTCTGCGACCGATTTCTCGGCAGCGGCCTTGTCGGCGGCCAGTGCAGTGGCAGGGTCTTTCAGCTTGGCAGCCAGAGCCGCAGAACGTTGCTTGAAGATCTCGCGCACTTCAACTTCTTTGGCATTGGTGGTCAGCTCTTTTTCCTTGGCAGTCACTTTTTGCAACTGGAAGCCATAGATGGCTTGCGGAATCGGCACGTTGGTCTGCTTGACCGACAGCCACACCACCGGAATCATGTAGGCCACAATCAGGATGATGTACTGGGCCACCTGTGTCCAGGTCACTGCACGCATGCCGCCCAGGAAGGAGCAGACCAGAATGCCGCCCAAGCCCAGGAAAATACCGAGCTCGAAAGCCACACCCGTCAAACGTGCGGTGATCAGACCGACGCCGTAAATTTGTGCCACCACGTAGGTGAAGGAGCACAAAATCGCAGCGACGATACCGAGGAAACGCGGCAGGTTGCCGCCGTACCGTTCACCCAGAAAGTCAGGGATGGTGAACTGGCCGAACTTGCGCAGGTAGGGCGCAAGAAACAGCGCCACCAGACAGTAACCGCCTGTCCATCCCATGATGAAGGCAAGGCCGCTGTAACCCGTCAGGTAAAGCGTACCGGCCATACCAATGAAGGACGCAGCAGACATCCAGTCAGCACCCGTGGCCATACCGTTGTATACAGCCGGTACGCGACGACCTGCCACGTAGTACTCGGCAGCGTCCGTGGTACGGCTCATGATGCCGATGCCGGCATAAAGACCGATGGTGGCCAGCAGGAAAATCAGGCCGATCCACTGACGGGACAGGCCCATCTGTTCGAGTACGGCCAGCACAACGACAAAGGCCAGGAAGCCCCCCGTGTACCATTTGTAGACCTTGCCCAGACCTTGCTTGAAGGCAGCGTTGGATGCGGCAGTATTGGTGCCAGCATCATTACCAAACATTCCAGCCATGATTATTCCTCGCTTTCTTGAACGCCGTGCTCAATATCGAGCTTGCCCATGTACCAGGCGTAATACCCGATGATGGCGACGTAAATCACCAGAGCCCCTTGCGCTCCCATCCAGAAACTGAATGGCCAGCCAAAGAAATTGAAGCTCAATTCGCGTGCGTAATAACTCACGACGAACGTCACGACGAACCAGATCACGAGCAGGATGCCCGTGATATTGAGGTTCTTGCGCCAATAACGGCGATGGTTGTCAGTCAACTGCATAACACTTGCCTCCATCAACAACACCCTTGCGGGCACATCACGATCACCACTTGTCCCCAAGCGTGGCCTGCAAGCCGGATCGTGCCTTATAAGCCTGGGCGGACCCCGGCCTTCAAATACCCGCTCAGGCGGTCTGCGTCAGGAAGACTGAGCAACGCTCAGTCCCGTCTCGCGCTCCAGCTGGGCGGCCACTTTAGGCTCAAACCGTTTGAGGTGGCGAATAACCTTCACCGCCTCATCGGGGTCTTGCCTGTCAACATGAACGCGCGCAAGCTGATACCAGCCGAACGGGCTCATGGGTTGCAGTTCTGTGTTTTTCTTGAGCGCCTGTACCGCCTCGTCGAAGCGGCGGTCGCGGATCAAAAGCAGCGCCAGGCCGTACCAGGCGCGGTCCATCTTGGGCTCGATATCCAACGCGCGACGGAACGCGGGCTCGGCTTCCGCATGACGACCGGTTTCTTCCAGCATGTAGGCCAGATTGAACCAGGCGGCGGCATTGTCGGGGTATCCGTCAGCCAGAAGTTGAAGGGCAGCGACCGCACCTTGATTGTCGCCAAGTTGCGCCAGTAAGTGGGCGCGGCTGGCCAGCGCGTAGCGATCGTGCGGTCGCAAGCTCAGCATCTCGTCAAAGCGCCTCAGTGCAGTCTGCTGCCGCCCAAAAACCAGCAGGGCCAAGGCTTGCAGCTTGAGATACCAATACGCCAGAGTTGTACTCATTTGCAAAGCTCCACGCCGATTTCAAGGCAGGTCTTGATTTTCATGACGGTTGCAGCAAGCCAGACAAACAGCAACAACAGGAAAGCCACGAGCGGTACGTGGCGGTCAATGATCTGCTTGGGGGTGATGACACGGGTTGCCAGGACAAAGGGCTTGCCCACAATCTGCAGTATCTGATAGAAGAGGTTGGCATCCCTCTTCGCACCTGCGAGCAGCCCCAATACCCACTGCCCGAACAGCGCAAGCAAGGCAATCTCTGCTATTAATTTGAGAGTGGACACAGTAAAAAGCATGTAACCCTTGGCAACGATGGCCTGATTGTTGCCCTGGTACTTACCCACTTCTTACAAAACATCAACCTGCCTCGCACAGGCAGTTCAAACCCTCCTAGGACTTTCCCTTGGTTTACGCCCGCTCAGGCAGCCCGTAAAACCAAAGATGTAATCACAAGAAGCGATCGCGGCTGTGCGGATGTCGCTGCCAGCGGGCTGAGGTGGCAAGCAAGGGCGCGGCTGTAGCAGCTTACGGCTGCGTATCATGCGCACCTCAGACACCCCGCAGATCCCCGGACGGGCTCTCAGTTGGCCAGGCGCTTCCAGGTATCAATCACGGTGTCTGGATTGAGAGAGATCGAGCCTATGCCCTGCTCCTTCAACCAGACTGCGAAATCAGGATGGTCGCTGGGACCCTGGCCACATATGCCCACATATTTACCCTGGCGCTTGCAGGCTGCGATCGCCTGGCTCAGCAAAGCCTTGACCGCGGGGTCCCGCTCGTCAAAGTCCCTGGCCAGAATTTCCAGACCGGAATCGCGGTCCAGCCCCAGGGTCAGCTGTGTCAAATCGTTGGAGCCAATCGAAAAACCGTCGAAGTACTCGAGGAACTGATCCGCCAGCACTGCATTGCTCGGCACTTCGCACATCATGATGATGCGCAGCCCCCGCTCACCGCGCCTGAGGCCGTGTTTTGCCAACAACTCGGTCACGGCCTTGGCCTGGCCCAGCGTACGGACAAATGGCACCATCACTTCGACATTTGTGAGCCCCATGTCGTTACGCACACGTTTGAGCGCCTCACACTCCATGGCAAAAGCGTCGGCAAAGTCGGGGCTCAGGTAGCGCGCCGCACCGCGAAAGCCCAGCATCGGATTTTCTTCTTCCGGCTCATAACGCGAGCCGCCAATCAACTTGCGGTACTCGTTGGACTTGAAGTCGGACAGACGCACAATCACAGGCTTGGGCCAGAAGGCTGCCGCCAGTGTGGCGATGCCTTCAGCCACTTTGTCCACATAGAAGGCTCGCGGTGACGCATGCCCGCGCGCGACACTTTCGACTGCCTTTTTCAGATCCGCATCGACATTGGGGTAGTCGAGAATCGCCTTCGGATGCACGCCGATGTTGTTGTTGATGATGAACTCGAGCCGCGCCAGTCCCACGCCGTGGTTGGGTATCTGGCAGAAGTCAAACGCCAGTTGCGGGTTGCCCACATTCATCATGATCTTGATCTCAATCGGCGGCATCTCGCCGCGCTGCACCTCGGTCACCTCGGTCTCCAGCAAGCCGTCGTAAATATTGCCCGTATCGCCTTCAGCGCAGCTTACGGTGACCAACATGCCATCCTTGAGCATTTCAGTGGCGTCCCCGCAACCCACCACGGCAGGTATCCCCAGTTCACGTGCAATGATCGCAGCGTGGCAAGTGCGGCCGCCGCGGTTGGTGACAATGGCGCTGGCGCGTTTCATGACCGGCTCCCAATTCGGGTCCGTCATGTCGGTCACCAGCACATCGCCGGGCTGGACCTGGTCCATCTGGCTGATATCGCGAACAATGCGCACAGGGCCGGTGCCTATCTTTTGCCCAATCGCGCGGCCTTCAGCCAGCACAGTACCGCTTCCCTTGAGTTTGTAGCGTTGCTCCGCCTTGCCTTTGGACTGGCTTTTGACGGTTTCGGGGCGCGCCTGCAGGATGTAGAGCTCGCCGTCTGTGCCGTCTTTGCCCCACTCGATGTCCATGGGACGGCCGTAGTGGTCCTCGATGATCACGGCATAACGCGCCAGCTGTTCAACGTCAGCATCGCTCAGCGAGTAGCGGTTGCGCAGTTCGGCCGGCACGTCGGTGGTCTTGACCAGCTTGCCGCCGGCTTTTTTCTCATCCGCAGTGGTGAATTCCATCTGCAGCAGCTTGCTCCCCAGGTTGCGGCGGATCACGCAACGATTGCCGGCCTTGAGCATGGGCTTGTGAACGTAGAACTCGTCGGGATTGACGGCCCCCTGAACCACGGTCTCGCCCAGGCCATAACTTGAGGTGATGAACACCACATCTTCAAAGCCGCTTTCCGTGTCGATGGTGAACATTACGCCAGCTGCACCCAAGTCGCTGCGCACCATCCGCTGTACGCCTGCCGACAAGGCCACGTCGGCGTGGGCAAACCCCTGGTGCACGCGGTAGCTGATAGCACGGTCGTTGTAGAGCGAGGCAAACACCTCTTTCATCTTGTGCAGCACGTCCTCGATGCCGACCACATTCAAAAAAGTTTCCTGCTGACCGGCGAAGGACGCGTCGGGCAAATCCTCGGCGGTGGCGGATGAACGCACGGCGAAACTGGCCTGCACATTGCCGGCGCTCAGCGTGGCGAAGCTGTCGCGTACGGCCTGGGCCAGTTCCGGCGGAAAGGGTTGGGCCTCGACCAGCGCGCGGATCTTGCTGCCGGTTTCGGCCAGAGCGCGCACGTCTTCGGTGTTGAGCGCGTCGAGCAGCGCATTGATTTTTTTATCCAGGCCATCGTGGGCCAGGAACACGCGGAAGGCGTGGGCGGTGGTGGCAAAGCCGGTCGGCACCCGCACACCCTGGGGCCCGGTGGGCAGTTGCGAGATCATCTCGCCGAGGCTGGCGTTTTTTCCGCCGACGGCCTCGACATCCGTCATCCTCAGGTTTTCAAACGGTACGACCAGGGCGGTCGGCTCAAAAAGGTTGGACATGAAAATACTCCGGGAGGTTTAAAAACCGGGATGCGGCGCATGCGCGGCAGGCAACCTTGTTGTTGTTCTAGGGGGTCGGTGCGGGGCATGGCATCAGAATCGGGATAATTGTCCCGATTGTAGGGGGCCGAGACCTCTGGCAAGCGCCCTCACCTTTCACCTACCTGACCCTTTGCCATGCCCAACCGCACCGTGTTTTTCATCTCTGACGGAACCGGCATCACCGCCGAGACCTTTGGCAATGCCATCCTGGCTCAGTTTGAGTTCAAGGCCCGGCATATCAGGCTGCCATTTATCGACACGGTAGACAAGGCCCACCAGGCCATACGCCAGATCAACCACGCGGCTGAGCTGGAGGGAAAACGTCCGATTGTGTTCACCACCCTGGTCAATATGGAAATCCTGGCGGTCATCAAAACCCATTGCCACGGCATGCTCCTGGACATGTTTGGCACCTTTGTGGCGCCACTGGAGACCGAGCTTGGGATCAAATCGAATCACCGGGTTGGCCGATTTTCGGATGCCTCGAAAAGCAAGGAATACGACGACCGCATTGAAGCGATCAATTTTTCGCTGGCGCATGACGACGGCCAGAGCAACAAGGACTTGCAGGGTTCGGACGTGATCCTGGTGGGTGTCAGCCGCAGCGGCAAAACCCCGACCTCGCTGTATCTGGCCATGCAGTACGGACTGAAGGCTTCCAACTACCCCCTGATTCCGGAAGATTTCGAGCGGCGTCAACTGCCGCCGGCATTGGTGCCACACCGAAAGAAAATATTTGGGTTGACGATTGCACCCGAGCGCCTGGCGCAAATCCGCAACGAACGTCGGCCCAATTCCAACTACGCCAGCCTGGTGAACTGTCGCAATGAGATCCATGAGGCAGAGGCCATGATGCGGCGCGAGGGCATTCGCTGGCTGTCCACCACCACCAAGTCGATTGAAGAAATCGCCACGACCATCCTGCAGGAGATACGGCCGGAGCGGCTGGAATATTGAGAACACCCATCACTGCCATTCACCGTCAATTCACGGGTGAAAGGGGTATGACTTTCCACTTGCCCCAGGTCGCCCGTGTGCAGACAATCAAGGCATTCACAACTCCAAGGATTTCCGCATGAAAGGCGACCCACAAGTCATCACCCATCTGCAAGCTCAGTTAAAAAATGAGCTGACGGCCATCAACCAGTACTTTCTGCACTACCGCATGTACAAGCACTGGGGCCTGGACAAACTGGCCAAGAAGGAATACGGGGAGTCCATCGGAGAGATGAAACACGCCGACAAGCTCATGGACCGCATCTTCATGCTGGACGGCCTGCCGAATCTGCAAGACCTGGGCAAGCTGATGATTGGCGAAGATGTGCCGGAAGCCCTGAGCTGCGATCTGAAGGCCGAGACCAGTGCCCAGGCGACCATCAAAGCCGGTATGGCCCATTGCGAGTCCGTGCGTGACTACGTCTCACGCGATTTGCTGCAGGGTATCCTGGACGACACCGAGGAGTACATCGACTTCCTGGAAACCCAAATCGAGTTGGTGGGCAAAGTGGGCATCCAGAACTACCTGCAGAGCCAGATGGGCGAGCTGAGCTAAGGCCGCCAGCAGCTACGCACCAGGCCGCAGGTCTGGCGCCGCCAGAAAGCCGGGGCCAATGGGTCCCGTTCTTCTTTGCAGATAGCAAACATCCGTTTTTCACTCACAAATCGCTTGATTTTGCGCAGATTCTCTGGACGTCAACTTTAATGCGAATAATTCTCATTATGGTAAGCTTAGCGCCGAGCAGCCAGCCATCTCACGCCCACCCGGGCGGCCACGAGCACAGCCAAGCCATTTCCTGAAAACAGGTCCGGCGCCAAAACAGGTCGGACCACGCTTGGAGGCCATCGTGGCAAAACCTTCTACACGCGCCGCGCATTCAGTGCGGCAAAAGAAAAATCATCTCGTCAGTCCGGGGATACACACGCACGTAGCCTTGGGCTCGACCGGCAAGGTCCTGCTACCGTTGGGTGCGCTCATGCTCGCCGCGTCCGTTTCTGGCTGGGCACAGACCAGTACGCCACCCGCCACCACTCCGGCTGTGAACGTGTCGCCGACAGACACGCTGGCACCAGTGACTGTGAGAGAGAAAGCAGAAGACAACGGAAAAGATTCGCTGCGGGTCAACCGCTCCACCATCGGCAAGGGCAACCAGGAACTGCGGGACATCCCGCAATCCGTCACGGTAGTGACTGAAAAGCTCATCGACGATCGAAATCTGGACACCGTCAAGGAAGCCCTGAAGAATACCGCCGGCATTAGCTTTCTGGCCGCCGAAGGCGGTGAGGAAGACATCCGCCTGCGCGGTTTTCCGCTGCAAAGCACCGGTGACCTGTTTATCGACGGCTTACGCGACCCGGCGTTCTACGAGCGCGACACCTTCAATCTGGACCGCCTGGAGATTCTTCGCGGCTCTGCCTCCATGCTGTTCGGCCGCGGATCCACCGGTGGTGCAGTCAACCAGGTCAGCAAGGTTCCGCGCCTGATCACCGAGCATGAGGTGGCCACCACCGTCGGCAACCACGGCTACAAACGACTGTCAGGCGACTTCAACCTCAAAACAGGCGAAAACGCGGCACTGCGCATCAACGCCATGAACACTTCGGCAGACAACAACGGCGCCGGTAGCAGCCTCAACAAAAAAGGCCTTGCGATCAGTTACCGGCTGGGCATAGGGACGGCCGACGAATTTCTGGCGAGCCTCTATCACCTGGACAACAACAACGGCCTGAATTACGGCATGCCGTGGATTCGCCCCGCCGCAGGCGCACCGGCCAGCAGCACCACCATGCTTCCGCTGGACCCCAGGGCCTACTACGGCATGGCCAGCGACTACAACGCCGGCAGCGCCACCATGGCCACACTGGGTCACACGCATCGCTTCAGCAGTGACAGCGAACTCAAGACACAGGTGCGCGTCGGGAAATTCGACCGCGACCAGCGTGCCGGCGCGGTGCGTATCGGTGCCGCAGCGCTGCAGCCAGATGGCAGGGCCGTCAATCTGGGCAACTTCGGGCCCATTACCGTCCTTACGCGCGGCACGCAGCTGAAAATCCAGGACATGGAAACGGTGCACCTGCAAAGTGACTTCAGCAACAAGTTTGCCGCGCTGGGCTTCAAGCATGAACTGCTGACAGGTGTTGACTTTGCCAGCGAAAAAAAGACGGTCTATGCGGCGCGTACTGCAGCCCAAGGCGGCGTGAACCTGACCAAACCCAACACGCTTGCAGGCACGCCGGAAGACGGTGCTTCCATTGACGAGTCGCGCCGCGTGCTACGCACTTCCAGCGACTTTGTGTCAAGCGGCATGGGTATTTACGCGCAGGACCTGATGCAAGTGGCACCGCACTGGAAGGTTCTGCTGGGCCTGCGGTATGACCACATGAAAGGCGACTACAACACCTATGCCATTCCCGCCACAACGCCTGGTCCGGTCACCACCACCGCTTACAACCAGAAAATTTCAGCCTGGAGCAAGCGCGCCGGTCTGCTATACCAGCCAGATCCACTGCACTCTTACCACTTCTCCTACGGCACTTCGTTCAACACCTCAGGCGACACCTACTCCTACAGTGCCGCGACCGTCAACACGCCGCCGGAGTCAAGCCGCAACATTGAGCTGGGCGCCAAGCTGGACACGTCCGACAAACGTTTCACAACGCGCGTGGCGCTTTTTCACTCGACCAAGCTGCACGAACGCAACACCGACCCGCTGCTCAATATCGACGTGTTGTCCGGGAAACGTCACGCCGCTGGCGCCGAGATTGACATCACCGGGCGTCTGACGCCAAAGTGGGAGGTCTATGGCTCCTACATGTGGATGCCCAGCGCGCGTATCGACATCGGAGCTGCCGGTGCAGAAGGTCAGGGGTCACGTCCTTCACTCACGCCACTGCACAGCGGTACGGTTTGGACCACTTACCAACTCACCCCCAAACTGCGAGTCGGCGGCGGCCTGAACTTTCGCGGGGAACAAACACCCATCCGCAACCCCGGCTGGAAGGTGCCCGGCTACTTGACCGGCGACCTGATGGCCGAATACATCGTCAACCAGATGCTCACCGTGAAAGCCAACATTTCCAATGTGACCGACAAGCTGTACGCGGACTCGCTGTACACCGGGCACTACGTCCCGGGCGCCGGCCGCTTGTTCCAGGTCACGGCGAGCGCCAGGTTCTGAAAACCGTCAGTCTCTTCAAGACTCCTGCCGCCCCGTAAATGGGGCGGCTTTTTGCTTTTTACAAAACACCCAACCCCATGCTGCTCACGCTCCCGAACATCCTCGACGCCAAAGACCTGCAGGTGGCCGACCAGTTGCTGGCCAACGCCCCCTGGGCCGACGGCAAAGGCAGCGCGGGCAGTCAGGCGGCACAGGTGAAGAACAATCACCAGTTGCCCTATGACTGCGAAGCATCGCAGGCCATCAGTGCCATGGTGACCCGTGGGCTGGAGCGCCATGCATTGTTTTTAACCGCCGCCCTGCCCAGAAAACTTTTCACGCCACGCATCAACCGTTACAGCGGTGCAGCCAACCACTACGGCAACCATGTCGATAGCGCCATCCGCACCCTGCCAGGCGGACAACGTGTGCGAACTGATGTGTCCTGCAGCGTCTTTCTGTCAAATCCCGAAGACTACGACGGCGGAGAACTCACCATTGCCGACACCTACGGCGAGCAGCGCATCAAGCTGCCCGCCGGTCATGCGGTGCTTTATCCCGGGACCAGCTTGCACCAGGTGACACCCGTCACGCGCGGTGAACGCCTGGCCTGTTTTTTCTGGGTGGAGAGTCTGGTGCGCAGCGACGAGCAGCGTCGGCTGTTGTTCGATATGGACATGGCATTGATGCGCTTGCGGCAGGCCCACGGCGAAAGCGCTGCCACCACGGCGCTGACCGGGACTTACCACAACCTGCTGCGCATGTGGGCCGACACATGAAAGGATCCAGTCCTGTTCCCGTTCCTGCCATTGAGGCAATTCCGCGCGGCCTGGTCAGTCTTGCCGACCATGAAACCTTTGCGCGCACCAGGCTGGATGATCAGTCATGGGCCTATTTCAGCGGCGGCGCTGCGGATGAACTGACCCTGCGCGCCAACCGACGGGCATGGGACGACTTGCAATTGCTGCCTCGCGTTCTCAGGCAGCTGGCCGGCGGACACACGCGTGTTGAACTGCTCGGGCGCACCCTGAGCCATCCCCTGCTGGTGGCACCCATGGCCTACCAGCGCATGGCGCACAGCGACGGGGAAATGGCCATGGCACACGCCGCAGCCTCCCAGCAAGCCGGGCTGGTGCTCAGTACACAGGCCAGCGTACCCCTGGAGACGGTGGCCAGCGCATTCCGCACCCATGCTGATCGCGGCCCCTTGTGGTTTCAACTCTATCTTCAACACGACAGGGGCTTCACGCGCGAACTGGTCCAGCGCGCCGAGGCATCCGGCTACGAAGCGCTGGTGCTGACGGTGGATGCACCCGTCCATGGCGCGCGTGACCGCGAGCGGCGCAGCGGATTCAAATTGCCCGTCGGCATTTCGGCCACCAATCTGGCGCAGCTTGCCGCACGGCCGACGGCTTCGGGTCACAGCCTCTTTGATACGCTGCACACACACGCGCCCGTCTGGTCCGATGTTCAATGGCTGCAGGACATCACGCGCCTTCCGGTGTTGCTCAAGGGCGTTTTGCATCCCGAAGATGCACGTCAGGCTGCAGCGCTGCAGGTGGCTGGGCTGATCGTCTCCAACCACGGGGGCCGCACCCTGGACACCACACCGGCCACGGCGGCGATATTGCCGCGCATCGCCGACGCCGTCAGGGGCGAGCTGCCGCTGCTCGTCGACGGCGGCATACGCCGCGGCACCGACGTGCTCAAGGCTGCAGCCCTGGGCGCGCGTGCCGTGCTGGTGGGACGCCCCTGCGTGTACGGACTGGCCAATGCGGGCGCGCTGGGAGTGGCCCATGTGCTGCGTTTGTTGCGTGACGAGCTGGAAATAGCCATGGCGCTTTGCGGCTGCTCCACTCTGGATCAGGCCTCGCCCGAGCTGTTCTTCGATCCGATGTCCTGATTTTTCCGGGGATATCAAAGATTTATTGCAAATGCGATCGATTCGCATTTATACTTGCCACATCGATTTAACCACCAGCAAGCCAATCCCATGATCGTCTGTGTCTGCCGCCGAATCTCTGACCGCGAAATTGCCCGCCACGCCCGTGCCGGTCTGGGTTTTGACGAGATTCAGTTCGAACTGGGTGTTGCCACCCAGTGCGGCCAGTGTGAAGGCTGCGCGCGTGACGTTGTTGCGCAGTGCAACGGCACCTGCCCGACCGCACACATCAAGCTCGCCACCAATCCTCGGGAAGGCAGCACATGGCATCAACCCTCACCTCATTGGCAACTCTCGCCGGCAGCCTGATCCTGGTGATCAGCCCGCTGTGGTGGATATTTCGGCGCTAAAGCGGCCGTAGCACCCGTATGGCCGCTTTCCCGTCTGCATCCACTAGACTTCCCATGACCGCTCCAGCCCTTTCGGGGCCCTTTGTCCCCGTACTTACGACAACGCCCGTGCGCCCGCATCTGAACCGCAACATCGTGATCGCCGTCAGCGTACTGGTGATACATGTCGGCGTGCTGTGGGTGCTGCAAACAGGACTGCTGCGCCGCACGGCTGAGATGGTCGTGCCGGCCGAGATTCTGACCCGCGTCATCGAAATCGAGCCGCCCAAAGTCGCGCCTCATCCGCGCCCGCCGCCGCCCAAAGCCGCACCACAGGCAGCCAAGCTGCCGCCGCTGCCTTTGCCCGTTGCCATCCGCGACCCGCTGCCGGCGCCCAATGCACCTACCGGCGTGCTGGAGCCGCAGCCACCCGCGCCCCCCATTCTTGCGCCGGTGGCGCCCGCCCCTGGGCCACCCGCACCGCCCGCCGCCGCGCGGCTGGTCGAGATCACACAGGGCGAAACCGAATACCTCAGACCCCCGCGTGTGGTGTACCCGGCGCTGAGCAAACGCACCGGCGAAAGCGGTGTGGTCATCATTGCGGTTTATTACAACGCCGCCGGTTTTGCCAAAAGGGCCGAAGTTTTCAAGTCCAGCGGTTTTGAGCGCCTGGACCGCGCTGCGCGCGAAGCCGTGATGGCCTCACAAATCACCCCTTTCACGCGAGCAGGTATCTCTGAGGACACCCAGTTCCTGCTCAAGGCCCCGATTAATTTTGTTCTGGAGTAGACATTGATGAATTCACAACTTGGCCTGATGAGCGTCTGGACGCAGGGCGACTTTGTCACCAGGGCAGTCGCAGTGCTCCTGATCGGCATGTCGCTGGCATCCTGGGTCGTCATCATCATCAAGACACTGGATGTCCTGAAGTACAAAAAAATCGCCAACGGCGCAGAGGACTTCTGGCACAGCGAAGACTTCGCAGCGGGACTGTCCAAGCTGGGCAACGACCCGGCCAACCCCTTCCGTCAACTGGCCATTGAAGGGCGCGAAGCCACCGCGCACCACCGCAACACCAAGGCACATCTGCATGATGCGCTCGATGTAAGCGACTGGGTCACGCGCAGCCTGCGCAACACCATGGATGAATTTACCTCGCGCCTGCAGTCGGGCCTGGCCATCCTCGCCTCGGTCGGCTCGACCGCCCCTTTCATAGGCCTGTTTGGCACCGTCTGGGGCATCTACCATGCGTTGCTGAGTATTGGCACCGCCGGCCAGGCGACCATCGACAAGGTGGCGGGCCCGATTGGCGAGGCATTGATCATGACGGCGCTGGGCCTGGCCGTGGCGATTCCCGCTGTGTTGGGCTACAACGCCCTGGTGCGCGGCAACAAGGGGGTGCTGCAAAAGCTGAGCCGCTTCGCGCATGACCTGCACGCCTACTTTGTGACCGGCGCCCGTGTCACCAGCGCCAGCAGTCCGGCCAATGTGCTGCCGATGAAAAAAGCCTGAACCCCAAAGGAGCAAACACCATGGCCTTTGGAACCCAGGACGACACCGACGAGGTGATGAACGAAATCAACATGACGCCGCTGGTCGACGTGATGCTGGTACTCCTGATCATCTTCATCATCACCGTGCCGGTGATGAAACATTCGGTCAACATCGATTTGCCTCGCGCTACCAATGAGGCTCAAAACCTCAAACCTGAAACCGTGCGTCTGGCGGTGGACGCGCAAGGCACGTATTACCTCAACGAGACAAAGATCGAAGACCCGGAACTGGCGTCGCGTTTTAAGCTGGCGGCTGCGCAGAATCCGCAGCCCGAACTGCACATCCGGGGTGACAAGGCAGTGCGTTACGAGCGCGTGGCGCAGGCCATGGCGGCGGCGCAGCAAGCGGGCTTGCGAAAAATCGGTTTTGTCACCGAGCCGGTGAATTGACCCGCTTGAATTTCACTTGAAACTCAAGGTTTTGCTTGCGTTTTAATTGATAATGATTATCATTAACTTAACACCAGCCCATCAGGTCAACCACCATGTCTGAAGCCCTCTCCGCCCGAACCCTGAGCCTGCCGCCACGTCCAGCGCATCGCCTTGCCGCCGCAAGCGGCGAACACACCGCCAACGGACCTTGCGCTGCGGTAGACAGCACCGACATCCTGCGCGGCAACAAGGCCGTGGAGATCCAGCACAACGGCCTCATCTATCGCCTGCAGGCCACCCGCCTGGGCAAGCTGATCCTGACCAAATAAGCAGTTTCATCGTGGGACGATCAGGGGCCTGAACTGGCCTCGCAGGTCGTTTTTTGGCCAGCCAGTCACGTGCCATCAGGTGGGTGTAGTAGCCAGGCTTTTTTTCACGCCAAGACGCAAAAAGCCGACCCGGAGGTCGGCTTTGTCGTATGAAGTATGGCATCAGCCCTTGTAGGGCGGGCGCAAGCAGCTATCCTTTTAACTGCAATCCCTGACGCCGCCAGAGCACCCGGAACTACAAGCCGATGGCCGCCAGCCCGGCCCGGGCAATCTGCGCGTCTTCAGTGGATTTCACACCGCTGACACCGACTGCGCCCAGGCACTGGCCGTCTTTCAGAATGGGCACGCCACCTTCCAGCATGCCTTTGAGATCCGGCGCACTCAGAAAGGAGAAGCGCCCGCCATTGATCATGTCTTCATAAATTTTGGTTTCGCGCCGGCCCAGGGCGGCGGTATGCGCCTTGGCCGGTGCAATGTGGGCAGAAATCGGCGCGGCGCCGTCCAGGCGCTGCAGGTGCAGCAAATGGCCGCCGTCGTCCACAATCGCAATCGTCACGGCCCAGGCGTTTTTGGCCGCCTCAGCGGCGGCCGCGCTGGCCATGGCCTGCACATCAGAAAATTCAAGCACTGCTTTTGATTTCATGTTTTTCCAGGTATTTTTGAAGCAAAAGCACAAGCATACGCAAGTTTGCAGGCTGCTGGCAGTGCCATTGCGTGCCTTAAAACTTGTAGAACCCTGACAAAAAGTAGAGACTCTGAGGGGTTAATCCTTGAAAAACCTGTCAAACCCCTAAAATAGTCTTGCCTGCATATGCAGGCCAAACGGAGAAGACTTCATGAATGACAATGTTCAAACCCTTGACCATGGCTACGTTGGCTCTGCCGAGCAGCGCAACCGGGTTTTGCGCAACACCTACTGGCTGCTCGCGCTGAGCATGCTGCCTACCGTGCTGGGCGCCTGGGTCGGCGTTGCAACGGGCATCACCGCCTCGCTGACGGGCGGCCTGGGCCTGATCGTGTTCCTCGGCGGCGCCTTCGGCTTCCTGTACGCCATTGAGAAAACCAAAAATTCAGCTGCCGGCGTGCCCGTGCTGCTGGCTTTTACCTTCTTCATGGGCCTGATGCTCTCGCGCATGATCGGCATGATCCTGGGCTTTCGCAACGGCTCCGAGCTGATCATGACCGCCATGGGCGGCACGGCCGGCGTGTTTTTCGTGATGGCCACGTTGGCCAGCGTGATCAAGCGTGACCTGTCGGGCATGGGCAAATGGCTTTTTGTTGGCGCCCTGGTCGTGATGGTCGGCGCCATCATCAACGTGTTTGTCGGCTCCACCGCAGGCATGATGGCGATCTCGGTGGCCGTGATCGGCATTTTCAGCGCCTACATGCTGTATGACCTGAAGCAGATTCTGGATGGCGGCGAGACCAACTACATCAGCGCCACCATGCGCCTGTACCTGGACATCTTCAATGTGTTCCAGGCCCTGCTGGCCCTGCTGGGCATCATGGGCGGCGAACGCGATTGATCCGCTTCGCTTGTAATCCGCTTCGCTCCAGAGCGAAAAAAAGGGGCCTTCGGCCCCTTTTCCTTTTGTTTCCGGATCAGTCCATGTTCAGGTCAAACACCGCGATCGATTCCACATGGGCGGTGTGCGGGAACATGTTGACCACACCGGCCGCCGTGCATCGGTAACCCGCATCACTGATCAGCACCCCTGCATCCCGCGCCAGCGTCGCCGGGTTACAGCTCACATAGACAATACGCTGGGGCGGCGTCCAGCCGCCAATCTGCAGGTTCTGCTGTCCGCCCGCATCGTCGCAAGGAACGCCCGTGACCGCCTGCTGCTGCAACTTGGCAAGTGACTTGAACAGTTCATATGCACCCTCGCGCGGCGGATCAACCAGCCATTTATCGGCGGCGCCATGTTTCACCAGCGTGCCGGGGGTGATCTCAAACAGGTTACTTGCTACAAATTTAATAGCTGCCAGCGCATGCCCAACATGGGCTGAGGCCTTGTTAGCCGCGTAGTTTTCACGCGAGCGGGCGACCAGCACCTCGCTGCCCTCGATACCCAGCACTTCACGCGCGCGGGTGGCCAGCGGCAAGGTGAAATTACCCAGGCCGCAAAACCAGTCAATCACGCGTTCATGCGGCAACACATCCAGCAGGCGCAGCGCACGCGATACCAGTACCTGATTGATGTGCGGATTGACCTGCGTGAAGTCCGTGGGTTTGAAAGGCATCGACACGCCAAACTCGGGCAGTCCGTAACTGAGCTGCGGCCCGCCCGCATCAAGCAAATGCACGGTCTCCAGCCCACCAGGCTGCAGCCACCATTGCAGGCCGGGGTGGCCTGTGGCAAAACTGCGCAGACGCGCCAGGTCTTCACCAGACAGCGGCTCCATGTGGCGCAGCACCAGCGCTGTCACCGCATCGCCGCAAGCGAGCTCGATCTGGGGTAAGGTCTCTTTGGCGTCCATGCCGGCAATCAGCGCGCGCAGCGGCAGCAGCAAATCGCTCACATGCCGGGGCAACACATGGCACTCGCGCATGTCGGCCACATAACCGCTTTTGCGCTCATGGAAACCGACCAGCACCTCGCCTTTTTTGCGGACATAACGCACCGACAGACGCGCCCGGTAACGGTAGCCCCAGGCCGGGCCTTCGATGGGCCGCATCACGGTTTCAGCCTTGAGTTTGCCGAGGTGCCAGAGGTTGTCTTCCAGCACCCGCTGCTTGACCGCCACCTGCGCGCCCACATGCAGGTGCTGCATCTTGCAGCCGCCACAGGCGCCGGTGTGCAGGCCAAAATGCGGGCATTGTGGCCGCACCCGCTGCGAAGATTCGCGCAGCACCGCCATCATGGTGGCTTTTTCAAAGCTGGGCTTCTTGCGATAGACACTGGCGCTGACCGTCTCAAACGGCAGCGCACCGTCGATGAAAACCACCTTGCCGTCATCACGGTGTGCAATACCCTGGGCGTCTATGTCGAGCGACTCGACGGTGAGTATGTCGAGTGGGTAGTTTTCGGAAGGCGTGGCAGTGGGCTGCTGTGGCGATTTGTTATGTTTTCTTCGGGACATGCACCCATTGTCTCAGGCTGTGCCGCCGGAGCCGGGAAGGGTTTTGAGAGTGCCGCGCCTTCGTACCACGGACAGATTGGTGCATGTGCGGACACAAAAGAAAAAAGCCTTGCATTGCAAGGCCCTTTCCTCACGATCGTCAGCCCGCTTATTTGGCGGGGAGGTATTTGGCAGGGTCCACCGGCTTGCCCTGGCGCCGGATTTCAAAATGCAGCTTCACCCGGTCTGCGTCGCTGTTGCCCATCTCGGCAATTTTCTGCCCCCTGCGCACCGACTGGTCTTCCTTGACCAGCAAGGTCTGGTTGTGCGCATAGGCCGTCAGAAAGGTGTTGTTGTGTTTGAGGATGATCAGGTTGCCGTAACCACGCAGCCCCGCGCCTGCATACACCACGCGACCGTCGGCGGAAGCCACCACGTTGTCGCCGGCCTTGCCTGCAATGTCCACTCCCTTGTTCTTGGCTTCGTCGAAGCCGGCCAGCACCTGCCCTTGAGCCGGCCAGATCCAGGGGAGGTCCTCTTCAGCTGCCGAGCCAGAAGCCGACGGGGTGGATGCCGGTTTGGCAGCACTGGTTGCCGCTGCCGGAGCGCTGCTGGCCTGAGCCGGCGCCACCGCTGTGGCAGCGCCGGCGGTCACCGGCCGTACCACCACGGCGGTGGTTTCCACCGGAGGCGCCACGCGCAGTACCTGCCCGACTTCGATCAGGTTGGGGTTTTCAAGGTTGCTCCAGCGACCAATGTCACGCCAGTTCTGTCCGGTGTCCAGGCCAATGCGAATCAGCGTGTCGCCTGGTTTGACGGTGTAGTAACCGGGTTTGCCGGCGTTTTCAGCGCCGGGCAGCAGCTTGACGCTGCTTGTATCCACCGCGCCGGGGACCGGGCGCGCCGAGCCGGCACCGCGGTCTTCAACCGGGGCACGCCCCAGGCTGCGTGTGCTGCAGGCCGACAGCAGCATGGCGCCAGCCAGCACGCCGGCCAGAAGCAGGCGCGTCTTGCGCTGCCCGTCAAACGCCGGGGGGAAGGACGCTGCCATCGCCAAGCCTGCTTGTTCATTCATTGCTTTTATTCCCTTTACCTGTGCAATTACTATCGTTTCCTGGCCCCACAGCGTAGAACGCCCGTGTGACGCAGAGTTCCCGCCAGTCAGCTGGTGCCCGATTTTAAAGGGACAAAGTGGACTGCCTCCAGAACCGTCTGTGTAACACCCTGTGGGGTTTTGTCCAGCACCACCAGCGCCTGCGCCCCGCCAGCCACATGCATGGGCGCCACCAGCCGACCACCGATAGCGAGCTGCTCCACCCAGGCCGGGGGAATCGCCTCGCCGCCCGCAGCCGCGATGATGGCCGCATAGGGCGCACCTCTGGCATACCCGGCCATGCCATCCCCAAACAGCAGATGCACATTGGCCAGGCGGAAGACGCGCAGGTTTTCGCGCGCCTTGTCATGCAGGCCGCGCAGCCGCTCAATGCTGTACACCTCCTGGGCCAGGTGCGCCAGCACCGCCGCCTGGTAACCGCAGCCCGTGCCAATCTCCAGCACCCGACCAAGCTTGCCTTGCGGGCTGGCGGCGCCCTCACGCAACAAGCACAACATGCGCGCCACCACATTGGGTTTGGAAATCGTCTGGCCCAGACCAATCGGCAGACTGGTGTCTTCGTAGGCCTGGTTGACCAGCGCGCTGTCGACAAAACGATGGCGCTCAACCTGCCCCATGGCAGCCAGCACCTGCGCATCGGCAATACCTTGCGCGGCCAGCTTGTGCACCATGCGCGCGCGTACCGCCTTTGAGTCCAGGCCCACACCGCTTGGCAAAGCCGTCGGCGTCGGCTTTTTAAAGTCAAAAATGCCTGTATCCCTTTCTGGATGGGCACGACCAGCTACTTTTTTTGTAGCAGATGGGGTACCCGCATCGGGCTCCAGGCGAACCGGGAAACCTGGGCGTTTGACAGCAGGCTTGACCGTGGGTTTCATGCCGCAGCCCGGGTCGCGTCAGGCGCGGCTGCGTTGTGGTCCGCCTGCGTCAACCGGGCTGCCGTTTGTGCCCAGTAGGGCAGACGCTCGTGGTCGGTCAGGTCCACCTGTAAAGGCGTGATGGAGATAAACCGTTGCTGGGTAGCATGAAAATCCGTGCCCTCTCCCTCTTCCTTGGCAGGGCCGGCGCCGCCTATCCAGTACATCGTTTCACCGCGCGGGCTGGTCTGCATGATGACGCGTTCTGCCGCATGGCGCCGTCCCAGCCGGCAGACCTTGTAGCCCTGAAGCTGCTGGTCGGGCAGATTGGGAATGTTCACATTGAGCAGCCAGGGAGCCACCGTCGGCAAAGCGCCTTCGGCTATTTTTTCGAGCGAAGGGATCAGCTGCTGCACCAGGTCGCGCGCGCGCCGGCCAGCGACATCGATATGGCCCCAGCCTTTTTCGGTCTGCGAAAACGCAATGGAGGGAATGCCAAAAAGGTAACCCTCCATGGCCGCGCCGACTGTGCCGGAATAAATCGTGTCGTCACCCATATTGGCACCATTGTTGATGCCAGACACCACCAGATCGGGCCGGTAACCCAGCAAACCGGTCAGCGCGATATGTACACAATCGGCCGGCGTGCCGTTGATGTAGCGAAAACCATTGGCCGCCGTCTGCACATACATGGGCGAGTGCAGGGTCAGCGCGTTGGATTTGGCGCTGTTGTTCTGCTCGGGCGCGACCACCTCCACATCGGCAATGTCCTTCAACGCCTCATACAGGGCAATGATGCCGGAGGCCTGATAGCCATCGTCGTTGCAGATCAGGATTTTCATGATTTGATTTTAAGGTCCCAAGGGTGACAAACGGGGCATCTCCTGTGCCTATTTGGCTCGCCAACCTGCCTATGATGTCTCAACCCTGATTCCCAACGGAGAGAAACCATGCATGCCTGGCTTTGTGAAGACCCCACCGGCGTAGACGCCCTGACCTGGAAGGAACTGCCCACCCCCGTGCCAAAGGCCGGCGAGGTGCTGATTGCCATCAAAGCCGCCAGCCTGAATTTTCCCGACTTGCTGATCGTGCAAAACAAGTACCAGATGAAGCCGCCCCTGCCTTTTGTGCCGGGGTCCGAATACGCCGGGGTGATCGAGGCCGTGGGCGAAGGCGTCAAACATCTGAAGGTGGGCCAGAACGTCGCCTGCCTGTCCGGCACCGGTGGTTTTGGCACACACACCATTGCGCCAGCTGCCCTTTGTATGCCTTTGCCCGAGGGCTTCCCGCACGTCGATGCAGCGGCCTTCATCATGATTTACGCCACCTCGCACCACGCGCTGGTGGACCGGGCCCAACTCAAAGCCGGCGAAACCGTGCTGGTGCTGGGTGCAGCCGGTGGCGTCGGCACCTCGGCCATCCAGATTGCCAAGATCATGGGCGCCCGCGTGATCGCTGCCGCATCGACCGATGAAAAGTGTGCCTTGTGCAAATCCATAGGCGCCGATGCGACCATCAACTACAGCACCGAAAACCTGCGCGACGCCATCAAGGCACTGACCGACGGCAAGGGCCCGGATGTCATCTATGACCCGGTCGGTGGCGACTTTGCAGAGCCGGCCTTCCGATCCATCGCCTGGCGTGGCCGCTACCTGGTGGTGGGTTTCGCCGCCGGTCCCATCCCCGCCTTGCCGCTGAACCTGACCCTGCTCAAGGGTGCGTCCATCGTCGGCGTGTTCTGGGGCGGTTTTGCCAAAAACGAACCCAAGGCCAGCGCGGCCGCCATGGCAGAGCTGGCCCAGTGGTATGCCCAGGGCAAGATCAAGCCGGTGATAGACCGCACCATGCCCATGGCCGAACTCAAGGCCGCCTACGCGCACATGGGCTCACGCGGGGTCAAGGGCAAGCTGGTGATGGTCAACTGAATTGTTCAGCGCCTAGGGGACAGATGGTGCTGCACCGCGATCACACAGGGGAAACGTCTGGTTACGATTAAGCCCAATCGGTATATATTGAAAGTTCCTAGAAAGGCGGCTCATGAACAAACCAACCATGCTTGTGGTGGAAGACAACCCTGACCACCTGGAATTGACGCTGACGACGCTGGAGCTCAACGGCGTGTGTCACCACATTGTGGTGGCACGTGATGGTCAACAGGCGCTGGACTACCTGTTTGGCGAGGGCCTGTACAGTGACCGCAACCCCGACGAGCAACCCGAGCTGGTGCTGCTGGACCTCAACATGCCGAAGATGGACGGACTACAGGTACTCAATCACATGCGCAGCGACCCGCGAACCTTTTTTGTGCCAGTGATTTTGCTGACATCGGCCAGCGAACAGTCCGACACGGTGCGTGAACTCAAGGGCGGACTCAACAGCTACATCGGCAAGCCGCTCGATTACCACGAGTTCGCTGCACGACTCGAGGAAGTCCGCGAATACTGGCGCACATCGAACTTCTCCCCCCTGATGTCCTGACAGGCGACCACAAAAAAGCCCCTGAAGAGGGGCTTTTTATTGGAAACACTGGGGTGGCTGATGGGGCTCGAACCCACGACAACAGGAATCACAATCCTGGACTCTACCAACTGAGCTACAGCCACCGAAGCCCCAAATTATAGCGGCAACTGCGTGAGCGAATACTGGCGTGCGTACCGATCACGTTGTTTTATGCGCCGGCTTTCTGCTCTGCCGGCCGGGCCACCTTGATATTGGCCTTGAAACGATCGCGCAGGATGTTGTAGTAAGCCAGGCTTTCCGCAGATGCCCACCATTGCGTGTACTGCGTTTGATCTTGCTGCGCTTGCGCCGCCACGGGAGCCTGGCGCGGCAGCACCTTGAGCACCTTGACAATGGCGTATCCCTGCGCACCCAGATCAACCCCAACCAGCGCAGGCGCAGCGCTGATGTCTGCGCTGAGAGCCGCGCTGACGATGGGTGCTGACAGTTGCTGGGACTGCTCGCGCGAGATCACCAGCGCCGCAGGCAAAGCCGCAGAATCCGGGCTGGCTTTCCAGGCGGCGAGTTTTTCGGCACCCTCTTTGCGCGCCATTTCAGCGCCGCGCTGCTGCTGAAGGCGCGTCCGTACGGCGGCGCTGACATCGGCAAACGGCAGGGTGCGGGTCGGCGTGTACTGGGTAATACGCCCTGACACCAGCTGACTGGCGCCCAGATCGATCGCTTCGGTATTGCGTTTTTTCTCCACCGAATCGGGCGAGAACAAGGCGGCAAGAAATTTGGGGTTGGCCAGCACACCAGTGACGCCCGGCGCCGGATTGCGGGTCAGTCGGGCGGCAGTTTTCACCTCGAGTTTGAGGCGCTCGGCAATCGGCCGC
>NZ_JAUXUP010000068.1 GCF_030680935.1 Polaromonas sp. | reverse complement strand
CAGTTGCTGCGCCGCCTTGATCACCTCGGTCAAAATCGCGCCGGAGCCCAGCAGCGTCACTTTTTCAAGCCTTTTCGGGCTCTGGCCCTTGTCTGGTGTGCGCGAGTAGCTAGCAAATTTATAGCAACCACGAACAATGCCGGCTTCCGAGCCGGGCCGCAGATCAGGCTGGGCGTAGTTCTCGTTCATCAGCGTCAGGTAATAGAAGACATCCTGCTGCTGCACCAGCATCTCGCGCATGCCGTGGTCGACGATGGCCGCCATCTCGCCGGCAAAGGCCGGGTCGTAAGCCTTGCAGTTCGGGATGGTCGCCGCGACCAGGTGGCGGCTGCCGTCCTGGTGCTGCAGGCCCTCGCCGCCCAGCGTGGTGCGGCCTGACGTGGCGCCCAGCAAAAATCCGCGCGCGCGCTGGTCGGCCGCGGCCCAGATCTGGTCGCCCACACGTTGGAAGCCGAACATCGAGTAGTAGATATAAAACGGCAACATCGCCAGCCCGTGCACGCTGTAGCTGGTGGCGGCGGCCGTCCAGCTGGCCAGGGCGCCGGCTTCGCTGATGCCTTCCTCCAGGATTTGCCCGTCCAGCGCCTCGCGGTAACTCAGCACCGAGCCGATGTCTTCCGGCGCGTACTTCTGGCCCACGCTCGAATAAATGCCGACCTGCTTGAACAGGTTGGCCATGCCGAAGGTGCGCGCTTCGTCGGCCACGATGGGGACGATGCGCGGGCCTAATGCGGCATCTTTCAGCAGGCCGCCCAGCATGCGTACAAAGGCCATGGTGGTGCTCATCTCCTTGCCACCGGCGCCAAGTGCAAAGCTGGCGTAGGCCGTCAGGTCGGGCGCTGCGATGACTTCGGCGGCGGTGTCGCGGCGCGGCAGGTAGCCGCCCAACGCCGCACGTCGCGCGTGCAGGTACTGCATCTCGGGGCTGTCGTCGGCCGGTTTGTAAAACGCGATCTGCCTGGCCTGTTCATCGCTGAGCGGCAGGTTGAAGCGGTTGCGAAATTCCAGCAGCTCACTTTCATCAAACTTCTTTTGCGAGTGTGTGGTCATCTTGCCCTGGCCGGCGCTGCCCATGCCGTAGCCTTTTTTGGTGTGTGCCAGGATCACCGTGGGCTGGCCGGTGTGATTGGCCGCAGCGGCATAAGCGGCATGGATTTTCACCAGGTCATGGCCGCCGCGTTTGAGCCGGTCTATTTGCTCGTCCGTCATGCCCTGCGCCAGGCGGGCGAGTTCTTCGTTCTGGCCGAAAAAGTTGTCGCGGTTGAAGCGGCCATCCTTGGCGGCAAAGGTCTGCATCTGGCCGTCCACGGTGTGTGCAAAGGCCTGCGTCAGCGCACCAGTAAGGTCGCGCGCAAACAGGCCGTCCCAGTCGCTGCCCCAGACCAGCTTGATCACGTTCCAGCCGGCGCCGGAAAAAAGCTTTTCCAGTTCGTCGATGATGCGGCCATTGCCGCGCACCGGGCCGTCCAACCGCTGCAGGTTGCAATTGACCACCCATACCAGGTTATCCAGCCCCTCGCGCGCGGCCAGGGTCAGCGCGCTCATGGATTCGGGCTCGTCCATCTCACCGTCGCCAAATACGCCCCAGACCTTGCGGCCTGCACAATCGAGCAGGCGGCGGTGGGTGAGGTAACGCATGAAACGCGCGTGGTAAATCGAGCTGATCGGGCCTATGCCCATGGAGCCGGTGGGGAACTGCCAGAAGTCCGGCATCAGGTAGGGGTGCGGGTAGCTGCACAGGCCTTGTGCGCCCTGGCCCGGTGCCGACAACTCCTGCCGGTAAAAGCTCAAATCCTTCTCTCTCAGACGGCCTTCCAGATAGGCGCGGGCATACACACCGGGCGCGCTGTGTGGCTGAAAAAACACCAAGTCGCCCCGGTGCTGGCCCGCGGCCAGGCCTTCGCGCGCATGGAAGAAATGGTTAAAACCGGTCTCGAACAGGTCGGCCGCACTCGCATAACTGGCGATGTGGCCACCGAGTTCGCTGGAGCCCCCTGACTCGGCCTGGTTGGCGCGTACCACCATGGCCAGTGCGTTCCAGCGCATCAGGGAGGCCAGGCGTTCTTCCATGGCCAGATCGCCCGGAAACACCGGCTGCTCATCGACCCCCACTGTATTGACATAAGGCGTGGCGAGCTCGGGGGTCCAGCCCACACGCTGCTCTCGTGCGAGGCGGGCCAGTTCATCGAGCAGGTAACGTGCGCGGGGCGGACCCTGTGCCGCCGCAAGCGCCAGAAAAGCCTCGCGCCATTCGGCGCTTTCCTGGGGGTCGGCATCGGCGGCGCGCGTGTAGTCGGCTTGCAGTTGCTGCAGGGAAAGGGGTGCGTTCATGCGCTCAATATAGGTTGTTTTTGCCCATATGAGGTGTCAAAAAACGCCGTGAAACACTGATCCAACGGCATAAAATGCTGCCGAACAACCATTTGACGACCCATGAAACTTGATAGCACCGATTTGCGGATACTTCACGAACTGCAGCGCGACGGCTCGCTGTCCAACGTGGCGCTGGCCAAACGTGTGCACTTGAGTCCGTCGCCCTGTCTGGCCCGCGTCAAGGCGCTGGAGGCGAGCGGTGTGATAGACCGTTATGTGGCAATTGCCAGTGCCGCCGCTCTGGGCCTGGGGCTGACGGTGTTTGTATCCATCAGCCTGAGATCGCAAAACAAGGAATCGCTGGCCGAATTTGAGCGCCGCATCGTCGAGCACGACGAGGTGATGGAGTGCTACCTGATGACCGGTGACAGCGACTATTTGATCCGTGTCGCCGTGGCCGACATGGCGGCGCTGGAAAAATTCATCCTGGAGCAGCTCACGCCGATTCCCGGCATTGAAAAAATACGTTCGAGCTTTGCGCTCAAGCAGGTCAGGTACAAAACCGCGCTGCCGCTACCAGCGCCATGAGCGCGGCCTTCGGAAGGCTTGAAAAACCAGGCTCAGGGCAGTGGCGGCAGCTGTTCGCGGGCAAGACCGGGATGTGAGGTTTCCATCGCATTGATCTTTGCCAGAAGATCTTCGCGGCGGGTGCTGTCTTCTGCCGGAATACTTTCCGGCTCGCCCGCGGAATCCACAAACTGGACGTAGCGCCTGGGCCCCGACACCATGCGGTTCAGGCGGGTCTTGAGGCTGTGGATGATGGACTGGCCGGTCTGCTTGCCGGGCATGTCATGCCAGATGGCAATGTGCAGGTTGAAAGCGTTGGGATCGTCCAGCTTGTCCGCCAGGCGTATGCAGTCGGCCAGGATTTTGGTGGAGATCTCCGAGACCCCAGTGCGGCTGACCGGGCCTTCGAGCAGCATCAGAAACTGGTTCTCGTCGTAACGAACCACGGTGTCCATGTCGCGCGCAGCGCGGCGCAGGATTTCCCCGATGCGAGACAGCGCGGTGCTGCGCTTGGGGTCGCTCAGTTCATCGGGACTCGGCGTTTGATCAAGCCAGCGCAGCATCAGCAGACCGCACTCCAGCCGCTGTCGGCGTGCGCGCACCAGCATTTGTGTCAGCCTGCCGTCGATGACGCGGGGCAGCATCAGCCCGCTGGCCGGGTCATAGTTGGCCAGGGCTGCGCCGCGATGGGTTGAAAACAGTGCCGCCCGGCTGCGCCATGCCAGCACCATGAAGATACCTAGCAGCCCGACCATGGCCGACAACACGCCGGCGGTCTGCGCCACCTCGATGTTCATCACCCAACCCACGTTGTAGAACACCCGCGCCAGGGCCGCCAGCGCGATGGGTGCGGTACCCACCAACAGCAGCAGGTTCCAGAGCTGCCCGCGCAGTGCCATCCAGATGAGGCTGCCCAGAATGGCCACGGTGGCCAGCGCCAGCCACAGATTTCGCAGATCGCGCGGGATGAAGTCCTGCCCAATCGCCATCACCCCGGCCATGAGCAGGCTGCCCGCAGTGATGGTGGCAAGCAGCCGGTAAATGTGGGGGTGACTGCTTCTGGCGTAACTGGCGTGTATGCAGAACCAGGCGCCAGCGGCGATGCTCAGCATCCCCGAGACCCAACCCATGACCTGATTGAGGTGCACGCTGCCCGGCCACATGCGCCAGCCGCCGTAACCGATCAGCACCAGCTGGGTGAACATCAGCGTCACCACCAGGGCGCCAAACCACCAAAAAACGCGGGTGCGCGCCATCGCAAAAGCGGCCAGACTCAACACGGCCAACACGGTGAACATGCCCCACATCAGGCCAATGACCACACCCACGCGGGAAGCGCCGTCGATGTATTCCACTGGCGACAGCAACATGGGCCTGCCGGTGATCACCCGCCAGTTTTCATAACGCAGGTAAAAGGTTTGCATGCCATCACTGCGGGTTTGCAGTTCAAAGCTGGGCACGCGGGTGCGCAATGACCAGTCGGCTGGCGCCAGCGCCCGACCGGCCGACTGGACTATCCAGCCACCCTGTGGGGTAGGCGAGAAAAGACTCGCCTTGCTGATCACCTGCCCCGGCAGCCGGATGTACCAGGTTTGCAGGGTTTCAGTCGCGGGCAGCGAAAAGCTGACCCAGACGTCGTGCTTGTCAGAGGTGGGCAGGGCGGTGGTGCTGGTGTAAGGCTGCAAGTCCGAGGGCCCGGCTGCGGTGAAGGCCTCGGGCGAGGTGATGCTGCCCTTGGGTACCGCCACCCACTGCAAAGGTGCGGCCAGCGCCACGGTGGCGCTGCCTTCCCAGAGGCGGTCAAAGTCCTGCGCATGAGCGGCCTGCAGCAACAGGCCGAGTAGCAGCCCGAAAAAACTGCGCAGGATGCGGCTTTTTGACATGCCCCTAGCTTATTGCAAAAGTGCGACTTTCCGTGACAGCAGGCCGCGCAAGCCGCTTTTCCCACCACCTGAAACGTCGATGTGGTGGATGCGACGCGCCTCATCGTCGGCAATGACAACAACGGGCTGATCCTGCTGGAAGTCGGGGAGTTTCTGAAAACGAACGGAACGGCCCGTGTTTTAGACGCTACAAAATTGATAGCTTTCTGCGCACGTCTGATAAGGGCTAGAGGCCCAAAAGGCTAAATTTTCGCCTGAAACACCAGGCCGGCGTGTTCACGCAGCGCATGGAATTTGATTTTGGGCCACTGCTGCTCCACCGCCCGCAGTGTGGCGCTGTGATCCACCAGCAGCGTGGGCGCATCGACTGCATCCAGCGCCACACGGTGTGAATTGGCGTCGATGAATTTCTTGAGCTCGCTCGGGTCGTCGCAGGTGACCCAGCGCGCCAGGTTGAACTGGCTGCCCATGATGCGCGCCTTCACGCCGTATTCATGCTCGAGCCGGTGCGCCACGACTTCAAACTGCAATTGACCGACCGCGCCGAGCAACAGCAAAGAGCCGGCAATCGGACGGAAGACCTGGATCGCGCCTTCTTCGCCGAGCTGCGTCAGGCCGGCGCGCAATTGCTTGCTGCGCAGCGGGTCGGCCACTTCGACGGCGCGGAACATCTCGGGTGCAAAAAAGGGCAGGCCTGTGAACTGCAGCGCTTCGCCCTCGGTCAGCGTGTCGCCGAGTTGCAGCACGCCGTGATTCGGGATGCCGATGATGTCGCCGGCAAACGCAGTGTCCAGCAGTTCACGGCGCTGGCTCATGAAACTCACCACCGTGTTGGGGCGCAGCTCCTTGCCGCTGCGCACCACTTTGAGGCGCATGCCGCGTGTGAACTCGCCGCTGGCGACGCGCAAAAAAGCAATGCGGTCGCGGTGCGCCGGGTCCATGTTGGCCTGGATCTTGAAAACCACACCGGAGAATTTTTTCTCTTCGGGATGCACCACGCGCTGTATGGCGCTGCGGTCGCCGGGGGCGGGGGCCAGGTCCACCAGCGCGTCCAGCACTTCCTGCACGCCAAAATTGTTGATCGCTGAGCCGAAAAACATCGGCGTCTGTTTGCCGGCCAGAAAGGCGGCGCGGTCAAATTCCGGCGAGGCGCCTTCGAGCAGCTCCAGCTCACCCTGCGCCTGTGTGAACTCGGCACCGAAGCGTTTGGCCGCCTCCGCGTTGTCCAGGCCTGCCAGAATTTCATCGTCGCCGCCGGCCTTGTCTTCGCCGGGGCTGAAGACCCGCATGCGCTTTTCGCGCCGGTCGTAAACGCCGTGGAACAGCTTGCCCATGCCAACCGGCCAGGTGAAGGGCACGACGGTCATGCCGAGCTCCTGCTCGATTTCGTCCATCACGCTCATCGGGTCCTGCACCTCGCGGTCCATTTTGTTGACGAAGGTCAGGATGGGCGTATTGCGCGCGCGGCAGACCTGCAGCAGGCGGCGCGTCTGCGGCTCAACGCCGTTGGCAGCGTCAATCACCATCAACGCGGCATCAACCGCGGTCAGCACGCGGTAGGTGTCTTCGGAAAAATCCTGGTGGCCGGGGGTGTCGAGCAGGTTGATCACGCAGTCGCGGTACTCCATCTGCATGACCGATGAGGCCACGGAGATGCCGCGCTGCTTCTCAATTTCCATCCAGTCGGAGGTGGCGTGGCGCGCGGCCTTGCGCGCTTTCACGCTACCGGCGATCTGGATCGCGCCAGAGAACAGCAGCAGCTTTTCAGTCAGCGTGGTTTTACCCGCGTCGGGGTGGGAAATGATGGCAAACGTGCGGCGGCGCTTGACCTGTTTTTCGATTTCAGTGGATTCGGACATAACCCACGATTATCCGTGACGGGGGAGACGGGGCGCTATGCGGGCTGTTTTGCGAAGCGCGGCTGGCTGATGCCGTCAATCAGCACCTCTTCATTGAACATGGCTGCCGGTCGCACCCACAGGCCCTTGTCGCCGTAAAGCGCACGGTACAGGGTCAGGGCTTCCAGGGTCTCGCTGTGGCGCACGGTGCCCACCACCTCATACATCAGGCCCTTGTAGTGACGGTACAGGCCGGGCGGGGTTTCTATCAGCGGGGGCAGGGTGTCGGACATGGGCATCAAAGGTCAAAAGGCGCGACGCGGGCCTGCGGTGGGACAATGGGGTCATGCATCCTAACGCCTTACTCGACAGTTGTTCCGTCCTTCTCAAGCAGGTTCTCCGGTTCGAACACCCCGCCGACATGGTGGTGTCGCGCCACTTCCGTGAGCAGCGACTTGGGCCGCGCGAGCGCGCCACCGTGGCAGAGACGATTTACGGCGTGCTGCGCAAGAAAAATCTTTACAGCTATCTGGCCCAGCACGGCAGCGGCCCGACTGAGCGGCGCCTTGCCATTTTGGGTTTCGCCGCCGAACGTGATTTCCTGCTGGGCGCTCTGACCGATCAGGAAAAAGACTGGCTGGCCCGCTGCGACCAGGTTTTACCAGCCGACCTGATGGAGCTGCACCGGCACAACCTGCCGGCCTGGCTGGTCGAGCCGCTGAAAGCGCAGCTGGAAGGCGACTTCTGGCCTCTGGTGGACAGCCTCAACGCCCCCGCAGGCCTCGATCTGCGTGTCAATACTTTGAAGGATAAACGGGCTGACATCCAGAAGGAGCTTGCGAAAGCAGCTATCAAAACAGTAGCAACTCCGTATTCGCCCTGGGGGCTGCGGCTGGCCGGCAAGCCGGCCCTGAACAAGCTGGACGCCTTTACCCGCGGCGCTATGGAGGTGCAGGACGAGGGCTCGCAATTGCTGGCCCTGCTGGTGGATGCCAAACGCGGTGAGATGGTGGTGGACTTCTGTGCCGGAGCTGGCGGTAAAACCCTTGCGCTGGGCGCCAGCATGCGCAACACCGGCCGCCTGTATGCCTTTGACACCTCGGGCCACCGGCTCGATGCGCTGAAGCCGCGTCTGGCGCGCAGCGGCCTGTCCAATGTGCACCCGGTGGCGATCGCGCATGAACGGGACGACCGCATCAAGCGCCTGGCTGGCAAGATAGACCGGGTGCTGGTGGATGCGCCGTGTTCGGGCCTGGGCACCCTGCGGCGCAACCCCGACCTCAAATGGCGGCACAACCCGAAAGCCATCGAAGAGTTGACCGCCAAACAAACCGCAATTTTGCAGAGTGCCTCACGCCTGCTCAAGCCTGGCGGCCGGCTGGTTTATGCGACCTGCAGCATCCTGCGCGAAGAAAACGAGGCGATTGCCGAGGCTTTCAGCGCCGCAAATAAAGAATTCCAGCCCCTTGAAGCCGGCCCCTTGTTGACGCATCTGGGGGTGGAGGCGGCTGACACACTTTGCCGCGGGCCGTATCTGAGATTGTGGCCGCACCTGCACCACACGGATGGATTTTTCGCTGCCGTTTGGCAAAAGTCCTGAAATTTTTGCCGACGTAGTGTGAAGTAGCCGTAAATTAGCGGCTTATTGCCAAATTTGGCTGTTGCAAGGCCTGGAGCAGGCTTGCCAAATTTGGCGTTCCGGGGGGATCGCCTTACAATTGTTGGTTGTCTGGTACAGACCGTTCGAGGCCCGCCTGGGCCGGTTCCGGTGCAGTTTATTTAAAGGACTTTTATGATTTTGTTTGATGCCGCCCTTGACTGGCTGGCAAACGGGCTGCTCGCTGCAAGCTGGTGGCAAATCGTCTTGTACGCGCTGGTGACCACCCACATCACGATCGCCAGCGTGACGATCTATCTGCACCGCCATCAGGCGCACCGCGCGATGGACCTGCATGCCATTCCGGCGCATTTTTTCCGTTTCTGGCTCTGGCTGGGCACCGGCCAGGTCACCAAGGAGTGGGTGTCGATTCACCGCAAGCACCACGCCAAATGCGAAACTTCGGAAGATCCGCACAGCCCACAGGCCTTTGGTATCAAAAAAGTCTTCTGGGAAGGTGCCGAGCTGTACCGTGCAGAAAGCAAGAACAAGGAAACCATGGTCAAGTATGGCCACGGCACGCCCAACGACTGGATTGAGCGCAATCTGTACACGCGTTACAGCTGGCAGGGCGTTGGCCTGATGATGATCATCAACCTGGCCCTGTTCGGCGCGGCGGGCCTGGCCGTCTGGGCGGTGCAAATGGCATGGATTCCGGTCACCGCTGCCGGCATCATCAATGGCATCGGTCACTACTGGGGTTACCGCAACTTCGAGGCGCCGGACGCCAGCACCAATATCTCGCCGTGGGGCATCATGATTGGTGGCGAAGAGCTGCACAACAACCACCACACCTACCCGACTTCGGCCAAGTTTTCTGTCAAGCCCTATGAGTTCGACATCGGCTGGGGTTACATCCGGGCGCTGGAGAAAATGGGCCTGGCAACAGTCAAAAAAGTGCCGCCCAAGCTTCAGCTCGGCAACATCCAGCC
The DNA here is from genome assembly GCF_030680935.1 of Polaromonas sp. Taxonomy (GTDB): domain Bacteria; phylum Pseudomonadota; class Gammaproteobacteria; order Burkholderiales; family Burkholderiaceae_C; genus Polaromonas. Next base: position 29,939 of record NZ_JAUXUP010000068.1, on the reverse strand, counting down.
GGTGGCTGATGAAAAAACGCTGGAAGCCCTGATTGCCCACCGCTACGAAATGATGGCTGGTTTTGCGCGCGGGCTGCGCCGCACCGGCAAGGCTGAAATCGAGGCACTGAAAGCGCGCAAGGCGGATTTTTCCGTACTTCAGGCGGCCAACCGCTGGTTGCACCGCGACGACGACAAGGTGCCTGCGGCTGCAAAGTCACAAGTGGCCCAGGCCCGCGCCGAGCATCCCGTGCTCGATAAAATGGTCACCATGCGCGAAGAGTTGCGCCAGATGTGGATGTCCACTTCGGCATCACGCGAGCAACTGGCCGCCGACCTTCAGGCTTGGTGCCGCCGCGCTGAAGAGAGCGGTATTGCCGCATTGCAAGAATTCTCGGTGAAGCTGCGCGCTGCCCGCGCCTAGTCCCGCGGCCCCGTGCGGCTGAAGCATCTCTTCCCATCAAGCCGCACAGCCTCACCGCTGTAGCGGCTTTTTTCATGGACCTGCCTTTGTGCCCAGCGGTTCCATGGGCCATGGGCTTTCACATGTGCCCGACGCTGGCTACATTCTCCGTGGGCCCGCTGGCTCCCCGAATTCTTGACGGGAAGCCCTTTGCTGGCGGACAGGCAAAAGCAGGCAGGCATAAAAAAACCCGCCGGATACCCGCGGGTTTTTGAGGGGCGACAGCCGAAGCGTCGCCAACCAGTCTGAATTACTTCAGCTTGATTTCCTTGTATTCCACATGCTTGCGTGCTTTGGGATCAAATTTCATGATCAGCATCTTGTCAGGTGTGGTCTTCTTGTTTTTGGTGGTCGTGTAGAAGTGACCGGTGCCGGCGGTTGATTCCAGCTTGATTTTTTCGCGTGCGCCTTTAGCCATGATGGTTTTCCTTGACTTGCTTAGATTTCGCCGCGGGCGCGCAGGTCCACCAGGACCGCGTCGATACCGAGTTTGTCCACAAGGCGCAGGCCAGCACTGGTCACGCGCAGGCGGACCCAGCGGTTTTCAGTCTCGACCCAGAAACGGCGGTATTGCAGATTAGGCAAAAACCGGCGTTTGGTTTTGTTGTTGGCGTGAGAAACATTGTTTCCCACCATCGGGCCTTTGCCCGTTACCTGACAGACGCGTGCCATGAGCACTCTCCGTAAAAAAAGAAATCGGATGCCGGACCCCGGAGGGTGCTCAGCCAAGCCCTAGATTATAGCCTGAAAACGAGCGGCCCTCAAGTCGCAGGCTGCCAGGGGCTTCGAGATACCGTGGGGCCCTAACTCTGTTCCAGGAAGCGCTGCGCGTCCAGGGCGGCCATGCAGCCGGTACCGGCGCTGGTGATGGCCTGCCGGTACACATGGTCCTGCACGTCCCCGGCGGCAAACACGCCCGGCACACTGGTCATGGTTGCAAAGCCTTGCAAGCCGGTCTTGGTGATGATGTAGCCGTCTTTCATGTCCAGCTGGCCGGCAAATATATCGGTGTTGGGTTGATGGCCAATGGCGATGAAGCAGCCTTGCAGTGCGATGTCCTGGGTGGCGTCAGTGACGGTGCTCTTCAGCCGCACGCCATTGACCCCCGATGCGTCGCCCAGCACTTCGTTCAGGGTCTGGTGAAGTTTCAACTCGATTTTGCCTGCAGCTACTTTTTCATGCAGCTTGTCGATCAAAATCGCTTCGGCCTTGAACTTGTCGCGCCTGTGCACCAGGTAGACCTTGCTGGCAATGTTGGACAGGTAAAGAGCTTCTTCCACCGCAGTGTTACCGCCGCCGACCACGCAGACTTCCTGGTTGCGGTAGAAAAAACCGTCGCAGGTCGCGCAGCCCGACACGCCGCGGCCCATAAAAGCAGTTTCAGAGTCCAGTCCGAGGTACTTGGCCGAAGCGCCAGTGGCAATGATCAAGGCGTCGCAAGTGTAGGTGCCGCTGTCACCGGTCAAGGTGAAAGGCCGCTGGCTGAAATCAACCTTGTTGATGTGGTCGAAGATAACCTCGGTTTTGAAGCGTTCTGCGTGCTCCAGAAAGCGCTGCATCAGTGCCGGCCCCTGAACGCCCAGGGGGTCGGCCGGCCAGTTGTCCACGTCGGTGGTGGTCATGAGTTGACCGCCTTGCGCGATGCCGGTGATCAGCATCGGGTTGAGGTTGGCCCGTGCCGCATAAACGGCGGCGGTGTAACCGGCAGGGCCCGATCCAAGGATGAGGACTTTGGAATGTCGCATGGTGAAAATCTGTAGGGAAAAACGTTGGAACTCAGTTAGAGTCGGGGCAGCCCTCAGGGTTTAAAACCCCTGAAGGACGGAAATAGTTGGCACAACACACGCTATTGTAAGAATTCCCGAACGGGGTCGGCGTTGCGCTCTGGAGAAGTTGTATGACTACGATGGTGTCTAACCTGGAACTGATTCGTCGGGTGCCGCTGTTCTCGATGCTGACGGCGTCCCAGGCGGAAACGGTGGCTGCGGCGGTTATCAAGCGCCGCTACAAGCGCGGCGAGGCGATTGTCGAGCAGGGCAAGCAGTCCAATGCGCTGGCCATCATCCTGACCGGGCGTGCGCGCGTGGTCACCGCCGATGCGCGTGGCCGAGAGGTCATTCTGGCCACCCTGCACCCGGGAGACTACCTGGGCGAGATGAGCCTGATCGACAACGAACCCCATTCGGCCACCGTACGCACAGAAGTCCAGACCGACGTGCTGGTGGTAGGTCGGCCCGAATTTGCACGCTGCCTGCCTGAAAACAGCTCCATGGCCTATGCGGTCATGAAGGGCCTGGTGCAAAGGCTGCGTCAGGCCGACCGCAAGATTGAATCGCTGGCCTTGATGGACGTTTATGGCCGTGTGGCCAGATCACTGCTCGAGTCCGCCGTGGCCGACCGCGAGGGCCAATTGGTGATCCGCGACAAGGTGTCGCGCCAGGACCTGGCCAAAATGGTGGGCGCGTCGCGAGAGATGGTCAGTCGTGTGATGAAAGACCTGGAAGAGCGCGGTTTCATCGAGACCCGCACCGATGGCGCCATGTGGGTCAAGGACCGGTTGCATAGCCTCGGGTAAGGCTGGTTACAGCCTGTTTGCAGTCATGAACGCCGGGTCAACTGAGGTAAGCTCAGGACTGCTTTTATGACTTACTCCCTCGACACATTGAACTCCCGAACCTCCGCCACCGCAGGCCCTGCGGGCGGTATCAAGCGCTTTGCGCATGAAGTCAGCCTGATCCTGGGGTTGCTCGCGCTGGTCTTCTGGCTGGGTGCGCTGCTCAGTTATTCGCCGCAGGACGCGGCCTGGTCCACCACCGGCAGCGACCAGGCCCACAGCGCGCTGAAGGCCGGCGCGACGAGCACCCGCAACTGGGGCGGTCGCCTGGGTGCCCATCTGGCCGACGTCAGTTATTTTATTTTTGGTTTTTCTGTCTGGTGGGCGCTTGCAGCGGGTCTGCGGGTCTGGCTGGCTTCGTTGGCGCGCGGGCTGCGCGGCCAGCCCGTGGTTCGCAGCGCGCTGGGGCGCGTCAAATTCTGGGCTTCCCTGGGCTTGGTGCTATTGGCCAGCAGCGCGCTGGAATGGTCGCGCCTTTACCGCTTTGAGGCCAGTTTGCCCGGCCATGCAGGCGGGGTGCTGGGGTACCTGGCTGGCCCCACCAGCGTGAAATGGCTGGGTTTTACCGGCTCTGGCCTGGTCTGGATTGCGCTGGGTGTGATCGCGGTGTCGGTGGTATTTTCCTTTTCGTGGGCGCACGCCGCGCAGCGTATAGGCGCCTGGATTGACGAGCAGATCGAGTCGCGCCGTGAAAAACGCGTGATCGCCCAGGATCTGGCGGTCGGACGGGCTGCCGCTATGGAGCGTGAGGAAACCCTGCATGAAGAACGCATAGAGATTGAAGAGCAGCATCCGGTGCCGGTGCTGATTGAGTCCACGCTGGTCGAAATTCCCAAAAGCGAGCGGGTGGCCAAAGAGCGGCAAAAACCGCTGTTCAGCGAGATGCCCGACTCCAAACTGCCGCAGGTCGATCTGCTCGATGGCGCCTTGAGCCGACAGGAAACCGTGGCGCCCGAGACGCTGGAGATGACCTCGCGCCTGATCGAGAAAAAGCTCAAGGACTTCGGCGTCGAGGTGCGGGTGGTGGCAGCGGCGCCCGGGCCCGTCATCACACGTTACGAGATCGAACCCGCCACCGGTGTCAAGGGGGCGCAGATTGTGAACCTGGCCAAAGACCTGGCGCGCGCATTGAGCCTGGTCTCGATTCGTGTGATTGAAACCATTCCCGGCAAAAACTTCATGGCGCTGGAGTTGCCCAACGCCAAGCGCCAGTCCATCAAGCTCAGCGAAATTCTTGGCTCGCAGGTGTACAACGAAGCCAAGTCCATGTTGACCATTGGCCTGGGCAAGGACATCAGCGGCGCCCCCGTGGTGGCAGACCTGGCGAAGATGCCGCATTGCCTCGTTGCGGGCACCACCGGCTCGGGCAAGTCGGTCGGCATCAACGCGATGATCCTGAGCCTGCTCTACAAGGCCGATGCCCGCGATGTGCGTCTGTTGCTGATCGACCCCAAGATGCTCGAGATGAGTGTTTATGAAGGCATCCCGCATCTGCTGGCCCCGGTCGTGACCGACATGCGCCAGGCCGCGCACGGCCTGAACTGGTGCGTTGCCGAGATGGAAAAGCGCTACAAACTCATGAGCAAGATGGGCGTTCGCAATCTGGCCGGCTACAACGTCAAGATAGACGAGGCCAAGGCCCGTGGCGAGTTTGTCTACAACCCTTTCAGTCTGACGCCGGATCAACCGGAACCGCTGGAACGGCTGCCCTACATCGTGGTCGTGATCGACGAGCTGGCCGATTTGATGATGGTGGTCGGCAAGAAGATTGAGGAGCTGATTGCACGCCTGGCGCAGAAAGCACGCGCCGCAGGCATCCACCTGGTGTTGGCTACGCAGCGCCCCAGTGTGGATGTGATCACCGGCCTGATCAAGGCCAACATTCCAACGCGGCTGAGTTTTCAGGTCAGCAGCAAGATCGACAGCCGTACCATTCTCGACCAGATGGGCGCCGAAGCCCTGCTGGGCATGGGCGACATGCTTTATATGCCCAGCGGCACCGGTTTTCCGATACGCGTGCATGGCGCTTTTGTCAGCGACGACGAAGTCCACCGCGTGGTGGCCTACCTCAAGCAGCAGGGTGAGCCCAATTACATCGATGGCGTGCTCGAAGGCGGCACGGTCGATGGCGAAGGTGGCGACCTGGGCGGTGACTTCGGTGAGGCCGGTGGCGACAAAGACCCGATGTACGACCAGGCGGTGGAGATCGTGCTGAAAAACCGCAAGGCCTCGATATCACTCGTGCAGCGGCATCTGAAGATCGGCTACAACCGGGCCGCCCGCATGCTCGAAGAGATGGAAAAATCGGGCATGGTCAGCGCCATGTCGGGCAGCGGGCAGCGCGAAATTCTGGTGCCCGCACGCGCCGAAGGATGACAGGCCCACTTTTACCCGGGCGATACATTGTTGGGGCAACCAATCTCCCTTGGCCTGAGTCCCACAGGCACTGTTCACTTCACGCGGCTTTCCCCGCCATCGCCATGACCCATTCATACCCGCAACTTTTCACTGTCTTTCGCCAGGCCGCCCTGACGGGGCTATTTGCCACGCTTTCGATAGCTGCCAGCGCGCAGGTGGCCACGGTGACTGGCCTGGAAAGCCTGGAAGCTTTTGTTAAAAACACCAAAAGCGGGCGTGCCGCCTTCACCCAGGTGGTGACCAGCCCGGCGCGTGACGGCCAGGCGCCCAAAGTCAAGACATCCAGCGGCAGCTTTGAGTTTCTGCGGCCCAACCGTTTCAAGTTTGTCTATAAAAAACCGTTTGAACAAAGCATAGTCTCCGATGGCCAGACCTTGTGGCTGCACGATGTGGACCTGAACCAGGTGACGGCCCGCAAGTTGTCGCAGGTGCTGGGCGGCACCCCGGCGGCAGTTATTGCCGCCGCCGCAGATCTCAAAACGCTGCAGGCCGATTTCACGCTGGTCCCACGGCCCGACAAGGACGGACTGGAATGGGTAGAGGCCACGCCAAAAACCAAAGACGGCCAGGTGCAAAACATCCTGGTCGGCTTCAAGGAGTCCGGCAAGGGCAGCGAACTCGCGGTACTCGAAATCCTCGACAGCTTTGGCCAGCGCTCGGTGATGCGTTTCAGCCAGTTCGAGGTGAACCCGGCTCTTGGCGCTGCGACTTTTCAGTTCAAGCCGCCCGCCGGTGCGGACCTGATCCGGCAATAAACAAGGCAGGCGATGGCGACCCCAGCGGATTCCGCTTTCGCCGCACATGCGGAGTCCAGGTCAAGCGCACCGCTGGCCGAGCGCCTGCGGCCGAAAAATCTGGGCGAGGTGATTGGCCAGCAGCATTTGCTCGGGCCCGACATGCCGCTGCGTATTGCGTTTGAGTCGGGCCAACCGCACAGCTGCATTTTGTGGGGGCCACCCGGCGTCGGCAAAACCACGTTGGCGCGCCTGATGGCCAACAGTTTTGATGCTCACTTCATCACCATCTCGGCGGTGCTGGGCGGCGTCAAGGACATCCGGGAGGCGGTCGAACAGGCCACCGTCTGGCAAGCCCAAAGCGGCAGGCGCACCATTGTTTTCGTCGACGAAGTGCACCGCTTCAACAAGTCCCAGCAGGATGCTTTTTTGCCGCATGTTGAAAGCGGGCTCTTCACCTTCATAGGCGCCACCACCGAGAACCCGTCGTTTGAGGTCAACTCGGCGCTGTTGTCACGCGCAGCCGTCTACGTGCTGCAACCGCTGACGCCTGAAGATCTGAAGAAAATAGTGGCCAAAGCCCTTGCAGAGCGCGCGCTGCCAGCTATCAAAAGCATAGTGCCTGAAGCACTGGAGCAACTCGTGGCCTATGCCGACGGCGATGCACGCCGGCTGCTCAACACGCTGGAATCGCTGGCCGTTGCGGGCCAGCGTGAAAAAACTACAGATGGTGTGAAGGTCACCGGCGCCTGGTTGCTCAAGGTGCTGGGTCAGCAGATGCGCCGCTACGACAAGGGCGGCGAGCAGTTTTACGACACCATCTCGGCGCTGCACAAATCGGTGCGTGGCTCTGACCCCGACGCTGCGCTGTACTGGCTGGTGCGCATGCTCGACGGCGGGGCCGAGCCCAAATACATGGCGCGGCGGCTGATACGCATGGCCAGCGAAGACATTGGCCTGGCCGACCCGCGTGCCCTGCGGCTGGCGCTGGATGCGGCCGAGGTGTATGAGCGACTGGGTTCACCTGAGGGGGAACTGGCGCTGGCCGAATGTGTGGTCTACCTGGCCATCGCGCCCAAGTCGAACGCGGTGTACAAAGCCTTCAACGAGGCCAAAGCACTGGTCAAAAAAGACGGCACCCGGCCGGTACCGCTGCACTTGCGCAATGCGCCCACCCAGCTGATGAAAGAACTCGACTACGGCAAGAACTACCGCTACGCGCACGATGAAGAAGGCGGCTTTGCCGCCGGTGAAAGTTATTTCCCGGACGGCATGTCGGCCCCAGTGTTTTACCGGCCCGTGAACCGCGGGCTCGAGATCAAGATTGCCGATAAGTTGAATGAACTGAAACTGAAGAACAAGCAGAAAAACTAATGAAAAACAAATCCTGCTGATAAAGCCTGATTGCGCCGTATAAATCCGGTTTCTCAAGGGTAAACCCCGCGAAAACCCGGGCACTGGCCCGTTTCTCGCTAGAGACGCATGGCTACAATTTGCGGATTAGCTCGCCACCCAATCCAGTCATCTGGTGTTGATAGGCGGGCTTTTTGTTAACTCACGCAGCAAGCTGTTGCTTTCGGGCGTTTTGGCCGAAGGGCGGAGTTTGCAAGTTCAATCAAACGGAGAGTGAGTATGGAAACTTTGCTTCAGCAGATCATCAATGGACTGGTGCTGGGCAGCATGTACGCGCTGGTGGCCCTGGGCTACACCATGGTGTACGGCATCATCGGCCTGATCAATTTCGCGCATGGCGAGGTACTGATGGTGGGAGCGATCACCAGCTGGACCATCATTGTCTGGATGCAGGAGGCCATGCCGGGAACGCCGGGCTGGGTCATCCTGCTGTGTTCGCTGCTCATTGCGTTTGTCGTTTGCGGGGTGCTGAATTTCTCGATTGAGAAAATTGCCTATCGGCCCCTGCGCAACTCGCCCCGGCTGGCGCCACTGATCACCGCCATCGGCATGTCCATTCTGCTGCAGACGCTGGCCATGATCATCTGGAAGCCCAATTACAAGCCTTACCCCACGCTGCTGCCTGCCGAACCCCTGCAGTTTGGCGGCGCCGTGATCACCGTCACGCAGATTTTCATCCTGGGCGCCACGGCGGTCTCGCTGGCCATCCTGATGTACCTGGTCAACTACACCAAACTGGGCCGCGCCATGCGGGCCACCGCCGAAAATCCCCGCGTGGCCGGTCTGATGGGCGTCAAGCCCGACACCGTCATTTCTGCAACCTTCATCATCGGCGCCGTGCTGGCGGCGCTGGCCGGCGTGATGTACGCGTCCAACTACGGTACGGTGCAGCACACCATGGGTTTTCTGCCCGGTTTGAAGGCCTTTACCGCGGCGGTGTTCGGCGGCATCGGCAACCTCGGCGGGGCTGTGCTGGGCGGCATCCTGCTGGGCCTGATCGAGGCGATCGGTGCTGGCTACATCGGCCCGCTGACCGGCGGGGTGCTGGGCAGCCAGTACTCCGACATCTTCGCTTTCATGGTGTTGATTTTTGTGCTGACGCTGCGACCCTCGGGACTGTTGGGCGAACGTGTAGCTGATCGGGCCTAGGAGAACGACCATGATGACGACCTTGATGAAAAAAAACAGACTCGCCACCTTTCTGATCGCGGCGATTGCGCTGCTGATATTTCCCATCCTGCTGCAGCAAGGCGGTAACGCCTGGGTTCGCATAGTCGACATGGCGCTTCTGTATGTGCTGCTGGCGCTGGGCCTGAACATCGTGGTCGGTTATGCCGGCCTGCTCGATCTGGGCTATGTGGCCTTTTTTGCGGTGGGGGCCTATCTGTTTGCGCTGCTGGGATCGCCCCATCTGGCCAGCGCCTTTCCCGCAGTGGCTGCGGCCTTCCCGAATGGCTTGCACCTGCCGATCTGGGCGGTCATACCGATGGCGGCCGTGCTGGCCGCCTGCTTCGGCGTGTTGCTGGGTGTGCCCGTGCTGAAGCTGCGCGGCGACTACCTCGCCATCGTGACGCTCGGGTTTGGTGAAATCATCCGTGTGTTCCTGAACAACCTGGACCGTCCGATCAACCTCACCAACGGCCCCAAGGGCATCAACCAGATCGACTCGATGAAGTTTTTCGGGCTCGATCTGGGTGAAACACACCACCTGTTCGGCATCGAGATCACCTCGGTGTCGATGTATTACTACCTCTTTCTGGCGCTGGTGATTGTGTCGGTGATCATCTGCCACCGTCTTGAAAATTCCCGCATAGGCCGCGCCTGGATGGCGATTCGTGAAGACGAAATTGCTGCCAAGGCCATGGGCATCAACACCCGAAACATGAAGCTGCTCGCTTTCGGCATGGGCGCCACCTTTGGCGGGGTATCCGGCTCCATGTTTGCCGCCTTCCAGGGGTTTGTTTCGCCCGAGTCCTTCAGCCTGATGGAGTCGGTGATGATTGTGGCCATGGTTGTGCTCGGCGGCATCGGGCACCTGCCCGGCGTCATTCTGGGGGCCTTGCTGCTGGCTGCGTTGCCGGAAGTGCTGCGCCATGTGGCCGGCCCTTTGCAGGCCATGACCGGAGGCCGGCTGGACTCCTCCATCCTGCGCCAGCTGCTGATCGCGCTGGCCATGATCACCATCATGCTGTCCAGGCCGCGCGGGCTGTGGCCTGCGCCCGAGCACGGCAAGTCCCTGAACAAGACGCCCGGCAAAGACCCGATCCAGTCAATCAACCCCTAAGGAATGGACATGAGCGAAACCATTCTCAAAGTTGCTGGTGTCTCGAAACGTTTTGGCGGCCTGCAGGCCCTCAGCGACGTCGGCATCCACATCGAGCGCGGCCAGGTCTATGGACTGATCGGCCCCAATGGCGCCGGGAAAACCACCTTTTTCAATGTGCTGACCGGGCTGTATACGCCCGACAGCGGCACGTTCGAGCTGGCCGGCAAACCCTACAAACCTTCCGCGGTGCATGAAGTCGCCAAGGCCGGCATTGCCCGCACCTTCCAGAACATCCGCCTGTTCGCCGACATGACGGCGCTTGAAAACGTCATGGTGGGGCGCCACATGCGCACCAAGTCAGGGCTTGTTGGTGCAGTGTTTCGCACGCCAAGCTTCAAGAAGGAAGAAGCCGAGATTGCCAAACGCGCCCGGGAACTGCTGGACTATGTAGGCATAGGCGCTTACGCTGACTTCAAGGCGCGCACGCTGAGTTATGGCGACCAGCGCCGCCTTGAGATTGCCCGCGCGTTGGCGACCGATCCCCAGTTGATCGCGCTGGACGAACCCGCAGCCGGCATGAACGCCACCGAAAAAGTGCAACTGCGCGAGTTGATCGACCAGATCCGCAAGGACAACCGCACGATTTTGCTGATCGAACACGACGTCAAGCTCGTGATGGGCCTGTGCGACCGCGTCACCGTGCTCGACTATGGCAAGCAGATTGCCGAAGGCGCGCCTGCTGAAGTGCAGAAGAATGAAAAAGTGATCACCGCCTATCTTGGCGCAGGTCATTGAAGGAAAGCAAGAACATGGCAAACACACTTCTCAAAGTGACCGGCCTGATGGTGGCCTACGGCGGCATCCAGGCAGTCAAGGGCGTTGATTTTGAAGTCAACGAGGGCGAGCTGGTCACGCTGATCGGCTCCAATGGCGCTGGCAAGACCACCACCATGAAAGCCATCACCGGCACCTTGCCGCTGATCGGTGGCGACATCGAATACATGGGCAAAAGCATCAAGGGCAAAGGCTCGTGGGATCTGGTCAAGGAAGGCCTGGCCATGGTGCCGGAAGGGCGTGGCGTGTTCACCCGCATGACCATCATCGAGAACCTGCAGATGGGTGCCTACATCCGTGACGACAAGCCCGGGATCGCGGCCGACATCGAGAAGATGTTTGAGCTGTTTCCGCGCCTGCGTGAGCGCAAGGACCAGCTGGCCGGCACCATGAGCGGCGGTGAGCAGCAAATGCTGGCCATGGCCCGCGCATTGATGAGCCGTCCCAAAGTCCTGCTGCTTGACGAGCCGTCCATGGGGCTCGCCCCCATCATGGTGGACAAGATCTTCGAGGTCGTCAAAGACGTGTCGGCTCGCGGCGTTACTGTGCTGCTGGTCGAACAAAATGCCAGCCGCGCCCTTGGCATTGCCGACCGTGGCTACGTGATGGAGTCAGGGCTGATCACCATGAATGGCGAGGCAAAGCAGTTGTTGAGCGACCCCCGGGTGAGGGCGGCTTATCTGGGGGAGTAATCCCCACGAATTTTGGCCTCTGGCCCTTATGGGGTTTACGTAGCTAGCTATCGAAATAATAGCTAATCGCACGTGGCCCATTTGTCCGGATTGATCCCGGACAATGGCAGTTTGCTTATTTCCCAGCCGCGTTCGACTTCTCGATCCCGCTGGCCACTGCCTTCGCCAGACTGCTGGACAAACCGCTGTCTCCCGTCAGCTTGCCCAGCGCCGCACCGGTCACCAGCTGGATCAAACGGGTCGAAGGGTCGGCATTGCCTGCCGCACTGGCCGAGCCCTCTGGTGCGGTCGCGCTTTTCATCAGGCCGCTGACCAGGTCCATGGCAAAACGGTTGCCCGAACTTCCGCCCCCACCGCCGCCGGATGAACCCGCCATCGTCAGGGCCACCTGGCCAAGGATGGCAAAAGCGGTGCGCCAGGCTTTTTCGGTTTCCTGCTGCTTGAAGTCGCTCACCGCCAATTGCAGATCACGGTGGTACTGCTGTTGCAGCAAGGCCATGTAGTCTGGCCGTGCCGGCATGAACATCACCACGCCGCCGCCCACTACAGACATGTTGCTGACAAACAGCCCGGTCTCCTTGCTGTTGTCTTCCAGGTCCACCTTGTCGCCATAAAAAATGATGTGGCCCATGGTGATGCGTCCCGCCTCCATGCCCTTGACCGGGATGTAGTCAAACCGGCCACGAAACTCAATGCCATTGCCCATCGCATAGACCCCTTCGTAGGGCACGGCCAGGCGGGCGCGCATGAAGGCGTGGTCGATGCGGCCAAAGCTGCCGGTAAAGACCGGCACGATGTGCGTGGCACCAAAGCCGCGGATCTGGCTGCCTCTGTCCATCAGTCCGTCGCCGCCGTAATACTGCTCGTATTTCTTGCCCTTGGTCAGCGGATGGCTCACCAGATAACGCTGGCCCGGAATGGTTTTGCTGTTCTGCCAGCTGCCTTCCAGCATCTGGTTTTGGTACATGTCGTGCACAACGCCCTGGCCGTTGCGGCAATCACCCTGAACGCAGCGGTAAAAATCGGCATTGGAGATATCCAGTGCCTGTGCCAGGGGTGTCAGGGCAAGCAGCAGGGCCGTGGGTACCAGGGCGCAGCTTTTAATTGAAATTCGCAGCACCTCAATCCTTCGGACAGTTCAGGGTTTTGGTCATGATGCCGTCGATATAACAGTTGCGTGTCTCCAGCATTTCCACGCCGTTGACCGTCACCAGGCGCGCCCGCTCCATGCCGGGCATCTGGTCCAGGCGCAGGTTGGACGCCTTGAGGTAGTTTTCCTGCACCTGTACCTGCTCGCCGTGGTATTTGCCGTTTTTCACCGGTGTCTCCATCGTCATGAACAGCTTGTCGTTTTTGTACATCTCCATCCGGTACGGCGCCTGCATCATGTCCAGGCCCGTGGTGAATTGGCTGTCGAGTTGCTGCTGGAAGCTGGTGTTGACGCCAAACAGACCCGCGCTGATTTTGGGCGCCATGCTGACGGTGAAGACGGCCATGCGACCGGCCATAAAGTTTGTGTAGTTCAGCGACACCTGGGGCTCTGGCGCATCCGGTATGTCGGATTTGGACATGGTCTGGGCCACCTGTGCATCGTCGTACAGAGTCCGGTTGCGCATGGCTGATTGGTTGGCGTGGTATTTTTCGCCATCCAGCGCCTTGCCGTCCTTGAAGGTCAGGAAGTAGCGGCTGACCTGCTGGCTCGCCAGCCTCGTGGTCATCTTCACTTTTTTGGTGCCGAGGTCCATGTCGTTCACGAGTTCCATCAAGGTGTCGAACTGCACCAGAAACTCGGCATCGCCGTCGAGCTTGCCGTCCTTGCAGGCCGCCTTGACCGGTGTGATGCGGATGTTGCTGTACTTGATCTGCGATGCACCGGCGTCAGGGTCCAGCCCCAGGTCGCGCAACTGCTTGCGCGACATCCGGCTGATCTTTTCGTCTTCTCCCGGTATTGCCATATGCAGCCCGAGTGGCGTGTACAGGTCGCGCTGCGGAACTTCACAGGGCATGGCCATGGGCGCGGCCGGTGGCTTGAAGTAGTTGGGGTCCGCCTTGATGCGTGTGTAGTCGGCCTGAAAACGTTTGACCAGGGCCTGCGCCTCGGGCTGGGGCGGGTTCGGAAAATCCAGTGCTGCGGCGGCACCGGCAAAGCCCAGCAGGGTTAAACAAGCCAAAGGCGGGGCAAAACGCGTCATCAAAACTCCCGGTTAGTTGCGCGCCATCTTAGTCAGGGCCCCTCGCTAGCGGCATCCCGCGTTTGTGGGGTAGCCAACACGGTGTTTTGCGACGGATGCGCACGGGGCCGCCTTAGGGAATCCCACGGTGACGGCTGCGCCGCTGGTTTGCACAATAGGGCCATGAATCTCAAGACCTACCCCCTTCTTGCCGCCCGCTCATTGGCACTGGGCCTTCTGGCCGCGCTGGCGCTGTCGCCCACGGTGGCCAGCGCGCAAACCTCCACCAAGGTGATGCGCATCATCGTGCCGTACGCCCCCGGCGGCCCGATTGATGTGACCGCACGCCTGATGGCCGAACGTGTCAAGGACACGCTGGGCACCGTCATCATTGAAAACCGCCCCGGTGGCGGTGGCAACATTGGTGCCGATCTGGTGGCCAAGGCCGCGCCCGACGGCCTGACCATAGGCATCGCGGCGGTGGCCACCCACGCCATCAACCCCTGGCTTTACAGCAAGATGCCGTTCAACGCCGCCACCGACTTTGCGCCCATCACGCAGATGCTGCGTGTGCCCAATGTGCTGGTCATGAACGCCGACACCGCAGCGCGGCTGAACATCAACAGCCTGGCTGACCTGATCAAATACGCCAAGGCCAACCCGGCCAAGCTCAACTACGGCAGCGGCGGCAACGGCAGTGCCGGGCATCTGGCCGGCGAGATGTTCAAAAAAGACGCGGGCATTTTTGCGCTGCACATCCCGTACAACGGTGGCAACCCGGCGCAGCTCGCACTGCTCAGCGGTCAGGTCGATTTCAACTTCGACAACCTGGCCACAGCGTCAGCCAACATCAAGGCCGGCAAGCTGAAGGCGCTGGCCGTGACCACCGCGACGCGCAGCGCAGCCCTGCCCGATGTACCGGCCGTGGCCGAGACCCTCAAGGGTTTCGCCATCGACACCTGGTGGGGCCTGGTGGCTCCTGCTGCCACGCCAAAAGACGTGGTCGCCAAACTCAATCAGGCCTTTGTGGCCGCCCTCAATTCGCCTGAAGCCAAGACCCGCTTTGCCGCCTTGCTGGCCGAGCCGGTGGCGAGTTCGCCCGAGCAGTTTGGTGCTTTTATGAAAGCCGAACTGGCCAAATATGAGAAGGTGGTGAAGGCATCCGGGGCGAGGGTGGATTGATTGTTTCGAGCCTTTTCGGGTTCTGGCCCTTATGCCGTCAGTGCAAGCAGCTATCAAATTCATAGCTTGTCGGCATCACGCTGCGCCTAGGGTCTGCTCTGGACAGTAGGCCTGACTCCCCACTCCCACCCCTAACCCCTCCCTCGCCCCGCTGGGCGATGGAGGGGGACTTCATTTGGCCGCGTGTGCTGCACCCGCGTGCAAACATGACGGCCCCGTAGTCCGGCGTTGACGCGCAAAGCGCGTCATCGCCTCCCCGAATCCGAATTCGTATCCGCATCCGTCCCCCCACCCGTCGGGCTGGGCCGAGGAGCGCAGGTCAAAGCGGATCAGGGCTCGCGATTGTCTGAGCCGAAGGCGAGTTCGAGCGAGACCCCGCTTTTACCGAGCACCGCAGGTTGCCCGTAGCGAAGCGGAGGGACCCAGACCATCGGGTCGCCTTTCTTTTCCTTAGGTTTCTTTGGCGAAGCAAAGAAAAGTAAGTCGCCCGCCGGGGCGAGACCCGGCTTGCTCGAGGGCCCCGTCAGGCTCAATCTGGCAATGACCCGGCCAGCTCAGGGCAACTTCAGGCCAGCGCCTTCGCCTTGTCCGCCTCAGTCGTGAACGAATCCGCAAAAAACTCTTCTTCCGGCAAGCCTCCGAGTGTCGTGTAGTCGGCCCGCGCGGAGTCCACCACAATGGGCGCACCACAGGCATAGACCTGGTGGCTGGAGAGGTCGGGAAAATCCTCCAGCACCGACTTGTGCACAAAACCGGTTCGGCCGGTCCACGCGTCCTCGGGCAGCGCGTTGGAGATCACCGGCACATAGCTCAGGTTGGGCATCTCGGCCACTTTGGCCAGCACCCAGTCGTTCATGTACAGATCGGCCGGTCGGCGGCCGCCCCAGTACAACACGGCTGGCCGCGTGATGCCCTTGAACTGCATGTGTTCGATCAGCGCCTTGATGGGTGCAAAACCGGTGCCGGATGCCAGCAGCACCATGGGTTTGTTGCTGTCTTCGCGCAGAAAGAAACTGCCGTACGGCCCCTCGATGCGCATGATCTCTTTTTCTTTCATGGCGCTGAAGACATGTTCGGTGAACTTGCCGCCTGGCATGTGACGGATGTGCAGCTCAATGCCCGGGGTCTCGGTTTGGGTGTGCGGCGCATTGCCCATGGAGTAGCTGCGGCGGTCACCGTCGCGCAGCAAAAACTCCACATACTGGCCCGCGTGGTACTTGAAAACATCGGCAGCCGGCAGTTGCAGGCGTATCACCATCACATCGTGTGAGGCGCGCGCCATGGTGCTCACGCGCGACGGCATTTTTTTGATCGGAAAAGCGCTTTCGTCGGTGACCTGGCGTGATTCGAGCACCACGTCACTCTGCGCCACGCCGCAGCAGGTCAGGATAAAACCGGCTTCTTCTTCCTCATGCGACAGGGCCTTGAGCTGATGCGGGCCGTGTACCACCGTGCCTTCCATTTTTTTGCATTTGCAGGAACCGCAGGCACCGTCCTTGCAGCCGTAGGGCATGCCCACGCCCTGGCGGATGGCGGCGGCCAGCAGGGCCTCGTCGGGGTTGGCGGTGAACTGGCGGCCACTGGGCAGCACGGTGACGCTGAAAGTCATACTGGTTATCCTCTGACGTTGTCCGGTTTTTTTATACTGTGCTGCCTCATAGCAGATTCCCCAATTTTGCCTTCAAACCAAAGTCCCCTTGGCGCCCTGCCTTCGCGCTTTCGCCGACCGCGTATTCTGCTTATTGGCTGCGGCGATGTAGGCATGCGGGTGGCACGCCAGCTGGCACCTCGTGTGCAGTTGCTGGCGCTGACATCGTCACCCGAGCGCCTGCCTGCCTTGCGGGCCGCCCATATCCGGCCGCTGACCGGAAACCTGGACCAGCCAGCCACGCTGCGGCGCCTGGCCGGACTGGCGAGCCGGGTGATACATCTGGCGCCGCCGCCCACCGAGAACCTGCCCGACTGGCGCCGTGACCCGCGCACACTGGCGCTGCTGCGGGCGCTGCGCCTGCGCACACTGCCGCTGTCGCTGGTCTACGGCTCCACCAGCGGTGTTTATGGCGATTGCCAGGGCGAGTGGGCGCGTGAGACACGCGCAGTCAACCCGCACACACCGCGCGCCTGGCGCCGGGTCGACGCCGAGCAGCAACTGCGCTTTTTTGGCCGCTCCAGCGGCGTGACAGTGCACACGCTGCGCATCCCCGGCATTTACGCGCCCGACCGTGAGGGCGGCACACCACGTATCCGTCTGGTCAAGGGCACGCCGGTTTTGCTGGCGGCGGATGACGTCTACACCAACCACATCCACGCCGATGACCTGGCGCGCGCCTGTGTGGCAGCGTTGTGGCGCGGCAAGCCGCAGCGCAGCACCAATGCCAGCGACGACACGCAGCTGAAGATGGGCGACTACTTTGACCTGGCGGCCGACCTGTACCAGCTGCCACGGCCGCCGCGCGTGGCGCGCAGCACGGCGCAGGACGCGTTGTCCCTGATGCTGCTGAGTTTCATGAGTGAGTCACGCCGGCTGGACAACACCCGCCTCAAGCAGGAACTGCGGCTGCGGTTGCGTTACCCCACCGTCGCGCAGGGGCTGTTGGAAGGCTAGCTGTTTGCTATGGAATCAGGAGCTGCTTGCGCAGGCTTCACAAGGGCTGCAGCCTGTTTTTATCTGAAGTTTAGATGCCGGCGGGTTTCTTCAGGGTCAACATGCGGTCCTGAGCTTTCAGCACAATCGTCTTGACATCGGCGCCCTGCAGCACGGTCAGGGAGATTTCTGCATCGGGCGCGGCCCGGTTCCATAGTTTTTTGTAGAAGTCTTCCAGCGTGGTGACCTTGGCGCCATCGACGGCCAGTACCACATCACCCGCCTCCAGCCCCGCGCCTTCGGCCGGGCTGTCCTTGCTGACGCGTGTGATCTGCACCCGGCCGCCCTGGTCGTTGGAGTTCAGGCCCAGCCAGGGGCGGCGGCTTTTTACGCTGCTGCCGGACTTCTGCAACTCGGCCAGGATGGGCCGCAGCAAATCGACGGGCACAAACATGTTGCCGGGCATGCGCCGGTTTTGCCCGGTGGCGTCAGACACCAGCAGCGAGCCTATGCCTATCAGTTCCCCCTTCTGGTTAAACAGGGGGGCGCCGCTGTGGTTGCCCTCGTTGGCAACAATGGGCGGGCTGGTGAACAGGGCCGTCTCAATGTGGTACTCCCAGTTGCCTGAGAACGCGCGTTTGCTGATCAGCCGTGTCATGTTGACGTCGCCATCGTCGTTGGGCTGCGGTCCGGTGACGGCCATCAGCGCTTCGCCGGGCTGCGCAGACTGGCTGCTGCCCAGCACCGCCACGCTGACGTTGCTGGAGGCGCGCAGCGGCAGCAAAGGCCGCAGCAGGCCAAAACCGGTGGCCAGGTCGTAAGCCACGGCGCGTGCCGGCAGGATTTTGTTGTCCTGGGTCACGATTTCGATCTGCTCCGCTTCCAGCAGCAGGTAGCCAATCGTCAGGATCAGACCGTCAGAGGCAATCAATACGCCGGAACCGCTGCGCCGCTGCCCCAGGGTTTCGGCCGAACGTGCGCCTTCGGCCACCGTGACCCGTACACCCACCACCGAGGAATTGGCCCGGGCCAATGCGTCTATCGTGGTTTGCGCCTGGGAGGGCTGGACGGTAGCCGCTTGTGTGGGCAGGGCCAGCAGCAGGGCCGCCGAGACAAAGGGACTGATCCAGAAACGAAGTGAACGCATGACGGACTCCCGGAGCCGCAGAAAAAACTGCGATTCAAGAATGCGCCTATTTCAATGCCGTGGCAAGCGACAGGGTCAAAAATGCCTGCGCCTATCGCTCAGATGGCCACGGCTAGTGTGTCAGCCGCTCATGCACCCAGTGCGCCGCGGCCAGCAGGCGGTGGTCGTCCCCATAGGCGCCTACCAGTTGCAGCCCCACCGGCAACCCGCTGCGGCCACGCGCAAACGGCAGGTGCACGCAAGGCAGGCCCAGCAGCGTCCAGCTGCGGCAAAACAGCGGGTCACCTGTGCCGTCCAACCCGGCGGGTGCCTCGCCAATGCTGCTCGGGGCCAGCAACACGTCGAAAGGTCCAAACACGGCCTGCACCTGACGCCGCGCCATGGCAGTCAGTTGCAGGTGTTGGGCATGGGTTTCGCCGCTGATGGCCAGGCCGTCGGCAATCAGGGCGCGTAGTGGCGCGCTGAGCTGGTCGTGGTGCCGCAGGCGCTCGGGGCTTAAAGAGCGCGCTGTCTCAAACGCCTGCACTGCTTTTTGCACGGCCACCAGGCCAGACAGCTCCGGTGGTAGCGCCATCGGCTTCCCGTGCGTATTCAGGGCTTTTTCGGCCTGGGCCCAGGCCTGCTGTGTGTCGCTGTCTGCAAGTGCCCACTCCGGTGTCTGGCAAAAACCGATGCGCGGCGCCATCGTCTGGCTAAAAGCGGCCGGGTCGGCCAGCCGGGCATCACCGGTCAGCACTGCGCCCAGCAGCGCCACGTCGCGCACACTGCGCGCAAAACCGCCCACGGTGTCCAGCGTTTCCGACAGGCTTTTGACGCCGGCCTTGGGCACGCGGTTGTGGCTGGGTTTGTAGCCGACGACACCGCAAAACGCCGCAGGCCGGATCAGCGAGCCGGCGGTCTGCGTGCCGAGGGCCAGCGGCAGCATGGCATCGGCCACCGCTGCGGCCGAACCGCTGGATGAGCCGCCCGGGGTGTGTTGGGGGTTGTGCGGGTTGCGCGTGACCCCGGGGAACATGTTGGCCAGCTCGGTCGTGACGGTTTTACCAATCAGCACCGCACCGGCTTCGCGGCACAGCGCCACCGCCGCCGCGTCGGCCAGCGGCTGCTGCCCCGCATAAATCGGCGAGCCGTATGCAGTGGGCATGTCGAAGGTGTCAAACAAGTCCTTCACGCCAAACGGCAGGCCGTGCAGCAGCCCGCGCAGTGGCCCGGCATCAAGCCGGCGCGCTGTAGCCAGCGCGGCATCGGCATCGATGTGGACAAAGGCATGCACCTGCGGCTCGCGCCCGGTGATGTGGTCCAGGCAGGCGCGGACCAGGTTTTCGGCGGTCAGTTCGCGGCGCGTTATCAGTTCGGCAGCGTGCCAGGCTTGCAGACTGTGGAGGGGGCCAGGGTGCATGGCTTGGAGTATCTGTGTTTTTGCACGGCCTTGCGCTCTGACGGGTACATCGGGGTGACTACACTGGTCCCCTCCCAATAATCTACCCGGTACCGATGGACATTCTTATTCTGGCGATGTTGGCAGCCACCGGCTTCTGGCTGCTCAGGTCGGGCTGGCAACGCAGGCGCATAAGTTTGCTCGGCAGTTATCTGGGTAAATACCAGATCGAAAAGCTGATGGAAAGCCTGACCGGGGGCTACCTGAGGGCGCTGGGTGAAAGTGACCCGGAGCGGCGCGAGCAGATATGGCATCTGCTGGAAAGCACCGAGGAAAAACTCAGCAACCAGTTTGCCAGTTTTGCAGCCGATTTTTCCAAAGTCGATGGGATTCACGCGCGTGTGAGCACCCTGGCGGTGGCCATTCCCTATGCAGACAAAATTTTTCCCCAAGCCACCTTTGATCTGCGCAAGCTGTTTGCGGTGCATGCACAAGGTATTTCGCGGGCAGCCAGCGCCAACGCGGCGCAGAGCCGCAAAAGCCGTGCCTTTACCCTGTCAGCCGAGCTGCTGCTGATGCAACACAGCTGCCACTGGTTCTGCAAGTCAAAAGCCGTCGCGTCGGCACGGCTACTGGTGCGGCACCAGACACCTTATGCGCAGCTGCTGGCCTCGGTGGCGCCCGAGACCGCGCGTGCTTACCAGGCCGTGGCAGGCGGCTGAGCCGCTGGCCTGCAGGGCGTCCACCCACTCCAGGAGATCGAATGGCAGACAAAAAAGCAATTCTGGTCATAGGCGCAGGCGATGCCACCGGCGGCGCCATCGCACGCCGTTTTGCGCGCGAGGGGTACATCGCCTGTGTCACCCGCCGCAGCGAGGACAAACTCAAGCCTTTGGTCGAGCAGATCAAGGCCGAGGGCGGGCAGGCTTACGGCTTTGCCAGTGATGCGCGCAAGGAAGAAGAGATGGTGGCGCTGGTCCAGAAGATAGAGGCCGAAATCGCGCCCATTGAAGTGGCGGTTTTTAATATTGGCGCGAACGTGCGTTTTCCCATCACCGAGACGACGGCGCGCGTGTACTTCAAGGTCTGGGAGATGGCCTGCTTTGGCGGCTTCCTGATGGGGCGCGAGGCCGCCAAAGTGATGCTGCCGCGGGGCCGCGGCACGATCATTTTCACCGGGGCAACCGCCAGCCTCAGGGGCCGGGAGGGCTTTGCCGCTTTTGCCGGGGCCAAACACGCACTGCGCGCGCTGGCGCAAAGCATGGCGCGCGAGCTCTGGCCCAAAGGCATCCATGTCGCCCACCCAATCATCGACGGGGCCATAGACACCGAGTTCATCCGCTCCAATTTTCCGGAGCGTTATGCCACCAAAGACGAGGGCGGCATCGTCAACCCGGAGCGTATTGCTGACCTGTACTGGCAGTTGCACATGCAGCCGCGCGATGCGTGGACCCACGAGCTGGAAATCCGTCCGTGGCTGGAGTCCTGGTGAGGAGGCAAGGCTGCAAGCGCCATGCGAAGGCGGCGCGAAATCGCCTGCGCAAGTAGTGCTGGTTCGCGAGAACCAGGTGATGGGTATTCAGGGGAGGTGGTGCCCGGGGCCGGAATCGAACCGGCACGCCTTTCGGCGGGGGATTTTGAGTGCGGACTTTTCCTATACGCTGACATCAGTCAGGGCACGATACAGTGCTCTCAGCTCGGTTCCCTCGAAGGGGCGGTAGCGCTGATCATACCTTGGCCTAGTACCGCATTCGACCTGCTTGACTTTTGCCCGGCTCCTAGCTGGCTCCTGCGTTCAGGTCGCAACCCAAGGAGATCAGATGGCCAAAATCAAGCTTACCAAGACTATCGTAGACGCCGCCAAGGCTGGCGAGCAAGACATTGAACTGCGTGACACGCTGGTGCCCGGCTTCCTTTGCAAGGTGACGCCGACCGGGCGTAAGGTGTTCATGGTCCAGTACCGGACGAATGCTGGCGAACGTCGTAAGCCGGCAATCGGGCAGTTCGGAGAATTGACCGTCGAGCAGGCGCGATCACTCGCGCAGGACTTGCTTGCGGAGGTGCGGCATGGAAAAGACCCGAGTTCGCTCAAAGTGGCAGCGCGGCAGGCACCGACCGTGAAAGAACTGTGCACCCGTTTTATCGAGGACTACTCAAAAGCGCACAACAAGCCAAGCACGGTTGAGGGCAACCTCAAATACATCTCGCTGCATATTGCGCCTGCCTTGGGTGGCATAAAGGTGCCGGATGTTACCCGCCAAGACATTGTTGCGCTGATGAAAAAACGAGAAAAGGCGCCGACAGGCGCCAATCGCGTGCTCGCCTGCCTGCGCAAGATGTTCAATATGGCTGAGGTATGGGGGTACCGACCAGACGGCTCCAACCCGTGCAAACATGTCCAGAAGTACCCGGAGAAGGGCAAAACCCGACTCATTACCGACGCGCAGCTGACTCAGTTGTATGCATACCTGGATCAAGCCGACGCGGAAGGGCTGGAGCACCCGACCCTGACCCTTGCGATCCGGTTGCAGTTCGAGTGTGCCGCACGCATGTCCGAGATCCTGACGCTTCGCTGGGAGTGGGTCGATTTCCCGAATCGGCGGATTGTCTGGCCCGACAGCAAGACCGGCGGCATCTCCAAGCCCATGAGTGAGGAGGCCTTGCGCCTGCTGACGAATGCACCGCGCTTCGGAGAGTCCCCGTTTGTCTGCCCGGCGATTTTCAAGCCTTCGCGCCCGCTGCCGAAGCACACCTACTACCAGGGCTGGAAGCGCATTCTCAACCGTGCGGGTGTTCCGCACATCGGAACGCACGGTATCCGGCATCGGGCGGCCACAGACATCGCCAATTCCGGGGTGCCGGTGAAAGTCGGGATGGCGCTGACCGCACACAAGACGGTCACGATGTTCATGCGGTATGTGCACACGGAGGATGACCCGGTTCGTAACGCCGCCGATCTGGTTGCGGCCAGACGCAAAGGCCTGGTGGAGGACGGGCGAACTGCGGCGGCCAGGCCGGCGGCACCTCCCGAGAAAGTCATCGAAATCCCGGCGCCGGCAGTGGAGACCGGGTCGCGAACGGCGGCGGGCGCCTACCGCCCGTTCCGTCACCGTCGTACCGGCGAGCGTGCCGTGCCACCGGGGACGGCCCGTTCGTTGGGGGCCAAGCGCCAGGAGGAGGAAGCTGTCGAGTCGGCCTCACTGTCTTGACAGACATTCGTTTATAGACGAAAATAATTATGTATCGAATTGAGCATTACCTGAGTGCCGGTGAGCACAAGGACCTGTACATCGACTGGCTGCAACGGCTTCGCGACAGCCAGGCCAAGGTGGCCGTGGTTCGGCGAGTGACACGCATCGAGCTGGGCAACTTTGGCGACCACAAGTTCTGCCGTGATGGTGTTTGGGAACTGCGCATTGACGTGGGGCCCGGTTACCGGGTGTATTACGCCTTGTCGGGGCATCGCGTGGTGCTGCTGCTGTGCGGCGGCGACAAGCGGACGCAAGATGCGGACATTACCCGGGCGGTAGGATATTGGCAGGACTGGCAACGGAGAACGGATGATGAAAAGTAGACCCCATGACGACGCGATGGCCGAGCTGTATCGTGGCGACCCAGCGTTCGCGCTGGAGGTCATCAACGGCATCCTCGAAGACGGCGACCAGGCCGAGTTGCTGATCGTGCTGCGCCAGATGGCGCAGGCTTTTGGTGGGGTTCAAGCAGTGGCCGAGCAGGCCCATTTGAACCCGACCCAGCTCTATCGCACGCTTTCGCCGAAGGGTAACCCGGCGCTCAGCAGCTTGTCGGCCATTCTCAAGGCGATGGGATTGCGGCTGGCGGTGCAGCCGCTGGCTGCGTCGGCACACGCTACCTGAGTGTGGCCTTGTGTTTGCCGACACATGCTCAATGCGTCTGCCGCCTCAAACTACGCATCAGGTCATAGTGTCGGATTACCAGAAATAGAAGCTGTTCACTCTATGGAAAGTCCTGCCGGTAAATGGGCATCGAAATCCCATCTGGGTTTTGTTCTTTCATTCGCAGCCCGTGATCTCTTACCAAAAACACAAAAGAGAAAATGGCCGACCGCGTTAGTCGTAGCAAGTGCTCCAGGTGATAGACGAAATCCCGCTCGCTGACCAAGATTACTCCCGGCTTCTCTTTGAAACTTCCCCACACATCCGTAGCCCCCTCGGGTTGCAAGACAAGGGCACCATGCTCCAGTGCATTTCGCCATTTTTTGAAGAACGCCCATTCCCCGCCATCAGCGCCATTTAGGTCCGTGGCAATACTGTGAAGTGCGAGTAGCCCGGGTGACTTTGCAGCATCGAATTGCGCCATCCGCCCCGGGTTATTGAGCTGCCAGAAGCTTTCAAAGTAGATATGTCCCTTGGATGGATGTAATCCATGCAGATCGCACACCGCCTCGGCAATCTTGTCTAGTATGCCGAAGCAGGCTCTAAAAGATGTGCGCAATTTCTCTACCTGCAGGCCCAAGAGTTCCTGATTGAGCAACTCTGAAAAGCATGATTCGTGTTGAAGATTTTCGTCTGTAGGGTAATGCAGGTACTCGAAATACATTCGACGACAGAAAGAAAATTCCGACTTCAAACGATTAAGCACAGCTTCCATCGGCACGATAAATTCACCGGGTATGCCACCTACCGTCGGAATGGTTAGATTGTCTCTTGTACTGGCGGCGCAACGACAGTAAAGGCTATGTTCTGACAGGGCCAAGCGCCGATCAATGCAGAACTTTCGAAAATCTGTTTGCTGGGTGTATTCGTCTTCGTCAATCCGATGGTCGAGATCTGGATTGATGTCGTGATCAACACAAAACTGATGAACAAGCCTTCTCGCCTCTTTGGCGAGCTGTAGATAGTGCGGCCTCGCATTCGGCGGCACTTCTGGAGAATCGAGAACCGCCTCGTAGCCGCTGGCTACTTCATCCAACAACTTCACCGTAAAACTGTTTGATATCAGGTTTAAGAGCTTGAGTGCCTCGGAACGGTTGATGTGCGCCTGGGAAATGCCAAAAGGGGTCGCATAGTCATACCAATCGAGGGCCTCTGCAAGGCGAAATTGCTGCTTGAGAGAGTTCGCCAGATTCACCCCATACTCCGGCGGGATATTGCCGTTTGTGGCTCGAATGGCCCGCCAGAAACAGTTTTTCACGTCAACCAGTTCCCGAATTGATGCAAAGCCTCTTTGATCTGGTCGTTGGACGGGTACCAAGCTGTCCTTAGCGTTGCCCACGCAGTAGTGGTAATGATGTTCGTCTACCAAGGGAAGCAACGCAGTCTGGTAAGTTTCGAGCGTTTTTAGTCCCAAGGAGACTGCCTCGTTATCCGGTGCTAAGCTGCCAATGTCGATCAGCAGGCCGGCCACCCGGAAAAGTTTGCGGTAGGTATTGCTGGTTTTTTTCGACTCAGATTCGAGTTCCTGCAAGGCGCATATAGCCCACTCCCGCGTTTGGGAGAATTCTCCTGAAGCAATCAAGTCCTCAATATATTGGTAGGTGACGTTCATTCGTAGCTCCTGTAAAGGGTTGGCTGTCAAAAGAGCTCAGAGATGGATGGGTTGGTGGTCTATTATCAAAACAAACCAAATGGACTCCAACGGTGCCTGATCAAGCTCCTCGCCTCTACACACGTTTGACTCGTGCTTCTACGGATTCGGGGGCAATGGTTGGCTTGCTTGACGAAGTTGCAGCTCTTGACCCGGATAAGGACACCCACGAACTTGATGACTGCCTGTCAGCCCTCATTCGGTCGCCGGCATTGTCCGTGCTGGCTCTCGGCAATTGGTTGGGTGCGAATGCAAAGTTGCCCCTAGCCAAACTCCTGGTGCATAACCTCAGCGTGCAATATCTGGCGGCAGAAACGCCAGTCAACCTGGATTTGGCGATGCTTCAGTCATCCGACGCTGTGCTTGTTGCATTCAGGTTGTGCGCTCTGGCGACGACTCCTGCGTTCTCACTCGGATGGGTGCTGGCGCTACTCCGCAATGACGAAACCGGTGTCCAGACGCACGCGCTGGAGCTTTTGCGGCATCACATACGTGAATATCCCCATACAACTCAACGGTTGCTCGAATCTATGGTTCCCGACCTGAAGACAACTCTGCCTGTGGTCGCAGAGGTTCTGTCTATGCTGTCAAAGCAATCAGATGCGTTCGAGCAAGCTCCGCGGCTCAAGGAATTTGCCATGTCGCGTGAAGAGCGCATCGCCTTGCAAGGTCTAAAGCTTCGAGAGCAGCGCGAAATCCATCGCCATGCCGAACAGTCCTCCGTGCTAATGCAGTTCGTGAAGCAGAGTCACTTCAAATACTCGCACGAAACGGTGGTCGAATTTTCCGCGCAAGGCCAGACTTTCGAACAGTCGCTATCCATGCAACCGCATGCTGTGTCGGTTGAGCTTCCGATTTCCGAACGATTGGATCCTCAGACAGGCCCGTTGAGGCGCAACCGTATGTGGGCGGGCCCGACGTCGTGAGCATGCGCCTGGTCCTGTCCCACTACCTGGAATCGCTGCGAGAGCGTGACGAATTGGACGCGCTGTTACCGGAGTTGCTGGTGGCGATGGGGCACTCTGTGCACAGTCGTCCACAAATTGGTGTGCTCCAAGCGGGCGTGGATGTCTTGTCGAGCTTTCCGGCGCGAGGCGCCGATAGAGAAGCCTTTCTTTTCATCATCAAGTTTGGCGACGTCGGCCGAGAGGATATCTATTCCGGCAAACAAGCCATACAGCCTTCGATTCGTGAGGCTTGTACCGACTATGTACGGACACGGATACCGCAGTCACTCAGTGGAGCCCGAAAGCGTTTGGTGCTACTCACAAATGGCGTTCTCAAGCAGGAGGCCCAATCTGGGTTCTCCGCCCTCACCGAAGAAGTGGCCAATACGCCAAACTGTTCGCTCGAATTGTGGGGAAGCGATCAACTGCTGCCGTTGATCGAACAGTATCTATTTGATGAAAGCCTGCTATTGAAGACGGGTCAATATCATTTGCGCAGCGCCATTGCGACACTGGACGATACGGACACATCGATCCGGCGCTTCGTAAAATTTGTGGATAGTGCAATGACGGACCATGCCACATCGCGGACCGGCAATGCGACAGCACGGAAGCGACGTTTTCTTAAGCGCTGCGCCACGGCAGCTTTGGGTTGGAGCGTATTCGCGGCCTGGGCGGAAAGTGAAGAGAATTTGAAACCCAGCGTTAACGGCTGTGAGTACCTGGTACTTCGGCTATGGGCCGAAGCGATCAATCACGGTTTTGTACAAGACAAGACGTTTCGTGAGCGTTTTGGCGTGGTGATGATCCTGTTATGGGGCGCGTTGCATCGATATTTCGACAAGGTGGCACCGCAACTGCTAGAACCGCAGCTGGTATTGAACTACCGGCCAGAATGGGTTCTTTACAGCAGGCTGCTACTTGAAGAGTTGGGCCGACTTGCCATTTTCCTTTTGCTGACACCAAAACGAAGTGAAACGACCGAACTTCGTACCAATATACGACGCTTGTTGATCGACGTGTTGAACGCACACCCTGGTTGTCGGTTGCCTGCGATGGACGGGCAATCCATCGACATTTCACTTGTACTTACTGCGCTCATGTCGGAGAAGGACTGGCACGACGCGTTAAATCTCGTGACTGACATCGTGGGGCGTTTGCACCTGGCGGCCAAGTCTGATCGGTACCTGCCGGTAGACACCGACTTGCTTGAAGATGCTATCGCCGCCCATACCGGTAGTGACGATGTAGGAAGCTTCTTCCAGACCAGTTCGCTCGTGCCTATGCTCGCCACGGTCGCTTCATTGATCGAAGACGAAAAGTCGCTTTCGTCCCTGCGGGACGAAGTGCATCCGCTGATCCGGAATGCCACATTGGAGCGATGGTTTCCGAAGTCCGAGGTGGAAATGCTGGCGGTTCACGAACAGTCTTTGCAGCGACTGGGTATTTCTAGGGCGCTCAGCGAGCTAAAGCCGACTTGCAGCGAGGAGGCCTCAGCATCCTTGAACTTACCGCAAGGTGCTTCACCAGCGGCAGATTTCAAGTGCATCCAGTATGGTCACGATACGTTGTTAGCCATTTCCTCTAGGTTTTATAGACATCCACTTCCTACATGGTATGTCGAGCGCTTTCGGCGTGAGGAGCCCAAGCAATGAACGACCCGAAGAAGCGAATTCTGGACCTTGACGCTGCTCAAACTGAACGTGCTCTGTGCATTTCGGGCAAAGCGCTGCGTGACCTTCAGGCCGTATCCTCCGCAGCTGCGCAGGCGCGCTCGCTTCTGGCCGATACGGGCATCGCCGCTCAAGCTGAGCGATTCTTGCGGGAGAGTTCTATCGGCGCATCATTCGGGGTACGGGAATTCCAGCAGATCGAAGCGGTTAAGAAGCTTTTGGACCCCTACAAGGATATCCGAAAGCTTCTTCAACAAGATATAGGCATCAGAGCCATGATCGATGCTGCGAAGCAGCAAGAGTCGCTCGCGACAAGATTCACCGCCGATATAAAAGCAGCTCAGGCATTCTCGAAAAATCTGGACCACTATCGAGACATCGCAAAGCAGCTCGAACCAAGTTTTCGTCTGCCGCAATTCGCAGAGGTGAGCAGACTTTTGACTGATATGCGGCTGAATCACGACAGCGCTGCAGCCTACGCTCGGGAGCATTTTGGTGGCATCGCGGCTCAGAAGGAACTGATCACATCAATGTCGCGCCCATGGTTGCGCGAAATGGAGGCTGCCCGCTCCGCAACCGCGTTGGTCGAGTTGCATGGCATCGGCTTGACTGTGCGGTCAAAGCAGGGTTTTGACGACATCGTGACCACAGCACTTCGAGCGGACCTGGGAGACTGGCGTGATGCTATCTCGTTTCCGTCGGTGGTATTTGACGATCCTGTTGCTCGAACGGAGTTCTACATAGAGCGCGGCTTCAACAACGCGTTGACAGACTTTCCTGAAAAGTCCTTCCAGGAAAGCCTGGTGCTTGTCGGCTTGGGCATTGAAGAAGAATACGTGGCTGAGTGGCCGGAAGAGATGCACGCTGTCGACGCCATCGAAGAAGCGGCATTCCGGCGAACCAATAAGTGTCATAACTACCTGCAGCGACTGGAAAGACGGCTGCGGCAGTTTATCGACGACGCCATGACGACACAATATGGCTCTGATTGGCCTAAAAAACGACTGTCTCCTCAGATGTTGGAATCTTGGGAAAACAAGAAGACCAAGGCACTGAACGCTGGAGTGGTACTCACATTGTTTATCGAGGTCGCGGACTTCACCGACTACGAGGCCATCATTTGCCGTGGCGATCATTGGAAAGAAGTTTTCGAACACCGATTCAAGCGCAAGGAAAGCGTTCGCGAGTCGCTGCAGCGCCTTTACCCCATACGTCTGGCTACCATGCATGCACGTTTTGTGACCAAGGATGATGAACTGTATGTCTTGGCCGAAAGCACGCGACTGCTTGGCGCTATCGGTCGCTAAGAAATGAGCGTTTTTGCCGGCGCTGGAAATGGCCCACAACAATTCCCGCTCTAAGGACAGTCAAAAAAAGTCAGTTGGGTTATTTGGCTCCAGTACGCTTTTCCACTGATCTGGCGGCACCTTTCGATTGCTGGCTCCGGTTCGGGCGTAGAGGTAATTGTCCTGCCGTATGGTGATCGGCTTGCTGACGGCAGGCGGAACTTCGATCACAACGACAAGGACACCATCGACTTGCACGTGCGATAGATGCAGTGCAATTTCCCCGTTCACGATGTCCTTGATCTTGCTCTTCAGCGCCCCGAGGTAACGATGAATAATGAGCTCATTGATAGCCGCTTTTGCCCACTCGCCAAGTTTCTGATTGATCCCCGTTACGTCGCAATCATCATCGACACCAAGGTAGATGTACCCGCCGTTAGTGTTGGCGAACGGTAAGCGGGTGGGCAACACATCTTGAGGCGAGGCTGAGTTCAAGGAATAGTGTGCACGATGAAGATCATGCACACCATGGCGAGCGAGGCTAACGCCCATCGCCCCAAGAGACGCGTTTACAGCACAGAGCTCAAGATCCA
>NZ_JAUXUP010000066.1 GCF_030680935.1 Polaromonas sp. | reverse complement strand
AAATCTGAGTCCGCAAAGGAATACACCCGCACTGTTGGACGCTCAGGTCGCTGGAGGGACGGGCTCCCATTGCGGCATCGCAGCACGATTTTCCCGGACGTTTACGCTGCACTGGCCAAGCAACGAGCCGACGTGCTGGTGACCCATGAGGCCCCGAGCGCCCATCATCACGGCTTCCAGGCCCTGGATGAGCTGGCCAGGAGTCTCCAGGTCCGGGCCTCTTTCCATGGCCATCACCATGTCAACATGGACTACCGCCGGCATTGGGAACAGCTGGGCCACCAGGCCTTTAGTGTCGGCTTTTGCGGGATCACGGCGCTCGATGGGACCGTGATCCGTCCGGGAGATTGAGGCTGAGCGGTTAAATCGTAATGTTTCACGACTTTTTGGCCGAAACTTTTAAGTCGTTGATTTAATTTAATAAAGCCCACAATTTAGGGCTTTTTTCCCATGAAACAATTGCCTCTTTGGGGAACCTGCCGGCCGAAAGTCGAGCTCAAAAGTTTATATGTCGGTATATATACTTTTCGAAGAAATTTTGAGAATCGACCTGCGCTAAGTAGATCGCGTAAACGTGTGGGTCCTCGCCGGTTGGGCATGAATCCGGCAGTCCTGACTATGAGCGGCTACTGATGATTGACTAGGCTGCCTGCAAGTGAAACCGCCCCAACACGTTCATGAGGAAGAGGACCCCTTCGCAAACTGCGACATTCCTCGCGCTCGGTCTATGTCACCGATGGCGGCGGCCAGCAGCGCCGGGTCGTCGTCTTCAAGCACGGTTGTCAGGTACGCCGCCACATCTTCTTCGTTCTTCAGATATTCGGCTGCATCGAACTCAGGCAGTTCGGCGACTTCAATTTTATTGGACACAATCGATTCCAAAAGATTTACATTGCACCCAACTGTACAGAGATCATGGAAATTACTGACTCTACATTCGAAGCCGCCAACCGCCACGGTGCTGCGAAGAAGGCAGCTTTCCCGGCTGCAGTCGCAGTGCGGTATCACAGGCGCATTTCTCGGATCGTGATTTCGCATTCAATCGCCACGTGTATTACACCTAATTTCTCCTGTTTTGAAAACAAGCCGCGTAGTGCCTACGTGGGTCAGGTTTGGATGGAAATTTCTGCGCTAAATGGCTCAGATTTCGGCGGAACTCAACATTCAAAGTAAGCTACCACTAGATGGAAATGCGCTTAACATTTATACATCAAGTATCCGAGCACTCGATCATCGGTTAAAGCCTGTGTTTACGCCGAATTAGGATACTCGTGTAGCGTTGCTTTCCGTATAGCCGGTGAACATCTGTTGATGTAGTGTCTGTCACTGCACGAGCGGCAGTCAGGCCTGACAAACTCTCGCAAGCCAGGTCCACGAAGGACCGCACCTTGGATGTGAGGTAGCGGCGGCTGGGATAGACGGCAAAGACCGGCACGGGTGCGGGACACCACGGATGGGCAACCGGCACCAGCTGCCGCTGCATCACCAAGGGTTGCGCCACGTGCACCGGGAGTTGCCCCACACCCAGACCGGCAAGCAGCGCACTGCGAACGCCAGCACCGGCGTTCGCGCGCAAGCGAGGCACGCCCGACACCTTGCAGCAGTCCGGCTGTTGCGGGTGGTGCAGCGTCCACTCCGGCTTGCCCCCGTCGCCCGTGAAGACCACCAATTGATGTGTGGCCAGTTCGCGCGGATCGGTGGGGGTGCCGTGGCGATCCAGATAGCCAGGGCTGGCAAACAGACCGTAGTCAAACTGCCCCATTCGGCGCGCGACCAGGCTGGAGCCGGGCATTGGCCCGGCGCGAATCGCCAGATCAAAACCTTCGTGCACCAGGTCGATCTCGCGGGTCGCAAACTCCACCTCCGCCGTGACCTTGGGGTATTTGCCGAGAAACGCCTCGATCCAGGCGCTGACCGCGTCCATGGCAAACGCCGCGCCGCAGGTCACGCGCAAATGCCCCTGCGGTTCGGCGTGGATGCGCTGCGTCACGCGCAGCATGTCGTCCACGCCGGCCAGCACGCCAAGTGCCCGCTCGTAGATGGCTCGCCCTGCCTCTGTCACTGATTGCCGGCGGGTGGTGCGTTCCAACAGCGTCACGCCCAGCTCGCGCTCAAGCTGCGCAATGACGCGGCTCACATTGCTGCGCTGCATGCCCAACAGGTCGGCGGCCTGACCAAAACTTTTTGCGTCTACCACCTTGATCAACACACGCAACTCGTCGAGGGTCATGAGTATCCGTATCGCTTTTGATACCAGTTATTTCAAGCTGAAGGCATTTATCAAATTAAATATATCAAAAATAATCTGCCGCAGCGCTCGCACATCGGGCGCTCAAGCCCCTACCTCTTTTCAGGAGCAATCATGCGCAAGTCACACTTGGTCATTCTGGCCGTCCTGTCGGTGTTGATCGCCGGCGTTGCAGCGGCCGTGTGGACGGGCTCCCGTCCGTCCGTCGGTCCCTGTGCCGATGGCGCATCCGCTGCGGGCTTGAAGACCTACCGGGCCCAGACGGGTGACGGCAACTGCCTGCAAGGTTACGTATGGGAGCCAGCAAACACGCCAGCGCGTGGTGTGCTGGTCGTGGTGCACGGGCTGCATGACCATGCGCAGCGTTATGCCGGGCTTGCCGGGCAGCTGAGCGCCGCTGGCATAGCGGTGCTTGCGCAAGACCACCGTGGGCATGCCGGGTCTGGCGGGCAGCGGCAGCGGCTCGACTCAATTGAACAGGTCATGGGCGATATCGACTTGGCACTCAAGGAAGCCGCAAAGCGTTATCCCAATACCCCGCTGTTTTTGTACGGGCACAGCATGGGCGGATTGGCGGTGGCGCACTACGCCACCAAGCCCACCAGCCCACTGGCCGGGTTGGTGGTAAGCAGTGGCGCCTTGAAGCTGCCGCCGGACGTCAATGGGGTCAAAGTGCGTATCGTGCAGACGCTGTCGGCGCTGGCACCGGGCATGGGGCTGGAGGCGATTGACGAGGCCAACGTCGTCCGGGAGGCGGTGGCCCGCGCCGACTTGGCCGCAGACCCCCTGATCGTGCGTGAGAAAGTGCCAGCGCGAACAGCCGCAACGCTGCTGACCGGAATCGCAAAAATCCAGGAACAGATGCAGGAGATCAAGACCCCGCTGCTGATTCTTCACGGCCAGCGTGACCGCGTTACAGAAGTTGACGGCAGCCGCGACCTGCTGGCGCGGGCCGCCGTCAAAGACAAGAGCCTGAAACTGTACGAGTCGGCACTGCACGACCTGCTGCACGAACCCGAGGGCAAACAGGTAGCTCAGGAGATTTTGGCGTTTATCGATGGGCGATTGCCAGCCAGGAAGTGACGCTGCAGCTGCTCAGTTGGATGCACAAGCCGGCTTGCCTGCGCGGGAGCCGCCCCTGCGACGCGCTCAGGGCGAACGGGATGGCTTCAGGCGGTTGCCGCGATCAATTGCAGCGCCAGCTGATGCAGGCGGTGGCCGGGCTGCACCAGCGCCTCCACGATGCTGAAGTGGTTCAGCCCCAGCAGGGCTTCCCGCACCGGCACCGCGCGTGGGCCCCAGGCCTGCTCGATCAGCGCGTTGTGGCGCAAAAATTCGGCGCTCTCGTCGGCGCCGGCCACGGTGTACAGCACTCCGTTTTTCGGGGCAGGCAGCCAGGCCGGGCTGGCCTGCGCCACCTGCCCAGGCGTCAGCCGCAACGAGTCTTTGAGAAAGGGCGTGTGCATGACCGATTCCAGCTCATACAGACCGGAAATCGATAGCGCGTTTTTCACCAGATCCGCAGGCAGGCCTTTGTCATAACGAGGCCACAGGCAAGCCAGCAGCATGGCCGCCAGATGCCCACCCGCTGAATGCCCGATGACGGTGATGCGCTTCGGGTCGCCGCCAAAACGCGCCACATTGAGGTAAGTCCAGGCGAGCGCCCTCACCGTCTGCATGGTGATCTGCGGAATCGTCACTGCCGGGCACAGGTCGTAGTTGGGCAGCACCACACAGGCACCGGCCGAGGTCAAAGCGGGGGCCACAAACGAATGCTCGGATTTGTCGAGCGAGCGCCAGTAGCCGCCATGCACAAACACCACCACTGGCGCGCCGCCGGGCCCGGCCTGCGCAGCCGGAAAAACATCGAGCCTTTCGCCCGCGCTCTGGCCGTAAGCAATGTCCAGCGTGCACGGCTGGCTGCCGCGCGCCTGCGCCGAAGTTTCGGCCCAGCGGCTGAAATACAGCGCATGGTCAGGCACCAGGGCCCGGTTGTTGTACATGCGGTCCAGCCAGGCGGCATCGGCTTGTGTCATCGGAATCATCTCCAAAAAAAAGGATGGGGAATCCCACCATCTTGGCACAGCCCGGACAAAAGCGAGGCAACCCGGGTAAACCCGCTACCCCGCATCATTCAATATCTGTATTCTGTATACAGAGTATCAACATGCACCCGCAACTTATCAAAATCGAATCAGCGCCCGACCTGGTGGACCAGGTCTATCGCAGTCTGCTGGACGCCATCAGCGATGGCTCCCTGGCGCCGGGCGCCCGCATCATGCAGGAGGACATTGCCGAGCAACTGGCCGTGTCCAGGCAGCCGGTGCTGCAAGCCCTGCGGCTGCTGAAGAAGGATGGATTTGTGCTGGACGCACCTGGGCGCGGCGTACTGGTCGCGCCGCTGGACGTGGGCTGGTTGATGCAGATTTACCAGGTGCGCAGCGCGCTGGACGCACTGGCTGCCCGGCTTGCAGCGCGTGTTCGCTTCCAGATATCCCCGGCGCTGATCAGCCAGGGCCGCGATGCCACGCACAGCAACGATATCAAGGCCATGATGGCCCTGGACCTGCAATTTCACAGCGCGATTTACCAGGCCTCCGGCAACCCGCTGATCGCGCAGAGCGCGCAACTGCACTGGCACCACATCCGCCGCGCCATGGGCGCGGTGCTACAGCTGTCGACCATGCGCGAATCGATCTGGGACGAGCACGAAGCGATTGCCACTGCGATTGCCGCGGGTGACGAACTGGCCGCAGAAAAGCTGATACGCCAGCATGCCGAAGACGCCAGCCGCAACCTCTCCAGCCTTCTGAACACCGCCCTGCACCCATCACCCCCACCTACCGCGATACCCGCCTGAACCCCACGGAGACAGCCATGAACCTGACCCCCCAGCAACTCACCCAGTTCGACCGCGACGGCTACCTGTTTTTTCCCGGCCTGTTCACGCCGGAAGAAACGCAGACGCTGAATGATGCGGTGCCCGAGCTTTACAGCCGGCGCGAGGACTACAACGTGCGCGAAAAAGGCAAAGACGCAGTACGCACCAACTTCGCAGCCCACATGTACAGCGAGCCTTTTGCCAAACTGGGCCGCCATCCGCGCATGATAGCCCCGGTGCAAGAGCTGCTCGGTGAGCAGCTGTACATGCACCAGTTCAAGATCAACGGAAAGATGGCCTTTGAAGGCGATGTCTGGCAGTGGCACCAGGATTACGGCACCTGGCTCAACGACGACATGATGCCGACCGAACGCGCGATGAATGTGGCGATTTTTCTGGACGACGTGACCGAACACAACGGCCCGCTGATGTTCATCCCCGGCAGCCACAAAAAAGGTGTGGTCGACGCCAAACACGACCTGACCACCACCAGCTACCCATTGTGGACTGTGGACAACGACCTGATACGCCAGCTGGTGCAGCGCGCCGGCGGCAAACAGGGCGGAATCGTCAGCCCCAAAGGCCCGGCCGGTTCGATGATTCTTTTCCACTCCTGTCTGGTGCACGCCTCGGGCAGCAACCTGTCGCCGTTCAACCGCGTCAGCGTCTACCTCAGCCTGTGTGCGGTCAGCAACCACATACGCCGCCACAAACGCCCCGAGTACATTGCACACCGCGATTTCACGCCGATTGAGTGCCTGCCCGATGACTGTCTGCTGAAAGACTACCCGGTGGACCTGCCGTGGAAAGACGGCGTGCCAGCGACCGCGCTGCAAACCTCCATGGAAGAAATCGCGCCGGAGCGCAAGGCGGCCTGAGCCCACACCCGTTCGCCCTGAGCTTGCCGATGGGCCTCTTGAACACCCGGGCCAGGCTTCGACAAGCTCAGCCCGAACGGACAAACCAATGAACCTCTATACCAAGCTCCAACAACGCGCGTCCGAGAACAAACCGATCCGCATCGGCCTGATAGGCGCCGGCAAGTTCGGCTCCATGTACCTCGCGCAGATACCCAAGACGCCCGGTGTGCACCTGGTCGCGATTGCCGACCTGTCGCCTGCCGCAGCCCGCACCAACCTCGCCCGTGTAGGGTGGAATCCAGCCTTAACCCAGGCGGAATCAGCGCAAGCAGCTATTAAAACAGGAGCGACCTGGATCACCGACGACTGGAAAGCCGTGGTCACACATCCGCAGATCGACATCATCGTCGAATGCACCGGCAACCCGGTGGCGGCGGTCGAGCACTGCCTGCAGGCGTTTGCGCACGGCAAACATGTGGTCAATGTCACTGTCGAAGCCGATGCCTTTTGCGGCCCCTTGCTGGCGCGCAAAGCGGCTGAAGCCGGTGTCGTCTATTCACTGGCCTTTGGCGACCAGCCTGCACTGATCTGCGACCTGGTGGACTGGGCGCGCACCTGCGGTTTCCCGGTGGTGGCGGCGGGACGCGGCCATAAATGGCTGCCGCATTTTTCGGAGTCGACACCCGAAACCGTCTGGGCGAACTACGGTCTTACGCCCGAGCAAGCCGAGCGCGGCGGCCTCAACCCGAAAATGTTCAACAGCTTCCTCGACGGCTCCAAACCCTCGATCGAGTCCACCGCCGTAGCCAACGCCACCGGCCTGACCGTGCCGTCCAACGGCCTGCTGTATCCCCCGGCCAGTGTCGAAGACATTCCGTATGTCACCCGGCCGATCAGCGAAGGCGGCGTGCTTGAGCGCAAGGGCATGGTGGAGGTGATTTCCTCGCTGGAAGCCAACGGCCGCAAGATTCCCTACGACATCCGCATGGGTGTCTGGGTCACGGTCGAGGCGGAGACCGACTACATCAAGAACTGTTTTGAAGAGTACAACGCGCACACCGACCCGAGCGGTCGCTACTTCACGCTGTACAAGCGCTGGCATTTGATCGGTCTCGAAGTCGGCGTCTCGGTTGCCAGTGTGGCGCTGCGCGGCGAACCCACCGGTGTGGCGACCTGCTGGAACGCCGACGTGGTGGCCACCGCCAAACGGGATCTGAAGCCCGGTGACATGCTCGACGGCGAAGGCGGCTACACGGTCTGGGGCAAGCTGCTGCCGGCCGACACCTCGATGAAGATGGGCGGCCTGCCGCTGGGCCTGGCGCACAACGTCAAGGTCGTGCGCGCCGTCAAAAAAGGGCAGAGCCTGAGCTGGGCCGACGTGGCCATGGACACCTCCACCCCTGCGTACAAGGTGCGACACGAAATGGAGAGCATGTTCTCTCCGGCGCTGAAGAAAGCTGCATAAAGCCGCGTTACGCCACCTGTCGGCCTGCTGCAAGCTGACTGACAGCTTTGTCGCGCTGGCATGCGCCATCATGACCCACAGGCCGCAAACG
This sequence comes from Polaromonas sp., assembly GCF_030680935.1. Lineage (GTDB taxonomy): Bacteria > Pseudomonadota > Gammaproteobacteria > Burkholderiales > Burkholderiaceae_C > Polaromonas. The sequence goes on along the minus strand of NZ_JAUXUP010000066.1, from coordinate 9,935 downwards.
GAAAACCAATGACCACTGCAAGTGCCCCGCTCGCACCAAAAATCGCTTTCCTGGGTACAGGAAGCATGGGCCTCATCATGGCCGCCCGCCTGTGCGAGGCTGGTTATGCGCTGCAGGTGTGGAACCGCACCATCGAAAAGGCCGCTGTACTGGCCGAACAGGGTGCAAGCGTCCACGAACAGGCCAGCACCGCCGTTGCCACCGCCGACATCGTGATTGGCATGCTGGAAAACGGCGCAGTGGTGGAAGACGTGTTGTTTGGGCAAGACGTTGCTGCCGCGATGAAACCCGGCGCCTTGTTCATCGACATGGCCTCGATCAAACCGCGTGAAGCCCGCGACCATGCTGCGCGCCTGGGCGCCCTGGGCATAGCGCATCTGGATGCCCCGGTATCTGGGGGTACGGGCGGGGCAACGCATGGCTCGCTGGTCATCATGGTGGGCGGAAAAGCCGCTGAATTTGATCGCGCCCTGCCACTGTTCAGGGTGTTTGGCCGCGCCACCCACGTCGGCTCACATGGCGCAGGCCAGCTGACCAAGCTCGCCAACCAGATGATTGTCGGCATCACGATAGGTGCGGTGGCTGAGGCCCTGCTGTTTGCCACCAAGGGCGGCGCCGACATGGCCAAGGTGAAGGAAGCCATCACCGGCGGATTTGCCGACAGCCGCATTCTTCAAGTCCACGGCCAGCGCATGGTGGACCGCGACTTCATCACCCACGCCCGGCTGGCCATACAACTCAAGGACATGCGCAATGCGCTGGCAACGGCGCAGGAGATTGGTTTTGAAGCACCCATCACCGCATTGTTTGAACAGCTGTACGCAGACGGTGCCGAGCACGGCTTGGGCGATCTGGACCACTCCGGCCTGTTTGTCGAGCTGGCCAGCCGCAATGGCATGAACTGATCGCTCAGGAGTCTGGGCGGCAAAAGGAACGTCGGCTGCAAAGCGGCCGCGCCTTCTGCCGCCCAGACTCCCAGCCCTGCCCATAAAAAAAGGCCCGCAGTGCGGGCCTTTTTTGCAAGTTCAGGAAAGCTTCAACGTGCAGGACGTGCGGGACGCTTCTGCGCATCACGCGGCACAAACACCTTGCCGGCTGGTTTGGCAAAAGCCGGCTTGCGATCAGCAAAGTCACCGCGGGGTGCAGCCGAAAAACCTTCTGAACGGCTGCCAAAGCCGCGATCGCCGCCACGGTCATCGCGCTGGGCAAAGCCGCCGTTGTTGTTGCCGAAGCCACGGTCATCCGGACGGCGTGCATTGCGGTCATTGAAACCGGAGCGGTCTGCGTAGTTGTTGCCCTGAGGTGCAGGGCGGCCCTGGAAGGAGCCACCACGGTCATCACGGTTGCCAGCAAAGCCACCGCGGTCTGCGCCACGGTCGCCGAATGCGGGCTTCTTGCCGGCATAACCACCACCAGCGCCACCACCGAACCCACTCGAAGGCGCTCGGTCGTTGCCGAAACGGCCACCACCACCACCGCCGAAATTGCGGGGGCCGCCACGGTCACCACCAAAATTGCCGCGCGGGCGATCCGAGGTGGGTGCAAAACGCTGCTGTGGCTCGAGACCGGCAATCACGCTGGGCTTGAGGTTTTGCTGGGTGTAGTGTTCGATGTCCTGGATCTTGCGGCGATCACGGAACTCGGCAATCGTGATCGCCTGGCCTTCGCGGCCGGCACGGCCGGTGCGGCCAATGCGGTGCACATAATCTTCGGCTTTCATCGGCAGGCCGTAGTTGATGACGTGGGTGATGGTCGGAACGTCCAGACCGCGGGCAGCCACGTCAGTAGCCACCAGAATCTGCACCCGACCATCGCGGAAAGCCATCAGGCGGCGATTGCGCAGGCCCTGGCCCAAAGCGCCGTGCAAGGCCACGGCACTGAAGCCTTCTTGCACCAGGTCATTGGCCAGGCCATCACATTCCACCTGCGTGCAGGCAAACACAATCGCCTGGTTGATGCTGGTGTCGCGCAGCCAGTGGTCCAGCAACTTGCGCTTGTGCGTCATGTTGTCGGCCCACAGCAGCGACTGGGTGATGGATGCATGTTTTTCGTGCGGCGAGTCGATCTCGACACGCTGGGGCTGGCGCATCACGCGCGTCGCCAGTTGCATGATGCGCGGCGCGAAGGTGGCGCTGAACATCATGGTCTGCTTGCGCTCGATGGTGAGCTGATTCACTTCGGTCAGGTCGTCGGCAAAGCCGAGGTCCAGCATGCGGTCGGCTTCGTCAACAACGAGAAACTGCACCTGGTCCAGCTTGATCTGCATGCTGCGCTGCAAGTCAAGCAGACGGCCAGGCGTGGCCACCACGAGGTCGGCGTTTTGCAGCTTGGCAATTTGCAACTGGTAAGGAATACCGCCCACCACGTTGGCAATACGCAGGCCGCGGCAATGGCGCACCAGGTCAATCGCGTCGGCGCAGACTTGCTGGGCCAGCTCGCGGGTCGGGCACAAAATCAGCGCGCCTGGGGTGGCAGCCTTGAAGTTGCGCATATTGGTCGGGTCTTTGCGCTTGGGCTTTTTCAGCGGCGGCTCGCCACGGGCAACGGCCTCAGCGCTCAGGCGTTCAAACTCCGCACGTTCGTTGCGCTCGGCCTCTTCCTGCTGCTTGAGCAGGGTGTGCAGCACGGGCAACAGGAAGGCCGCGGTCTTGCCGCTACCGGTCTGGCTGGAAACCAGCAGGTCGGTGAATTTGGCCTTGGGGTCGGCTTTGACGTCAGCATCCAGCGCCTGCATGGCTTTCGGGATGGTGGCCATCTGCACGGCGGTCGGCTGGGTGAAACCCATGTCGGCAACGGCTTGCAGCAGTTCTTTGGCCAAGCCAAGTTTCACAAAGCCGTTGGGCTCTGCCACGATGGCGTCCAGCGACGTTTCAGCTGCGGCGGGCGCATCTGAAAAATCCGGCGCGGTGTGGATATCGGTGTCGGTGTTTGCTTCGGCCAAAAAGTCGCCGCGAGCCTCAAAAGAGTCAGTCATGTTTTTCTCACTAAGCACTTGATCACCGCCCGACTTGTGGTTTTGGGCAGGCGAACAAGAAACTACCACCTGCCGCGTAGCGGAAGGCTTCGTTTGTGGTTAATAAAACATCAACCACAAACGAATATGTCGGTTCGGGCGACTTCCGGTAAACCGGTGCCTGAAGCGATGGCTCTGCTAATAGAGCCGCAAAAGTGTGAGGTAGATGTACAAATGCGGTGCACCCCGTGCATCCGTCAAGCCACTGATTATGGCATGGATTGCGGGTTTGTACCAGTGCGGCCACCATCAAAGACCCTGCGGACCGCCCGGCACCACCGCAGCGCAAAGAAATTTGCTCTCTTTTAAATAGCGGCTTTCGCCCACCCGGAAAGGGCCAGCAGCCAGAATCACTTCAAAAAATGGGTGCGGTAGTGTTCCAGCTCATCGATCGATTCATGCACATCAGCGAGCGCGGTGTGGCTTTGCTGCTTCTTGAATGCGCTGTAGACCTCGGGCCGCCAGCGTTTGGCCAGCTCCTTGAAAGTGCTGACGTCGATATTGCGGTAGTGGAAAAACGCCTCGAGCTTAGGCATGTATTTGACGATAAAACGCCGGTCCTGGCTGATGGTGTTGCCACACAGCGGCGACGTGCCTTTGGGCAGGTACTGCGCCAGAAAAGCCAGCAACTGCTTCTCAGCCTCTTCTTCAGTCACGGTACTGGCTTTGACCTTGTCGATCAAGCCGCTGCGGCCATGGGTGCCCTTGTTCCAGTTGTCCATCTGGTCCAGCAACTCGTCGGACTGGTGAATGACGAGCACAGGGCCCTCGAGGCGCGGCGTCAGTTGCGGGCCGGTGACGATGACGGCAATTTCGATGATGCGCTCCTTGTCCGGGTCCAGCCCGGTCATTTCGCAGTCGATCCAGACCAGGTTTTGATCTGATTTTTTAAGCAGGGGTTCAATTTCAGGCATCTTGCGATTCTCGCTGATCGCCTAAACTGGCTGCATGCCTGACTATTCACTCGCCCTTACCCTGCTTTTTTCAGCGGCACTGATGCTTGGCCTGCTGACCCGGTTTTATCTGGCCTCCCGGCAGATCCGGCACGTCGCGCGGCGCCGCGATCAGGTGCCTGCTGCGTTTGCCAGCACCATTTCGCTGGCTTCACACCAGAAGGCGGCCGACTACACCATCACCAAATCGCGCTTTGGCCTGCTGGAACTCGCTTTCGGCGCTGCCGTGCTGCTGGGCTGGACCCTGCTGGGCGGCATAGCCGCGCTGAACCAGGCGCTGCTCAGCCTGGGTCTGTCGGATTACGGCAGCCTTGTGCCGCAACTGGCATTGCTGGCTGCCTTTGGTCTCATCAGCGGATTGCTGGACCTGCCCTTCACCCTGTACAGCACCTTCCGCATTGAAGAGCGCTTCGGTTTCAACAAGATGACTTTCAGGCTGTGGCTGGCCGATCTGCTCAAGTCCACGCTGGTCGGCGTGCTGATCGGCCTGCCGATTGTGGCGCTGGTGCTCTGGATCATGGGCAGCATAGGCGCCTGGTGGTGGCTGTGGGCCTGGGGCGCCTGGATGGTGTTCAACCTGCTGGTGCTGGTGCTTTACCCCACGGTGATTGCGCCGCTGTTCAACAAGTTCCAGCCACTGGAAGATGAAACCCTGAAGGCACGTGTCACGGCCCTGATGCAGCGCTGTGGCTTTGCCGCCAAAGGTCTGTTTGTGATGGATGGCAGCAAACGGTCGGCCCACGCCAACGCTTACTTCACCGGCTTTGGCGCGTCCAAACGTGTGGTGTTTTACGACACGCTACTCAAGCAACTCAACCCCGATGAAGTTGATGCCGTGCTGGCGCACGAGTTGGGGCACTTCAAGCACAAACACATCGTCAAACGTATCGCCCTGATGTTTGCCATGAGCCTGGCCGGTTTTGCGCTGCTGGGCTGGCTGGCGACACAAGTCTGGTTTTACACCGGTCTGGGCGTCCGGCCCAATCTCAGTGGCAGCAATGACGCCCTGGCTTTGCTGCTGTTCCTGCTGGTGATGCCCGTCTTCAGTTTTTTCATCTCGCCGCTGTTTGCGCTGCTGTCGCGCAAACATGAGTTTGAAGCCGATGCCTATGCCATCGCGCAAACCGACGGAAAAGACCTGCAGAGCGCCCTGCTCAAGCTGTACCAGGACAACGCCAGCACGCTGACGCCCGATCCTGTATTTGCCAAATTTTATTATTCGCACCCGCCGGCCTCAGAGAGGCTGGGCCGCATGGGTGGATCTGCCGGAGCCCCCACATGAATCCTGTCCACCAGAACCGCCGTGCGTTCAGCGCCACCGAGATCGTCACCCAGCTTAGCCAGCTCAATGGCGAGCAGGCTTTGGGTTGGCGCCTGATCGACGGTTCGCTTGAAAAAACCTACGCCTTCAAGAACTTCCACGAGACCATGGGTTTTGCCAACGCCGTGGCCTTTATTGCGAATGCCGAAGACCACCACCCGGACCTGGCGCTGAGCTACGGCAAGTGCACGGTGCGCTTCAACACCCACGATGTGAACGGCATATCTGCCAGCGACTTTTTCTGCGCGTCAAAGGTTGACGCGCTGCTAGTGTCCTGACCCGCAGATAAGGTGATGAAATGAAATTGTGCAGTCAGCTGTCAGGCAAGGCGCGAGGAGGCGACATCGCCATAGCTATGGCAACGACGAGCAACGCCGCATGGCGGCTGAATGGGCGATTTCATATCGCCTTTATTGGTGGGACAGGGCACTAGCTTGACCACTGTTTCTTCCGCCGGGACATTGCCCGGCCTGGTGGTTGCCGGTTTTGGCCGGCATTGTCTGGTGGAAACCCCCACAGGTGAACGTCTGATCTGCCACCCGCGTGGCAAGAAGAGCCAGGCGCTGGTGGGCGACCAGGTGTTGTGGCTGCCCTCGCTGGACGAAGGCACCATCGAAAAAGTCCAGCCACGCCGCAACCTGTTTTACCGCCAGGACGACCTGCGCACGAAATCGTTTGCTGCCAACCTGGATCAGGTCTTGATCCTGATCGCGGCCGAGCCGGAGTTTTCGGAAAGCCAGCTGACACGCGCGCTGATCGCCGCAGAAGCCGAACGCATCACACCCGTCATCGCATTGAACAAAAGCGATCTGGCAGAACCTTTTGCGCGCGCATGGGCCAAGCTGGCGCCCTACCGCGCCATGGGTTACCAGGTATTGCCGCTGGCGGTCAAGCCAAAAACAGAAACACCGGTTGCCAACGACGCGCAGACCAGCCAGTTGCGCGCGCTGTTGCAAGGTAAAAAAACGCTGGTGCTGGGCCCCTCGGGTGCCGGCAAAAGCAGTCTGACGAATTTGCTGATCCCCGGTGCTCAGGTGCTGACAGCCGAAATATCGCAGGCGCTCAATTCAGGCAAACACACCACCACCAGCACCACGCTGTACTGGCTGGATGCCGAACGCCAGAGCGCACTGATCGATTCGCCCGGATTTCAGGAGTTTGGGTTGCACCATATCGAGCCAATGCAACTGGCCAACTACATGCCCGACCTCAAGGCCCATGCACAGGACTGCAAGTTCTACAACTGCACCCATCTGCACGAACCCGGTTGTGGCGTGATATCAGAGGTCAAATCAGGCTCCAGCTCAGGCGGGATAAGCGCAAGCCGCTATCGTTTATATAGCGAATTATTTGCCGAGTTGTCGCAAGCGCCGCGTTATTGAGCGCGGCCCGGGAGGCAGCCGGTTACCCCAGCAGGCGCGCCAGTGTCAACAGCGCCAGCAGCACCATCCAGAGCACCACAGAGCGCCAGACCAGGCCCACAATGCTGCGCAGGTGAGCTACCTCGGGCTCGCGGCCCGGTGTGCTTTCTGTCGCTGTGGCCCCCGGCTCGACGCCGCTGGCCTGGAAACCTTGCGAGGCGTCGGGTGCGAATGCGGCTTTGAGTGCCTCCCCGCCCAGACGCACGTTCACCGCGCCCGATGTGGCGGCCAGAATCACGCCGTCATTGCGGTTCTCTGACGCCACCGGCTGACGATGCATGTAGTTGCGCCAGCCGTCGATGGCGTCTTCAAAACTGCCGACCACCGCAAATCCGAGGGACGTCAGGCGCGCCGGCACATAGTCGATCACGTCCCAGGCACGTACAGCCGCATGCTGCAGCGCCGGGCTGGTGTCGTCACCAGTTGACTGGCTTTTGTGCGTCCAGTAGCGCGACACGAACTCGCTCATGCGGTACAGCACCGCGCCTGCGGGCCCCAGGCCCAGGGCCGCCATTACCGAGAACCACGCCAGCACGCCAAATACATGGCGATGCGCCGCCAGCACCGAATACTCAATCACATGCCGCACAATTTCACTGCGCGGCAATTCACTGGCATCGACCTGCCGCCACTGCGCCAGCAGCTCACGTGCCGCGACCTCATCACCCTCGTCGAGGGCATCGCGTATGTCGGTGAAATAGTGGCTGAACTGGCGAAAGCCCAGCGTCACGTAAAGCACCGCCACACTCCAGACAAAAGCCAGCACGCCGCTGATGCTCCAGAGCAGCCAATGGACAGCCAGCGTAAGCAGCGCCGGCACCACCGTGGCCATGGTCCAGGCCACCCAGCCGTGTTGCGTCTTGCCCGCGTCAAGACTGCGGCTGGCCCAGCGTGCCCAGCGCCGCAGGCTGGCGTGAATCGCATTGCCGCGAGCCAGCGGGCGGGCTTGTTCAATGATCAGCGCGAACAAAACAGCAAAAAAGCTCATGCTGAATCATACTGCCCCCACGTTCGCGCACTGCTTGATTGGCCCCCACGGTTGCTCACTGCGTGTAGCGCCCTGCCCCCCGAGGGGGGAACGGGCTACACGCAGTGAGCCCGGACCGGGGGTGGCTCATCTAAGCAATCAAAAAGCGGTAGAGGTTGCGCAGCATGCCGGCGGTGGCGCCCCAGATGTAGCGCTCCTTGGGGTCGCTGCTGTCGATTCCGGTGTACGGCATCGACAGCCACTGCCGCAACACGCCCTCAAACTCGAATTCATGGCGCTGGTGATTGGCCGGGTCCATCAGATAACGCAAGGGCACCTCAAACACGTCAGCCACCTCGGCGGGATTGGGCTGCAGCACAAAGCCGGGTTGTACCAGCGCCACGACCGGGGTGATGATAAAAGCCGTGCCAGTCACATAAGTAGGCAAGATGCCCAGTACCTCCACATGCGCACGCGGCAGGCCAATTTCTTCATGCGCCTCCCGCAGGGCGGTGTCCACTGCATCGTGATCGCTGTTGTCGGTCTTGCCGCCCGGCAGGGCAACTTGCCCGGAATGGGTGGACATATTGCCCGCCCGCTCGGTGAGCAGCAGCGTCAGTTCGTCCCGCATGACCAGCGGCAGCAGCACCGCCGCCAGTGCCGGCTCGCGGTTGGAAAACTTCTTCTCCACGCTGTGTTCCGGTGTCCACAACGGGGGATGCCGAAAGCGCTGCCGCAGGGCCTGCGGCGTCAAGGCCTGCGCCGGAACACCCGACAAATGGGTGTCCACGCCGATCACCGGAATACTGCGGGGATCGAAGACAGGCAGGGGTTTGGTGAAAGTCATCAGGAGCAAAGCCTAGTGCAGTGTGGCACGCAATCTGGAACATAAAAATGAGTCTTTTGCGCCATGGCTGCGTTGCAAATCCGCGCGATACCCAGGGTATCGCTGTGGTGTGCGCCTTGCCCTGACTCAAAATCCTTCATTTTTATTTGTTCCATCCAGCATGCCACACTGCACTAGCAGGCATAAAAAAGCCGCTCCGAAGAGCGGCTTTTTCTGAGGCCGGGCTGCTTTAGGCAGCTTTGGCGCCCAGCTTTTCCTTGATACGTGCCGACTTGCCGCTGCGCTCACGCAGGTAGTACAACTTGGCGCGGCGCACATCACCACGGCGCTTGACTTCGATCTTGGCGATCAGCGGGCTGTAGACCTGAAAGGTCCGCTCAACGCCTTCACCATTGGAGATCTTGCGCACGATGAAGCTGGAGTTCAGGCCGCGGTTGCGCTTGGCAATCACAACACCTTCAAAAGCCTGCACACGCTTGCGTGTACCTTCAACCACATTGACGCTGACAATCACGGTGTCGCCGGTGGCGTACACGGGAATGGTTTTGTTCAAGCGGGCAATTTCTTCCTGCTCAAGGGTTTCGATCAGATTCATGATTTATTCCATCTATCTTTTTCGTTCATACACGCGCTGCGCTAAAGACCGCAAATCCAGGGAAGCTCTCAGGGAGGGTCAACATGGTTGCAGTGGCCGCCAGAGGACCGAAAAGCCCACGATTATAGCAATTTACGGGTGATCGGACGATTTTGCCGGCAAGCTGCGCAGAAAAGACTCGTCCGCTGCGTCCAGACGCCCCGCGTCGCGGGCGCTATCCAGCAACTCAGGCCGGTGCGCCCGGGTCAGCGCCAGCCGCTGGTCCCGGCGCCAGCGCTCAATGTAGGCGTGGTTCCCCGACAACAATTTCTCCGGTACCCCCTGATCCCGCCAGATTTCCGGCCGTGTGTAGTGCGGGCAGTCGAGCAGTCCGTCCAGAGCCGGGTTGAAACTGTCGAGCTGGTGGCTACCTTCGTCATTGAGCACGCCGGGCTGCAGGCGCGCGACAGCATCGAGCAGCGCCATGGCAGCAATTTCCCCGCCGGAAAGCACAAAATCGCCCAGGCTGATCTGCTGGTCGACACAGGCGTCGATGAAACGCTGGTCAATGCCCTCGTAGCGGCCACAGAGCAACACCGCGCCCTGGCTGGCAGACCAGCGTTCAACGCCGGTGTGATTAAGGGCTTCACCGATGGGGGAGAACAACACGACTGGCGCGCGGGCGTCATCGGGCTCAGCGCGTTCCGCACGCACCGCCTGCAAGCATTTCCACAGCGGCTCAGCCATCATGACCATGCCGGGACCACCGCCAAACGGCCGGTCGTCGACACGGCGATAGCTGCCTTCAGAAAAATCTCGGGGGTTCCAGAGCCGCACTT
>NZ_JAUXUP010000052.1 GCF_030680935.1 Polaromonas sp. | reverse complement strand
ATGGGCACGCCGTTTTTCTCCAGGTCCAGCGCCAGCTTCAAAGGCGTCTGGCCGCCGTACTGGACAATCACGCCCAGCGGCTTTTCCTTGTCCACAATTTCCAGCACGTCTTCCAGCGTCAGTGGCTCAAAATACAGGCGGTCGCTGGTGTCGTAATCGGTGGACACGGTCTCGGGGTTGCAGTTGACCATGATGGTCTCGTAGCCGTCTTCGCGCATGGCAAGTGCGGCATGGACGCAGCAGTAATCAAACTCGATGCCCTGGCCGATGCGGTTGGGCCCGCCGCCGAGCACCATGATCTTTTTGTTGTCAGTTGGCTCGGCTTCGCACTCGCTGCCCTCACCCTCGTAGGTCGAATACATGTAGGCGGTGTTGGTCGCAAACTCTGCGGCGCAGGTGTCCACCCGTTTGTAGACCGGGCGCACGCCGAGTTGCAGTCGTTTCTCGCGGATGGCAGTGTCCGTGGTCTTGAGTTGTTTGGCCAGGCGCCGGTCAGAGAAGCCCTTTTGCTTGAGGGCGCGCAGTGTCGGTTCGTCAATCTTGTCCAGGGTGGTGGTTTCCAGCTCCAGCTCGATCTTGACGATCTGTTCGATCTGTACCAGAAACCACGGGTCGATCTTGGTCAGGGCAAACACTTCATCGACACTCATGCCCATGGCAAACGCGTCGCCCACGTACCAGATGCGGTCGGGACCAGGCGCGCCAAGTTCTTTCTCCAGCACCTCGCGGTCCTGCGTCTTTTCGTTCATGCCGTCCACGCCGACTTCCAGGCCACGCAAGGCTTTCTGGAAGGATTCCTGGAAGGTGCGGCCCATGGCCATGACTTCACCGACCGACTTCATCTGGGTGGTCAGGCGGCTGTCAGCAGTCGGGAATTTTTCAAACGCAAAACGCGGGATCTTGGTCACCACGTAGTCGATGCTCGGCTCAAAACTCGCGGGCGTGGCGCCGCCCGTGATTTCGTTGCGCAGCTCGTCCAGCGTGTAACCGATGGCCAGCTTGGCAGCCACCTTGGCGATGGGGAAACCGGTGGCCTTCGACGCGAGCGCCGAGGAGCGCGAGACACGCGGATTCATCTCGATCACCACCATGCGGCCATCGACCGGGTTGATCGAAAACTGTACGTTGGAGCCGCCGGTATCGACGCCGATCTCGCGCAGCACCGCCAGACTGGCATTGCGCAGGATCTGGTATTCCTTGTCGGTCAGGGTCTGGGCCGGTGCCACGGTGATCGAGTCGCCGGTATGCACACCCATGGGGTCCAGGTTTTCAATCGAGCAGACGATGATGCAGTTGTCGGCCTTGTCGCGCACCACTTCCATCTCGTACTCTTTCCAGCCGAGCAGCGACTCTTCGATCAGCAGCTCGTTGGTCGGCGAGGCTTCCAGGCCGCGCTTGCAGATGGCCTCGAACTCTTCCGAGTTGTAGGCAATGCCGCCGCCAGTGCCGCCCAGCGTGAAGCTGGGCCGAATCACGGTCGGGAACCCCAGGGTCTTCTGCACGGTCCAGGCTTCTTCCATGCTGTGAGCAATGCCCGAGCGCGCCGAGCCCAGGCCGATCTTGGTCATCGCGTCCTTGAACTTCAGCCGGTCTTCGGCTTTGTCAATCGCTTCGGGCGTAGCGCCAATCAGTTCAACCTTGTACTTGTCGAGCACGCCGTTGTGCCAGAGGTCCAGCGCGCAATTGAGCGCGGTCTGGCCGCCCATGGTCGGCAGGATCGCATCCGGGCGCTCTTTGGCGATGATTTTCTCGACCGTCTGCCAGGTGATGGGCTCGATGTAGGTGACGTCGGCCGTGGCCGGGTCGGTCATGATCGTCGCCGGGTTGCTGTTGATCAGGATGACCTTGTAGCCCTCTTCACGCAAGGCTTTGCAGGCTTGCACGCCGGAGTAGTCAAACTCGCAGGCCTGACCGATGATGATGGGGCCGGCCCCGATGATGAGGACGCTTTTGATGTCTGTACGTTTTGGCATTATTTATTCCCTCCATGCTGTTCCATGAGGGCGGTGAAACGGTCAAACAAATACGAAATATCGTGCGGTCCCGGCGAGGCTTCCGGGTGGCCCTGGAAGCAGAAGGCCGGCTGGTCGGTGCGGGCCAGGCCCTGCAGCGTGCCATCAAACAGGCTGATGTGTGTGGGACGCAGATTCGCCGGCAGCGTTTTCTCATCCACTGCAAAACCATGGTTCTGGCTGGTGATGCTGACGCGGCCGTTGTCGAGGTCCTTCACCGGGTGGTTGGCGCCGTGGTGGCCGAACTTCATCTTGAAGGTTTTTGCGCCGCTGGCCAGCGCCATGATCTGGTGGCCCAGGCAGATGCCGAAGGTCGGGATACCGGTTTCGATCAACTCGCGTACCGCCGCAATCGCGTAGTCGCAGGGCTCCGGATCGCCAGGTCCGTTGGCCAGAAAGATGCCATTTGGTTGGAGCTTGAGCACGTCGGTGGCGGACGTCTGCGCCGGCACCACGGTGATGCGCGCGCCGCGTTCGGCCATCATGCGCAGGATGTTCTTTTTCACGCCAAAGTCAAAAGCCACCACATGGAATTTTGGCGTGATCTGTACGCCATAACCCGAGCCCAGCTTCCACTCGGTCTGGCTCCATTCGTAGGATTGCTTGACCGACACCACTTTGGCCAGATCGAGGCCGGCCATGCTGGGCGCGCTGCGCGCTGCCGCTACCGCCTTCTCGATAGCGTCTGGTGAAACCGCCTCACCCGCCGCCAGCGCCAGAATGCAGCCGTTCTGCGCACCCCGGGTGCGCAACATGCGCGTCAACTGGCGTGTGTCTATGTTGGCAATAGCCACAGTCTTTTCCCGGACCAGGTACTCCGACAAGGTCATGGTGCTGCGGAAGTTTGAAGCCACCAGCGGCAAGTCCTTGATGATCAGGCCGGCAGCATGGATTTTTTCTGCCTCCACGTCTTCGGCGTTGACGCCATAGTTGCCGATGTGCGGGTACGTGAGGGTGACGATCTGTTGGCAGTAGCTGGGATCGGTCAGGATTTCCTGGTAGCCGGTCATGGCGGTGTTGAACACCACCTCACCGACGGTGGAACCTGCGGCGCCTATGGAATTGCCGACAAAAACTGTGCCGTCTGCTAGCGCCAGGATGGCGTGAGGGCTTTGCCCTGATATTCCCTGTAGAGACAAAAGCACTGGGTTCTCCGGATTGGTTACGGTTCGCCCAAGCGTGCACAAGAAACGTCTCGGTCAGACTCTTGCGGGTTGCTTTTGTGAGGGGGTTGGCTTTGTATGCGCTCGGGCGAAGCTGTGTTTTGAAAAGCCCTTGATTATAGCTTGAGGAGGAGATCACCCTATGCGGGAAACGCATGCGATGCTGCGGGGGCGATGAACGCGACTGCCTTGGCCCCAGGGGCTCTCACCGGCTCAGTCTGCGCGCAACGCCAGCGAACTGGCATACAGGCAAATCGCTGCTGCGGCGGCCACATTGAGCGACTCTTCCCCGCCTGGCTGTTCTATGCGCACCGTCAGGCTGGCGCGCGCCATCAACTCATCGCTGACGCCCTGCCCCTCGTGCCCCATGGCCCATGCGCAGGGCATGGGGATGGGCTGCTGGTGCAAAAAACTGCCTTGGTGCGAGCTGGTGACGATGACCGGCACCTGCAAAACGTCCAGTGCCGCCGGCGCAATGCCTTCGAGCAGGCGCAGGCCAAAATGCGCGCCCATGCCCGCGCGCAGAACCTTGGGCGACCAAAGCGCAGCCGTGCCTTTGAGCGCAATGACCTGGCCAAAACCGAAAGCGGCCGCGCTGCGCAAAATGGAGCCGACATTGCCCGCATCCTGAACGCGGTCCAGAATGATGCAAGCCCGATCGGGAAGCAGCTCTGCCTGCGCAGGCAAATCAAGCACAAAACCCATCTGCGCGGGTGACTCCAGGGCACTGATGTCCGGCAGCAAGGCATCGGCAATCACTATGTTTTTGATAGCTGCTTGCGTCCATTCAGAGGGGGCTTGAGGCCAAAAAGACTCTGAAAATACGGCCAGGACGGGCTTCAGGCCGCGGGCCAGCGCAGCGCGGCACAGGTGGTCACCCTCCAGCCAGAGCCGTCCCTGCTTGCGGTAGGCGGTGCTGTCCTGGGACAGCCTGCGCAAATCCTTGAGCAGGGGGTTGTCGCGTGAGCTGACAAAAACCGGCGCAGCGGGCAAGGCAGCGCTCACCGCAGCACCTCGGCCACCGGGCTGAACGAGCGGCGGTGCTGCGGACAGGCGCCGTGCTCACGCAACGCCGCCAAATGCTCTGCCGTGCCGTAACCCTTGTGGCCAGCAAAACCGTATTGCGGGTATTCCAGATGGAACTGCTCGCACCAGCGGTCGCGGTGCACCTTGGCAAGAATGGACGCCGCAGAAATCGACGGCACCAGCGCATCGCCCTTGACGATGGCTTCGGCCAGCATGCTGAGCACCGGCAGGCGGTTGCCGTCGACCAACACCTTCACCGGCTTCAGGCGCAAGCCCTCAACGGCGCGCTGCATCGCCAGCATGGTGGCCTGCAGGATGTTGAGTCTGTCGATTTCTTCCACGCTGGCCTGGGCAATCGAGCAGCACAGGGCTTTGGCCAGGATTTCGTCGTAAAGCCTGGCGCGACGTAGCGCCGTCAGCACCTTGGAGTCGGCCAAGCCCTTGATCGGCTGCAGGTCGTCCAGAATGACGGCCGCGGCCACCACCGGCCCGGCCAGCGGCCCCCGCCCTGCCTCGTCCACACCGGCCCACAGGCCGGGTGTGTCCCAGGACAGGGTGACTTGTTCAGCCTTCAAGAATTTTCTGGATCGCATCGGTGGCCAATTGGGCGGTATCGCGCTGCAATTCGTGATGCAGCCGGGTAAATCGTTGTTCAAGCGCGGTGATTTTTTCCGGTGCAGTGATTTTCGCATCGATCCACTGCAACACAGCCGCAGCCAGTGCCCGCGGTGTGGCAGCTTCCTGCAGCAGCTCGGGCACCACAAAATCACTGCACAGGATATTGGGCAGGCCGACCCAGGGCTGCAGCTTTTTGCGCTGCATGATCTGCCATGACAACCAGTTCATGTTGTAGGCAATCACCATCGGCCGTTTGAACAGCGCCGCTTCCAGCGTCGCGGTGCCGCTGGCAATCAGGGTCAAATCGCAGGCGGCCAGCACCGTGTGGGACTGGCCCTCGACGATCTGCGCATCAGTTGGCAGGCCAGCAGAGGCAGCAGCCTCAACAATTTGCTGGCGCAGTGCGGGCACTGCGGGAACTATGATTTTGATAGCTGGTTGCGCAAGCCGCACAAGGGCTGCAGCCCGAAACAGCCGGTCAGCGAGGTAAACCACTTCAGAACGCCGGCTGCCCGGCAATACCGCCAGCACGAGGTCGTCAGGCTGCAAGCCCAACTTCTGGCGCGCAGCTGCCCTGTCCGCCTGCATCGGGATCATGCTCGCCAGCGGATGCCCCACATAGGTGGCGCGGATGCCATGTTGTGCCAGCAAGGCGGGTTCAAACGGGAAAATGCAGAGCACATGGTCCACACTGCGGCGGATTTTCTCGACCCGGTCAGCACGCCAGGCCCAAACTGCCGGACTGATGAAATGCACGGTGGGAATACCCGCGGACTTGAGGTCGGCCTCCAGATCAAGGTTGAAGTCGGGGGCGTCGACGCCGATAAAGACATCCGGGCGCTGTTGCAGAAGTTTGTCTTTGAGCTGCTTTCGGATGCCGACGATTTCGCGGTAGTGCCGCAACACCTCTACATAGCCGCGCACCGCCAGTTTCTCGCTGGGCCAGCAAGCCTCAAAACCGCGTCTGACCATTTGCGGGCCGCCGATGCCGCCTGATCGCAGACCGGGCCAACGGGCGCGAAAACCATCGAGCAGCAAACCGGCAAGAAGATCGCCCGAAGTTTCACCAGCGACCATCGCCAGCACAGGAAAGGCCGGATCTCCAGCGGCTTTCACTGAGGCGGCCCGCTAACGCACGATGCCACGCTGAGGCGAGGTATCGGCCAGAAAGGACAGCATCATCTGCACATCCGGCTGCGCCTCAGGATAGAGAGAAGTCAACTCCGTGATGCGCGCCGTGGCCTGCGCCAGCGTCAGGTCCTCGCGGTAAAGCGCCTTGTGCATGCCCTTGACAGCGGCAATACGTTCCGGTGAAAAACCACGCCTGCGCAGGCCTTCAAAATTCATGGACCGCGCCTCGGCAGGCTGCCCCTGGCACATCACAAACGGCGGCAAATCTGCGAATAGCAGCGCACACATGGCGGTCATGCTGTGTGCACCAAGCCGCACAAACTGGTGCACAACAGTGAAGCCGCCCAGGATCACCCAATCGCCCACATGTACATGGCCGGCCAGCTGCGTGTTGTTGGCAAAAATGGTGTGGCTGCCGACCTGGCAGTCGTGCGCCAGATGCACATAAGCCATGATCCAGTTGTCGTTTCCGACCCGCGTGACCCCGCTGTCACCGGGCGAACCGATGTTGAAGGTACAAAACTCGCGGATGGTGTTGCGGTCGCCGATGACCAGCTCGCAAGGCTCACCCGCATACTTTTTGTCCTGCGGAATTGCCCCCAGCGAGTTGAACTGGAAAATGCGGTTGTCCTGCCCGATGGTGGTGTGGCCTTCGATCACGCAATGCGCACCAATGCTGGTGCCGGCCCCGACCCTGACGTGGGGGCCGATGACGGTGTAGGGCCCGACACTGACGCTGCTGTCGAGCTGGGCCTGCGAGTCGACCAGCGCCGTGGAATGAATACCTGTCACGGAAAATCTTCTCCTGCGGGCTCAGGCGATGGTACGCATGGTGCACATCAACTCGGCCTCACACGCCAGGTTGGCCTCGACATGGACAGTGCCCTTGAACTTGAACACACCGGCTTTGAGCCGTAACAGGCTCACTTCCATGATCAGTTGATCGCCCGGTTCGACCGGCCGCTTGAAGCGCGCGCCGTCAATCCCTGCAAAGTAATACACGGTCTTGTCGTCCGGGCGAATGCCCTGCATGTCAAAAGCCAGCAGGGCCGCGGCCTGCGCCATGGCTTCGAGCATGAGTACGCCTGGCATGACAGGCCGGTGCGGAAAATGGCCGGTAAAAAAAGGTTCGTTGATCGTGACGTTTTTCAGCGCCTTGATGCGTTTTCCTTTTTCGAGTTCAAGCACCCGGTCCACCAGCAAAAAGGGGTAGCGGTGCGGAAGCTGGCTGAGAATTTGGTGAATGTCCATCATGATTTTTTGGGGCTTTTTGCTAAGGCTTGAGGACTTGTCTGCTCCAGCGCCTTCAGGCGTTCACGCAAAACATGAAGCTGCTTGAGCGTGGCGGCATTTTTTTCCCACCGCGCATTGTCGTCGATGGGAAAAAGCCCGGTGTAATGGCCCGGCAGATGAATGGACCGCGTGACCACAGACGCAGCAGAAATGTGCACATGGTCGGCCAGGTTCAAATGCCCGAGAACCACCGCACCGCCACCTACGGTGCAATGTGCCCCAATGACGGCGCTGCCGGCCACGCCGGCACAACCCGCCAGAGCACTGTGCTGCCCTATCCGCACGTTGTGGCCAATCTGCACCAGGTTGTCCAGCTTGACGCCGTCTTCAATCACAGTGTCCTGCAGCGCGCCCCTGTCGATACAGGTGTTGGCACCAATCTCCACATCGTCGCCTATGCGCACAATGCCGAGCTGCTCAATTTTCTCCCAGCGCCCGGCATGTGGTGCAAAGCCAAAGCCGTCAGCGCCTATCACGGCACCCGGATGAACCAGACAGCGCTGGCCCAGCACACACCCATCTGCCACGGTCACCCGGGCCTCCAGGCGTGTTTCAGCACCCAGGCGCACATCGTTTCCGATCACGCAGTGCGCGCCCACAGATACACCCTTGGCCAGCACCGCGCGCGCGCCTATGCTGGCAAAGGCGCCTACCATCACGTCTGCCTCAAGTTGAGCCAGCGGATCAATAAAAGCGCTGGGATGGCGAGAGGGGCCTTCGGACCCGACCGCTGATGGATGGCGCTGCTTCCAGAGCCGGGTCAGCCGCGCAAAATAGAAATAGGGATCGTCCACAATGATGCAGGTACCGCGCCGTCTGGCGGCTTCTTCAGCAGCCGGCGACACGACCACGCAAGCTGCAAGGCTGGTGGCGAGTTTTCCGAGGTATTTGGGATGGCTGAGAAAGCTCAGCTCACTACCAGTCGCCGACTCAAGAGGAGCCAGCCGCTCGATCAGCGTATCCGGGTCACCCACCAGGCGGGCATCAAATTCGCCAGCCAGGGAGAGCACAATGTCCGCGAGTCTGAGCGTCACAGTGCGCTCCTGCCTTCAATTCAGCGAGCCGCGTTCAGTGCCCGGATGACCTTGTCGGTGATGTCATGCTTGGGATTGGCGTACACCGCCTCCTGTAGCACGAGGTCGTACTTTTCCGCCTCAGCCACCGTCTTCACCACCCGGTTTGCACGCTCTATGACCTGCTGTAATTCTTCGTTCTTGCGCGCGTTGAGGTCTTCCTGGAATTCACGGCGTTTGCGCTGAAAATCCCTATCCTGCTCTACCAGTTGCTTTTGCCGCGCTGTACGCTGACTTTCGGCCAGCGTAGGCGCCTCACGGTCAAACTTGTCGGCCAATGTCTTCAGCTGCGCGCCAAGGTCGGTGATCTCCTTTTCGCGCTTGCCAAACTCAGCCTCAAGCTTGGCCTGGGCCGCCTTCGCACTGTTGGCCTCGCGGAAGATACGGTCGATGTTGACGATGCCGATCTTGAACTCCTGCGCGCCCACCGCGCAGGCCGCCAGTGTCATCACCGCAGCCAGAAAGAACCTGTATGAAAAATACTTCATTAGAAGGATGTACCAATTTGGAATTGCAATCTCTGGATTCTATCTGTTGGCTTCTTGTTCATCGGATTGGCGAATGCCAGGCGCAGAGGGCCGAGCGGCGATATCCAGCTGACCCCGAAACCTATGGAACTGCGCATTTCACCCAGGTCGTACTTCTCTTTTTCGCCGTAGACGTTGCCGACGTCCACAAAACCGAACAGCCGCAGGGTACGGTCGTTGCCGGCTCCCGGGAAAGGGGTGATGACCTCGGCGTTGAGCGTGATTTTTTTCGGGCCGCCAATCGCGTTGCCCTGAATGTCGCGTGGCCCCAGGGAGCCTGGTTCGAAGCCGCGCACCGAACCCAGGCCGCCTGAATAAAAGTTCTTGAAAACCGGAAACGGCTGGCCACTCAGTCCCTTGCCCCAGCCGAGCTCGGTATTCAGGGCAATGGTGTACTGCTTGCTCAGCGGAATGTACTGCTGGAACTGGTAGTTGCTGCGCAGGAACTTGGCGTCGCCGGCCACCCCCCAATCGCCATACAGACGCTGGAAGCGCCCTTTGGTGGGCACCAGCGCGCTGTCGCGGTCGTCACGCGACCAGCCAATGGTCAAGGGCACAGAATTACTCTTCGCGCCAAAGTCCCTGACATAGGTCTGGTACACCGGTGGCAGGTTGATGCCGGAAATATCAATCTGCTCCAGGCCACCGCCGAAATAGACAGTATCAACCTCGCTGAAAGGCACGCCGAAACGGATGCTGGCACCGGTGGTCTTGATGGCATAGTCGCCAATCACGCGACCGTTCACATTGCCAAGCTGGCTTTCATAGGGACGGGATGTACGCTGGTAAACGTCAATCGTGCGTGATATGCCGTCGGCCGTGAAATACGGATCCACCGTACTCAGCACCAGCTGGCGGTTGTATTTGCCCGTGTTGACCTCGAGGCCAAGGTAGTTGCCGGTGCCAAAGGCATTTTCCTGCTTGAAGCCGAATGAAAGGGACAACTTGTCAGCACTTGAAAAACCGGCGCCCAATTGCAGGTTGCCGGTCGGCTTCTCGACCACCGCCATGTTGAGGTCGACCTGGTCAGGGGTTCCAGGTACTTCCTGGGTGTCGATGTTGACCTCGGTAAAGTAACCCAGTCGGTCCACCCGGTCCCGCGACAGCCGGATCTTGTCGCCGTCGTACCAGGACGCTTCAAACTGCCGGAACTCGCGCCGCACGACTTCGTCGCGGGTCCGGTTGTTGCCGCTGAGGTTGATGCGCCGCACATAGGCGCGACGGGAAGGTTCGCCCTGCAGTACAAAGGCCACACGGTTGTTTGCGCGGTCGATTTCCGGTTGGGCTTCCACCTTGGCAAAGGCGAACCCGAAACTGCCGTAATAGTCGGTGAACGCCTTGACGGTCTGTGCGACCTGGTCAGCGTTGTAGGCTTCGCCGGGCTTGATGGCCACCAGCGACTTGAACTCTTCCTCCCGCTGCAGAAAATTGCCCTCCAGCTTGACGCCCGATACGGTGAAGCGCTCACCTTCGGTGACATTGATGGTCACTGAAATGTCCTGCTTGTTGGGCGAGATCGCCACCTGGGTGGAGTCCACCTTGAACTCGAGATAGCCACGCGTGAGGTAGTAGGAACGCAGGGTCTCGATATCGGCGTTGAGCTTGTTGCGCGAATACCGGTCCGACTTGGTGTACCAGCTAAGCCAGCCCCCGGTATCCAGGTCAAACAAGCCACGCAAGGTGGATTCACTGAACACCTTGTTGCCAACAATCCGGATTTCCTTGATTTTGGCAACATCACCTTCGGTCACGCTGAAAGTCACGTTGACCCGGTTTCGCTCGATCGGTGTCACGGTGGTCAAAACTTCAGCGCCGTAAAGGCTGCGATTGACGTACTGCCGCTTGAGCTCCTGCTCTGCCCGGTCAGCCAGTGCCTTGTCGAAAGGGCGGCCGTCCGCAAGACCGATCTCACGCAGGGCCTTCTTGAGCACGTCTTTTTCGAACTCCTTGGCACCTACAAAATCAACGTCAGCCACTGTCGGACGTTCTTCAACAATGACCACCAGCACATTTCCGCTGACTTCCAGCCGCACATCCTTGAACAGCCCCAGGCCAAACAGGGCCCGGATCGCGCCAGCGCCCTTGTCGTCGGTATAGGTTTCGCCAACACGAAAAGGCAGGGACGCAAAAATCGTACCGGGCTCCACCCGCTGCAAACCCTCCACCCGGATATCGCGCACGGTGAAGGGATCCACGGCCCATGCCGCATGCGCGACCAGAAAACTTGCGACCATCGCGGACACGCTGCGGACTTTGAATCGTTTGATTTGTTTTTGCATGAAAAAAATGGTGTTATCCCAAAAGCCGGGAGACATCGTTAAACAGGGCAACAGACATCATGCCCAGCAGGATAGCAACGCCCCCGCGCTGCAACCGGTCCATCCACGCGTCCGACACGCTTTTGCCGGTTATCGCCTCCCAAAGATAATACATCAGGTGCCCACCATCCAAAACCGGCAAAGGCAGTAAATTCAGCACCCCCAGACTGACGCTGATCAGGGCCAGAAACAGCAGGTACGCGGTCCAGCCCAGGCTGGCTGACTTGCCGGCGTAGTCGGCAATCGTCAGAGGGCCACTGAGGTTTTTAAGTGACGCCTCACCGATCACCATCTTGCCCATCATTTTCAGGGTAAGCACCGAGACCTGCCAGGTCCGCAGCGCGCCATTCCACAAGCCGTCCAGCGGCCCGTAGCGCACCGTGACCATGGCAGGCGGCGCGCCCACATAAGCGCCGATGCGCCCAACAGCCTGCCCGCCTTCCTGTTTGACGTCCGGCGTCACCGCAAGCGACAGGGCCTGTCCGGCGCGCAACAGCTGCCAGGTCTGTGTCCGGCCACCCGCCGCCCGGATGGTTTCGCGCAGCTGCTGGCCATCGACGACGGTTCGTTCACCGACACGCAAGACTACATCCGCGCTTTGCATGCCGGACTTTTCGGCCGCGCTCCCCGGCATGATGTCGCCAATCACCGGCTGGGTCAGCGGTCCGACAATACCAATCTTGCGAAACAGCTGGGCATCGGCGTCAGCGGCGTTGAGCTCGCTCAGTTTCAATAACACGCTGCGGCCAGAGGTTGGCGCGCCGTCCCGTGCGGAAGCCGCCGGCGCCAGGTCGCTACTGACCAGCAGCCGCACATCGCGGCCACTGAGTGCGCCCTGGGTCAGGCGCCAGCGCAGGTCCTCAAAAGATCGCACCTCCTGCAAGGACTCGTCGTCAAACCCCGCCTGAAGCACCTGCTCGCCGCCGCGCAAGCCTGCACGCTCGGCGATGGAGCCGGCCACCGGACTGGCGAGCAATGCCTGGGGCTCCTGCAGACCGCTCCAGTTAACGATGGCGTACAAAAGGATGGCCAACAGCAAATTGGCCGCAGGCCCGGCAGCAACCACCGCGGTACGCGAGCGCAGAGGCTGGTTGTTGAAGGCCAGGTGACGCTCGGACGGGTCCACCGGCGCTTCACGCTCATCGAGCATCTTGACGTAGCCGCCCAGCGGCAACATGCCGATGGAAAATTCAGTCGGACTGTTTTTCAGCTTCCAGGTGTAAATCGGCTTGCCAAAACCGACAGAAAACTTCAGCACCTTCACACCACAGGCCACGGCAACCCGGTAGTGGCCGTATTCATGCACGGCAATCAGCAAGCCGAGGGCAACCACAAAGGCGACCAAGGTCAACATGGCAAAACTCCTGTCAATTCGTCATCTTTCCTGCAATCGCCACGGCCGCAACACGCGCTTGCGCGTCCAGCGACAGCAAATCCTCGATTCCATGAACTTGAGAAGCGTGTACAGCATCCAGAGTTCCGCGATTTACAAGGTGAATCTGGTCAAACCGTATGCGCCTGTCGAGAAAAGCTGCCACCGCAACCTCATTGGCTGCGTTGAGTATCGCGGGCGTCCCGGTCGGCGCGTCAAGCACCTCCCAGGCCAGCGGCAGACCGGGGAAATGCTGGTTATCGGGTGCGGCGAAGGTCATGGTGGACAGCGCACGAAAATCGAGCGCCTGTGCGCCCGACGTGATCCGTCCAGGCCATGCCAGGCCGTAGGCAATGGGCACCCGCATGTCGGGCGTACCGAGCTGCGCCACGACCGAGGTGTCGCGGTACTGCACCATCGAGTGGATGATGCTCTGCGGATGAATGACCACCTCAATCTGCGCGGACTTCAGGCCAAAAAGATAACGCGCTTCGATCACCTCCAGCGCCTTGTTCATCATGGTCGCGGAATCCACTGAAATCTTGCGGCCCATGACCCAATTAGGGTGGGCGCAGGCCTCATCGGGCGTGACATCGCGCAAAGTGGCCGGCGCGCGGGTGCGAAACGGGCCACCCGATGCGGTCAGGATGATTTTGTCAATGCGTTCGGCCCAGACCGCCGGGTCTTCCGGCAGGGACTGGAAAATGGCGGAATGCTCGCTGTCAATCGGCAACAACTGGGCACCGCCCTCACGCACAGCCTGCATGAAGACTTCACCGCCGACCACCAGCGCTTCCTTGTTGGCCAGCAGCAGCCGCTTGCCGGCCCGCGCTGCGGCCATGCAGGGCGCCAGGCCCGCCGCACCGACAATCGCCGCCATCACGATGTCCACACGCTCGTCGGACGCTATGAATTCGAGAGCATCCGGAGCTGAAAGAACATGGGTTTCAAGCCCATTTGACTTCAATTTTTGCGCCAGATCGCGAGCGTGTGGCCCACTGACCATGACGGCGTAGTGCGGCTTGAAACGCATGCATTGCGCCAACATCAACTCGGTCTGGGTGGAAGCGCT
Source organism: Polaromonas sp. (assembly GCF_030680935.1). GTDB lineage: Bacteria > Pseudomonadota > Gammaproteobacteria > Burkholderiales > Burkholderiaceae_C > Polaromonas. Next base: position 22,889 of record NZ_JAUXUP010000052.1, on the reverse strand, counting down.
GAGCGCAAAAATCTCGAAATGATCAGGGTGGCCGGCGATCACGTCCAGCGTGTTGACACCGACCGAGCCGGTCGACCCCAGCACCGTGACGCTTTGTCTTTTCATACGGTCCTGTCAGACGCTTATCAGCATCATGCTGAGCGGCAGCACCGGCAACAGCGCATCGACCCGGTCCAGCACGCCGCCGTGGCCAGGCAGCAAACCGCTGGAGTCCTTGACACCCGCACTGCGTTTGATCAGCGATTCCACCAGATCGCCTACCACGCTGAGTGCTGCCAGAAAAATCATGGCCAGCAAGGTAAACGCCAGACCGTGCTGTGCGGCCAGCCGCGCGTACAGGCTCTGCCCGGTCGTATCCAGGGCCAGCCAGACACCACACAGCAACAGTACACCGACCATGCCGCCCCAGACGCCCTCCCAGCTTTTACCAGGGCTGATGGCTGGCGCCAGCTTGCCTTTGCTGAAACGCCCGCCAAACCCTTTGCCGGCGAAGTAGGCACCAATGTCCGCCACCCACACCAGCAACAATACCGAGAGCAAAAACTCAATGCCGATGAAGCGCGCCTGCGCCACCGCCAGCCAGGCCAGCCAGAGGGCCAACACGCCCACGCTCAGGCGAACTAACTGGGGTATACGCGGCCAGCCGGCTACACCGCCGCGCAGCAGCCATGCCCCCACCAGCACCCAGGCCGCGCCGGCCAGGCGCCACGGCAAAGGCAAAGGCCTGTCCAGCAACCCCAAGTCCCAGGACATGCCGCACAGCAGAACGCAGGCAAACCCGGCCCCCAGGGCACTCAGGGGGCCGTAAGCATTCAAACGTGCCCACTCCCAGCCGCCCGCCGCTATCAACAGCAGCGCGACGAGTGCAAAAGGCACGGGGCTTGGATAAAACAGGGCCGGCAGCAGGATGGCCAATAGCACCAGGGCGGTGATCACGCGTTGCTTGAGCATCAGGCGGCTTTCGTGGTGAGGGACTTGCCGCCGCCAATCTGGTCGGAGGTCTGGCCAAAACGCCGCTCGCGGCTGCGGTACACCGCAATCGCTTCGTCCAGTGCAGCGTCATCAAAGTCAGGCCAGAGCTTGTCGGAAAAATGCAGTTCGGAATACGCCGCCTGCCACAGCAGAAAGTTGCTGATGCGCATTTCGCCGCCGGTACGGATCAAGAGGTCCGGATCCGGCACATGCGCCAGTGCCAGGGCACGGTCCAGGGCCAGTTCGGTGATCTCCTGCCCTTCAGCGGCAAGTTTGCGGGCCGCCTGCGCGATATCCCAGCGCCCACCATAGTTGAAACAGACGTTGAGGATCAAGCGCTGGTTGTCCGAGGTGGTCTGCTCCGCCTGTGTCAACCCGGCCTGGAATCTGTCGGACAGACGCTGACGGTCGCCGACAAAATGAAGCTGCACACCGTTGGCCTGGAGCGACGGCACTTCACGTGCCAGGGAAAGCGCCAGCAGTTCCATGAGGCCCGAGACTTCGTCGGCGGGACGGTTCCAGTTCTCGGATGAGAAGGCGAAAACGGTCAGCACACCGATACCGCGGGCCATACAGGCCTGCACGCAGCGGTTGAGTGCGTCCACGCCCTGCTTGTGGCCGGCAATACGCGGCAGGAAGCGCCTGGTTGCCCAGCGACCGTTGCCATCCATCACGACGGCAACATGGTGGGGAATGGCAGTGGAGTCTGTTTTGGCCATGTCGGCGATCAGGCCACGGCGGTCAGATCAGACCGCCATGATGTCTTGTTCCTTGCCCGCGACCAGCTTGTCGACTTCGGCAATGAAACGATCAGTGAACTTCTGGACCTCGTCGTGGGCACGGCGCTCGTCATCTTCCGAAGCCAGTTTTTCCTTGACCAGCTTTTTCACGCCGTCGTTGGCGTCCCGGCGCAAATTGCGGATGGCCACCTTGGCGTGTTCACCTTCCGATCGCACCACCTTGGTCAGCTCCTTGCGGCGCTCTTCGGTCATGGCTGGCATCGGAACGCGAATCAGGTCACCCTGCGAAGCCGGATTGAGGCCGAGGTCCGAGTCGCGAATTGCTTTCTCAATCTTGGCACCCATGCCTTTTTCCCAGGGAGCGACGCTGATGGTGCGTGCATCGAGCAGCGAGACGTTTGCCACCTGGCTGATCGGCACCATGGCGCCATAATAGTCGACCTGTACGGTGTCAAGCAGACCCGGATTGGCCCGACCAGTGCGAATTTTGGTCAGGGCGCTCTTGAAGGACTCCACCGATTGCTGCATTTTCTGCTCGGCGTTGTTTTTGAGATCGGGAATGCTCATGATGGTTATCTCCGGATGGATCCTTGTTTTGCAAACTTTGATTTGGATGGACTGGCCATCGATCCGCTTCAGACGTGGACCAGCGTTCCTTCGTCTTCGCCCTGCACCACACGCTTGAGCGCGCCGTGTTTGAAAATACTGAAAATCTTGATCGGCAGCTTCTGGTCACGGCACAGCGCAAACGCCGTCGCATCCATCACTTCCAGGTTCTTGCCGATGGCCTCGTCAAAGCTGATGTTGGTGTAACGCGTGGCGGTCGGGTCCTTCTTCGGGTCGGCGCTGTACACGCCATCGACCTTGGTGGCCTTGAGGACGATTTCGGCACCTATTTCGGCGCCGCGCAAGGCAGCAGCCGTGTCGGTGGTGAAGAAAGGATTACCGGTACCCGCCGCAAAGATGACGACCTTGCCTTCTTCCAGGTACTGAAGCGCCTTGGGCCGCACATACGGCTCCACCACCCGCTCGATCCCAATGGCAGACATCACCCGCGGCGTGAGACCGGCCTTGTCCATGGTGTCGCCCAGGGCCAGCGCATTCATCACTGTAGCCAGCATACCCATGTAATCGGCGGTCGCACGGTCCATGCCCACCGAACCGCCCGCCACACCGCGAAAAATATTGCCCCCACCGATGACCACAGCCACTTCAACGCCCATGCGCGTGACTTCGGCAATTTCCTCAACCATGCGCACAATCGTTGCGCGGTTGATACCGAAGGCATCGTCTCCCATCAAGGCTTCACCTGAAAGTTTCAACAAGATTCGCTTGTAGGCTGGCATGAGTGGGTTTCCTGTTTTTTTTATGGGCGTAAGTTTAGCGGCCTTTCGGGTCAGCAGGCGCAATCAGGCCGCTTTGGCAGCGGCCACCTGGGCGGCCACTTCAGCCGCAAAATCGTCTACTTTTTTCTCGATGCCTTCACCCACGACATAGAGCGTGAAAGACTTCACAACCGTGCCTTTTTCCTTGAGCATCTGCTCGACAGTCTGCTTGTCGTTTTTGACAAAAGACTGGTTATGCAGACTGACTTCCTTCAGGTATTTCTGAACACCGCCCTCGATACGCTTGGCAACAATTTCGGGCGACTGCACCGGTTTGCCGGCGGCGACAGCGACAGAAGCATCTTCAGCCGCTTTTGCCGCCGCAACCGAACGCTCGCGCGCGACGAGTTCTGCGGGCACCTGGTCGCTGGACAGGGAAACGGGCTTCATGGCCGCCACATGCATGGCCACGTCTTTGGCAGCCGTCTCGTCGCCGTCAAACTCCACCACCACGCCGATGCGCGTGCCGTGCAGATACGAGGCGAGCTTGCTGCTCTCAAAACGCTGAAAACGGCGCACGCTCATGTTCTCGCCGATCTTGCCGATCAGGCCCTTGCGCACATCTTCGACCGTCGGGCCAAAGCCGTCCAGGCTCAGCGGCATCGCGCCGATGGCGGCCACGTCAGCCGGATTGTTCTTGACGATGCCTTTGGCCACCGCGTCGGTGAAGGCCAGGAAGCTGTCGTTCTTGGTGACAAAATCGGTTTCGCAGTTGATCTCGACCAGCGCGCCTATGCCACCTTCGTTGTGGTACGCGATCACGCCTTCGGCCGTGATGCGGGACGCAGCCTTGCCAGCCTTGTTGCCCAGCTTGACGCGCAGTATTTCTTCGGCTTTTTCAAAGTTGCCTTCGGCTTCGGTCAGCGCTTTTTTGCACTCCATCATCGGGGCGTCGGTTTTTGCGCGCAACTCTGCGACCATGCTTGCTGTGATTGCCATCTTCAGTTCTCCGTGTGTCGTGTTGACTTCAAATAAATACGTGTGCCTTTTGACAAGGCTGTGAAAAAGGGGCTACGCGAGCCCCTTTTTCGCGTCAGGCGCAGGGCCGGGCCAATCAGGCAGCGGCGTTTTCCACTTCGACGAATTCGTCGGTGCTTTCGGCCGAGACCATCTTGACGACTTCATTGCCGGCGCTGGCACGGCCTTCGATGATGGCGTCGGCGATGCCGCGCGCGTACAGGGCCACAGCCTTGGACGAGTCATCATTGCCGGGGATCACGTAATCGATGCCGATGGGCGAGTGGTTGGAATCCACCACGCCGATCAGCGGTATACCCAGCTTCTTGGCCTCAAGGATGGCGATCTTGTGGAAGCCCACGTCGATCACGAAAATCGCGTCAGGCAGGGCATTCATGTCCTGGATACCGCCGATGTCCTTTTCGAGTTTTTCCATTTCACGTTTGAACGTGAGTTGCTCTTTCTTGCTCAGGGTGTCCAGGCCAACTTCCTGCTGGGCCTTCATTTCCTTGAGGCGCTTGATCGAGGTCTTGACCGTCTTGAAGTTGGTCAGCATGCCGCCCAGCCAGCGCTGGTCAACAAACGGCACGCCGGCACGTTTGGCTTCGGCAGAAACCAGCTCGCGGGCCTGGCGCTTGGTGCCGACCATCAAAATGGTGCCGCGGTTGGCGGAGAGTTGTTTGACGAACTTCATCGCCTCCTCGAACATCGGCAACGATTTTTCGAGGTTGATGATGTGGATACGGTTGCGATGGCCGAAGATATACGGGGCCATCTTCGGGTTCCAGAAGCGGGTTTGGTGACCGAAATGGACGCCGGCTTCCAGCATTTCACGCATGCTTGTTGACATAGATTTACTCCAAAGGTTGTGTCTAAAATCAGCGCTTATCACCCGAAAGCTTTATTCTCAAAAGTCTCGCGGGCAACACCTTGATTGGCTGATTTGCGATTTATTGCGCGCCTGGCGAAATTGCCTTTTGCACAACCCGCTGAGTATAACATCCCGCCCTCCTCGACCCCTCACGCCGCCCCTGCAAACCCGCCCCGGGATGTCCTGCCCCGGGCCCGATCCGGTTCACAACCGCTACAAAACTGATAGCTTGGTACGCACACGGGCATTGGGCCTGAACCTGATTTAACTGAACAAACCATGCATCTACCTGTTTTTCGCCTTTTCTGCCCCTTTTTCGGGCGTCGAACATGAAGCTCGCTGTCATTGGCGCCGGCATCATCGGCATTACTACCGCCTGGGAACTGGCGTCGGACGGCCACGAGGTAACGGTGTTCGAGCGGCGCGGGGCAGCCGCCGAGGAAAGCAGTTTCGCCAACGCAGGCGTGATCGCGCCCGGCTACGTGACCCCCTGGGCAGCACCCGGTATGCCGGCCAAGGTCATCGGGCATCTGCTGGGCCGCCATGCACCGGTGCGACTGAGCCTGCCGCTGACCGGCAGTGAGCTGGCATGGATGTGGAAGTGGTGGCGCGCCTGCAAACTCGAAACCTACATGGCCAATCGGGCGCGCCTGCAGCGCCTGGCTTTCTACAGCCGCCAGCGGCTGCACCAGATCACCGCCGACCAACAGCTCGAATACGACCGCAGCAGCGGCTACATGGTGCTGCTGCGCGCTGAGACCGACGCTCGCATGGTCGAGCCCGGCCTGCAGGTGTTGCGCGATGCCGGCGTCGCTTTTCGGCAGGTCGGCTCCGACGAAGCGCGCAAGCTGGAGCCCGCCTTGAACCCGCACACACCTTTTCTGGGTGCCATCCACCTGCCCGATGACGAGGTGGCCAACTGCCGCCAGTTTGCCCTGTTACTGAAGGCCCAGGCCCAGCAGTCGGGTGTGAGTTTTGAGTTCAACAAGGCCGTAGCCCATCTGGACCTTGCACAACCAGCTACTTTTTTGATAGCGGGAGAAACCGCTCAACGCCGCTTCGATGCCGTGGTGCTCTGCGCGGGCCTGCACTCAGCCGCACTGCTCGGGCCGCTGGGCATCAAAATTCCCATGGCGGCCGTGTACGGCTACTCGATCAGCGCCTCGATCCGCGAGCCCCTGAATGCACCGCGCAGCGCCCTGATGGACGAACGCTACAAGGTTGCCATTTCTCGCCTGGGCAATCGCGTGCGGGTGGCGGGCAGCGCTGAAATCGGCGGCGCAGTCGACAAAAAGCGTGCATCGTCGTTGCAGACGCTGTACAAGGTGTTGCAGGACTGGTTTCCCGGCGCCGCCCAAACCTCCAACAGCGCCGCCCATGTGCAGGAGTGGAAAGGCGCACGGCCCATGCTGCCGGACGGTCCGCCCATTCTTGGCGCAAGTGGCCTGCCCGGCCTGTGGCTGAACCTGGGCCACGGCTCCAGCGGCTGGGCGCTCAGTTGCGGGAGTGCGCGGGTCATCTCTGACCTGATCGCTGCCAGAACGCCCGAGATCGACATGGAAGGGCTGGGTATGGACCGCCTGCATCGGCCGGCGCGCTAGGAGCTTGCGCGGCAGAAGGCGTCGAAGCGAAAAGAGGCCTCGGCGAGGACAGTTTTTAACGGGATTGCAGACCCATAGCCGTAGCCATGGGACAGAAAAAAGGTGAAAAATCGGACTGCTGCGGCCGCTTTGCAGCCGACCTTCCTTCTGCCGTGCAGACTCCCAGGTGTTTTCTGGCGCGGGAATCGGTGGCTGAAAATGGACCCCAAAGCCCGATGAGCGTTCAGACGGGGGCCTGAGCGGGGCGCAAGCTGCGTTGACGCAGTGCTTCGTACAAACAGACTCCGCTGGCCACCGATACGTTCAGGCTTTCGACCGCGCCGCGCATCGGAATGCTGACAAGCTCATCACAGGTCTTGCGGGTCAACTGGCGCATGCCCTCACCTTCCGCGCCCAGCACAAGGGCAACCGGCCCCTTCAGATCGACGTCGTAAATCGTTTTTTCGGCGTCGTCGCTGGTGCCTATGCACCAGATATTGCGTTCCTTGAGCTCGGTCAGGGTTCGCGCCAGATTGGTCACCATGAAGTAAGGCATGGTTTCAGCCGCGCCGCTGGCCACCTTGGCCACGGTGGCGTTGATGCCGGCAGCATGGTCCTTGGGTGCAATTACCGCGTGCGCTCCGGCCCCGTCAGCCACACGCAGACAGGCGCCCAGGTTGTGCGGATCGGTCACGCTGTCCAGTACCAGCAGCAGCGGCGCCTGGGTACCGTGGGCCTCCAGCTGCTCCAGCAACTCATCGAGTGACCTGACCTGCGGCACGGCGTCCACTCGCGCCACCACACCCTGATGGCCATGACTGCCGCACATCTTGGCCAGACGTAAACCATCCGATTCAATCAGCCGGATACCGGCCTCTCGCGCCCGATCGGTGAACTGACGCATACGTGCGTCACGCCGCGACACATCAAAAAACACTTCAAACACGGACTGGGGTGCGGTTTTGATACGCACACCCACGGCATGAAACCCGAACAGGACTTTGGGGGAAGAAGACATGCCGCAATTATCACAGCACGCCTGCTCCTTCTGACAACAGGAAGCCTTTGGGGGATCGACGGTGGCGCAAGACGCCTAAAATAGTAACAAGACGTTTTATTTGCTCTGGAGCCGACATGGGTTTGCGCCTTAAATTCAACATGGTGCTGGTGGTCGTGTTTGCCGTTGGCTTTGCAGCCGTCGGCTTCATCTCGCGCCAGATGCTCCAGGACAACGCCCGTGAAGAGGTGCTGCGCAATGCGCGCCTGATGATGGACACCGCGCTGGCCGTCCGGGCCTACACCGTCGACCAAGTGAAGCCCCATCTCGACAAGCAGCTGCAGGACGTGTTTTTGCCGCAAACAGTGCCGGCCTACGCTGCCACTGAAACGCTGAACCACATCCAGCAGAAATACCGGGATTACGGCTACAAGGAAGCCACGCTGAACCCCACCAACCCGCGTGACCGCGCCACCGACTGGGAGGCCGACATCGTTCAGCAATTCCGCCACAACCCCGAGTCCACAGAACTGGTCTCGGAGCGCAACGGGGGCACCGGGCGCATCCTCTACATCGCCAAACCGATCCAGATCAACAACCCCGCCTGCCTGCAATGCCACAGCGTGCCTTCCGCTGCGCCAGCCAGCATGCTCAAAATTTATGGTGAGGCCAACGGCTTTGGCTGGAAGCTCAAGGAAATTGTGGGCGCGCAGGTGGTGACGGTGCCCATGGACATTCCCGTCCTCAGAGCCGACCGCGCCTTCACGACCTTCATGGCCTCGCTGGCGACCGTTTTTGTGGCAGTCTTCGTTGCACTCAATCTGATGCTGAGCTGGCTGATCGTGCGGCCCATCCGCCGCATGGCGGCGGCGGCCGATCAGGTCAGCAACGGCGACTTTGAAGTTCCCGAGTTTTCCGACGCAGGCCGTGATGAGGTTGCCGTACTCGGCAGCTCTTTCAACCGCATGCGCCGCAGCCTGCAAAAAGCCATGCAGATGCTGGAGAGGGGCTAGGGCCACAGTCCATGAGTGACCCAGGCATCGAAGCCGAACCTCGCGGCCGCCCTGCGGCGGCGGGCGCAGACGCCGCTGCCCTGCCTGCCGGACACACCGTGTTCGAGTACCGGATTGAAAAGATGCTGGGTGGCGGCGGTTTTGGCATCACCTACCTGGCACGCGACTTCAACCTCGAGCTGCCGGTGGCGATCAAGGAGTACTTTCCCGGCGACCTGACGGCTCGTGCGGCAGACCTGTCGGTGCAGGTCCGCACGCCAGAAGCCGAGCAGCAGTTTCACTGGGGCCTGGAGCGCTTTCTCGATGAAGCCAGGGCGCTGGCAAGTTTTCGCCACCCCAACATCGCCCGGGTACTGCGTTATTTTCGCGAGAACGGCACCGCGTACATCGTCATGGAGTACGAGTCGGGCGACCCGCTCAAGCGCTGGCTAGCGCGCGAACCAGCGCTTGATCAGGCGGGCCTGCTGAAGGTGGTTTACCCGCTGCTCGATGGCCTGGAAGCGGTACACAAGCTCGATTTTCTGCACCGCGACATCAAGCCCGACAACATCTACATACGCGCCGACGGCTCACCGGTGCTGCTCGATTTTGGCGCAGCGCGGCGCTACACCGGCGGGCGCGACCTGACCAACATCGTCAGTCCCGGTTTTGCGCCTTTTGAGCAGTACCACAGCAAAGGCCACCAGGGGCCTTGGACCGATATTTATGCGCTGGGCGCGGTGATGTACTGGATGTGCACCGGCCAGAAGCCAGCGGAGTCGGCTTCGCGCGTCCAGGAAGACAGCATGCCGCGAGCGATTGATCTTGCAGACACCGACCTTTTCAGTGCAGACCTGCTGCGTGCCATTGACTGGGCACTCAGACCCGGTGAAACCAGGAGGCCGCAAGACATTGCAGCCTTCCGACTGGCGCTGGAAAACGCCGCCTTGCCACCGGGGCGTGACGCGCCGACACGCACCACCCCGCTGGCGCGCCAGCAGACCGACCAGAACCTCGCCCAGCCTGCTGGTGGCGCCGACGGCCTGCGCAAGAACGTGCTGTGTACCGTGATGTCGCTGCATCTGGTGGGGTATTCGAAACACAGTACGGCGCACCAGGCCACGGTGAAAGAGCATTTCAATGAACTGCTGACCAAAGCCATCAAGGGCGTGGACCCGGCCTTGCGCCTGGTGATAGCTACCGGTGACGGGGCCGCGACCTGCTTTCTCGGCGACCCTGAGGAAGCCCTGCAGTCGGCGCTGCTGCTGCGTGGTCTGCTGCTGCAAAAATACGGGCAAATGCTGTCGCTGCGCATCGGTATGCATCTGGGGCCGGTTCGCAAGGTGGTTGACATCAACCAGCAAGTCAACGTGATCGGAGACGGCATCAACGTCGCCCAGCGAATTGCAGACTTTGCCCAACCCAACCAGATCGTGGTCTCGCGCGCTTTCCACGACGTGATCACATCGATCTCGGACAATGCGGTCGGCCTGTTCAGCGCCATGGGGCCACATCTGGACAAACACCTGCGCTCGCACGATATCCATGCAGTGCTGGACCCGCAGTCCCGGCCCGCGCCCGTTGTTCCGACGCGCAGCACCGAATTCGACAACACGGCCTCTTTTGCCGCCTTGGCCACGCTGACCCCGGAACGGGTGGCGGAGGTCGAGGCCGAGTTGACCAAAAGCATAGGGCCGCTGGCCAAAGTGCTGATCAAAAAAGCACTGACGCGCAGCGTGAGTGCGCAGGGGCTGCGGGAGTTGCTGGCGGTGTCCATCCCCGACCCGACCGCGCGTGAGTTGTTTATCCGGCCGAAGAACCACAAAACCCAGCCTCTCGGCAATTCCGGTTTGCTTGCCGACGTGTCGCAGGCTTTTCAGTCGTTCACGCGCCCCCATTCGAACGTCAGCCAGCCCGTCAGCTCACGCACCGGGCCGAGTTCCCTGGTGACCTCGCCCTATTTCAGTGCTGAGCAGCTGACGCAGCTCGAGCGCGCGCTGAGCCAGTGTATTGGCCCACTTGCCAGAATGATTCTCAAAAAAGAGGTCTTGCGGCACAGCGCCCTGCCGACGCTTTTGTTGGCGCTGGCCGCCGAGATTGATCGTCCGGCTGACCGCGAAAAATTTCTGACGGCCACTAGAAAGCTGTAATATCTGACTTTTGCTATCTTATTAATAGCTACTTACGCATACTGCGTAAGGGCTGGAAGCAAATTTCATCAAGAGGTCACGACCTGACCGGCCTCAATCGTGATGCGCCGTTCGCAGCGCGCCGCGATGCCGGGGTCGTGCGTCACCAGGACCAGCGTGGTACCCAGCTCCTGGTTCAGTTCAAACATCAGCGCCATGACCTTCTCGCCGGTGGCAAAGTCCAGACTGCCTGTGGGCTCATCGGCCAGCAGCACCGCCGGCTGCACCACAAAAGCTCGGGCCAGCGCCACCCGCTGCTGCTCACCACCCGACAGCACCTTGGGGTAATGCCCCAGACGCTCCCCCAGTCCGACGCGCCTGAGCATCTCGGTGGCTTGGGCGCGAGCGTTTTTTGCCCCTGACAGCTCCAGCGGCAGCATGACGTTCTCCAATGCATTGAGGTTGCCCATGAGCTGGAAACTCTGAAACACAAATCCGACCTTTTGCGCCCGCAGCGCAGCGCGGTCGTCCTCGCTGAGTGCAAACAGGTCCTGCCCAGCCAGGTGCACCGTACCCTGCGTCGGCGTGTCCAGCCCGGCAATGATGGACAGCAAGGTGCTTTTGCCGGAGCCGGAGGCACCGACGATCGCAGCAGTTTCCCGGGGTGCCAGCGCAAAATGAATATCACGCAAAATGGTCAACGTGCCTGTCGAATCGCTCACGCTCTTGAAAACATGCTCAACGGAAATAATTGAAGGGGGTGTGGACACTGCTGCACCAGCAGCAGAAGCAGCGTCATTCGGCAGATTAACCGCAGGTTCAAACATGTCAGCCTTGTCAGAAAACTTGAGATCAGACTTTACCAAGCTTGCCCGGGCTGCGGTACGCCACCTCGCAAAGCCCTGGGGCGTGTTGCTGCTGGCGCTGGTCGCCCTGCACCCGTGGCCGATATTTGCAGCCACGCCGCCCGTCACGACAGGCCCGATCCTGGTGGTGGGTGACTCCCTCAGCGCCGAATACGGCCTGAAACGTGGCACCGGCTGGGTCGCCTTGATGGAAAAACAGCTTGCGAGCGAAAAAAAGGCCGTGCGGGTGGTCAACGCCAGCATCAGCGGCGACACCACCTCGGGTGGGCGCTCGCGCCTGCCGGCCTTGCTGGCGCAACACAAACCCAGCTTGGTGGTGCTTGAGCTCGGTGGCAACGACGCCCTGCGCGGCCTGCCGCTGGACATGACGGAAAAGAATTTGACGGTGATGACGCAGGCCGCCAAAAAAGCCGGCGCGCGTGTGCTGCTGGTCGGCATGCAGGTGCCGCCCAACTACGGCAGCGCCTACAGCGCCACCTTTCACGGGCTGTTTGAAAAAATCGCCAGGGCCGAAAAAGCAGCACTGGTGCCCTTTTTTCTCAAGGGCATTGCCGACGTGGATGCCGCAGCCGCCAACTTCCAGGCCGACCGGATTCACCCCAACGAGCAGTCGCAGGCCCGCATGCTGGCCAACGTCTGGCCCGAATTGAAGAAAATCATCCCGTGAGTCTGGAACGCATATCTGCCGAACAGGCGCTGACAACACTGGGTGACTACAGCACCGTGATCGACGCCCGCAGTGAGGGCGAATACGCCGAAGATCACTTGCCTGGTGCCGTCAACTGGCCCAGCCTGAACGACGAAGAACGGAAAATTGTGGGTACCCGCTACAAGCAGATCAGCCAGTTTGAAGCCAAAAAACTCGGCGCGGCATTGGTGGCCAAAAACATCGCCGCCCACATCCAGCGTGAGGTACTGGACAAGCCACGCGACTGGCAGCCGCTGGTGTACTGCTGGCGTGGCGGCAAGCGCAGCGGATCGCTGGCGCTGATTCTTGACCAGATAGGTTTCAGGGTGACGCTGGTCGAGGGCGGTTACAAGGCCTTCCGGGCGGCGCTGGTGGCCGATCTGCCGCAACTGGCAGCACGCCACAGCTACCGGGTGGTCTGCGGGACCACAGGCTCGGGCAAAACCCGGCTGCTGCAGGCACTGGCAGCGCAGGGCGCTCAGGTGCTGGACCTGGAGGCGCTGGCCAACCACCGCAGTTCGGTGCTAGGCCTGATCCCCGGCGTGGCGCAACCCACGCAGAAGGCCTTTGACAGTCTGATCTGGGCCGCGCTGCGCACCTTCGATTCGGCCCGACCGGTGTATATCGAAAGCGAAAGCAAAAAAGTCGGCAATGTGGCGGTGCCGGAAGGACTGATCGCCGCTATGCGCACCAGTCCTTGTCTGCAACTGGATCTGCCTGAGGACGAGCGTGTCGCGCTGCTGCTTGAGGACTATGATTTTTTCGTAAAAGACACCGCGTTCTTCTGTGAACGTCTGGGCGCCCTGACCGAAGCGCGCGGCAAGGAAACCGTCAAGAACTGGCAAGAGCGGGCCGGCAGCGGCGATATCGCGTCGGTGGTGCGGGAACTGCTGGTCCAACACTACGACCCGGTGTACCTGCAATCGATGCGGCGCAACTTCACACACTACGCGTCGGCACAGGTGATCGCGCCGCGCGACCACAGCATGGCGGCCATGAGCGGCCTGGCGCAAAGCCTGCTGGCGCACTGAACCGGGCCGCCCAAAATAATGGCTCCGGGGGACAGGGAGTGTCCCGGCGGAGCCTGGTGGGGGCAAGGTTGCTATTAATCCAGTAGCTGCTTACGCCCGAAGCTATTGGGCTGAGGCCCGATTTGACGAAATTTTCACAGGGATGCCTGCCGTCAGGCCGCGGGGTCTGTAGCTGGTGGCGTGCCGCTTGTGCCTTCCTGGCCATCCGGCGTGTCGTCGTCCGGCAAGTCCGGCTTGCCTTCAGCCTTGCGCTTGAGCTTTTCCTCTTTTTTCTTCTTCTTGGCCAGCTCTTTCTGGCGCTTTTCGTAGGAATAATTGGGAGTTGCCACGGTGTGCTTTCTTCAGGAATGTATAGGCTAACTGTACTGCATTGACGCCAGCGCCTGGGCCAGATCTGCCTGCAGGTCGGCCACCGCTTCCAGTCCGATGGAAAACCGCACCAGACCGCCTTTGTACGGCCAGGCTGTGGTGCGGATCGCCGGGATGTCGTAGGGCGCGCACAAGCTCATCGGGCCGGCCCAGCTGTAGCCCAGCCGGAACAGCCGCAGGCTGTCGCAAAAAAGGTCCACCGCGGCCTGCGCGTAGCCCGGCCTGAAAACGACGCTCATCAGGCAGGCCGCTGCCGAGCAGTCGCGCTGCCAGACTGCGTGCCCCGGCGATCCAGGCAGCGCGGGGTGCAGCACCGCTTCAACCTGCGGCTGCTGCTGCAGCCAAGCCGCCAGCGTGCGTGTGGCGCCGTCCTGGGCGGCGTAGCGCAGGGCCATGCTGCCCAGGCCGCGCAGCACCAGCTCTGCGTCATTGCCGGCAACACCGTAACCGACGCGCATATGGCAAAAATGCACCCGATGATGCAGCGCCTCATCACGCGTCACCACCGAGCCCATCAACACGTCGGCGCCGCCACTGGGGTATTTGGTCAGGGCCTGCACCGAGATATCGGCACCGAGCGCAAAGGCATCGAAGGCGATGCCTGCGCCCCAGGTGTTGTCCAGCGCGGTGACGATGCATTCCGCATGGACGTCGGTGTGCGCCTTGACCACGGCCACCAGCGCCGGCAGGTCCGGAAACTCCAGCGTGATGGAGCCAGGCGCCTCGAGCCAGACCAGGCGCGTTTTGCCACTCAGTTTGGCGGCCAGGTCGACGGGCTGCATGGGATCGTAATACCGGAAACTGACGCCCCAGCCGGTGAGTTCGTGCTGCGCAAACGTCTTGTTGGGCCCGTAGGCGTTGTCGGGGATCAGCACCTCGTCCCCGGCCTTGAGAAAAGCCATGCCGACCAGGGCCACTGCTGCCAATCCGCTGGGCACCAGCGTGCAGTAGGTGCCTCCTTCGAGGGTAGCAATGCGCTCTTCCAGCGTGAAGGTGGTCGGCGTGCCGTGCAGGCCGTAGGTGTAGCCGGTCTTGTGTTTCCAGTCGCGCTGGCGCAGCGCGGCGACGTTCGGAAAGATCACCGTCGATGCTTTATGCACGGCGGGGTTGACGGCCTCAAAACCCGCTGGCGGCTGGTAAGTGTGGTGGATCAGCTGGGTGGAAATATCGCTCATGCGCCGATGTTAACGGCTGGCGAACCTCGGCGTCGGCCCCCCCCCGAGGGGTTTGCAGAAATTCGATTGTCGGGATGCAGGGCAAGGCGCACGGAGCGCAGGACACCGGAACGTACTCAGGTACGTGAGGATTCCGAGCACCGCGCAACGCCGCGATGCGCCCGAGAATTGGATTTTTGAAAACCCCTCAGATCTTCCACTTCTCCATTAGCTGCGCGGGCCGGAGGGCGTCGTAACCCTCGAAAGGCTGGTGAATCCACGGATTCGTCGGCAAAAACTCGACGGAATAGTCGGGTGCAAAAGTGGACACACCCTTGGTCCAGATCACCGCGCTGCGCAGCTCGGTAATGGGCTTGTAGTTAGTGCGCAGCTGGTGGATCACCGCATTGAGGGTGTGGCCGGTGTCAGCCAGATCATCGACCAGCAGCACCTTGCCGGCGATTTCTCCCTTGGGCGTGGTGATGAAGCGCGCGATGTCCAGGTTGCCTTGTGTCATGCCGGCGTCTGCGCGGTAGGAGCTGGTGGACATGATGGCCAGCGGCTTGTCAAAAATGCGCGAGAGGATGTCGCCGGGCCGCATGCCGCCGCGTGCCAGACACAGGATGGTGTCAAAGTGCCAGCCCGACTGATGCACCTTGATCGCCAGTTTTTCGATCAGGTTGTGGTACTCGTCATAACTGACGTAAAGGTGTTTGCCGTCTTCGGTCAACATGAAAAATGCTCCTGATTCGATAGCTGCTTGCGCCCTACCCCATTGGGCTGGCGCACGATTTGACGATAAGAAACGGAAACCTCAGGCGACAAACGGATGCCGAAGCAAAATGGTGTGGTCGCGGTCGGGACTGGTCGAAATCATGTGAATCGGCACGCCGGTGACCTCTTCAATCCGGTGCAGATAACGCTGCGCCGCGGCTGGCAATTTGTCGTAATCCGTCACCCCCACCGTGCTCTGGGTCCAGCCCTGCAGGGTTTCGTAAATCGGCTTGCAGCGGGCAATGTCTTCGGCCCCCATGGGCAGGATGTCGGTGATGTGGCCGTCAAGCTCGTAACCAGTGCACAGTTCGAGTTGTTCTATGCCGTCCAGCACATCGAGCTTGGTGATACACAGGCCGGACAGACCATTGACCTGCGCCGAACGCTTGAGCAGGGCCGCATCAAACCAGCCGCAGCGCCGGCTGCGGCCCGTGGTCACGCCTTTTTCGGCACCGACAGTGCTCATGTGGTAGCCGGGCGTTCCCGGGGTCTCCCAGGCGAGTTCGGTCGGGAAAGGACCACCGCCCACACGCGTGCAGTAAGCCTTGGTGATGCCCAGGATGTAATGCAGCATGCCTGGACCGACACCGGCACCGGCGGCCGCATTGCCGGCCACGCAGTTGCTCGATGTCACAAACGGGTAGGTACCGTGATCCACGTCGAGCAAAGTACCCTGCGCGCCTTCAAACAGGAGGTTCGCGCCCCCGGCGTTGGCGTCGTTGAGCTCGCGCGAGACATCGGCCATCATCGGCTTGAGCAGTTCTGCGTGGCGCATGGCTTCGTCGTAGACCGGCTGGAATTCGATGGCCGGTGCATGCAGGTAGCCGGTCAGCACGAAGTTGTGCAGGTCCAGCAGCTCACGCAGCTTGGCGGCAAAACGCTCGGGGTATTTCAGGTCCTGCACCCGCAGCGCGCGGCGTGCGATCTTGTCTTCATAAGCCGGACCGATGCCGCGGCCGGTGGTGCCTATCTTGACGGTGCCGCCGGTTTCACGGCGGGTTTCACGCGCCACGTCGAGCGCCACGTGAAAAGGCAGGATGAGCGGGCAGGCCTCGCTGATGCGCAGGCGCGAACGCACCTCGACACCGGCTTTTTCCAGCCCTTCAATTTCTTCAAACAGCTTGGCCGCTGACAACACGACACCGTTGCCGATGTAACACTTGACGCCCGGACGCATGATGCCGCTGGGGATCAGGTGCAGGGCCGTCTTGATGCCGTTGATGACCAGCGTATGCCCGGCATTGTGGCCGCCCTGGAAACGCACCACCCCCTGAGAGCTTTCGGTCAGCCAGTCCACCAGCTTGCCCTTGCCCTCGTCACCCCATTGGGTGCCCACGACCACCACATTGCGGCCGGCGGTTGCGGCGATTGTCTTTGTCATCTTCTGTTTTCTCGTTGGGAATTGGTTGAGGGATGCAGGGCGTCGCGCAGAACCGTTCAGGCGACCAGGGACCGAACCTGCCACTGGCCGGCCACACTGGCCAGTTCGCGGTCACAGTCAAACTCGTCCACTTCGTGTTCATGACCGGGCAAGACACAGGCCACGGTTTCGCCGCCTGCGCGAAGCCTCGCAATAGCAGCGCGCAGCCCGGCTTCTTCGCCCCAAGGCGCTCGAATGGCGGGGCGCAAAGGTTTGGGCAGCAAGACACTGACCAGTTCCTTGAGGTCCAGGCTGAAACCGGCCGCCGGACGGTTACGGCCAAACACAGCGCCTACCTCGTCGTAACGGCCGCCGCGCACCAGTTCTGCGCCTGACGAGCCGTCACGCTGGCCGTGCCCGTAGATGGCAAACCGTGTTCCGCTGTAGTAGGCGTAACCCCGCAGGTCGGCGAGGTCAAAACCAATCCGGACGCCACCTGACAGGCTGCCCACATGTGTCGCCAGCCACCTCAGGTTGTCCAGCGCCTTCAGCGCCTGAGGCAAGGCCTTGAAGGCCTTTTCGGCCTCCGCCAGTACTTTCTCATCACCGTAAAACTGCAGCAACGCCAACAAGCCACTACGCGCTGCCGCTGACAACGCGCCGTCGAGGCTGGTCGTCAGGCTGGCGAGCTCGCTGGCATCCTTGGCTGCAAGCGCGGCATGGATACGGGCCAGCATGGCGGCGCCGACCTGGGCGCCCTGCAGAAGGCTGTTGACGATACGCACGTCGGCCATGTCCACCGACAGTTGGGTGACGCCGGCAGCCGTCAGGCCTTCGAGTGCCAGCAGTTGGGCTTCGAGGTCGGCCTCGAGGCCGGAATGGCCATAAATTTCAGCGCCGAACTGCAGCGGCTCTCGCGTGGCATGCGGACGATCGGCGCGCGTATGCAACACCGGGCCGCAGTAGCACAGGCGCGCCACGCCTTGCCGATTCAACAAGTGGGCATCAATGCGCGCGACCTGCGGCGTGGTGTCGGCGCGCAATCCGAGGGTGCGCCCGGAAAGCTGGTCCACCAGCTTGAAAGTCTGCAGGTCCAGGGCTTCGCCGGTGCCGGTCAGCAGGGATTCCAGGTGTTCCAGCAGCGGCGGCATGACCAGCTCGTAGCCGTAGCTGCGGGCCGTGTCCAGAAACAGACGACGCAGCTCTTCGATGTGGCTCGCCTCGGAGGGCAGGACATCGGCAATTTGATCCGGCAATTGCCATGATGACGACCAGGCGGGCATGTATTTATCGTAGGCTGTTAAAAACAGGATTTTACCGGGCTTGAAGGCGCTTTCCGGTCCAAATCGGCTTCGATATCGCCAGTCGTTCCAAATACCTTTGGTCCAAGGAGTCCGGGCGCGCTGCCGTTAAGGGAGAAAAGCGATGGCCAGCAAGCCGGCGAGGATGCTGCCCAAACCAAAAAACCGGATTTGCCCGTCACTCAACCTGAGAATCTGTTCAAACATCCGGCGCCAGCCTGCCGGCGAAAAGAACGGCAAGAGCCCTTCAATCACCAGCACGCAAGCCAGTGCAAGCCAGTGCAAGCCAGATCGTGCCGCTATCCACGGCGCGGGGCTACTTTTTTGACGGCGCAGCACCCGCGCCCGATCCACGCATTGCCTTGAAAAAGTCAGACGAAGGGTCCAGCACCATCACATCGCTTTTCTTGCTGAAGCTGGCCTTGTAGGCGTCCAGGCTTCGGTAAAACTGGGCGAACTGCGGATCCCGGCCAAAGGCGTCGCTGTAGGCGGCGGCGGCTTGCGCGTCCCCTTCACCCTTGATTTTCTGTGCGTCCCGGTAGGCATTGGCAATAGTGACCTCGCGCTGACGGTCGGCATCGGCACGGATTTTTTCACCCTCGGCAGCACCGGTTGAACGCAGTTCGTTGGCAACCCGCTTGCGCTCGGCCTCCATGCGGCGGTAAACCGATTCGGTAATCGCCTCCACATAGTCCACACGCGTGATGCGAACGTCAACGACATCCACTCCCCAGGGCTTGGCGCCACGCACAACCTGCAGCACCTCGGTCTTCACATCGGCCATCAGCGCTTCGCGCTTGAGCGACAGCAGGTCTTTCACCGTGCGTTTGTTGATTTCTTCCTGGAAGGCATTGCGAACCACCCGGTTGAGCTGATTGGCACCCGCCCGCTCGTCGAGCCCGACGTTGCGGATGTATTCCGACGGTTCGGTGATTCGCCAGCGCACGTACCAGTCGATCACCACCCGCTGCTTTTCTGCCGTCAGCATGGGTTCGGCATCGGTGCTGTCCAGTGTCAGCAGGCGTTTGTCGATATAGGAGACATTCTGGAACGGTGGCGGCAACTTGAAGTTGAGACCCGGCTCGGTGATGACTTCCTTGATTTGCCCGAGGGCATAGATCACACCAAACTGGCGCTGATCGACCACAAACAGCATGGAACTGGCCAGCGCGAGCAGCACCAGCAGCGAAGTAGCGATAAATCCGACTCTGTTCACTTTGTTCTTCCTTAACGGGTGTCGCGGTCGCGCGTGCGTGAGGCGTCACGGGCGCGGGTATCGGCCTGGCCCGTCACTGGGGCGGCAGGCTGCGAGGGCGCAGGCACACTGCCACTGACAGGCTCAGGGGCGGCGGCACCGCCAGATTGCTGCATGATTTTGTCCAGCGGCAAATACAGCAGATTGGAGCCCTGGCGCGACTCGACCATGACCTTGGTCACGTTGCTGTACACCTGCTGCATCGTGTCGGTGTACATGCGGTCACGCGTGACCTGAGGGGCTTTCTGGTATTCAGCCAGGACAGAACGGAAGCGCTGCGCATCACCCTGAGCCTGAGCGACGATTCGGGCCTTGTAGGCTTCAGACTCCTCTTTCAATCGTGAAGCGGAGCCGACCGCGCGCGGTATGACGTCATTGGCGTAAGCCTGCGCTTCGTTTTTGGCGCGTTCGCGCTCCTGCCCGGCCTTGAGCACATCGTCAAACGAGGCCTGAACCTGTTCGGGCGGTCGCACACCGCTTTGCTGCAGGTTGATTCCAACCACCTCCACGCCCACTTTGTAGCGGTCCAGGATGGTCTGCATGAGCGTGCGTACGCGTGGGCCAATCTGGTCTCTCTCCTCTGCCAGGGCCGAGTCCATTTTCATCTTGCCCACAACTTCACGCACCGCGGTTTCCGCCGCCTGGACCACAGCACCGGCTGGGTCCTTGCTCTCAAACAGATAGGCGCGAGCGTCATTGAGGCGGTATTGCACTGCAAACTTGATCTCGACGATGTTCTCGTCTTCAGTCAGCATGGCCGACTCGCGCAAACCCGTGGCCTTGATGACGGTGTCGCGACCCACGTCCACGGAACGGATCTGCGTAACGACAACCAGTTCGTGGCGCTGAACAGGGTACGGAAGGCGCCAGTTGAAACCTGCCCCCACGGTTGACTTGTATTTGCCGAACTGGGTGATGACCGCCTGCTGGCCCTCCTGCACGATAAAAAACCCGGTACCCAGCCAGATCAGCACGGCCACAGCGGCGATCAGGCCCACACCGATACCGGCACTTTTCATGTCCGGCTGAAAACCGCCAGGCCCGCCGGGACCGCCGCCACCGCCCGCGCCACGAGCACGTTGTCCGGCATTTTTGGCACCGCCAAAAAGGCCGCCCAGCTTGCGATTAAAGTCCCGCCACAATTCATCCAGATCGGGTGGCCCCTGGTTCGGCCCCTGCCCCTGCGGACGGTTGGGAGCGGGAGGGCGTGCTGGTGGAGGTGACGGGACATCATCCCGACCCGTCTCCGGCGTGGCGTCGTCGGGCCTGGCCTTGTTGTCGTCATCCCGGCCCCAGCGCGGGTCGTTCAGATTGAACATGCCGCGCGCGCGTTGCCTTAGCCGTCCCGGCAGGGTAGTAAGCGTCTGTAGAACAGGGTTCAGGTTCATGGAATCCAACTGCCTTTTTTTTAATAACTTCGCCATTGTGCCCAATCAGGCCACAAACTCACTGACTTGAGGGCTATCTTCAGCCGAGGGGGCCTGTGCATGCCGGGCCAGCAACTGGCGCAGCAGTGGCAAGCCTTCCCCGGTCTGCGCGCTGACAAATACCCTTTCTACACGCTTGCCGGTATCCGAAAAAGCGTCTTTTACTTCAAAGCTGTCACTCAATTGAAGCGGCCAGCGCGACTTTTCAAGGGCATCGAGCTTGTTGAACACCAGTATTTGCGGCACATCGGCCGCACCGATCTCTGCCAGTACCCGTTGAACCTGTTCGATCTGTGCCAGGTGGTCGGGATTGGCGCCGTCGACGACATGTATCAGCAGGTCAGCATCTGCGGCCTCTTGCAAGGTGGCGGCAAAGGCGTCGACCAGTCCGTGCGGCAGGTCGCGGATAAACCCCACGGTGTCAGACAGGGACACGGACCGCTGGGCGTCACCCAGGTAGAGCTGCCGCGTGGTTGTATCCAGTGTGGCAAACAGCTGGTCCGCCGCATAGGCTCGCGCCTTGACCAATGCATTGAACAGTGTGGATTTCCCGGCGTTGGTGTAACCAACCAGCGAGATCGTGAAAGAATTGCGCCGCTCGCGCTGGCGCCGCTGGGTCTGGCGCTGTTTTTTGACCTTGCCCAGGCGCTCTTTGGTGCGCTTGATGGATTCGCCAATCATGCGTTTGTCCAACTCGATCTGTTTTTCACCCGGGCCGCCGCGCACGCCAGCGCCGCCGGTTTGCCGCTCCAGGTGGGACCAACGCCTGACCAGTCGTGTGGACAGGTACTGCAGGCGCGCCAGTTCGACCTGCAACTTGCCTTCGTGGCTGCGTGCGCGTTGGCCAAAAATCTCCAGAATCAGCAGGGTACGGTCGTTGACTGGCAACTCCAGCGCTCGCTCCAGATTGCGTTGCTGCGCTGGACTGAGAGACTGGTCGAACAGAATTTCACTGGCTCCAGTCTCCAGCGCCAGCATCTTGATCTCATCGGCCTTGCCGCTGCCAATAAAAAGGGCGGCGTCCGGTGCCCGGCGCTTGCAAACCACACGGGCAACCGGCTGCATGCCCGCAGTCTTCGCGAGCAAACCCAGCTCTTCAAGGCCGGCATCAAAATTGGGGTACCCCAAGTCAACCCCGACCAGAATGGCCAGAGGCAGGGGAGCCGCAGATAAGTCCTGAGAAATCAGGTGGCAGGGCTTTCCTGGGAGTCTGCCGCAGCGAAATTGACTGCGCGACCTGGGACAATGGTCGAAATGGCGTGTTTGTAGACCATTTGAGTCACGGTATTGCGCAACAGCACCACATATTGATCGAAAGATTCGATCTGTCCCTGAAGTTTGATGCCGTTGACGAGGTAAATCGACACGGGCACGTGCTCACGGCGCAAAGTATTGAGAAAAGGGTCCTGCAGGAGCTGGCCTTTGTTGTTGTTGCTCACGATATTTTCCGTGTTCAAGAGTTGATAGGACTTCACCTTACCACAGCAATTTGGCGCGGAATGTAGGCTTAAGCGGTATCTTTGTCCGCAAAAGGGTTGCTGGAAGATTTCATCTGAATCCGCAGCGGTGTACCGACCAGTTCAAACTCCTTGCGAAATCGTCCTTCCAGGAAACGCTTGTAGGCGTCCGTCACGTGTTCCAGCGAATTGCCGTGAACAATGATGATGGGCGGGTTCATGCCCCCCTGGTGCGCATAACGCAGCTTGGGGCGGAACATCCCGGCCCGCTGCGGACTCTGGAATTGCACAGCCTCGAGCAGCAGACGAGTGAGCACCGGGGTGGACATTTTTCGATTCGCGGAGGCATGGGCCTGGACAATGGATTTCCAGACCGGACCGAGTCCCTGGCGCTTGATGGCCGAGATATTGTGGATGGTGGCAAATTTCAGAAAGGACAGCCGTGTTTCTACAGAGCGTTCCAGCAGCTCCTTCTGGTAGGCGTCCACCGCATCCCATTTATTGACCGCGAGCACCACAGCGCGGCCGCTTTCCAGGATGTAGCCGGCGATGTGGGCGTCCTGATCGGTCACGCCCTGGGTGGC
>NZ_JAUXUP010000046.1 GCF_030680935.1 Polaromonas sp. | reverse complement strand
ACCATGAAACGCCTGCTCCTCGCCTTAGCCCTCAGTTGCCTCGGTATGGGTGCGGCTGCCCAGTGGACGCCGGTGATGGTGGACGAAATGGTGATTACCTACATCGATAGAAACACTTTGCGTGGCAAGGGTGGCCTGGTGCGGATGTGGTGGCTGAT
The DNA here is from genome assembly GCF_030680935.1 of Polaromonas sp. GTDB lineage: Bacteria > Pseudomonadota > Gammaproteobacteria > Burkholderiales > Burkholderiaceae_C > Polaromonas. Next base: position 13,523 of record NZ_JAUXUP010000046.1, on the reverse strand, counting down.
GGACTATCAGCTGGTGCAGATCACTGACGAGAAAGGCTACTTCTCCCGCCTGCATCACAGCGAGTTCGACTGCAAAAACCAGCGTCTGCGCCTGTTGTCGGTGGCGCTGTTGTCCGAACGCATGGGCCACGGCCAGGTGGTTTTTGAAGATCCGGTGCCGCGCAGGTGGGAGGCTGTGCGGGATGGCAGCTTCCAGGAGGCGCTGCTGGACATCGCCTGTATTAATTATTAGCCCCCACGGTTGATGTTGGCCCCCACGCTCCCCCACTGCGTGTGGGTCGCTGCCCCCCGAGGGGGCCGCTGCGCCTGCGGCCCGGCAAAGCCGGTTCCGCGGCCCCGGCTTACCTGGGTCCGAAGGCCGCGCCTTTTAGCAGCCATGGCTGAATTGATCGAGTGGTTGCCGGATGGCACGCCCTACAGCCCGCGTTATGGTGACCGCTACCGCAGCGAGCTGGGCGGGCTGGCGCAGTCGCGTGAGGTCTTTTTGCACGGCTGCGGTCTGCCTGCCGCGTGGGCCGGCCTGCCGCAGTGGCGGATGCTCGAAACCGGCTTCGGCCTGGGCCTGAACTTCCTCGTCACCTGGCAGGCCTGGAAGGCCGACCCGGCGCGCCCGCGCCTGCTGCATTTCGTGTCCACCGAGGCCTTTCCGGCCAGCGCCGCCGACATGCTGCGCGCCGCTGCTGCACACCCTGAACTGTTGCCTTTGGCCACGCAACTGCAGGCGCAGTGCTGGGGCCTGCTGCCGGGCGTGCACCGGCTGGTGTTTGAAGAAGGCCGGGTGTTGCTGAGTCTGTGCATCGGTGACACCCAGGCCGTGCTGCGCGAGCAGCAGTTCGAGGCCGACTCTGTTTACCTCGACGGCTTCAGCCCTTCAAAGAACCCCGACATCTGGAACATACACACGCTCAAGGCGGTGGCGCGCTGCTGCCGGCGCGGCACCCGCATCGCGAGCTGGACGATTGCGCGCAGCGTGCTCGACGGCTTGAGCCAGTGCGGCTTCACCGTGCGCAAAGTACCGGGCCAACCGCCCAAGCGCGACAACCTGCAGGGCGAGTTCGACCCGCGCTGGGAGCCGCGCAAGGCGGTGTCGACCCCACACTTCACGCCAACCGCCGCCTCAAGCTGCGTGGTGATAGGCGCTGGCCTCGCGGGGGCGTCGGTGGCCGCCAGCCTGGCGCGGCGGGGCTGGCAGGTGGAGGTGCTGGACAGCCAAACAGCGCCGGCAGGCGGCGCCTCGGGGTTGCCGGCGGGCGTGCTGGTTCCGCATATCTCGCCCGACGACAGCCTGCTGTCTCGGCTGTCGCGCTGCGGCGTGCGCGCCACCTGGCAGCAGGCTGAAGCGCTGCTGCAGGCAGGCACGGACTGGCAGGCCTGCGGCGTGCTGGAGCGGCGACTGGACGGCAGTGCCGGCGTGCCCGCAGACTGGCCCGACGCCGGCCGCGACTGGAGCGACATCGCGTCCGAGGCGCAATTGACGCAGGCCGGGCTCAGCACGAAGGACGGGCCCGCCTGCTGGCACCGCCGCGCGGGCTGGATCAAACCGGCCAGGCTGGTGCTTGCCTTGCTCAGGCAGCCGGGCATACGCTGGCGCGGCGGCATACATGCCGCACGATTGCAGCGAGACCTGGAGACCGGCCAATGGCAAGTGCTGGATCTGCAAGGACGCTGCTTGGTGCGAGCCAGCATGGTGGTGCTCGCCGCTGGCCATGCCAGCCGCCTGCTGATGGAGGGCGGCCTGCCGCTGCAGGCGATTCGCGGACAGATGTCCTGGGGCCTACACGACGGCTTGCCCACCCAGGCAGGCTTTCCGCCTTTTGTAGTGAACGGTAGTGGCAGTTTCATTCCCGCCGTGCCGACCGATGAGGGACTGGCCTGGTTCGCAGGCGCGACCTTCGAGCGCGACCAGGACAGTACCGAAATCCGGCCCTCCAATCAACAGGCCAATCTTGCGCGCCTGCAAGCCCTGCTGCCAACTGCGGCGCAAACGCTGACGCCAATCTTTCAAAGCAACGCAGCACGCGCCTGGGCCGGTGTGCGCTGCGCTGCGCCGGACCGCCTGCCGCTGGTGGGCCAGGTTGAGGCCAGCGCTTGGCCAGGATTGTGGGTCAGCACCGCCATGGGTTCGCGCGGCCTGAGTTTTGCCGTGTTGTGCGGGGAGTTGCTGGCGGCGCGCTTGCATGGCGAACCTTTGCCGGTGGAACAGCGCCTGGCTCAGGCCTTGTCGCCGCAGCGCTTCCGGGCTTGAGTTTCCGAAATTCGGAGTCTTTTCGGACTCCAGCCCATACCCCGCGGTCGCAAGCAGCTATATTTTTTGTAGCAAATCCTTGAGCTGGCCGGGATGCAGAGGCTTGCGCAGATACACCTCGGCGCCTGAGAACCTGGCCCGAAGTCCGGTCTGCCAGCCCGGCGCGGTGCCGGTGACAAAAAGGTGGGCAATGGCGGGCCGGGTGCTGTCGACCGCCTTGATCAGTTGCCAGGGGTCCATGTCGGTCAGCCCGAGATCCACTGTGACCAGGTGGTAGGCATCGGTGTTCAGCAGAACCAGCGCTTGTGCGCCAGTTGCCGCCTCGTCCACTTCATGAAGCCCAGCTGCAGCCAGCTTGGCGCGCAGATAAAGCCGGTCATCGCGCGAGGCATCTACCAACAGCACCCGGCGCGGCGGGGTGATTTCGGCGTCGCCCTCCAGCCCGGCTGGCTGGGTGTTGTCATCGGCCTCGTCCAGCACGACGTCCAGGTCATGCTCGTCGCTCAGGGCCAGGTCTGCCGACAGCGCTTGCGAGGTAAGCGGCGCAAACTCGGCGTCCAGCGCCTCCAGCACCGCAGACCAGCGCACCGGGGCCGCGAAGACGCGCCAGGCATGCAGGGGTGGGGCCTCACCGACCCAGATCAGTTTCAGCGTGTCGTGCTCGGGCTTGGCCAGCTCCAGCACAGCCTCCCAGCTGTCACCGTCAATCAGCAGGATGTCGGGCTCGGCTGTTTCGCCTGTGGCCTGAGGCATCCAGGCCGAATACGCCACCTCGTGCGATTCAGACAGTCGAAACACGGTGGCGAGGGCATGGCGCTCGGCGTCACTGAATCCGTAAAACTTGACGAATATTCGAGTCAAGGTGCCCCGCGATGATTGTTGATTTGCGGTGCATTATGCGGGCTTGTTTCAAGGTGTAGCGCTCAGCGTTGTCCAGATGACACGAAATCGCAGCGCCTGGTTCAAGCCGCTTCACCGCACGCGAATAAGCTTATTCGCATAAGCGAAGAACTAATTTGTAGTTTGTTTTTATAAGTACCCCCCCTAAAGTGGGCGACTTATGCATGATTTCGCCTTCGTATTTGCCGGATTTGCCGTGGGCCTGGTGGTGGGCCTGACGGGTGTGGGGGGTGGCTCGCTGATGACGCCGCTGCTGATCTTCTTTTTCGGCATCAAACCCCATTTGGCGATTGGCACCGACCTGCTGTTCGCGGCCTTCACCAAAATGGGCGGTACCGTGAGCCTGGCCCGGGCCCGGATAGTGGACTGGAAAATTGTCGGGCAGACCGCCGCTGGCAGCGTGCCCGCCTCGCTGGCCACGCTGTACGTACTTCACCTGGCCGGCCCCGCCAGCCCGGCCACACATGCGGTGATGACGACCACCCTGGGTGTGGCGCTGCTGCTGACTGCCGTCGCCATGCTTTACAAGGCGGTGTACGGCAAATCCGCACCGCGCACCATTTCTGCCGCAGACCTGGCCGTCGCCACGCGGGCGCGGCACTGGGCCCTGCCTGTGCTGTTTGGCGCGGTCATCGGTTGCCTGGTCACGCTGACATCGGTAGGCGCGGGCGCCATTGGCGTCATTGTGCTGATGCTGCTTTACCCCGCCCTGCCCTTGCCGCGCATTGTGGCTGCTGATATTGCTCATGCGGTGCCGCTGACGCTGGTAGCGGGCCTGGGCCATGCGGCCATCGGCTCGGTCGACTGGGTGTTGCTGGCCAAGTTGCTGGCTGGCTCGCTGCCCGGCATCTGGCTGGGCACGCGGCTGGTCAACAGCACGCCGGACCGCTGGATACGTTCGCTGCTTTCCGTGCTGCTGGCTTATGCCGGCGTCAAGCTCATCGTCATCTGAATCCATTTTTGCCCCTCCCCCGACAGCCATGTACCAATACACAGAATTTGACCGCCAGTTTGTTCAGTCCAGAGCAGACCAGTACCGTGACCAGCTGAGCCGCTGGCAGGCCGGCCAGTTGCCAGAAGACGAGTTCCGCCCGCTGCGCCTGCAAAACGGCTGGTATGTGCAGCGCTACGCCCCCATGCTGCGCGTCGCCGTGCCCTACGGCGAGCTGTCAAGCGCGCAGGTGCGCGTGCTGGCGAAAATCGCCCGCGAGTACGACCAGCCGAACAGCGCGCTGTTCGAACAGGCGCAGGCGGCCCAGGACAAGCTCGGCCCGGTCGAACTCAAAAGCGGCCTGTCGGTGGCGTCCAAACTCACCGCCGGTTATGCCCACTTCACGACGCGCCAGAACATCCAGTACAACTGGATTCCGCTGGACAAGTCCGCCGACGTGATGGACCTGCTGGCCAGCGTCAGCATGCATGGCATCCAGACCAGCGGCAACTGCATACGCAACATCACCAGCGATGAGCGCGCAGGCATCGCGGTCGACGAAATAGCCGACCCACGGCCGTTTGGCGAGATCCTGCGCCAATGGAGCACGCTGCACCCCGAGTTCGCCTTTTTGCCGCGCAAGTTCAAGATCGCCATCACTGGCGCAAAAGAAGACCGGGCAGCCACGGCCTGGCACGACGTGGGCCTTCACCTGATCCGCAACGAGGAGGGTGAACTGGGCTTCAAGGTGCTGGTCGGCGGCGGCATGGGCCGCACCCCCATCATCGGCACTGTGATCCGCGAGTTTTTGCCGTGGCACCAGGTCATGAACTACATCGAGGCCATCGTGCGGGTCTACAACCGCTACGGTCGACGCGACAACATGTACAAGGCGCGCATCAAGATTCTGGTCAAGGCCGAGGGCCAGAAGTACATCGACGATGTGGAAGCCGAATACCAGCAGATCATGGATCACGACGGTGGCCCGCACACCATCACGCAGGCCGAGCTGGACCGTGTCACCGCCTCTTTTGTGCCGCCCGCGCTCAAGTGCGACCGCAAAAGCGCCGATGCGAAGATTGCCAACATCCTGCGCGCTGCCGCCGAGGACGACATCGAGTTCAGCCGCTGGCTCAAGCAAAACGTGGCGCCGCACCAGAACCCCGACCTGCGCTGCGTGACCCTGTCTTTCAAACGGCTGGGCCAGGCACCCGGTGACGCGACCGCCGACCAGCTGGACACGGCCGCAGACCTGGCCGACCAGTTCAGTGCCGGTGAGGTGCGCGTGACCCACGACCAGAACCTGCTGCTGCCCTGGGTGCGCTGCGATGAGCTGCCCGAGCTCTGGCGGGCCGCCCGCAAGGCCGGCTTTGCACGCCCCAACATCCGCCTGCTGACCGACATGATTGCCTGCCCCGGCGGCGACTTCTGCTCGCTGGCCAATGCGCGCTCCATCCCGATTGCCGAAGCGATTACCGAGCGTTACCAGGACATGGACGAGCTGCACGACCTGGGCGAAATTGACCTGCACATCAGTGGTTGCATCAACTCCTGCGGCCACCACCACAGCGGCCACATCGGCATTCTGGGCGTCGACAAAGACGGCAAGGAGTGGTACCAGGTCACGCTGGGCGGCTCTGACGGCTCGACCCTGAGCGGCGCGCCTGTGCCTGGCAAGGTGGTCGGCCCGTCTTTCTCTGCCGCTGAAGTGCCTGAAGTGATCGAAGCTGTACTCGACACCTACCGCCGGCAGCGCGAGGCCGGTGAAACCTTTGTCTCCACCCTGCGCCGCGTCGGCATCGACCCGTTCAAGACCGCCGCCAATGGTGCGCGTTTTTCTGCCGCTGCGGTGGCTGCCTGAGGATCCGCCATGAAACTTTTGCCCTTCACCGATCACGCCGCCGCCGAAGACAGCAGCACCCTGGTTCTGCCCAACGACGCCGATCCGCTGTCGCCCTCTCTGGACGGCGTGACCCGCATCGACCTGCACTTCCCCAAGTTCACCGACGGCCGCGCCTTCAGCCAGGCCTTTCTGCTGCGCCGCCGGCGCGAATTTGCCGGTGAGATTCGCGCCACGGGCGATGTGCTGGCCGACCAGCTGGCGCAGATGGAGCGCAGCGGCTTTGACGTGGCCGTGCTGCGCGCCGACCAGCAAATGGCGACCGCCCAGCGCGTGCTGGCGTCCTACCCTGGTTACGGCGTCGGTAAATACCAGGGCGACGCCGTCGATGTGCAACCCCAATTCAAGGAAATCAAGGAAGGGGCTGCGGCCTGAACACCATGAACCTTGACCTTGCAAAGATCAACGCAGAACTCGGCCACAACGCGCAGGGCCTGGTGGACTGGGCCGTGGGACTGGGCAAGCCCGCCATCGTCACCACCAATTTCCGGCCCTTCGAGGCGGTCATCCTGCACATGGTGACGCGCGCCCAGCCCCGCATCCCCGTGGTCTGGATGGACAACGGCTACAACACCGAGGCCACCTACCGTTTTGCCGACGAAGTAACGAAACTGCTGAAACTCGATCTGCATATTTATCTGCCGCGCCGCTCGCGTGCGCACCGTGAGGCGGTGGTCGGCCCGACCCCAGCGCTGGACGACCCCCGCCATGCGGCCTTCACCGAAGAAGTGAAGCTCGAGCCCTTTGCCCGCGCCCTGCGCGAAACTGCGCCCCAAGTGTGGTTCACCGCCCTGCGCGCCACGGATACCGCCGTGCGTGCGCAAATGGACCCGGTCAGCGTCAATCCGGACGGGCTGATCAAGGTCGCGCCGCTGCTGCACTGGTCATCCAAGGACCTGTACCAGTACTGTGAAATCAACGGCCTGCCCAACAATTTCGACTACGTGGACCCTACCAAGGGCGAGGACCACCGCGAATGCGGCCTGCACCTCGCTCACTGACCTATGAACGCCCGCACACCCTCCAACCTGCTGCCAGCCGACTCCGCGATCTCCATCGCGCGGCTGTCCAACTCCCACCTCGATGCGCTGGAGGAAGAAACAATTTTCATCCTGCGCGAAGTCGCGGCTGCCTTTGAGCGCCCCACCCTGCTGTTTTCGGGCGGAAAGGACTCGCTGGTCATGCTCAAGTGCGCCGAAAAGGCCTTCGGCGTGGGCAGAATTCCCTACCCGCTCCTGATGATTGACACCGGCCACAACTTCCACGAAGTCACCGACTTCCGCGACCTGCGCGCGAAAGAACTCGGTGCCGAGCTGATCGTGCGCAATGTCGAAGATTCGATGAAACGCGGCACGGTGCGTCTGGCGCATCCCGGCGAGTCGCGCAATGTGCACCAGTCGGTGACCCTGCTGGAGGCGATTGAAGAATTCCGTTTTGACGCGCTGATCGGTGGCGCGCGGCGCGACGAGGAAAAAGCCCGCGCCAAGGAGCGTATCTTCTCGCACCGCGACAGCTTCGGCCAGTGGCAGCCCAAGGCCCAGCGCCCCGAGCTCTGGACCCTGTTCAACACCCGGCTGCAGCCCGGCGAACACTTCCGCGTGTTCCCGATTTCCAACTGGACCGAGCTCGACGTGTGGCAATACATCGAGCGTGAACAGATCGCGCTGCCCTCGCTCTACTACGCACACCAGCGCAAGGTCGTCGAACGCAAGGGCTTGCTGGTACCGGTGACAGAGCTGACACCGGCGCGTGACGGCGAAGAAGTGGTCGAGAAAACCGTGCGTTTCCGCACCGTGGGCGACATCACCTGCACCTGCCCTGTGGACAGCCCGGCCGCTACGGCCGCCGAGATTGTGATCGAAACCCTGGCTGCCGATGTGAGCGAGCGCGGCGCCACCCGCATGGACGACAAAACCTCCGACGCCTCCATGGAAAAGCGCAAAAAAGACGGGTACTTTTAATGAACACTATTGATTTGATAGCTGCCAGCGAACAACCAGCAAGGGCTGCAGGCCAAAATGACCTGAGATCGGCACTGAAGTTCATCACCTGCGGCTCTGTGGATGACGGCAAAAGCACACTGATAGGCCGCCTGCTGGTGGACAGCAAGGCCGTGCTGCAGGACCACCTGGCCGGCGTGCAGCGCGGCGGCGCGACCGATCTGGCGCTGCTGACCGACGGCCTGAGCGCCGAACGCGAACAGGGCATCACTATCGACGTGGCCTACCGCTACTTCAACACCGAAAACCGCAAATTCATCATCGGCGATGCGCCCGGCCACGAGCAGTACACGCGCAACATGGTCACCGCCGCATCGAGCGCAGACGCCGCCGTGGTGCTGGTCGATGCAACCAAGCTGGACTGGAAAAACCCCGGGATGGAGTTGCTGCCGCAAACCCGTCGCCATTCGCTGCTGGTCAACTTGCTGCGGGTGCCGTCCATCGTCTTCGCCGTCAACAAGCTCGATGCGGTCGATGACTCTGCCCTGGCCTTCCGGAAAATCAGCGCCGCCCTGACGGCATTTGCGCAGGCAGCCAACATTCCGGCCCGGGCCATCGTACCGGTCTCGGCGCTGATAGGGCACAACGTGGTCGATGCCAGGCCGGGTTGGTGCGGCTACGAAGGCCCGTCGCTGCTGCAGTTGCTTGAACAACTCCCCGCTACCCCGGCCGAACGCAACGAAGCCTTTGCCTTCCCGGTGCAGTGGGTGGAAAAATTCTCCTCCTCGTCCGACACCACCCAGGGCCGCCGTGTGTTCTGGGGCCGGGTCGCCACCGGCGGCATACAGGCCGGCCAGACCATCACTGTGTTGCCCAGCGGTCAAACGGCGGTGGTGGCGCAGGTGCTGGACCACACGCGCGAACCCCGGTCTGTTCTGGCCGGCCACAGCGCGGGCATTGTGCTGGACCGCGAGGTGGATGTCTCGCGCGGTGACTGGTTGCTGGCCGCCGATACATTTGTGCCCAGCCGGGAGCTGTCCGTCACCATCGCCTGGATGGACGACGAGCCACTGGTGGCAGGCCGTGTGTATTGGGCGCTGCACGGCCACCGCTGGGTCAAGGCCAAGGTCAAACGTATCGTTCACAAGCTGGACGTGAACACGCTGGCCGAGGAAGATGCCAGTGAGCTGCCGCCCAATGCCATTGGCCATATCGAGCTGAGCCTGCAAGAGGCGCTGGCCACGCTGCCCTATGCCCGTTCGCGCGTGCTGGGCTCGTTGGTGCTGGTCGATACCGCCTCGCACAAAACCTCTGGCGCCGTGCTGGTTCTTTGATCCGCATCAGGCCACCCGGCCTCTGACTTAACCCTGCTCGCGGAATCCTCTTAAAATCTAGGGTTTCCACCGATCCCGCACGAACAACATGACTCACATCGTTTCCGAATCCTGCATCCGCTGCAAATACACCGACTGCGTGGACGTCTGCCCGGTGGACTGCTTCCGCGAAGGTCCGAACATGCTGGTGATCGACCCGGACGAATGCATCGACTGCGCGGTCTGCATCCCCGAGTGCCCGGTCAATGCGATCTACGCCGAAGAAGACGTGCCGGCCGATCAGATCCCCTTCATCAAGCTCAATGTGGAGCTCAGCCACGCCGCAGGCTGGAAAAGCATCACCAAACGCAAGGAAGCCTTGCCCGATGCCGACGACTGGAAAGACAAGACCGGAAAACTGTCTGAGCTGATCCGCTAAGCCAGCTAGAGCCTCTGCCCCTCCAATGGAACCCCAACTCAATCAAGAAGTGATCAACACCGCCAGCGCGCACGACGGTCCGATTGAGACCGACGCAGTCATAGTCGGCGCCGGTCCGGTCGGGCTCTTCCAGGTGTTTGAGCTCGGCCTGCTGGAGATCAAGGCCCATGTGATCGACTCGCTGGCGTATCCGGGCGGCCAGTGCATAGAGCTGTACCCCGACAAACCGATTTACGACATTCCGGCCGTGCCGGTTTGCACCGGCAGGGAGTTGACCGATTCGCTGCTCAAACAGATCGAACCTTTTGGTGCCACCTTCCACTTCGGCCAGGAAGTCAGCACCGTCGAACAGCAGGCCGACGGCCGGTTTTTCGTTCAGACCTCCAAAGGCACCCAGTTTCTGACCAAGACCCTCTTCATCGCCGCCGGTGTGGGGGCCTTCCAGCCGCGTCTGCTGCGACTGGACGGTCTGGAGAGGTTTGACGACACGCAATTGTTTTACCGCGTCAAGTCACCGGCCCAGTTTGCCGGTAAAAACCTGGTCATCGTTGGGGGTGGCGACTCTGCACTCGATTGGGCGCTGCACTTTGCAAGTGAAGGCACGAACAAGGCTGAAAGTGTGATCCTGATCCACCGCCGCGACGGTTTCCAGGCCGCGCCGGCCAGTGTGGCCAAGATGAAAGCGCTCTGCGACAACTACGAGATGCAGTTCATCGTTGGCCAGATCACCGGCTACGATGAGAAAGACGGCAAGCTGGCAGGGGCCAAAGTCACCGGCGCCGACGGCGTCACCCGCATTGTGCCGCTGGACGCGCTGCTGGTCTTCTTTGGCCTGTCGCCCAAACTCGGGCCGATTGCCGACTGGGGCCTGGATATTGAGCGCAAGCAGCTCAAAGTCGATACAGAGAAGTTTTCGACCAATGTGCCAGGCATTTTTGCCGTCGGTGACATCAACACCTACCCGGGCAAGAAAAAACTGATCCTCAGCGGCTTTCATGAATGCGCACTGGCCGCATTTGGCGCCGCGCCGCTGATTTTCCCCGACAAGAAAATCCACCTGCAATACACCACCACCAGCCCGAAATTGCACAAGGTGCTGGGGGTTGAGTCGCCAGTGTTTGATTAGACCGCTTCCCTCCAACAAGAAACAAGGCCCGCTTCAGCGGGCCTTGCAGTTTGAGCGCCTGCGGGGAGCGGGCTACAATTCCGGTGCGGTCTTCAAGACCGCATTCGCTGGGGGTGTTTCCGCGCAAGCGGCGACTGAGAAAGTCCCTTTGAACCTGATTGAGGTAATCCTCGCGCAGGGAAGCATGTCAGAGGCGCCATCCAGTCCCCCCACTGCGGCCGGCGCCCATACAAGCCGCCCTGCCATTGACACAAGGAAAAGTTGATGGCTTCTACAAACAACATGGCACTGACACCGCTGCCCGCGTCGGACCGCGCCTTCGGCTGGTCCCAGCATGCAGCGCTGTGGCTTAGCCTGGGCGTGGGCCTGCTGGTGATGCAGATTGGCGCCTACCTGGTGCCGGCACTGGGCACCAAAGAGGCCCTGACCGTCATCGTCGTCGGCTCGGTGCTGGGCGCCGGCCTGCTGGCCTGGACGGCCAAACTTGGCTGCGACACAGGCCTGTCGAGCGCCGGGCTGATGCACGCCACCTACGGCAGCAGTTTTGCGCGCCTGCCAGTGCTGCTCAACATCGTTCAACTGATAGGCTGGACCACCTTTGAGCTGGTGGTCATGCGTGATGGCACAGTCGCCATCGCCCGGCAGTCGGGCGCGTTTGTCGCATCCTTCTGGCCGGTGCTGGCGACGCTGCTCTGGGGCGGCGTGCTGATTGCCCTGCTCTCGGGCTCCATGGTCACGCTGGTGCGCAAATTTATTGGCCGCTTTGGCCTGCCGCTGGTGATTGCCTCATTGCTGTGGCTGACCTGGCAGTTTCTCGGCCGCGCGCAGGCCCAGGGCTGGGAGGCCTTCTGGAACCGGCCCGGCGCCGGTGGCATGAGCACGCTGTCGGCACTCGACCTGGTGATTGCCATGCCGGTGTCGTGGCTGCCGCTGGTGGCGGATTTTGCGCGCCACGGGCGCGACGGAAAAAGCGCCTTGCGCGGTACGTGGCTGGGTTACGCCATCGCCAACACCTGGTGTTACGGGCTGGGGGTGCTGATTGCGCTGACCACGCCGAGCACCGATCTGGTGGCTGCCCTGCTGCTGGCGCAAGGCGGGCTGATTGCCCTGGGCCTGATCCTGATCGACGAAGTGGACAACGCCTACGGCGATCTGTATTCAGGCTCTGTCGCTGGCCAAAGCCTGAAACCAAGCTGGAGCCTGCGCCGCTGGGGTATTGTCCTGGCCGTGTTGTGTACCGGCCTGGCGCTGGTGCTGCCCATGCACAGCCTGGAGCCCTTTTTGCTGATGCTCAGCTCCGTCTTTGTGCCACTGTACGGTGTGATCCTGGCGCGCCTGGTGGGCACGGCCAACGTGGCGTCGCTGGTGGGCGCGAAAAAGGTCAACCTCAGTGCGGTGTTGATCTGGCTGCTGGGGGTGGCCACCTACCACCTGTGCGCCAAATTCGCGCCCGAATGGGGTGCTGCGCTGCCCACCCTGGCACTGACCTTTGTTCTGGCCCGCGTCACCCGCGCCCCGTCAAAGCCGGCGTCAGGTCAGGCTTCGCTCAGTTCTGCAGCCTGAGGGGTTTGAGCCGCATGGCCATGGGTGCATGGCCGTGGTTCAGCGGCCCGCTGCCCGCGCCTGTCTTGACTTTGGCGCCCGCCTGCAGCGCCGCCCGCACATAGCTGCGGGCCGCTTCCACCGCTTCGCGCAGCGGCTGCCCCAGCGCCAACCCGGCCGCGATGGCAGAAGACAAGGTGCAACCGGTGCCATGGGTATTGGCGCTGTGGATACGCGGCGCATGCATCCAGTGCTTCTCGCCCGAGGCCAAAAGCAGCAGGTCCATCACTGTGTCGCCGGGCAAATGCCCGCCCTTCACCAGCACCGCGCGCGCGCCTCTGGCCTGCAGCTCGTGCGCGGCGGTCTCCATATCATCGGCGTTGCAGATGGGCCGGCCCACCAGCAGGGCCACTTCATCCAGATTTGGCGTGACCAGCAAGGCACGCGGAAACAACTCACGCACCAACACTTCAATAGCCGGGTGGTCAATCAGCACCGCACCACTGGTCGCGACCATCACCGGGTCGAGCACGATGTTGTGCAAGGTATGGCGGTCGATCGCTTCAGACACAGTCAGCACAATCTCTGGCGAATGCAACATGCCAACCTTCACCGCATCGGCACCGATGTCTTCCAACACCGCATCAATCTGGTCGCGCAGCATGGCCGGCGGCACCCCGTGGATGGCACGCACCCCCAAGGTGTTCTGCGCTGTCAGCGCGGTGATGGCGGTCATGCCAAAACATCCCAGCGCAGCAAAAGTTTTCAGGTCCGCCTGAATGCCAGCGCCGCCGCCACTGTCCGAGCCGGCAATCGACAACACACGCGGGTATTCAAATTCAAAAGTCTCGTTGTTCATGAAGAAAAGAGTTTCCCGGCTGACCCGGCGTTGTGGACGCGATGGCCCGATTATCGGGGACAGCCCAAGCCCCCCGGTGTAGCGCAGACGCAGCGCTGCGGCAGGCCGCCCGGAGCCAGACGGGTGTGAATATCAGGCTATAATCTTAGGCTGTATTCCTCAATAGCTCAGTTGGTAGAGCGCCGGACTGTTAATCCGTAGGTCCCTGGTTCGAGCCCAGGTTGAGGAGCCATTTACCTTCACTGCGAACCGTCGAGCTGCCCAGGCTCATCATTCGGCCCTCGTTGTATTCGACAGCCACCGCGTCTCCCGATACGGTGGCTTTTTC
>NZ_JAUXUP010000041.1 GCF_030680935.1 Polaromonas sp. | reverse complement strand
GTGGGTTCAATTCCTGCCAGCCGCACCAGACGTCAAGCCCTGGAACTGCAAGGTTCCAGGGCTTTTTCGTTACGATGTTCTTCTCTGAACACGTTTTTACCCCCAAGCTCCCATGAGCAAAGCCTTCACCAAAGAAACCGACGCAGACGACGATGAGGACCTGTCCTTGCCGCCCTTGCCTGCGGGTGGAAAAAACTACATCACGCCAGGCGGCTATGCGCGCCTGAAGGCCGAGTTGCTGGACCTGATTGACAGCGAACGGCCCAAGGTGGTGGAGGTGGTGCACTGGGCGGCCAGCAATGGTGACCGCTCGGAAAATGGCGACTACCACTACGGCAAGAAGCGCCTGCGGGAAATTGACAGGCGCATCCGCTTTTTGACCAGACGGCTGGAGATCGCGGAAATTTCGGACCCTGCGGTGCACCATGGCAAGGACCAGGTGTTTTTTGGTGCCCGGGTGACTTATGCCGATGGGGACGGTCTTGAGCAGACGGTGACCATTCTTGGCATTGATGAGGCCGACAGTGCCCTGAACCAGGTCAGCTGGATCTCGCCGATTGCACGGGCCTTGCTGAAGGCGCGGGTGGGTGACGAGGTCAAACTGACAACACCGGGCGGACTCAAGGACATCGAAGTCCTGCAGGTGAGTTATCCCGCACCACAGGCCTGAGCGCTGGCGCTAACCGCCCGGCCTGACGCGCTGCACCCGCAGCACCGACGGTGTGCGTTTGACGCTGCGCATCACCGACGCCAGATGGACGCGGTCGCGCACCGCCACACCGAAGCGCAGATCGGTGGCCTCCTGCGCCGCATCCTGTCCCATGTCCACGTGGGTGATATCCGCTTCAGCGCTGGCCAGGGCAGCGGCTACCCGGGCCAGCACCCCTTTGCCGTTGGAGACGGTGACGAGCAGGCCGGTTTCGAAAGCCCGTGTGGGCTCATCGGACCAGTCCACCGCAATAAACCGTTCGCTGTCGCGGTGCTGGAGTTTTTTGGCAACGGTGCAGTCGTCGGTGTGCACCACCAAGCCTTCGCCCCGGCCCAGATAACCCACGATGTCGTCACCCGGTATGGGCCGGCAGCAAGTGGCAAACTTGACCGAAGCGCCTTCACTGCCGTCCAGAACCAGGGAGCCCTGCGAGATGGATTCATGCGCGGTATACCGTTCCCGGCTCATCAATAGCTGGTCGGGTTTCTCTCCGGTTTCCGCCAGCAGCGTGACGATGCGTTTTGCCACCATGCTCGCGATGCGCTTGCCCAGTCCGATGTCGGTCAGCAGGTCGGTGCGCGAACGGTTGCCTGAAAACCGCAGTATCTTTTCCCAGGTCGCGTGATGCAGGCCTTCGTCATCAGGCAGGCGCTCTATGCCTTCAGCGCGCAGCGCCTGGGCCAGCATTTTTTCGCCCAGGTCCTGTGATTCGCTGAGCGCCATGGTTTTGAGGTGATGGCGGATTTTGGAACGTGCCTTGCCGGTCCGCACAAAACCCAGCCAGGCGGGGTTCGGACTGGAGACCGACGCGGTGATGATTTCGATCACATCGCCGTTGCGTAGCTCGGAGCGCAGCGGCACCTGCTCGCCGTTGACTTTGGCGGCAACGGCGCGGTGCCCCACATCGCTGTGGATGGCATAGGCAAAATCGACAATGGTGGCGCCGCGCGGCATGGCCATGATCTGGCTTTTCGGTGTGAAGACGTACACGGCGTCGGGAAACAGGTCGATCTTGACGTGGTCCCAGAACTCGGCCGCGTCGCGTGTCTCGTGCTGGATGTCCAGCAGGGACTGAAGCCATTGGGTGCCCAGCCGCTGCGAGGCGTCGCTTTCCGGATCGGTGGCCTTGTACAGCCAGTGCGCAGCCACCCCGGATTCAGCCACGATGTGCATGGCCTCGGTGCGCATCTGGAATTCGATATTGGTGCCAAAGGGGCCGACCAAAGTGGTGTGCAGCGACTGGTAGCCGTTGACCTTGGGGATGGCAATGTAGTCCTTGAACTTCCCGGGCAGCGGTTTGTACAACTGGTGCAGCACACCCATGGCGGTATAGCAACCCGTGACGCCGGCGACGATGATGCGAAAGCCGTAGATGTCGGTCACCTGCGCAAAAGACAGATGTTTTTCATCCATCTTGCGGTAAATCGAATAAAGCGCTTTCTCACGCCCATAGATATGCATCTGGATGCTGGCGTCAGTGAAGGCGGCTTCCACTTCCGTCTGCACCCGCTTGATCACATCGCGCCGCCGGCCGCGGGCACGGGCGAGCGCTTTGGTCAGCGTGGCATAGCGCCATGGGTACAGATGCTGAAAAGCCAGGTCTTGAAGCTCGCGGTAGGTGGCGTTCAGGCCCAGGCGGTGCGCGATGGGTGCATAGATGTCCAGCGTTTCGCGTGAAATGCGCGTCCACTTGTTGCGTGGCACATCGCTGAGCGTGCGCATGTTGTGGCTGCGGTCCGCCAGCTTGATCAGGATGACGCGGACATCGCGCGCCATGGCCAGCAGCATTTTGCGGAACGACTCGGCCTGGTTTTCTTCCCGCGTGTTGAACTCGAGTTTTTCCAGTTTGGTGAGGCCGTCCACCAGCTCGGCCACGGGGGCGCCAAAACGCTCAATCAGCTCAGGCTTGGTGACGCCGCAGTCTTCAATCGCGTCGTGTAACAGCGCTGCCATCAGGGCCTGTGCGTCGAGCTTCCACTCGGCGCATTGCTGGGCCACGGCCACAGGATGGGTGATGTAGGGCAGGCCGCCATTGCGGATCTGACCCAGATGCGCCTCGTCGGCAAAGCGGTAGGCGCGGCGGATGTTGTTGACATCCTCGGCGCTCATGTAATCCAGTTTGGCAGTGAGCGCAGCAAAACTGGCCGCTGCCGCGTTGGCGGCTGCCGGCGTGGATTTGCCGTTTGCAGTGGGAAAAACCAGGGCGCTCATGCCTCAAATGTATCGTGGCGCCGGTAAAACCTGTAAAAAGCGGGCTTTGACCGGCCGCCGGAAACAAAAAAAGCACCGCATGCGGTGCTTTTTCGGGGGGCCGCCAGGCAGATCAGCCGGGGACTTTTTTCAGCATTTCAAGGCCAATTTTGCCTTCGGCGATTTCGCGCAGGGCCGTCACGCCGGGCTTGTTTTTGCTTTCGATCTTGGGCGCATGGCCCTGGCTCAGCATGCGGGCACGGTAAGTGGCGGCCAGAACCAGCTGAAAGCGGTTCGGGATTTTTTCCAGGCAGTCTTCAACAGTGATGCGGGCCATGATATCTCCGGGTAAATGGGACGGGTACAGGAAAAAGGCTCAGGCGATATGCAAAGCCTGGAAGGTCTCAGCGCGGGCTCGTCGTTGGGCGGCAAACTTGAGCCGCTGGGCGTGAACAATGGTTTTCAGGTCAAAAACCGCCCGCTCAAATAACTCGTTGATTATAACGAAGTCGAATTCATGGGCTTGTGCCATCTCAATGGCTGCGTTTTTCAGCCGGAGTTCGATCACATCGGGGGCATCCTCTCCGCGGCGCTGGAGCCGCGAGCGCAGCTCTTCCCAGCTGGGCGGCAGGATGAAGATCAGCACGGCGTTGCTGAAAATGCGCTTGATGTTGATGGCGCCCTGAAAGTCGATTTCCAGGATCACGTCGGCGCCATGTGCCACACGCTCTTCAATGGTCTGGCGGGACGTCCCGTAGCGGTGGCCGTGCACATGGGCCCACTCCAGAAAAGAGTCGCGCAGCACCATGCCGTCGAATTCTTCGGGCGAGATGAAAAAGTACTCGCGCCCATGCTTTTCCTGGCCACGCGGCGGTCGGGTGGTGTGCGAGACCGCCGGTTGCACCCGTGCATCCAGCTCCATCAAGGCTTTGACCAGGCTGGACTTTCCGGCCCCGCTGGGCGCTGCAACAACAAACAAGTTTCCGGGGTAGTCCATAACAGCTGGTTCTTTGGGGTGTGGAAGGGGCGGCGCGGGACGGCTCTACTCTATGTTCTGAACCTGCTCGCGGATCTGCTCGATCAGCACTTTCATGTCCACTGACACATGGGTCATCTCCAGAGAAGCCGATTTGGAGCCCAGGGTGTTGGCTTCGCGATGCAATTCCTGAATCAGGAAGTCCAGCCGTTTGCCCAGTTCGCCGCCGCCGGCCAGCAAGCGGTCGATCTCATCAAGGTGGGACGACAGGCGCGTGATTTCTTCCGCCACATCAATACGTATGGCAAAGGAGGTGGCTTCGGTCAGCGCCCTGTCCTGCGCGGCTTCAGGCAGGTTGTTGCCACCGCCCAGGGCCATCGCCTCCTGCCAACGCTCCATGAAGCGGGTCTTTTGCTGCTCCACCAGTTTGGGCACCATGGGTACGGCCGCCGCCGCCAGTGCCCGCAACTGGCTGGTGCGCTCCAGCAGCATCTGCGCCAGCCGGGCGCCTTCGCGCTCGCGCGCAGACAGCAGCTCTTTCAGCGCCTTTTTGGCGAGTTTGATCAGTTCGTCGCTGTAGTCGTGTGCGGCTTTGTCCTCACCGGCTGCCATGCGCAGGATGTCGGCCACACTCAGCGCGGCGGCGCCCGGCAGCCAGGACCTGACGGTGTCTTCCATCGATCCGAGTCGCTGCAAGGTGGCTGCCGCCGGCGCCCGCAAGCCGCTGCCACTGCTGCTCTCCAGCGAGACGCGCATCTCAATTTTTCCGCGCTTGAGTTTGCCGCTCAGCAGCTCCCGCAGTGCCGGTTCACTTTGTCGCAGCTCATCGGGCAGGCGAAAGGTCAGGTCCAGAAACCGGCTGTTGACCGAGCGTATTTCCACCCCCAGCCGCGCGTGGCTGTCGGGGCTGCTGTCAGCTTCTGATGCGGTCCGCGCGGGGCTGGACTGGACGGCCGCATAACCTGTCATGCTGTAAACTGACATTGAGTAATACGCTTTTCGTAGAGAACACAGGACTGGGTGATCGCGTCACCCGGTGTCAATCCCGAATTATGTCAAAGGTCAAGCCGGCACCACTTCCACCCGATACCGTCATTGGCGGCTACCGGGTGGTGCGCAAGCTGTCGGCTGGCGGGTTCGGTGTAGTTTACTTGGCTGTTGACAACGAAGGCCAGCAGGTCGCCATCAAGGAGTACCTGCCTTCCTCCCTGGCCAGCCGGCCACCCGGTGAATTGTTGCCCCAGGTGCAGCCCGAAAAGCTCTCGCTGTATCGCCTGGGCCTGAAAAGCTTTTTTGAGGAAGGCCGCTCACTGGCGCAGATCTCGCACGCCTCTGTGGTCAGCGTGCTCAATTTTTTCCGCGAAAACGAAACCGTCTACATGGTGATGAACTACCTGGAGGGGGGCACCCTGCAGGATTTCATCATCACTGCGCGCGAGCTCAAAAAGCAGAAGGTTTTTCGCGAGTCCACCATCCGCTCCTTGTTTGACGAGATCCTGCGCGGCCTGCGCATCGTGCACCAGCACAAGATGCTGCACCTGGACATCAAGCCCGCCAACATCTTCGTGACCGACGACAACAAGGCGGTGATGATCGACTTTGGCGCCGCGCGCGAGGTGCTGAGCAAAGAGGGTAATTTCATCCGGCCCATGTACACGCCCGGCTTCGCCGCCCCCGAGATGTACCGCCGGGATTCGTCCATGGGGCCGTGGACAGACATTTACGCCATCGGCGCATGTATTTACGCGACCATGCAAGGGTATCCGCCCAATGACGCGCCACAGCGCCTTGAAAAAGATCGCCTGTCGCTGGCGCTTTCCAGGCTGCGGGGGGTTTATTCCGACAACCTCATCGAAGTGGTCGAGTGGTGCATGTCGCTGGATCCCCTGTCCCGGCCACAGTCGGTGTTTGCCCTGCAAAAAGAACTGAGCCGTGAGGGTGAGCGGCGCTACACCAAACTCACTGTGGGTGAGAAAATGCGTTTGCAGTTTGACAACATGGTGTCAGACACCAAAAAAACTGCGCGCAAGGCCACCGGCTTTGCGACCAAATTCAAATGAAATTTTCGGTTTTTCAGGTCAGCCGCAAGGGCGGGCGCGAGAAAAACGAAGATCGCATGGGTTATTGCTATACCCGGGAGTCCGGCCTTTTTGTGCTGGCCGATGGCATGGGCGGCCACCCGGAGGGCGAGGTTGCAGCGCAACTGGCACTGCAAACCATTTCTGCGCTGTACCAGAAAGAGGCGCGGCCAGTGGTCAAGGATGTGACGGGTTTCCTGTCATCGTCCTTGCTGGCGGCGCACCATCAGATCATCCGTTATGCCAGCGAAAAAGGCATGCTCGATACGCCGAGGACCACCCTGGTAGCCGCCATTTTGCAGGGCGACGGTGCGACCTGGGTGCATTGTGGCGACTCACGTTTGTATGTGGTGCGCGACGGCGAACTGCTGACACGCACACGGGATCATTCCTACCTGGAGCAGCAAAACGCCGGCGTCATCAAGCTGGAGCGCCTGAATCGCAACATCCTGTTCACCTGCCTGGGCTCTCCTTCCAAGCCGGTGTTTGACATCACCGGCCCGGTGGTTTTGCAGCAGGGCGACAAATTGCTGCTGTGCTCTGACGGTTTATGGGGCACTCTGACCGACAACGAGATTGTTCGTCATCTGTCGGGCAACAGTGTGTCTGACGCAGTGCCGGATATGGTCGAACACGCGCTGCGCAATGGCGGCGAGCACTGTGACAACGTCACGGTTCTGGCAATGGAATGGGAAACGCCCGACGCCTTTGAGTCGACGCGCGGTGTATCAACGGACAGCATCATGGACGGCGTTTTTGCATCGACCATTCAGGCCGGTGGAATAGACCTGCCGGTTGAAGACCTGGACGATGCGGCCATAGAGCGCTCTATTGCTGAAATCAACGAGGCCATACGCCGCTCGGCAGCAAAAAAAGCCTGATGTTGTCCGGCTGATGCCCGCGTTGGTGGGTGGCGCTTGCGGCGACATCACTCCCGTTCCTACTTTTTACCTATGCGGCGCCCAGTCGCCAGAAAGCCTTTGACCATGAGTTCATTCCAGCGAAGCGGCGCGCGTTCTGCCGACCAATTGCGGCCCGTGCGTATCACCCGTGCTTACACCGCGTATGCCGAAGGCTCGGTACTGATCGAATTTGGTGCGACCAAAGTGCTGTGTACTGCCTCGGTGGAAGAAAAGGTGCCCGGCCATAAAAAGGGCAGCGGTGAAGGCTGGGTCACCGCCGAGTACGGCATGTTGCCGCGGGCGACCCACACCCGCAGCGACCGCGAAGCCGCGCGCGGCAAACAAAGCGGG
This sequence comes from Polaromonas sp., assembly GCF_030680935.1. Taxonomy (GTDB): domain Bacteria; phylum Pseudomonadota; class Gammaproteobacteria; order Burkholderiales; family Burkholderiaceae_C; genus Polaromonas. The sequence continues at coordinate 8,206 of NZ_JAUXUP010000041.1, read as the reverse complement.
CGCACACAAGAGATACAGCGCCTGATCGGCCGCTCGCTGCGCGCAGTGTTTGATCTGAAGAAACTCGGCGAACGAACCATCCACCTCGACTGCGACGTGATTCAGGCCGACGGCGGCACCCGCACCGCCAGCATTACCGGCGCTTTTGTCGCCGCGCAGGACGCAGTGAACAAACTGCTGGCCGAGGGCAAACTCAAGGAAACCCCGATCACCGGCCATGTGGCCGCCATCTCGGTGGGCATCGTCCAGGGCACACCCCTGCTTGATCTTGAATACGTGGAAGACGTGAGCTGCGACACCGACATGAATGTGGTGATGACCGGCGCCGGCCACTACGTCGAAGTGCAGGGTACCGCCGAAGGTGCGGCTTTCTCGCGCAAAGAGATGGACGCGCTGCTGCTGCTGGCCGAAAAAGGCATCAGCGAGCTGGTGGTTCTGCAACAAAGGTCGCTATCAAATTAGTAGCTGCTTACGCATATCCAGAAAGGGCTTAGGCCCTGTTTGACTCATGAAAATCGTATTGGCATCGAACAACCCCGGCAAATTGGCTGAGTTGCAAGCCATGCTGGCGCCGCTGGGCGTGCTGCTGATCAGGCAGGCCGATCTGGCCATTCCTGAGGCGGCCGAGCCGTTTCGTACCTTTGTCGAAAACGCGCTGGCCAAGGCACGCCATGCAGCGCAACTCAGCGGGTTGCCGGCGCTGGCCGACGATGCCGGCCTGTGTGTGGATGCTTTTGGCGGTTTGCCGGGCGTGGACACGGCTTTTTACGCCACGCAGTTTGGCTACGACAAGGGCGACGACAACAATGTCCGTGCGCTGCTCGAGCAGATGGCGGGTATCGACCAGCGGCGCGCCGCCCTGGTCAGCACGCTGGTGGCCGTGCGTTCTGCCGATGACCCGGAGCCGCTGATTGCGGTAGGCCGCGTGACAGGCGAGATCGCCCGCGAGCCCGTCGGCAGCAATGGCTTTGGTTTTGACCCGGTGATGTTCATCCCCGCTTTTGGCAAGACCTTTGCGCAACTGCCGGTGGAGGTCAAAAACGCCAACAGCCACCGTGGCCAGGCAGCGCGCCAGATGATGGACCTGATGCGCGGGCGCTGGTTGTGAGCAGGTTCGTTTTCGTATTCTTATGACTTTCCCCATTCCAGTTGTCAGCGCGTCGCCCACCGGGGAAGCTGTTGCGGGGCTCAAGGACATCCGGCACTACATGCGGGACGGCACGCTGCAGCTGAGCGCCTTGCCACCGCTGTCGCTGTACGTGCATCTGCCCTGGTGCTTGAAGAAGTGCCCCTATTGCGACTTCAACTCCCACGAGGCGCAAGGCGAGTTGCCCGAGCAGCGCTACCTGGACGCCCTGGTGGCAGACCTGGAGGCTTCCCTGCCGCTGATCTGGGGCCGCACGGTGCACAGCATTTTTATCGGCGGCGGCACGCCCAGCCTGTTCTCGCCGCAGGCCATCGACCGCCTGCTGGCTGACATCCGCGCGCGGCTGAGGCTGGAGCCCGACTGCGAAATCACGCTCGAAGCCAACCCCGGCACGTTTGAGAAACACCGCTTCAAGGCCTTCCGCAGTGCCGGGGTGACACGCCTGTCGATCGGCGTGCAGAGTTTTGACGATCAGCACCTGAAAGCCCTGGGCCGAGTGCACGACAGCGCCCAGGCAATCGCGGCGGTAGAAGAAGCTGCGCAGGCTTTTGATACCTTCAACCTGGATATCATGTACGCGCTGCCCGGCCAGACCCTGGAGAACCTCGAGCAGGACATGCGGCAGGCGCTGGCGTTTGGTCCGCCGCACATCTCTATCTATCACCTGACGGTCGAGCCCAACACCTTCTTTGCCAAACATCCGCCTGTATTGCCGGAAGACGACGACGCCTACGCCATGCTGGACCGCATCACCGAGCTGACCGGTGTTGCGAGCATGGACAGGTATGAAGTCTCGGCCTACGCCAAACCGGGCCACCGCTGCCTGCACAACGTCAATTACTGGAAGTTTGGCGACTACCTGGGCATAGGTGCAGGCGCGCACAGCAAACTCAGTTTTGCGCACCGCGTGGTGCGCCAGGTGCGCTTTCGCGACCCCAAGCTGTACATGGACAAGGCCCTAGCCGGTACCCCGGTGTCGCAAGACAACGAAGTCAGCCGCGCGGACCTGCCGTTTGAATTCATGCTCAATGCCCTGCGCCTGCGCGAGGGCTTCAAGCTTCAGGACTTTGCCGAAAAAACCGGTTTGCCATTCACCGCTATTCAGGCCGGACTTGAAGAAGCCGAACGCAAGGGCCTGATAGAGCGCGACTTTGCGCGGATCAAACCCACTGTGCGCGGTTTTGATTTTTTGAATGATTTGCAGCAGCTATTTTTGCCAGACCAAGGCTGATTGTTCAAACCGGCGGTAGCCTTTTCTTCTTTAGGGGGCACCTGGCATGTAGCTAACGGCGGCCGGTTTTGGCCGCTGTGGTGCCCCTGTGTATCGGAGGGCAGGAGAGGGCAGTCCGTGACATCTGCCCGCGCACTCCTTGTCGCTTCTACCGTGTTGTTTTCTTACAAAATGACGCTGATTGTTGCCCTCTTCCTACAAAAGCAAGCTTGCCCGCGGGTCACATTTGCGCTTGGCTTCACCCATGACTTGACTCGGATTTAACAATTCGAGGCCGCCAGCAGTGAATCTCAAGCTCTTTTTAACAACCTTTCTCAACCTTTAAGGACGACGCCATGACAGCATCTAAATTTCCAGCAGCTAAGCGCCAGCTCGGTTTGCTCGCCCTTGCTGCTTTGGCAACCCTCGGCAGCACCACGGTGTCCGCACAACAAGTTGTTGGCCCGTACATCGGCGGCAACTTGGGCGCCACGCGCTCCGATTTCGAAAACGGCGACGTTAACCGCTACTTGGCAAACCGGGGCTTCACCGTGAACTCGTCATCGGACGACAGAAGCAGCACCGGCGGAAAGCTGTTTGGAGGCTATCAATTTAGCCCTTACTTCGCCCTGGAAGGCGGCTATTTTGATTTGGGGAAATTTGACTACAGGGCCAACACCACGCCAGCAGGCTCCTTTAATGTCAACAATCGAATCAGGGGTCTAAATCTGGATTTGGTAGGTACAGCGCCGTTGACGGACCGATTCTCCGTTTTCGGTCGAATCGGTGCTGCATACGCCCAAAATCGTGCGAGCTTCACAAGCACTGGACTGGTCCCTGCTTACACTGGCAACACGCGTACCAACGACACCAACCTCAAAGTGGGTCTTGGTCTTCAATACGCCATCACCGAGGCTCTGGCTGTTCGTGCCGAACTCGAGCGCTACCGCGTCAGCGACCCGATGCGCAACCGTGGCCATGTCGACATGGCGTCGGTCGGTCTGGTTTACCGTTTTGGTCAAAAGGCGAAGACCCCTGTAGCCCAGGCCTACGTACCTCCCTATGTTGCTCCGGCACCTGCCCCGGTCTATGTCGCGCCGCCTCCGCCTACACCTGTCGTCGTCGCACCCCCACCGCCGCCACCGCCGGCCTATGAGCCGCCAGCTCGTCCGGCCAAGCAAGGCCGTAACTAAAGTCGGTATGAGGGGTCACGGGAGCCAAAACTTCCGAGACCCCCGCGTTTAACCGGATACGGCGTCATGGCCTGCAGGTTCAATAAATGGGCACAGCGCGAACCCGGGGCAACGCGACCCCGCGCTCGCTGCTGATGCCGGTGAACGATGGCGGCCTCAGCCATCCCGGCAGGCAGACGCCCCGATGCAAAGCATGCGCTAACTGCTGGCCCTGCCTGGTTTGACGGGTTAACATCTCCTGCACAGTGAACACATTGCCAACTCAAATGAAAAAACCTGAGCGCAAGTTTCGGGCTGCGCTGCATCAAGTCAGCCGCCTCCCCCCGTTTGTCGCATTTTTGGCCCGAAGCGTCCTGCTCGGGGCAGTTGCTGCCAGTGCACTGATGCTGCCGGCAGCCGCGTCTGCGAACTCCCCCCTACCGAACGCGCCGGATCTTGCTCCCGGCCAGACACAGACGGTGCCAGCCCAGCCTGCCAGGCTGGCCAATTTTGGGACGGAAGTGTTTTCGACGGAGTCCCGCAAGCTTGCCGACTGGGTGGTCGACTCTGCCGACAACGGCAAGCTGCCGTTCATGATCATCGACAAGGTCCAGGCCCGCGTGTACATGTTTGATGCCCAGGGTCAACTCAGAGGCGCTGCGTCCGCGCTGCTCGGTCTCGCCGTGGGTGATCACACCGTCCCCGGTATCGGCCAGCGCAAGCTGTCGAGCATTCTTCCGGCGGAGCGCACCACCCCCGCGGGCCGGTTTGTTGCTTCGCTGGATAAAGACATCAAGGGTGAAGAGGTGCTCTGGGTGGACTATGACTCGGCGCTTTCGCTGCACCGGGTCGTCAAGGGGCAGGCCAGCGAGCGCCGGGCAGAGCGCCTGGCCACACCAAGCCCGCTGGACAACCGCATTTCCTTTGGCTGCATCAACGTGCCAGTCAAGTTCTACGAAAACGTGGTGAGCCCATCCTTTACCGGGACCAACGGTATCGTCTACATCCTTCCCGAGACCCGCTCTGCACGCGAAGTTTTCGGGTCATACGATGTTCAGGATCCCTCGCGTCAACAAACCTCGGCCCGCGCCGCTCCGGTCGGAGCCTCGGGCACGCGATAGTCCCGCAGTGGGGGCTCGAACCCCATTTGGCCCACGCCATGCCGCCTTGACTTGCCAAATAGCGGCACAGGGGGCGGGTGAGAGGATGGGTAAGGGGCGGTGGCCTTCCGGTAGCCCTGAAAAACAGCGAATTCTGGCGGAAGCGGTGAGATTCGAACTCACGAAACCTTTCGGTTTGCCGGTTTTCAAGACCGGTGCAATCGACCACTCTGCCACGCTTCCAGGCTGCTTATTTTAGCTGCGCTGTTCCAGCACAACGGGGCAGGCTCAAAAAAACTCTTTCAAGCGCTCTGGAGCATGCCTTTGTTCTCAATAAATGCCACCACCTCCGCCAGACCGGTATTCGTTTTCAAATTGGTCATGACAAAGGGCTTGAGTCCCTTGGCCGTGGTGCGCATGCGTATGGTGTCCGCCTCCATCACCGCCAGGTCGGCGCCCACGTAGGGCGCGAGATCGGTTTTGTTGATGACAAACAGATCGCTTTTGGTGATGCCGGGGCCGCCCTTGCGCGGGATTTTTTCGCCGGCGGCGACGTCGATCACGTAAATCGTCAGGTCGCTGAGTTCGGGGCTGAAGGTGGCCGCCAGGTTGTCGCCGCCGGACTCGACAAACACCACATCGGCGTTGGGAAAATCTTCGAGCATGCGATCGATCGCTTCGAGGTTGATGGACGCGTCTTCGCGGATGGCGGTGTGCGGGCAACCGCCGGTCTCGACACCCATGATGCGTTCAGCCGCCAGTGCGCCGCTGACGGTCAGGATGCGCTGGTCTTCCTTGGTGTAGATGTCGTTGGTGATGGCCACCAGGTCGTACTTGGCCTTCATCGCCTTGCACAACATTTCAAGCAGCGTGGTTTTGCCGGAACCGACGGGGCCACCTATGCCGACGCGCAGGGGTGGAAGCTTTTTGGTGCGGTTGGGAATGTGGTGCATGCTCATCAGAATCGCCTTGAAAAAAATGACCGTGCTCAGGAGCGGAACAGCCGTGAATACTGGGTTTCGTGTTGCGATGAAAGAATTGCCAGCATGGGTGAAAAAGCCTGGCGTTCGTGGTCTTCAAGTGCCATGGCGGTCGTGATGGCGTCCGGAATTTCTGCAGCAAGCCGTGCCAGTATGCGCTGCCCGGCGCTCTGGCCCAGGGGCACCGACTTGAGTGCGGCTTGCACCATGTTTTCGGCCCAGCCAAAAGCGTAAGCGGTCAGACAATCGGGCACGCCTGCCGCCAGCGGAGAGGCGGCGAGTGCAAAGGTAACGGGGTAGGTGGGTGGCAGCATGGCGCAGGCGTCGATGTGCACATCGCTGACGCTGTGGTGGTTGCGCAGCCATTCCAGCAGCGAGCGTCCCATCTGCTCGGCCTGCGCACGCAGCTCGCTGGTTTCGCGGGTCTGCAGCACCCAGTTGTTGAGGGCTCGCACGGCCTCAAGGTCGCCCGCGCGCCAGGCCGGGATAGCCCGGGCAATCACGGCCAGATCGCCGCGTGCCAGGCCAAGGCGCAACTGGTCGCTGAGCCAGTCGGATGCTATGGATTCAGTAGCTACTCCCGCGCTTTCCACGGCGGTTTCAAGCCCTTCCGAATAGGAGAATCCACCCACGGGCAGGGCCGGAGAGGCCAGCCAGATCAATTGCAGCAGGCTGGCGGCCGGCAGGGGCTGGGCTGTTGCGTTCAATGGCTGTGTGGCTTGTGTTTGTGCATCTGGGTTGCGACCGGCTGAGGTTCATGCGTGTGCGCATGGCTGTGATCGTGCCCATGGTCGCAGCCAGGGCCGTGCACGTGGGGCGCTGGGGCTGCTGCCGGTGCATGTGCGTGGCCATGTCCGCCCTCATGCGCATGGCCGTGACCGCCCGCGCCGTAGGCTCCGCCTTCGGGTTCAAAGGCTTCGTCGACCTGGTTGACGATCAAATGCATGGACCGCAACATCTCCGCCAGCACATGGTCGGGTTCTATCTTCAGGTGGTCGGGCTTGAGCTCGATGGGGACATGCCGGTTGCCCAGGTGGTAGGCCGCGCGTGTCAGGTCAAAAGGCGAGCCGTGTGATGTGCAGGCGGTGATGCGCAGCACGGTTTGCGGCGCGGCAATCACTTTCACCAGAGAGCCATCTTCCGCCACCAGCACATCACCGCCACGCACCAGCGTGCCGCGCGGTAAAAAGATGCCGAGTTGGCGGCCCAGCGAGTCGGTGGCCTCGAAGCGGCTTTTCTGGCGGATATCCCAGTCGAGCTCGATCGTGGCTGCGCGCTTGAGCAACACGGGTGCCAGACCGGCGCCCTGCGGCGTGATTTTGGAAACCTGGAGCATTGAGAAAATTCAGTTCAGAAAAGAAAATAGCGCTGCGTCATCGGCAGGCTGGTGGCGGCCTCGCAGGTCAACAACACACCGTCGGCCCGCACGGCATAGGTTTGTGCGTTGACTTCCATTTTGGGCGCGTAGGCGTTGTGAACCATGTGGCGCTTTTGCACGCCGCGTATGTTCTTCACGGCGGCCAGTGTTTTGACCAGACCAAACTGCTCTTTCACGCCGGCCGCCAGTCCCGCCTGCGATACAAAGGTCAGCGAGCCTTTGGCAATCGCGCCGCCAAAGCCGCCGAACATGGGCCGGTAGTGCACCGGCTGCGGCGTGGGGATGGACGCATTGGGGTCGCCCATCGCCGCCATGGCAATGAAGCCACCCTTGAGGATCAGCGCTGGCTTGATGCCGAAGAAGGCGGGCTTCCAGACCACCAGGTCGGCCCATTTGCCTTGCTCAATTGAACCCACTTCATGCGAAATGCCATGCGCAATTGCCGGGTTGATGGTGTATTTGCTGATGTAGCGCTTGGCGCGGAAGTTGTCGTTGCGCTCGCTGTCTTCAGAAAGCTTGCCGCGCTGGATTTTCATCTTGTGCGCAGTTTGCCAGGTGCGGATGATGACCTCGCCGACGCGGCCCATGGCCTGGCTGTCGCTGCTCATCATGCTGATCGCACCCAGGTCGTGCAACACGTCTTCGGCGGCAATGGTTTCCTTGCGGATGCGGCTTTCAGCGAAGGCCAGGTCCTCGGCAATCGCCGGGTCCAGGTGGTGGCAGACCATCAGCATGTCCACATGTTCGTCCAGCGTGTTGACGGTGTAGGGCATGGTCGGGTTGGTCGAGGACGGCAGAAAGTTCTGCTCACCCACCACCTTGAGGATGTCGGGTGCATGGCCGCCGCCTGCGCCTTCGGTGTGGAAGGCGCACAGGGTGCGGCCCTTGGTTGCGGCAATCGTGTTTTCGACAAAACCGCTTTCATTGAGCGTGTCGCTGTGAATCGCCACCTGCGTGTCGGTTTCTTCCGCCACGTCCAGGCAGTTGCTGATGGCGGCGGGGGTCGTGCCCCAGTCCTCGTGCAGCTTCAGGCCAATCACGCCGGCGTTGATCTGTTCGTGCAGTGCGGCCGGCAGGCTGGCGTTGCCCTTGCCCAGAAAGCCCAGGTTCATCGGGAAGGCATCGGCCGCCTGCAGCATGCGTTCGATGTTCCACGGTCCGGGCGTGCAGGTGGTGGCAAAGGTGCCGGTGGCCGGCCCGGTGCCGCCACCCAGCATGG
>NZ_JAUXUP010000038.1 GCF_030680935.1 Polaromonas sp. | reverse complement strand
CCATATCCGCTGTGCGTGAACAGCTCCTGAATTAATAGCAACAGGGGCAGCAGCCTCGATCCATCGTCAAGCTCAGGACAGGCCAGGCGCTTAAGCTGGTGAATTACGCATCCAGTCAGCCGTCTGAAAAAACGATTCGCGCAGGCGGGCACGTAGCGCCTCGTCAACACCGGTTTCGCCCATGGCCTGGTCCATACAGGCCAGCCACTGGTCGCGCTCGAGGATGCCGATGACAAAAGGCATGTGGCGCAGCCGCAGCTTGGGGTGGCCAAACCTTTCGGTGTAGTGCTGCGGCCCACCCAGCCAGCCGCATAAAAACCAGAACAGGTGCTGGCGCGCCTTGACCAGTTCGCTGCCATGCGCGGCGCGCAGGGCCGTGTAGGCGGGCTCGATGTCCATCAGGTCGTAAAAGCGGTCGACCAGCTCTTTGACTTTGCCCTCGCCGCCCATCCAGTCAAAAGGCGTGGCAAAGGGCGGCGTGCCCGGTGGTTTTTCTTCGATTTGCATGTTCACTGGGCTTTTCTCAGGGTTTCAACGACCGGCGTATTGAGCACCGAGCGCAAGCCCCACCAACCCGCGGCCAGCGCCAGCGCTGCGCCAGCCAGGCTGCCGAACAAGGGCACGGTCCAGGAGCCAGTCCAGGCAAAGTCAAACACAAAGCGGGCCAGGCCCCAACCCACCGCCAGCGCCACGATGGACGCCAGAAAGCCGGCCAGCAGACCCACACCCGCCAGCTCGGCGCGCTGTACCTGGCGCAGCAGCGAGGAGCGGGCACCGACGGCCCGCATGATGGCAAATTCCCTGGCGCGTTCTTCACGCGTGGCGGTGATGGCAGCAAACAGCACCACCAGCCCCGCCGCCAGCGTGAAGCCAAACAGGTATTCCACCGCGCGTATCACCTGGTCCAGCACACGTTGCACCTGGTTGATGGTGGCGCTCATATCAACGTTGGTGATGTTGGGAAAGGCCTTGACGAGTTCGTTGTCAAAGCTGCGCGGCCTGATGCCGTCGACAGCGACCACGCGCTCGGGCGCGCGAAAGGCGCTGATGTAAGACACCGGCACATCGGTCATTTTGGCCACAGGGTACATGACAAAAAAGTTGACGCGCATCGAGCCCCAGTCCACCTTGCGCAGGCTGGTGATTTTGGCCTCGCTGATCTGCCCGCCTATGTCAAAACGCAGACTGTCGCCCATCTTCAGGCCCAGGGTTTTGGCCAGGCCGTCTTCGACGCTGATGGCGCCTGCTTCGTCCGGTGTCCAGCGCCCGGCGACCACCTCGTTGTGTGACGGTTGCTGCTGCGCATGCGACAGGTTGAACTCGCGGTCCACCAGCCGTTTGGCACGGTCGTCTTCAAAATCGTCGGGCGTGACCTCCTTGCCGTTGACGGCCACCAGCCGGCCACGAATCATGGGGTACCAGTCGAATTTTTTGACACCGCCGTCGCGCAGCGCCTGCTGAAAGGCGTCGCCCTGCTCAGGCTGCACATTGATGACAAAACGATTCGGTGCGTCGGGGGGTGTGGCGCGGCGCCAGCTGCTGATCAGGTCGGTGCGAAGCAGCACCAGCAGCATCAGCGCCAGCAGGCCGACCGCCAGTGCGCTGACCTGCACCACCGCGTACGCTGGCCGCGCTGACAGCTGGCGCGTGGCCAGCACCAGCCAGCGCGGTGCGGTAAGCTCACTGACACTGGCGCGCAGCAGCTTGACGGCCACAAAACTGGCCAGCGCAAACACCAGCACTGCGCCGGCAAAACCGCCCACGGCGATCAGGCCCAGCTTGAGGTCGCTGCTGGCCGCGACCAGCAAGGCGGCAAAACCCAGCACGCCAACCAGCAGCACCGCGAGCGACGCCGGCCGCAGGTTGCCCACATCGCGGCGGATCACGCGCAGCGGCGGCACCTGCGCCAGTTGCAGCACCGGCGGCAGGCCAAACGCCAGCAGCAGGGTCAGGCCCATGCCCATGCCAAATGCTGCCGGCCACAAGGTTGCAGCGGGCAGAGAGGTTTCCACCAGCCCGGCCAGCAGCAGCACAAAGCCGTAATGCACTGCAAAACCAATCGCCACACCCAGCGCACTGGCGCCCAGGCCGACCAGCACAAACTCAAAGGTGTAAGCCAGCGCAATCGTGCGCTGCGGCTGGCCCAGCACACGCAGCATGGCGCAGTCGTCCAGGTGTTTGGCGGCAAAACCGCGCGCCACAATGGCCACCGCCACCGCGCTCAGCAGCGCCGCCAGCAAGGCCACCAGGTTCAGAAATTTTTCGGCACGGTCCAGGGTCTGGCGCATCTCGGGGCTGCCGCTTTCCAGCGACTCTATGCGTACGCCGCGAAACTCGGCCTTCTTGATCTCTTGCGTGGCCCATTGCACATAGGCTTTCACCGCTGCATCCGGGCCAGCCACCGCAAAACGGTAGTTGGTGCGGCTGGCAGGCTGGATCAGACCGGTGGCGACCAGGTCGGCGCTGTTGATCATCACGCGCGGCGAGAAGTTGGCAAAACCGCCGCCCCGGTCGGGCTCCTGCACGATCACCCGTGCCAGCCTGAATTGGGCGTCGCCCATCAACAGCGTCTGGCCAAGCTGCAGGCCCAGGGCGTCGAGCAATGAAGCGTCGGCCCAGGCGGTGCCGGGTAGCGGAATCTCGCGCGTGATCGCTCCGGGGGCGTCCGGGCTGTCGGCCACGCGCATGTTGCCGCGCAGCGGGTACCCGTCGGGCACGGCCTTGAAGGCCACCAGTTTGCTGGCGCCACCCTCTTCTTCACGCGCGCGGCCCATGGTCGGAAAGGTGACCGTCAGCGTAGCCTGCAGGCCTATGTTGCGCGCCCTGGCCACAAAGGCTTCTGGCGTGACACCATCGCTGCGCAGCACCGCATCACCCCCCAGCAGCTGGCGCGCGTCGCGCTGCAGGCCGCCTTTGAGTCGGTCGGCAAAAAAGCCAACCGCCGTCAGAGCCGCCACGGCCAGCGTGACCGCCACAATCAACAAACGCAGCTCACCGGCACGCAGGTCGCGCAGCAGGGTGCGCCAGCCGAGTTTCAGGAAAAGAGGGTTCATGGACCGACCTTACCGCAAAGCGCCCGCCCTTCAGGGAGGGACGGTTTTTAGTGCCGGCGCAGCTAAGGGCAGGGCCGCCAGCCGCCTTTCCAGCGCCTGAAGCACCAGGGCCATGTTGGCGCCCACTTTGATCTGCGGGTTGGAAAAACCGTCATTCTTCCCGGCATCGATCTCGCGCTGCCGGATCACTGGCACCGCCCGCGCAAACGCCTGCTCGAAAGAGAGGGTGTTGCGCAGCTGTTCGTCGAACATGGCGCGGCCGAAAAAGGTCAGCTCCGACAAGCGGCCGCAGCCGTAGGAGGTGTGGGTGGCGTCAGCTGCCGTCATGATCAGCGTGTTGTCGTCGGCCAGTTGATCGATCCAGCCGCCGGAATAACAGGCAGAGACCGCGATCACGCGGTGCCGGATGCCGGCCTTGTCCAGCGCGGCGCGCAACTCGCCGGGGCTGAGCGGCGGCACTTCCAGCGGCCAGTGTGAAGCCGCAAGCTTGAAGTCGCGTGCGCCGTGCGAGGTCAGGTAAACCACCAGCACGTCGTTCTCGCGGTCCATGCGCTGGGCCAGCACCTCAATGGCACGCTGCAGGTTCAGCGGCGTCGCCCACGGATGGGTGAGCGCGGTGCCGGCGTGGTTCAGCAGATGGATCACCCGGCCCTCTGCGTCGAACCGCTCGGCCAGCACGCGGCTGACCAGCGTACTCTCGCGCAGGAACACGTCTTCAGCCGCATACGGCGCAAACACCAGGCCGTACACATCAGCGACGCCCGGACGCTCCGACGCGAGCGCATCCACCGTGCGCTGCCACAACACCTGCTGCGCCTCCAGGGTTTCCTGGCTAAGGCGCAGCCGGGGGCGCGTTTCTTCGGCCTGAGCGTTGCGTGTGGAGTCGCTGTCCCAGGTGCGAGCCTCGAATTGCCAGTGGTTGAGGCCGGTTGCCGCCAGCAAGGCCAGCGAAAACACCGCAGCGCGCCAGTGCCGTCCGGCAAACCGCAAGATCAGCGCTGCGCTGACAGCCAGTGACCAGGCGGTGAAGAACCCATACAAGGTCCAGTAAAACCAGGTTTCGGCAAATACATCAGAGCGTATCCAGCCGTGGGCGATGGCAGCAATCAGTGCCTGCGCAAGGACAAGATTGGGCAATGATGCGGCCAGCCAGAGGACCAGAAAAGCCGCCAGTCCGGCAGGTTGCAGCTCAGCGCTGCCTGATTGCTTCGGCACTGCGGACGGCCCGCCAAAAACCCACCAGGCAAGGCCTGCGCCCAATGCGGTGAACCACCAGGTGGACAACCAGGCCTGCGTATCAAAACGCGCCGGGCCGACGATCTCCAGCCGCAGCAGTGCAATTTCAAGCACGCCCACCAGCGCTGCCACGGCCAACATCTGCGACGGTGCGGGCCCATGGCCGGCAACGCGGGGCACCCGGAAAAAGGCAGCGCGCAGGCCTTCCTGGATCCAGCGCAGGGTCGGCAAGCGAACTGCGTCGCGTTGGCCGGGGCCTGCGGCGTCTGTCAAGGGTTGGGGAAGCCCGGGCCGCGTGGCCTGCGGTTCCAAGTCGTGCATGGCGGCATCATGCCACGGCCTTTGCTCAACGTGGTTCGGCGGGCGTGCGCAGTTTCGGTCCGGCGAGTTCGGGTTGCAGGTGCAGCCTTTGCGGGGCGGAATAACAGACAAAACGCCTGTTGGTCGCGCGCCCGATGGCGCACAAACCCACCGCCTGCGCCACCTGATGGCCCATCTGCGTGATCCCGCTGCGCGAGACCACCATCGGCACGCCCATCTGGGCCGATTTGATGACCATCTCGCTGGTCAGCCGGCCGGTCGTATAGAACACCAGACCGGAAACGCCGGGGGCGAGTGTGGCGGCCATATTCATCCACATCCAGCCGGCAATGGTGTCGATGGCGTTGTGGCGGCCCACATCCTCAACGAATAAAAGCATCTTCGGCTCACTGCCCGCCACGTCAAACAGCGCACAGGCGTGCACCGAGCCCGCCGACTTGTAGGTGGTCTCCTTGAGCCGGATGGTGTTGACCAGGGCATACAGCTGGCCCTGGGTGAGGTGGGCGTCGGCAGGCAAAACTATCTGGTCCACTTCGTCCATCAGGCCGCCAAACACGCTGCCCTGGCCGCAGCCGGTCGTTACCACGCGTTTCGCGGTTTTTTCTTCGATGTCTTTGATGCCGTGCCACGTTTTTACCGCTGCCGCTCCTACATCCCAATCGACCGTGATGGACTCTATGTCGCTGGCTTGCGCGACCAGGCGCTGGTTGCGCAAATAACCCAGAACCAGCAGCTCGGGCTGTGCGCCCAGCGTCATCAGGGTGACCAGCTCGCGCTTGTCAACGTACACAGTAAGGGCTCGCTCCGCAGGAATCGATACTTTCTGCTGCTCGCCATATTCGTTGACGACGTCAATGTCGCAGGTCAGCGGCGCCCGGGCTTGGGTCAGGTAAGGCAAAGGCATGTCGGAAGCCTAACGTAAAAAGGGCCGACACCTTGCGGCTCGGCCCTTTGCAGAAAAAGGACAACTCAGGATTTTTTGGCCGGATTGACGACCGCATCAGGTTGCTTGGTGCTGGGCGGGCTGACAGCCGTTGCGGCTGGGGAATGCGCGCCGGCAGCCTCAATGGGTTTCGCCGGTTCCGGCGGCGTATAGACAAAGGCGCCCGGGTCTGCACAGGGCGGCGTGGCCGTGGGCGGCTTGGTATCTTTTCCGGCCGCCTTGGCGGTTTTGTAATAGCCAGCAGCCACTCTATCCAGCGACTTGCAGAGCAGGTAGCCATCTACCTTGCCGGCCCACGCCGCTTTGGCCGCCGCCTCGGCGGCTTTGGCCTTGGCCTCGTCGCTCAGCGGGGGGAGTTTGGCCAGTGCCGCAACCGACACACCCGTCAACAAAGCTGCAATAAGAAGTTTTTTCATAAGATCCTCTCGGTGAGTCTGATCAGGCTTGCGCAGTCTGGCTGGGGGGCACAGGCTCGCTGCGCTGAGCCGGAATTTTGCCGGCCTTCACATCGTCGTACCAGTACTCGTGGTGTTCTTTGGCCCATGTTTCATCCACATACCCGGTTTTCATGCCCTGGTACGCGCCTTCCATGCCTATGGTGCCGATGTAGATGTGACCGATGAACATCGCCATCATCAACACGGTGGCCACCGCGTGGATCATGTGAGCGATCTGCATCGTATCGCGCACATACAGCAGCCCCGGCACCAGCTTGTCGAGCACCAGCCCGGACGCCACCACCACGATGCCCAGGAAGAACACCCCGCCCCAGAACACCAGTTTTTCACCGGCATTGAAGCGGTGCGAAGGCACTTCTTTGCCCGACAGGAGACCACCGCCCTTGAGCAACCAGCCAATGTCGCCACGGCTGGGCATGTTGTCACGCAAAAACGTGAAAAACACAATCACCAGCGATACGGCAAAAAGCGGACCGGCAAAGTTGTGTGCGGTTTTGAGAATGTAGGTCAACCAGCCAAACAGGGTCAGACCCATCACTGGAAGCAGGAAAAATTTGCCAAAGGCCATCACGATGCCGGAGATCGCCAAAATGCAAAAAGCGATCGCATTGGACCAATGCGCCGAACGCTCAAAGGGTGTGAAGCGCTCGATCTTGTGCCCGGTGTTGGTACCATGCATTTTGATGGTGCCCTTGCCAAAATAAAACAGGGCAATAGCACCAATAACGATCAGCAACAAGGATCCGCCATAAGGGATCAGCCAGTTGTTGCGTACCTGCCGCCAGGCCTCCCCGGCGTTGGTCAGACGGGAACCGGGATATTGCACAAAAGGCTGGATCAGGTTGCCTGCCTCTGGCGCCTCGCTTTTGGGCAGACTGCTGTAGCCGGTCACACCAGTCCCCACCTGCCGCCAGATGGGTGCGTTGTTGCCGGGCTGTACTTTGGCTCGCTCGGCGTTGGTCTGGTTGGCGTAATTCGGGTCGGCGCTGGCGTCGGGTTTGACTTCGAAGATGTTGGCGCTTTTGATGCCGCCCGACGGCGCTGCGGCGGCAGCAGGGGCCGCTGTCGGGGCAGCAGTCGTCTGCGCTGAAACGCCAGCGGCCCAGCCGGAGGCTGTCAACAGCAGTGCTGCCAGAACTCGCGAAAATCGCAGGGGACCTTGCATGAGAACTCCCGGTTATTTCACGCGGTTGTATTCGTTTTGCCCGGCCTGGGTGCGCGTCTTGAGCTGCTCCTCCCAGGCGGCCTTGTCTCCAGCCTTCCAGCCGGGCGCGTTGTAGGCGCTGCCCGCGCCGGTCACACTCTGAAAGGCGGCCGCATCACTTTTGACACCGGCAGCGGTCTGCGGCTTGTCGCCGCAGGCGGCCAGACCCAGGGCGGCGGCACTGATGAGGACAAGGCGCATCATGATTTGACTCCGTTGGCTGGCGGCTGACCGGCCTGTTTGGAGCCGTAGGCCGTGCCCCAGCCCCAGACCTCTGCGCCTTTGCCGCGCTGCACCACCCGGTTGCGAAAGATGTCTGCCACCACATCGCCGTCACCGGCGATCAGGGCCTTGGTCGAGCACTGCTCGGCGCAGGCCGGCAGTTTGCCTTCTGCCAGCCGGTTGCGGCCATACTTTTCGAACTCAGCCTGGCTGCCATGGACCTCGGGGCCACCTGCGCAGAAGGTGCATTTGTCCATCTTGCCACGCACACCAAAAGTGCCTTGCGATGGAAATTGTGGCGCACCAAAGGGGCAGGCATACGAGCAGTAGCCGCAACCAATACAGACATCCTTGTCGTGCAACACCACACCCTCGTCGGTGCGGTAAAAACAATTGACCGGACACACTGCCATGCAGGGTGCATCGCTGCAATGCATGCAGGCCACCGAGATGGATTTTTCACCGGGCACGCCGTCGTTGAGCGTCACCACGCGGCGGCGATTGACACCCCACGGGACTTCGTTTTCGTTTTTACAGGCCGTGACACAGCCGTTGCATTCGATGCAGCGCTCGGCGTCACAGACAAATTTCATGCGTGCCATGGTTATGCCCTCTCCACATTACAGACGGTTGTCTTGGTCTCTTGCATCATCGTCACGCTGTCGTAGCCGTAGGTTGTGGCCGTGTTGATGGCTTCGCCACGCACGATAGGCGCCGCGCCGTTGGGGTAATAGGCCAACATGTCCGCACCCTGCCAGCGACCAGAAAAGTGGAATGGCAGGAAAACGGTGTCGGGGCCTACCCGCTCGGTCACCATGGCCTGAACGTTGATGCGTGCGCCGGTTGGCGTGCTGACCCAGGCTCGCTCACCATTGCGTATGCCTTTGTCGGCCGCCACTTTGGGATTGATCTCGATGAACATTTCCTGTTGCAGCTCGGCCAGCCAGGGGTTGGAGCGGGTCTCCTCGCCACCACCTTCGTACTCCACGAGGCGCCCCGAAGTCATGATCAGGGGGTACTTCTCGTGCACCTTGTCGGCCAGGTTTTTCTGCTGGATGGTTTTGTACAGCGTGGGCAGGCGCCAGAAGGCTTTTTTGTCGTCGTGTGTGGGGTACTTGGCCATGAGGTCCGGCCGGTTGCCGTACAGGGGCTCGCGGTGCTGCGGAATCGCATCCGGGAAGTTCCAGACCACCGCACGCGCTTTGGCATTGCCGAAAGGATGGCAGCCATGTCCCTGCATGAAGACGCGCATCATGCCTCCGGAAGAGTCGGTCTTCCAGTTCTTGCCTTCTGCGGCGGCTTTTTCGGGCTCCGTCAACTCGTCCCACCAGCCGAGCTTTTTAAGCAGCAAGTGATCAAGCTCCGGATACCCGGTCTGCAGGTCGGCCCCTTTGGAGTGGGAACCGTCTTCAGCCAGCAGATTTTTGCCTTCGCGCTCGACACCAAAGTTGGCGCGGAAGTTACCGCCGCCGTCCATCACATGTTTGGAGGTGTCATACAGGTTGGGCGATCCAGGATGCTTCAGCTCGGGTGTGCCGAAACAAGGCCATGGCAAACCGAAGTAATCGCCCGTGGTGTCGTACCCGGTTTCCTTGTCTTTGCCACCTTTGGATTTGAGCGTCTTGACATCAAACAAATGCATGTTGCGCATGTGCGCTTTCAGGCGCTCCGGGCTCTGCCCGGTGTAACCAATGGTCCAGACGCACTTGTTGATTTCACGCAGGATGTCTTCGGGCACGGGTTCGTCCATGCCCTTGACCTTCTGCATCTTGTAGTTCTTGGACAGCTCTTTGGCAAAACCGAGCTTTTCGGCGAGCTGGTGCATGATCATGTGGTCGCTGCGGCTTTCCCACAGCGGCTCAATGACTTTCTCACGCCACTGGAGCGAGCGATTGGATGCGGTCACCGAGCCACTGGTTTCAAACTGGGTGGCCGCCGGCAGCAGATAAACGGCACGATTCGGATTGAGGTCTTCGGCCTTGCCAGGCATCGCCGCCATGGCGGCTGTGGCCGAGGGGTAGGGATCAATCACCACCAGCAAATCGAGCTTGTCCATCGCCCGCTTCATTTCCAGACCCCGCGTCTGCGAGTTGGGTGCATGGCCCCAGAACACCACGCCACGCAGGTTGGAATCCTGGTCGATCAGTTCATTTTTTTCCAGGACACCATCGATCCAGCGCGATACCGTGATGCCAGGTTTGCCCATCATGGCGGGCGAGGCATAGCGCCCCTTGATCCAGTCGAAGTCAACGCCCCAGGTTTTGGCGAAGTGTTTCCACGAGCCTTCTGCCAGGCCGTAATAACCAGGCAGCGAGTCGGGGTTGGGGCCGACGTCGGTCGCGCCCTGCACGTTGTCGTGGCCGCGGAAAATATTCGTACCGCCACCAGACACCCCGACGTTGCCAAGCGCCAGCTGCAAAATGCAGGACGCGCGCACCATGGCATTGCCAATCGTGTGCTGGGTCTGGCCCATGCACCAGACAATCGTCGAAGGCCGGTTTTTGGCCATCATCTCGGCCGCCATGTAAACCTTGGCTTCTGGCACACCACAGGCTTCCTCGACCTTGTCGGGCGTCCATTTGGCCAGCACATCGGCCTTGACCTTGTCCATGCCATAAACACGGTCGTTGATGTACTTGGTGTCTTCCCAGCCGTTCTTGAAGATGTGATACAGCATGCCGAACAGGAAGGGAATGTCGGAGCCGGAGCGAATGCGGATGTATTCGTCGGCCTTGGCGGCGGTGCGCGTGAAGCGCGGGTCCACCACCACCATCTTGCAGCCGGTCTCTTTCGAATGCAGCATGTGCAGCAGGCTGACGGGATGTGCCTCGGCGGCGTTGGAGCCAATGTACAACGCACACTTGCTGTTCTGCATGTCGTTGTAGGAATTGGTCATGGCGCCGTAGCCCCATGTGTTGGCCACGCCGGCCACCGTCGTGGAGTGGCAGATGCGCGCCTGGTGGTCGCAGTTGTTGGTGCCCCAGAAGCTGACGAACTTGCGCATCAGGTAGGCTTGTTCGTTGTTGTGCTTGGAAGAGCCCACCCAGTACACCGAATCCGGGCCACTGGTCTTGCGCAGCTCCTGCATGCGGGCGGTGATCTCGTTAAGCGCCGTGTCCCAGCTGATACGTTCGTACTTGCCGTTGACCAGCTTCATCGGATAACGCAGGCGGTATTCGCCGTGGCCGTGCTCACGCAGCGCTGCACCTTTGGCACAGTGCGCGCCCAGATTGATGGGCGAGTCAAACACCGGCTCCTGCCGCACCCACACGCCGTTTTCCACAACCGCATCAACCGCACAACCGACAGAGCAGTGGGTGCACACAGTGCGCTTGACCTCGATCTTCCCGGTGCCGTCACCGGCACCCGGTGTCGCGGCTTTGGCTTTTTTGACAAGTGTCAGTTGCGTGGCCGCCAGACCCACGCCGACGCCCAGACCGGAGCGACGCAAAAATGCGCGACGGTCCATCGTGGGAAGCGCGTTGGACAGTCCGCGCGACAGGCTTTGAACAAACCGTGCCGACCCTGCGCGTTGCGCCTGATCGCCGTGAATACCGTGAGATTTTTTCGTGAGCAGCATGGAGCTCTCCGTAAGAATGAAACCGGGATGGGCTTGAGACTAGATGCGGGTGGTGCGGTAGTAGTGCTTGACGTGATCCGACAGGCTGTAGCCGCCGCCTTTTTCAGGCGCTGGCTTGGGCTCGGGAAGCGAAGCCTGCGGAGCGCGGACCCCGGGCAGGGCCACCGCGACGGCGGCTGCGGCACCGGTCGCGGCGGCGCCGAAAAAGAAACCCCTGCGCGAGGGTTTTGGCTGGCTGTCCTGCATGGTTGTCTCCAAGGAAGCTTGCTATGAAGCAGTTTGCATACTTACTAACTGCTGTACTTTACGCCAGACCTGAATACCCGACAATGCTTTACGGACGGTCAATGGGGGGCCTACGGGAAAACGATAGGGCAACTTGGTTTTAACCGAAATCACCGTAATCAGACAAAAGTGTCGCATTCTGAGAACTCTCGCACTCGGCGCTGAGCTGACTCACACCAACATGTCGAACCCCTGGGTTTCGACGCTGATGAATGCCTGGGTAAAAGCCGCCAGGCTGCGGTAAAAATCTGCCTTGGGATGGGCCTGCATGGCATCGCAGAGCGCGCTGACCCAGGGTTGGAGGTGGCGTGAAAAAAACTCGCGCTGGCGCGTCAGGTTGGCCACCTCCACATCGTCACCGGCAATCAGGTAACGCATGACCTCGCACAGGTAGGCGATGTGGTCTTCGGTTTCGGCCATGGCCTCGTCGCGCGCCAGGCCCAGGGCCGCCAGGTCGGTGCGCAGCGCGGCAAGCGGTTTCTCATTGAGAAAGCCGCTGAGATAGTGCGAACCAAAAAGATAGACCTCGGGTCTGCCCACGCCTCCGAACAGGGTGTCGTATTCACGCCGCACTGCATCCTCGGGAAGCCGCCGGGCTACGGCCACCAGCTCTCGCCATGAAGCTTCCAGCATCGCGCCAGCGGCGGGCGCCTCGGTGACGGCCACACGGAGCTTTTCGGACAGCTGGACCGAAGGCGGCGCGTAATACAGTGCAGCGAGCAGCCCGTAGATTTCTGCGCGCGCAGTTTCTTCGTCGAGGCCGGACGGCGAGAGTTGGGCTTGTTGCGTCATGGGGTACGGGTGAAAATCGTTAGCGGATATCGGTGATCTTGACTTCGTTGTCGGCCGAGTAGATGTCGATCACGCGGCAGTCGCTGCACATCTTGAGCCGGTCCGCCGCCGCGCCCTGGAACATGGCGTGGCCAGCGAGCTTGCCAAGCATGGACTCGATGGCCTTGAGCGTGCCGAAGGGCTTGCTGCAGCGTATGCACTGGTAGGGCTGGGATTCATTGAGCACACGCGCCTCCTTGCGCTGCGGCGTCAAGAGCAGGCGCGGCTGCAGCGTGATGGCATCTTCCGGGCAGGTGGTGGCACACAGCCCGCACTGCACGCAGTTTTTCTCGATGAACTTCAGCTGCGGCCGCTCCGGGTTGTCCTGCAAGGCACTGGCAGGACAGGCACTGACGCAGCTCAGGCACAAGGTACATGCATCTTTATTGACCAGCAGACTGCCAAAAGGTGAGCCTTTGGCCGGGAGTTCGATCTCTTCGGGCAAGGGCGCGCGCGCCTGTGTGATCAGGTGGTCCAGCGCCATGTCCAGGGTGCTGCGTTTTTCCTGGGCTACCGCAAACCTGGCCGGGACCGCCGGGCCCACCGGCTGCTGGCGTGCCAGTTGCTGCAGGCCGGCATCGAGGGCTGCCACAGCGCCCGCATCGGGATCGGACGGGCCTTTGAGCAAATGAAAATGTGTTCCGGCGTAACCCATGCCGGTGAGGACAGCCTGCGCCACCGCCATCTGTTCAGCCAGCCCCACCTGATACGCCGGCGCTTCTTCGTCGGTGACCAATACCGCCACCTGCGATGCACCGAACGCGATGGCACTGAGCCACAGGTCCAGTCCGACACTGGCGGTGTGCCACAAGGCCAGAGGAATGACGTTGGCAGGCACGCCTTGCACTTCTTTTTGCAGCCGGGCGGCGCGCCCCAGGGCTTCCACCGCCTGTTGGCCCCTGCCCTGGCTGTGCAGCAGCAGCACCGGCTGGCGCCCGCCGGCCTTGGCATAGGTGGAGAGCAGCGTCTTGAGCCTGACCCCCTGCTCACTGGCACGCGGGTAGGCATAGGTCAGCGCCCCCGTCGGGCAAACCGTGGTGCAGGCACCGCAACCGATACAAAGGTTGGGGTTGACAACAATCTGCTGGCGCTCTTTCTGGCTGCTCACCGCCCCTGCCGAACAGATGTCGATGCAGGCATTGCAGCCCACCGTCTCATTGCGACTGTGGGCACACAGTTTTTGCTTGTAGGCAAAAAATTTGGGTTTCTCAAACTCGCCCACCATGTCACGCAGCTTCACCACAGTAGGCAGCAAACCGGGGGACGCCAAACCCATCGATGCATCCAGCGCAAAGTAACCTTGCGGCGGCGCATGCAAGGCCACCAGCGGTTTGGCGCCCAGATCGAGTACCAGGTCGAAGGCCTCGCTGAGCGCCTGCGGCTCGCGGCCGAAATCAATCGCACCCGCCACCTTGCAGGCCGCGACGCAATCGCGGTGAGAGGTGCATTTGCTGCTGTCGATCTGGTAGCTGAGGTCGATCGCCCCTTCCGGGCAAACGGCCACGCAGGCATTGCAACGGGTGCACAGGTCCAGGTCAATCGGGTTGGTTTTCTCCCAGCTCGCCTCAAACGCGCCCAACCAGCCCTTGAGAGCGAGTTGGTCGCCACTGAGCACCGGGTACTTGCGCTCCTGCGCAGGAAACCCGGCCTGCGGCTGGCTGGAAACGCCCTGCGCAAAAATGGTCACATCCAGCGTGTCAGCGACCAATGCTGCGACCTGCTCGGCCTGGTCCAGCGCGCCGACAATGAGCAGCCGCCCTGCACTTTTGTAGGTAACGGTGGCCACCGGTTCAGCGTCGGGCAAATGCGCGGCCGCCAGCAGCGCAGCCATTTTGGGCATCGCGCGTGCAGCGTCCTTGCTCCAGCCGCCGGTTTCCCGGATGTTGACAAACTTGATGACGGAGGTCGCACCCGGGGTCTGTTGATCCACTTCTGCAAAGAGGCGCTTTTCCTGGGTGCAGGCGACCACGACGTCATCGCCGGATTGCACCGCCTTCTGGAAGGTGGCCGCCTCGCGCCGACACAGCGCTGAATGCAGCGTCAGGGTTTCGTTAAGTGCTGCGCCCAGCGCCTGGGGCTGGAGCGGCATGGTCTGGTTGCAGTCGCAAATCAATGTGGGCATGGTTTTCCTGGCTGGCGCGGCAGTCCGTCGGGGACTCGGGCTGGCTGGTCGGTTCGGTAGCTAGGGGTGTCGGGTCAGCGGGCTCGTGGCCTTGAGACGACTGTGCCACGGTTTCATCCGCAGGCTTATTCGCATTTTCCCGTGGTGAAGGAGCAGGCACTTCCCCTGCTGCCTCGTCCGGCTTGTCTTCATCGTCAAACAACTTGAGAAACTTGGCGCTCGCCATCTGGCGCAGCATGGACTCGGGAATCGGGTCGGATTTGGAATAGTCGTCGATGTAGATGTCCAGGCCATCCATCACGTTGAAGTGCGGGTCGGCAAAGAGCTTTTTCATGGCTGCGTTGCGCACGTCCGGGCCCACGTCATTCGCCATGAAGGGCTTGAAGTCAGAGTCCTTGTTGAGCAGCTTCACGTCGTCAAGGGTCAGCAATTTCCTTTCTTCAACAGGTGCTTCACCAATCACTGGCTCAGGTACTGGGGCTGGCGTGACGGTCAGCGGGTTTTCGGCAGCAGGTGGTACCAGCGCCGGCTCGGCCAGTGGTTTGCCCTGTAGCACATCGGTCTTGCGCCTGGACCAGCGCCCCAGAAACCCGGGCGAGTCTTCAGCCATGGCCGCCTCCACCCATCTTTTTGTCGGTGCTCACCCGGGCCGGGTTGCCAAAACGGTCCTGTAGCGGTTTGAAGCTTTGCGGGCGCTGTCGGCGTTTGGCCTCCAGCACATAGTGCGCATCGACAAAAGCCTGCATCCACTCGACCACATCGCGCGGGGCTGGGACCTGCTCGACGGTTTCCTGCGCGTCCAGCCAGCGACCTGCGTCGTGGTAACTCAGGGTCACGGTCTGGGGCACGGGGACCGGCTCGTTGGCCAGCAGCGCCTCTTCCTCCATGCGCCAGACCACCCAGAAACAGGGCTGAGGCGTGCTGACGTTGAGGTAATAACCTTCGGCATCGTCGGTGAACAGCTCGACCTTGAAGCCGGGGTGCAGCCAGCGCTCTTCCTGATCGTCCTTGAGCAGCAGGCGCGGCTGCGTGCCAAAGCTGTCCTCGTGCGGCACGATGTCGGCGAGCGACCAGCGCCAAGGTTGCCAGCGGTTGTCAATGCGCTCGCGCCGCATGACGACCGCCACCGAAACGCAAGGGCGGCGAAGGGTCTCATCCGCACCGGGAGACTGCAAGGCAAATTCAGACATATCTGCAGTGTACGGCGACCGTCACGCGTCTTTTGGGCACGACTCTTTTGCCGCCTACCCGCTTAAAGGTCATGGGAAGCACTGGCGCCATAGCCCACCAACGCAGCGGCTTCGCCTCCCGCACGAATGGCCACCGCGCAATATTTGAACTCGGGAATTTTGCCGAACGGGTCCAGCGCCGCATTGGTCATCAGATTGGCCGCAGCCTCGTGATAGGCAAACGGGATGAACACGGCACCGGAGGGCGTGCCATCATCACGCCGCACGTGCAGGGCGACCGACCCGCGCCGTGACTGCACCGTCACCACGTCGCCCGGTACCAGTCCCAAAGCCAGCATGTCCGCGCCGCAGAGAGATGCCGTGGCCATAGGCTCAATCGCATCCAGCACCGCAGCGCGCCGCGTCATGCTGCCGGTGTGCCAGTGCTCCAGCTGGCGCCCGGTGATCAGCACAAACGGGTAGTCGGCATCGGGTCGCTCGTTGGCCGGGATGATTTCGGCGGGCACCAGATGCACACGCCCATCGCTGGTCGCGAAATGATCGATGAACACGGTGGGCGCCCCGGGGTCGTCTTCGCTCAGGCAGGGGTAGGTCACGCTGGACTCGCGCTGCAAACGCTCCCAGCTGATGCCGGAAATGGCCGTGTGCATGGCCTGCCGCATTTCTTCGTACACCGCCGCCACGCCATCATGATCGCCTGCATAGCTCCAGTTCAGGCCCATGCCCCCGCCGCCGGGCCGCCCCAAGGCGGGGGAGGCCCCCTCGGGGGGCAGCGACGACACGAAGTGCGGCGCGTGGGGGCCAACACGCTGTGCCATCTGCTGGATGATCCACAAATCAGCTTTGGCCAGTCCTGGCGGATCGATCGCCTGCCTGCCCAGTTGCACCATGCGGTCGGTGTTACTGACAGTGCCGGTTTTTTCCGGCCAGGCGGTGGCTGGCAAGACCACATCGGCCAGCCAGGCGGTTTCGGTCATGAAAATGTCCTGCACCACCAGATGCTGCAAACTGGCCAGCGCATGGCGCGCGTGGTTCAGGTCGGGGTCGCTCATGGCCGGGTTCTAGCCCATGATGTTCATGACGAGCACGTTGTTCGGGTCGCTCTCGGGCGCCAGCGCCTTTTGCATGATCTCCACCACGGTGTAGCCGGGTTGCTCGTCCAGCCTGCTTCCCCAAAAGTCTTCAAACCAGCGGTGCGCGTCCGGGTTGTCGACGCGCTGGTAGTTGGGAAACATCATCGGGATCAGGCCTGCGTCGCTGGCGCCCTGCACATTGTTCTGACCACGCAGTGGATGCAGGCCGGACCCCGGCTTGCCGATCTGCCCGGTCACGGCACTCAGGGCAATCAGACAACGCGCGTTGTCGGTGCCGTGCACATGCTGGCTGATGCCCATACCCCACAGGATCATCGCGGCTTTGGCCGTAGCGAAGGCTCGCGCGACCTCGCGCAAGAGGGGTGCCGGGATACCGCAAATCGGCGCCATGGCCTCGGGGCTGTAGGCCTTGACGTTTTCCTTGAGCGCTTCGTAGTTGCTGACGCGCTTCTCGATGAAGTCCCGGTCCACCAGGTTTTCATCAATCACGGTGTAAATCAGCGCATTGAGCATGGCCACGTCGGTGTCGGCCTTGAACTGCAGGGTGCGCCAGGCGTGTTTGCCGATGTCGGTGATGCGCGGGTCGGCCAGTACAATTTTTGCGCCGTTTTTGGCCGCATTTTTCATCCAGGTCGCTGCTACCGGGTGATTGGCCGAAGGGTTGGAACCGATGACAAAAATCAGGTCTGAATGCGCCACGTCATTGACCTGGTTGCTCACCGCGCCAGAACCCACTCCTTCGAGCAGCGCCGCAACGCTGGATGCATGGCACAGGCGGGTGCAATGGTCCACATTGTTCGAGCCAAAACCGGTACGCACCAGCTTCTGGAACAAATAGGCTTCTTCGTTGCTGCCCTTGGCCGATCCGAAACCCGCCAGTGCCTTGTTGCCATGTGTGTCGCGCAAGCCCTTGAGTCCGCCGGCCGCCAGGGCCAGCGCCTCGTCCCAGCTGGCTTCACGAAACACCTGCGACCAGTCGGCGGAGTTGCGGTTAAGTGTTTGCAAGGCAGCAGGGTCTTTGGCTACCTCCGCCTTGCGGATCAGGGGTACGGTCAGGCGCTGCGCACTGTGCGCATAGTCAAAACCAAAACGACCCTTGACACACAGGCGCGACTGGTTGGCCGGGCCGTCGCGCCCGTCCACCCCGACGATCCGGTTGTCCTTGACCTTGTAGCTCACCAGGCAACCGACGCCGCAGAAGGGGCAGACCGAGTCCACCTTTTTGTCCACCACCTGCGAGCCCATCAGTGTTTTCGGCATCAAGGCGCCTGTCGGGCAGGCCTGCACACATTCACCGCAGGCCACACAGCTGCTGCCCCCCATGGCGTCGTCCAGATCAAACACAATTTTGCTGTGCGCCCCGCGCATGGCGTAGCCGATCACATCGTTGACCTGCTCGTCGCGGCAAGCGGTCACACAACGCTTGCACTGGATGCAGGCGTCCAGATTGACCGCCATGGCGGGGTGCGAGATATCGGCGGTCGGTTGCTCGCGGCGCAAGGCCTTCAGCGCAGGCCGAACCGTCACATCCATGCGGTCGGCCCATTCGCTGAGTTCACCATGCTGCAGCGACTCGTCCTGATCACTCCATTTGTAGCCAGTGTCCGGCATGTCCGACAGCAGCATCTCCAGCACCATCTTCTGGCTCTTCAGGGCGCGCTCACTGCTGGCCTGAACGTCCATCCCCGCAGTCACCACGCGGCAGCAGCTGGGTGCCAGTGTGCGTTCTCCCTTGACTTCGACCACACAGGCGCGGCAATTGCCGTCGGGCCGGTAACCGTCCTTGTAGCAAAGGTGCGGAATATCCACGCCGTGGCGCCGCGCAGCCTGGAGGATGGTCTCGCCTTCATAAGCCTGCGCAACGCGACCATTCAGCGCGAAGCTGACCGTGCCAGTGGCCACCGCGGAACCGGCTTCGCCGGGCCGCTGGTGGCGCCCCCTTGAGGGGGAGGCGGCCGCAGGCCGCTTCGGGGGGGAGCTAAATCTCATGGGGGAAATACTTCTGCACACAGCGCACCGGGTTCGGCGCCGCCTGGCCCAGGCCGCAGATCGACGCATCGGTCATCACCACATTGAGGTCTTCCAGCGTTCTGTTGTCCCACACCGCCGCTTCCATCAGTCTGGCAGCTTTGACGGTGCCGACACGGCAAGGTGTGCACTGGCCGCAGCTTTCGTGCGCAAAAAACCGCATCATGTTCAGGGCTGCGTCACGCGCCCTGTCATGGTGGCCCAGCACGATCACCGCCGCCGAACCAATGAAGCCGCCGTGCGGCTGCAAGGTGTCAAAGTCCAGCGGCAGATTGGCGTGGCTGGCCGGAAAAATACCGCCCGATGCGCCGCCCGGCAAGTAGGCATACAGCGTGTGGCCTTCCGCCATGCCGCCGCAATATTCATCCACCAGCTCCTGCAAGGTGATGCCGGCGGGCGCCAGCTTGACGCCAGGCAAGCGCACGCGCCCGCTGACGCTGAAACTGCGCAGTCCCTTGCGACCGTTTCGGCCAAAGCCGCTGAACCATTGCGGGCCTTTTTCAACGATGTCACGCACCCAGTACAGGGTTTCAAAATTGTGCGCCAGCGTGGGCCTGCCAAAAAGACCCAGCTCGGCGATGTAGGGTGGCCGCAGGCGCGGTTCACCGCGCTTGCCTTCCAGGCTTTCGATCATGGCCGACTCTTCGCCGCAGATGTAGGCGCCCGCGCCGCGCCGCAGCTCAATCAGCGGCAGCGGGCACGGTGGGTCGGCCCGCAGTTTGGCCAGCTCGGCCTGCAACATCACGCGGCAATCGTGGTACTCGTCACGCAGGTAGATGTAGCAGGCCTCGGTGCCGACGACCTGCGCCGCAATCAGCACGCCTTCCAGAAAGCGATGCGGGTCGCGCTCCAGCCAGGTCCGGTCCTTGAAGGTGCCAGGCTCGCCTTCGTCAATGTTGACCGTCATCAGGCGAGGTCCGGGCTGGCCCTGGACGATGCGCCATTTGCGGCCCGCCGGAAACCCCGCACCACCCAGACCGCGCAGGCCCGAGTTTTCCATCGCCTCCAGCACCGTCTCAGCATCTTCCTCCCCGTTGACCACGGCTGCGGCCAGGCCGTAGCCGCCATGGGCGCGGTAGGTGGCGTAGTCGGTAAAGGCTGGCAGCACCCCGCTTACCTCGCACGCGGAGCCCGGCACACTTTTTTCAGCGTAATCAGACGCTATGAAATTTATAGCTGCTTGCGCTTGAGCGGTATGGGCTGGAAGCCTTTTTATCATCAAGACCAGGCGTTCGGCGGTGGCAAAGGGCACAGCTTGCTGATGCACCAGCGCTGCCGGCGCCTGCTCGCAGCGACCCAGGCAGGGTGCGGCCACCACCCGCACATCCGCACTGCCCAGCAGCGCCGGCAAACGCGCCAGCAAGTCCTGCGCGCCCGCCAGCTCGCAGGCCAGCCCGTCGCACACGCGCACCGTCAGCCCAGGTGCATGGGCATCACCGCGCAGGATCTCGAAGTGGTGGTAAAAACTGGCGACCTCGTACACCTCGGCCATCGGGATATTCATCTCTTTGGCGAGTGCCACCAGATGTCGCTCATGCAGGCCGCGCCAGGCGTCGTTGAGCTGGTGCAGGTGCTCAATCAGCAGGTCGCGCCGGTGTCCGCCCTCGGGCCGCTCGCCGATCAACGCCCGCACGTCGGCCAGAGACGCCTCATCCGCCTGGCGGCCCTTGAGCCTGCTTTTGCGACGAATTGTCGCGCGCATGTCGTCCAGCGTGGCAATGGCCACAGTGGGGACGGCGTCAAGGGGAGCAGCAAGGGCAGGCATGCCGCACTGTCGCCGCTGGCGCTGCCCGCGTCAAATAGAAATCATGTATGCGCTGATTCAGGCGCTGAATGCAATGCGCCGCTGTGCCGGGCGGCGTGGCGCAGCCAGGCGCTGTCCTGCGCCAGCACCAGGGCGGCTTGCAAGGCGCGCGAGGGGCTGGCCTTGCTGAGGCTGAAAAAGCCCACGGCCGTTGTCAGTTCAGGCCCCACCAAAGGCAGGGCCTCCAGCTCGGCATAACTGCGCACGGCGCCGACCAGCGCGCCGGGCAGGATGCTGCAAACATCACCGGCGACCACACTCAGCGCCAGCGCGAGAATCGAGTTGGTCTGCATCACCGGCGTGACCTGCAGGCCCAGCCCCGCAAAGGCTCTGTCCACAATGCTGCGGTTGTGCATATCGGGCGTCAGCAGGCACAGCGGCAACTGCGCCGCATCGCGCCAGGCCATGGGCAGGCCCAGATGCAGTTGGGTGCGGGTCGTGTCAGCCGCGCGGCGTACCAGAAAGTAGTGCTCGGTGTATTGCGGCAGCAACTCGAAACGCTGGCTGCGCAGGTTCAGGCGTTCAGCAAAACCCAGGCCCAGATCGAGCGAGAGGTTTTCCAGGCCCAGCTCGATCTCCTGCGAGCTGAGTGAGCGCAACACAGGCGAAATACCGGGGTGGTGCTGGCGCAGTTGCGCCGCAAAATGGGTGGCTATTGGTACAGCCGTAGGCACCACACCGAGTTGCAGCGTGCCCTGCGGCTGGCTGGCGCTGCTGCGCAGTTCCTGTTGCAGCAGTTCATGCTCGTGCAACATGCGCTGCGCTGTGGCCAGTACCTGCTCTCCCTCGGGCGTCAGGCCGGCATAGGTGCGGCCACGCTTGACGATGCTTATGCCAAACTCTTTTTCCAGCGCACGCAAGGCGTTGGACAGCGCCGGCTGGGTGATGTGGCAGGACTGCGCGGCGCGCGCATAGTGCCTGTGCTCACTCAGGGCGACCAGGTAACGCAGCGCCGCCAGCATGTTCATGGGTGGGCGCCAACACGCATCAGGTGTCCTTGGATATCTTGATGGTCGGAAATTTCGCGGAAAAGTCCTTGGCCTTGGCGGCGATGGTGATGGCCACCTGGCGCGCGACGGCCTTGTAAATACCGGCCACCTCGCCATCCGGGTCGGCCACCACGGTGGGCCGTCCGTTGTCGGCCTGCAGGCGGATTTGCATGTCCAGCGGCAGCGCTCCCAGGTAGGCCATGTTGTAGTCGGCCGCCATCTTCTTGCCGCCGTCTTCGCCAAAAATGTGTTCGCTATGGCCGCACTTGCTGCAAATGTGCACCGCCATGTTTTCGACGATGCCGAGAATGGGCACACCGACTTTTTCAAACATCTTGATGCCTTTTTTGGCATCGAGCAGCGCGATGTCCTGCGGCGTGGTGACAATCACCGCACCGGTCATGGGAACACGCTGACTCAGCGTGAGCTGGATATCGCCGGTGCCGGGCGGCATGTCCACAATCAGGTAGTCCAGGTCGCGCCAGTTGGTCTGGCGCAGCAACTGCTCCAGCGCCTGGGTGGCCATCGGGCCGCGCCAGATCATGGCTTCGTCCTGCGCCACCA
Source organism: Polaromonas sp. (assembly GCF_030680935.1). GTDB lineage: Bacteria > Pseudomonadota > Gammaproteobacteria > Burkholderiales > Burkholderiaceae_C > Polaromonas. The sequence goes on along the minus strand of NZ_JAUXUP010000038.1, from coordinate 132,724 downwards.
GAAAACCAATCGACATCACCTGGATGCCGTAGTTCTCCATCGGCTCCATGTTTTTGCCGTCAACGCTCTCGGGCCGGCCCTCGATACCCATCATCATCGGCTGGCTGGGGCCGTAAATGTCGGCGTCGAGCAGGCCCACACTGGCGCCCTCGGCGGCCAGCGCCAGCGCCAGGTTGACAGCGGTGGTGCTTTTGCCCACGCCGCCCTTGCCAGAGGCCACAGCGACAATATTTTTGACGTTGGGCAGCAACTGCACGCCACGCTGCACGCTGTGGCTGGCAATCTTGAAACCCACGTTGACCGATACATTGCCCACACCAGTCACGCCCTTGGTGGCGTTGATCAACAGCTTGCGGATGCCGGCGAGCTGGCTCTTGGCCGGGTAGCCGAGTTCCACGTCGAAAGCCACATCGTCACCGCTGACCTGCAGGTTTTTCAGCGCCTTGGTGCTGACAAAATCCTTGCCGGTGTTGGGGTCCAGCACGCCTTGAAGTGCGTTCAGGAGTGCCTGTTGTTCTACTGCCATGGGGAAAAGTCTCCGATTGATTCTGACAAGGTGGCCGGTGTCGCCGCAATTGCAGTCAAGTCTAACGCCGCAGGCCAAACCGGTGAACTGCGGGGGCTTGCGGCCGCCGTTTGCGCCCGCCCGACTTAAAATCGCCGGTTAGCCTCCAAAGCCACAAAGCATCCTTATGTCCCAGCGCCGCCTTTTTGTCACCACCGCCCTGCCCTACGCCAACGGCAACTTTCACATCGGCCACATCATGGAGTACATCCAGGCCGACATCTGGGTGCGTTTCCAGCGCATGCAGGGCCATGCGGTGAACTTTGTCGGCGCCGATGACGCGCATGGCGCGCCCATCATGATTGCCGCCGAAAAGGCTGGCAAGACGCCGCAGCAGTTTGTGGCCGACATCGCCGCCGGCCGCAAGCCCTATCTGGACGGCTTTCACATCAGTTTTGACAACTGGCATTCGACCGACGCGCCGGAGAACCACGCGCTGGCGCAGCAGATCTACCGCGACTTGCGCGACAACGCGGATGGCTCGCTGATTGAGACCAAAACGATTGAGCAGTTTTTTGATGCCGAAAAAAACATGTTTTTGCCGGACCGCTACATCAAGGGCACCTGCCCCAAGTGCGGAACCAAAGACCAGTATGGCGACAACTGCGAAAACTGCGGTGCTGTGTATGCACCTACAGATTTGATCAACCCCTATTCAGCCTTGTCGGGCGCAACCCCTGTTCTCAAAAATTCAGAACACTTTTTCTTCAAGCTGTCTGACCAGCGCTGTGTGGACTTTCTGGAGAAGTGGACGCAGGACGGCAAGCTTCAGCCCGAGGTAGCCAACAAGGTCAAGGAGTGGTTCAGCGTTCGAACCAATCCCGATGGCAGCCAAAGCGAAGGCCTGGGCGACTGGGACATCAGCCGCGATGCGCCCTACTTCGGCATCGAGATCCCCGATGCGCCTGGCAAGTACTTTTATGTGTGGCTGGACGCGCCGGTCGGTTACCTCGCGTCACTGAAAAACCTGCTCGACAAGCGTGGTGAAAGCTACGACGACTACATGGCCGACCCGGCGCTGGAGCAGTACCACTTCATCGGCAAGGACATCGTCACCTTCCACACCCTGTTCTGGCCGGCCATGCTGCACTTCAGTGGCCGCAAGACACCGGACAACATCTTTGTGCATGGTTTTCTGACGGTCAACAACGGCGAGAAGATGAGCAAAAGCCGCGGCACCGGCCTGGACCCGCTCAAGTACCTGAGTCTGGGCATGAACCCGGAGTGGCTGCGTTACTACCTGGCGGCCAAGCTCAATGCGAAGAATGAAGACATTGATTTCAACGCCGATGACTTCATGGCGCGGGTGAACAGCGACTTGATTGGCAAGTATGTGAACATTGCAAGCCGCGCTGCCAAATTTTTACCGGACGGGAAGTTTGTGGCTTCGCCCGAGCAGTCACACATCAGTTCCACAGACCTTCTGAAGCAGGTGCGTGAATATCTGGAACAGCGCGAGTACGGCAAAGCCTTGCGGGAAGTGATGGCCTTTGCGGACAACGTGAATTCGCGTTTTGACGCCGCCGCACCCTGGAAGTTGGTCAAAGAAGGAAAGATTGAACTGGCTGCGGAAAAGAGCTCCGAGGCGCTTCAAATGTTCCGGGTCATGTCGGCCTGCCTCAAACCTGTGATGCCCGGCGTTGCCGCGGCAGTTGAAAAATTTCTGCAATGCGCTCCGTTGAATTTTGAGAATGCAGCTGTTGCGCTTCCTGTGGGTCACCAAATTGGCGACTACCAACACCTCATGCAGCGGGTAACTCCAGAGCAACTCGATGCATTGTTTGAGCCTCCAGCCCTTTCCACGCCTGCCAAAGCAGCTATTGAAAGCATAGCGCCCGGCGGCGAAGCCATCGCCCCCAGCATCCCCATCGACGACTTCAGCAAGATCGATCTGCGCATTGCGCTCATCGTCAATTGCGAAGCCGTGGAAGGCTCAACCAAGTTGCTGCGCCTGACGCTGGACGTCGGTGAGGGCAAAACACGCAACGTCTTCAGCGGCATTGCCAGCGCCTACAAACCAGAGCAACTGATCGGCAAACACACGGTCATGGTCGCCAACCTCGCGCCGCGCAAGATGAAGTTTGGTCTCAGCGAAGGCATGGTGCTGGCCGCCAGCCATGCCGACGAAAAAGCCGCACCTGGCATCTTTGTGCTGGAGCCCTGGCCGGGCGCCACCCCGGGCATGCGTATCAGGTAACAAAGCGCAGTGCTTTGCCTGGCCGCGCCGCCAGCTCGGTGACCACACCTTCCAGCGCTAGCAACAAGGCCTCCACGTCCTGCATCTGATAAGGTGCAGCGGCAATGCCGACTTTGAGCTGCAGCACAGCACCCGGCGGCAACACACCGCTGGGGGCCAATCCGCGCGCAATCAGGCGCTGGCCTATGGTCGAGATGTCGTCACGCTCCATCCGGCCCTGCAAAATCAGCACAAAATCACCGTCACGGTGGCGCGCCACGGTGTCGCCTTCCCTGACCACCTGGTTGATGCAGGCGCCCGCATGAACCAGCGCCATCTGCGCCACCTGCAAGCCATATTCGGCGCGGATGTCGTGGATATTGCCGATACGCACACGGATCACCACACCGGCGCCTGGGTCGCGCGGCCGATGCTCCAGCAGATGCGCCAGACGCTGCAGCATGACCTGGTGGTTCGCCACACCCGTGAGTGGGTCGGCCGTGGCCATGGCACCCACTCGCGCCTGGGTGGCACGCTGGCCCCGACTGCGCAAATACAAGGCGATCAGCAGCAGGGGAATTTCGACAGCGGCGCCCAGCTGTGCGCCGTATTGGGTCATGAAGGAAACCGGCAGCATCTGCATGTTGCGCAGGACGGGGAACACCGCCCCGGCCAGCAGGGCCAACATGCCTGCCAGCACCCACAGGCCCACGCGTGGCACGCGCCAGGTGTACCAAAGCGCAGCGCCCAGGTAAACCGCAAAACTGGCGAGGTAAAAGGGGCCGCTGATGGTAAAAAACGGATCGCGCCCGACAAACAGAAAACCCAGCGCCAGCCCGGCACCGACCGCAGCCATGGCCAGCATCAGGCCGGTGGCCCAGCGGGCGCCGCGCTCAAGCACCAGCTCCCGCAAGAAAAGATGGCCCAGCGCCACCCCGGTGACTGGCAGAACGTTGGACGCCACGTCGTTCCACCAGGCGCTGCCGGGCCACAAATACTCACCGGCCAGGCCGGTCAGCGAAAGCTGGCCGAAGGTGATGAACAGCACGTAGGCGGCGTAATAGAGATGTATCGAGTCGCGCAGCACATAAGCGTTGACCATGCAGATCAAAATCACAAGCGCCATCAGCCCTACGTAGGCACCCAGAAAGAAATGCCAGCGTTTGCCGGACTCCTGGAAATCGCGAGTACTCCAGACGGACCAGCGCACACTGATGGGGTGACTGTGCTGAACCCGCAGGTAGCTGGCGCGCACCTCACCCGGTTGTTGCACCAATTCAAACGCCGGGTACAGGTAAGGCAGGGGCCATTGCGCCACCGGGATCGAATCGCCCGAACGCTCGACGCCCCAGCCACCATCGGCCGCAGGCCGGTAGAGATCGACCCGGTTCATGCCCGGGTGCGGCAGCGCCAGCACCAGCGGGGTTGGCACACTGACCACAGGCAGCGCCAGCCGGTACCAGACGGCGGTGTTGCCGCCAGTGGGCATGATGCGCCCGGCGTCGGCGGGCTCGGACTCGCCCAGCATAAAGCGTTGCTCGATCTGCGCCAGCGTTTGCTGGCCCGACCCATCAATCACCACTTGGGCAGCGCCCTGCTGGCCCATCCACCCGGGGCCAGCTGCCTGATCGGTCTGGGCCACAGCGGGGCCGCCCATCCCCAGCACGCAGGCGGCCATGGTCAGACAAGCTAGGAGTCTGCGCGGCATGAGGAGCGACTGGATAAAACTGGCATGAAGCGTGCGACAGCGCCTTAAGATAGCCCGACAGGTATCTGAAACCCAACCAAAAGACAGGTGTTTACTTTAACAAGGGCTTGCCGCTCTGACCATCCTCCAGTTGCAGGATGACCAACCGGCTTATCCCGCTGGACACTACCTACCGATGAACTTACCCGCCTACCTGGCGCCATTTCGGCCACGCATTGGCCCGGCCCTGAAAAATTACACGCGGGAGCGCTTTGGCAAAGATGTAGGCGCAGGCCTGACCGTCGGCATTGTGGCGCTGCCGCTGGCCATGGCGTTTGCGATTGCCTCGGGCCTGTCGCCGCAGGCGGGCATCTGGACGGCCATCATTGCAGGCGGACTGATCTCGTTGCTGGGCGGATCAGCGGTGCAAATCGGCGGGCCCGCAGGCGCCTTCATCGTGATTGTGTACGGCATTGTCGAGCGTTACGGCCTGCCCAATCTGCTGATCTCCACCGCCTGCGCCGGCGTGCTGCTGTTTTTGCTTGGTTTTCTCAAGATGGGCACCCTGGTGCGGTACGTGCCAGTCAGCATTGTGGTGGGTTTTACCAATGGTATTGCCGTGCTGATTGCCCTGTCGCAGCTCAAGGACTTGCTGGGGCTGCAAATCGGCAAGATGCCGGCTGATTTTTTCTCGCAAATTGCGGCCATCGCCGGCCAGGTCGAAACCCTCAATAGCCACGCCCTGGGGCTGGGCCTGCTGTGTTTTCTGGGGCTGATCCTCTGGCCCAAACTGTTTGTCAGCCGCGCCAGCACCGCCAGCGGCTTCACCGCACGCCTGATCAGCCGTATTCAGGCGGTAGAAGGTGTGCAGCTGTTACGGGCCACACGCGCCGTCTCACGGGTGCCCGGCCCCATCGTCGCCCTGATCACGCTGACACTTCTGGCCTGGCTGCTGGATCTGCCGGTTGAAACCATAGGCTCGCGATTTGGCGGCATTCCACAGGCGCTTCCGGCCTTTGCGCTACCGGCGTTTTCGTGGGAAACCGTGCGCCTGCTGCTGCCTCCCACGATGACCATCGCCATGCTGGGTGCCGTGGAGTCGCTCTTGTGCGCACGCGTGGCCGACCAGCTTTCAGGTCTGCCCAAACACGATCCCAATCAGGAGCTGATGGCCCAGGGTGTGGCCAATTTCATCGTGCCTTTTTTTGGCGGCATGCCGGCCACGGGCACCATTGCCCGCACCGTGACCAATGTGCGCTCAGGCGCCAGCTCGCCGATAGCGGGCATCGTGCATGCACTGGTGCTGGCCGCCATCGTGCTGTTGGCCGCGCCGCTGGCCCTGCATGTGCCGCTGGCGGTACTGGCCGGCATTTTGGTGCATGTCGCCTGGAACATGGGTGAGTGGCGTGAGTTTGTGCACCTGCGGCAGTACAGCAACCACTATCGGCTGCTGATGCTGGGCACTTTTTTTCTCACGGTGGTGTTTGACCTGACGGTAGCTCTACAGGTGGGCCTGCTGTTGGCCTGCGTGTTATTTGTGCGGCGCATGAGCAGTTTGTTTCAGGTGGTGGAGACAGCGCGCACAGACGACTCGGTCCATTTCCAGCTCTACGGCTCGCTGTTTTTCGGCGCAGTGGCCAAAATAGATCCGGTACTGTCTGTGGTTGAAAGCGCGCCGCAAGGCCTGCTGGTGCGCCTGGACGCCCAGTCGCTGCAATCGCTGGACGCATCCGGCCTGGACGTGCTGGGCCAGTTGCACAAGGCGATCACCCTGCGCGGGGGGCGGCTGGTGATCTCGGGGCTGAACGCCCAGCCGCGCGCGGTGATGGAGCGTTCAGGTTTTCTGGCGAAAATAGAAACGCTATAAAAAAAGTAGCTAATTACGCAAGCTGCACAAGGGCTGCAGCCATTTTTCGTATGTAAACTTAACGGCTGGGGCCGGACGGGCCGAGCAGCTCGGCATCCACCGAGGCGCTGCGCACGACGCGCAGGTCGCGGTCAAATACCACGGTGAAAATTCTGGTTGTGTTTGGCGCCGACAGATACCGCCAGTCGTAGTGCGTCTCCTGCTGCAGGGCGTAAGGCGTGACTTTCATCGGCTTTCCCAGCATCTTGCGCACCTGCTCCATTGGCATGCCCGGCAGTACCAGCGCAAAGTTCTGCGGCGTCAGGACCTGGCGCAAGGCGCTCATCCTGCCGTCAGCACCTATGGTGACCATGTAGTTGACCTGTCCCTCGGGCTGGCGGTTGTATTCGAAGGTGCGGGCGCCTGGCTGGGCAGCGGCGCCGGGAAAAGGGTTGCCCGCCAGATCGGCTGCTTCCCAAATTTTCTCGGGCTCGCCAAAACGGGCGCGCACATCGGCCTCGGTGGCAACACCTTCTTCAAGTTCTGCAATACGCTGGGCGTCACACCCGACCAGACCCAGCAAAGCCGACAACAGTCCCATCAGTGCCCATCTCCCCATGCTGCAGCGCCCGCTCGCCGCCGCTCGCCCCGGGAAAGCGAAAAAAGGCAGGTGCATGGTGGTCCCCGGTAAAATCAGCCGATTCAAGTTTCAGGCAGTTTAATCCCATGTCCATCTTCGCCCGGCCCCACTACTCCTCGGAAGCGACCCAGTTCATTGACGAACTCAAGGCGAAAAAGCCCACGCTGGAGGCCGAGCAGCGCCAGGGGCGCGCGCTTCTGTGGGACAAAAAGCTGAGCGCCACAGAGCAGGCCGATTACCTGGACGCCAACGTTGCGCAGCAAGCCTATGTGTATGGCACCAGCGGCCACCCGAACAGCAAATAGTCGAAACATTCAGGTCAAAAAGACCCGCAGCCCATACTGGACGTGCGCAAACAGCTATCAAATTCATAGCTGATGCCACCCCTCCCATGCCCATGACCACCATCACCGAACTTCCGCCCGCCGAGCCAGGCCTGCCGACCGGGGATTTGGCGCTGGCGGGCATGCCGGGGGTGATTGACCAGGTGGCGCTGGCCCGCCTGTATGGTGAGCCGCTGTTTGCGATGCCGCAGGATCTGTACATACCGCCGGACGCGCTACAGGTGTTTCTGGAAGCCTTTGAAGGCCCGCTGGATCTGCTGCTGTACCTGATCCGCAAACAGAACTTCAACATTCTGGACATCCCGATGGCGGCGGTGACGCGTCAGTACCTGGTGTATGTGGATGAAATCCGCAGCACCAACCTGGAGCTGGCGGCCGAATACCTGCTGATGGCCGCGATGCTGATCGAGATCAAGTCCCGCATGTTGCTGCCGCCCAAAAAGGTGGCCGACGGCCAGGAAGCCGAAGACCCGCGCGCCGAGCTGGTACGCCGCCTGCTGGAGTACGAGCAGATCAAGCTGGCGGCGCACAAGCTCAATGAAATCCCGCAGTACGGTCGCGACTTCCTGCGTGCGCAGGTCTATGTCGAGCAGGCGCTGCAGCCGCGTTTTCCCGATATCAGCGTGGTGGACCTGCAGGACGCCTGGCGCGACATCGTCAAACGCGCGCGGCTGGTGCAGCACCACGTGATCTCGCGCGAAGAACTCTCGGTGCGTGAGCACATGAGCATCGTGCTGCGCAAGCTGCAGGGGCAGAAGTTTGTCGAGTTTGAGGCACTGTTTGACCCCACGCGCGGCATGCCCGTGCTGGTGGTCACCTTCATCGCGCTGCTGGAGCTGTCCAAGGAAGGCCTGATCGACGTGACCCAGGCCGAGGCCTATGCGCCTATCTACGTGCGGCTGGCTTACTCGCCCACCTGATCTCGCGCACGGCAGACTCGCCAGCCACGTCAGCGGGCACGAGGCTTCGGTCCCTTGCCGGCATCATCACCACGGTCAGCAAGGTAATTTGACGATTTATCATATTTATCATAATTACTGATTGGTAACTTAAATGTAATTTTAGTGATTCTATTGCGGGTGCGCGGCGTGATGTCCTACAGCTTTTATCAACACCTACAGACACGATGGGTTGAACTTCAGGTGACCCATCATGACTTCGCAGACATCCCGACAGACCCGTGACAGATATCGCACCCCTCTTCCCGCCGTCCTCGCAAGAGGGGCGATCCCTTTCGCGCTGCTGGCACTGAGCCAGGGCCTCCTGGCCCAACAGCTTCCCGGATCGGGAAGCCAGATCCAGCAGCTTCCGCCTGTCCCCGTTCCTCAGAAGGCGGCGCCGGAAATCCGGATACAGCAGGGCAAGGCACCGGTCCGATCCGCGCCCAGCACGGCGAAATTTCTGGTCAAAAGCCTGCAAGTGAGCGGCTCCCGCGTGTATTCCGAAGCCGAACTACTGGCACTGACCGGCTTTGTGCCCAACACCGAGCTGACATTGGGCGAGCTGCAGGCCATGGCTGACCGGATCACTGAGCACTATCGAAAAAACGGCTACTTTGTGGCCCGGGCCTACCTGCCAGCGCAAGATGTCAAGGACAACGCCCTCACGATTGCAGTCAGCGAAGGGCAATACGGCAAGATCGTCCTGAACAACCAGACCAACCTGTCCGATGCCCTGGTCCTCAACATCCTGAGCGGCGTCAACAGCGGCGACCCTATCACCAACGACACCCTGGAGAGCCGGCTGCTGCTGCTTTCGGACCTACCTGGTGTCAATATCTCATCAACACTGGTGCCGGGTGACACGCCCGGCAGCTCTGACCTGGTGGTCACTATCACGCCAGGCAAGCGCGTCAGTGGCAGCGTGGACTTCGACAACGCCGGCAACCGCTACACCGGTGAATATCGCCTGGGCGGGACGGTCAATCTCAACAACCTGCTGGGCCAGGGGGACGTCTTCAGCTTGCGGGCAGTGACCTCGGGGTCGGGGCTCAACTATGGTCGCGCGTCCTACCAGATGCAGTTCGGCAAGGCCACAGCGGGTGTGTCTTACAGCCGGCTGGCCTATGAGTTGGGCAAAGAATTCGCGCCGCTGCAAGCCAATGGCACGGCAGAGGTCGCCAGTGTTTACGGCAGCTACCCGCTGATCCGCTCCCGCAGTACCAACCTCAATGCGGGTCTCACCTACGACCACCGGACCTTCCAGGACCGGGTCGATGTAATCCCTTCGGTCGTTGACAAGAAGGCCAACGTCGTCACCGGAAGCCTGTATGGCAACCACCGCGACGACCTGGGCGGTGGCGGCGTCAGCGCTTTTTCGCTCGGGTTGTCCGCGGGCAACCTGGACATTGAAACCCCAGCCGCACGGGCTGCGGATGCGGCCAGCGCCCGCACCAACGGCTCTTACGGCAAGCTGGCTTTCAGTGCCAGCCGGCTGCAGCGGGTTACTGACACGCTGTCCCTGTTCGCAGGCATCAACGGACAGCTCGCCTCGAAAAATCTGGACTCGTCCGAGAAGATGGTCCTGGGCGGCATGGACGGCGTCAGGGCCTACCCGCAGGGCGAAGCCTTCGGCGACCAGGGCTACCTGGTCAACGTGGAAGCCCGATTGCTCCTGCCAAAGCCGGAAAACATGCCCGGACAGGTTCACCTGATCGGCTTCGTGGACGGGGGAACTGTGACCATCAACAAGAAACCCTGGGCGGCAGGCAATAACCGCCGCAACCTCGCCTCCTATGGCGTCGGACTGACCTGGGGCGAGCCTGGCAATTTTGCAATCAGGACTTACTACGCACGCAAGCTCGGTGACTCGGCCGCCACCTCGGCACCCGATAAAACGGGCCGATTCTGGATTCAGGCCGTGAAGTATTTCTAAGCCCAGCAGACAGATCACCCGCACCGAACAAGCTTGAAGGACACCTCATGAACCGCATTTACAAAACCATCTGGAGCGACAGCTCTGGCGCCTGCGTCGCCGTCGCCGAGAACGCTGCAGGCAAGGGCCAGAATAAATCGTCCAGCGCCGGTGCTGGCCCGACTAGCGCCTGCTTTGCCGTGAACCTGCTGTCAGCGTGTCTGATGCTCACATTCGGCACCGTCGCACAAGCCTTACCCGCCAATGGCGCGGTGGCAGCCGGCTCAGCAACCATCAGCAGCACGGCCTCCACCACGACCATCAACCAGTCGAGCGCCAATACGGTGATCAACTGGCAAAGTTTCGGCATTGGCGCCGGACAAAGCGTGCAGTTTGTCCAACCCGGAAGCAACTCTGTAGCGCTGAACCGCGTGCTGGGGTCAGAAGTTTCCAGCATCCTCGGCAACCTGTCTGCCAACGGCAAGGTCTTCCTGCTCAACCCGAACGGCATTCTGTTTGGCAGCGGTGCGCAAGTCAATGTCGGAGGTCTGGTGGCGTCAACCATGAGCCTGAGCGATGCGAAATTCATGTCCGGCGATTACAGCTTCAGCAATGCCGGAAGCGGCACCGTGGTGAACCAGGGCACCATCAACGCGGCCGACGGAGGCCATGTGGCCCTGATGGGCAAAACTGTCATCAACCAGGGCGTCATCACCGCGCGCCTGGGAACAGTGGCGCTGGTCGGTGGGCAGGCGGCCACACTCGATCTGGCGGGCGACGGGATACTCCGCGTGTCGGTGGCCCAGGGTGCTGTCAACGCGCTGGTTGAAAACGGCGGGCTCATCCAGGCCGATGGCGGGCGAGTCCTGCTGACCGCCCAGGCAGCCGGCAACCTGTTGCACACCGCAGTGAACAACACGGGGGTCATTCAGGCCCAGACCATTGGAAGCCGCAACGGCACCATCCTGCTGTTGGGCGACATGGCCACCGGCACCATGAGTGTGGGCGGCACACTGGACGCCAGCGCACCCAACGGCGGCAACGGCGGATTTATCGAGACCTCGGCGGCCAAGGTCACCATCAGGGACGGTGTTCGTGTCACCACCAACGCACCCCTTGGCCTGATGGGCACCTGGCTGATCGACCCGCAGGACTTCATCATCGGCGCAGGCGGCAACATCTCCGGTGCCACTCTTTCTGCGCAGCTGGTGAACAACAACGTCAACATCACCACCATGCCCGGCGCCGGCAACGGCGATATTTTCGTCAATGAAGCGGTCAGTTGGGTCGCCGCCGGGACCCCGACGACCCTGACCCTGACGGCTGACCGGGATGTGAACATCAATGCAGCCGTGACGGCAGTGGACGGGAATTTTGTGGTTTGTTGCGGCAGGGACATCAATGTCAACGCAGCCATCACCACCACCCGGGGAAGCGTTTCTCTGGGCGCCGGGCGCAATGTCAACCAGAATGCGGCCATCACGGTCACCGACGGCAACCTCATGATGTGTGCTGCGAACGATGTCAACGTGAACGCCAAGATCACCCTGACCCGGGGCACCAGCATTCCTTCCCGCAGCCTGGGCATACCGCTCGGCCTGACGCTCACCTCAGATACCGACGGTACCGGGCCCGGTGTGGCCGGTGGCACGGTCAACATCAACGTCAGCGGGCCAGATCGTCCAACCGTCACCGGCCCGAATGCGCCGGTCACCATCAACTACAACCCGACCTCCTACACAACGCCGACAGACTACGCGCCCAAGTTCATCCTGACCGACAGCACGATCACCCAGCGCATGCTGGTATTTCCCGAGATCACGAAAGTCTATGACGGGACTCTCACGGCTACCCTCGTGTCGCTCAAAGGGAACCCGGATGGTGTCAGCCTGATTGCCGACCCCGGCAGCACTGCCGTCTTCAACAGTGTCGATGTAGGCACCGGCAAGATCGTGACATTCACAGGTTACAGGCTTGGAGGACCCAGCGCCAGTAGATACGCGCTTCCGGCTTCCTGTTGCGGCCCGATTGTCGGCAAGACAACAGGGACCATTTCCCCAGCGCGCCCCATCATACTTGCCGGGTTGTTCTCGCCGTTGCTGGCTGGTTTTTCGTTTCCATCCAGCTTGCTGCCAACCGCCTTTGCCGATACAGACGATGTTTTCCTGGCGCTGGCCGAGGAGGAAGAGGTGGCAGCCACCCCCATCCCGTTCAACCCGCCGCCGCCGTATGTCGCACCGCGCTACGCTCCGAAACCGGCACGCAACTAGCAGTCAGCCGATGGCATGGCGCATCGATACCTCGCAAGGCCGCACCTATCTCGGACTGCGGGCTTCAAGACGCTTGCCTTGGCAGCAAAAGTTCCGATCACAAGCCGGCGGAGAAAGCGGACGCCTCTGTCACGTCAGTCTGCTGCCCTGAGGAAGCGGGACGGCCATTGCCTGGTGCGGGGACTACAATGGCTTTGCTCCGGGGTGCTGCCCGACCATGTTGGTCGGGCAGCTGAGATGGCCAGACCCAAACCCGTGAACTTGAATCGGTTCGTACCGACGTAAGAAGAGCTGACTGCTGCCTCGAGGTTGCAGTCACTGACCACAACCACAGCGCTGGTTCTGGCCACACCTTCGGAGCACTTTGTGTAGAGCTACACCAAAAGGATGCCCCGATGAACGCCCCCGACAAATTTGCCCAACTGCTGTCGCTGACCCGTGAGCCGTTTCCCGCTTCGCGCAAGATCTATGTGCCCGGCCAGGTCCACGCCGACATCCGCGTGCCCATGCGCGAGGTCGCGCTGAGCAACGGCGAGTCCGCCACGCTGTACGACACCTCTGGCCCCTACACCGATCCGGGCGCCGACATCGATGTGCGCCGCGGGCTCGAAGCGCTGCGCACGCCGTGGATTGAAGCGCGCGGAGACACCGAGGTTTACGCCGGCCGCACGGCGCAGGCGGTGGACGACGGCACCCGCCGGGAAGACCGCACTGACCCGTCGGACCCGGAAGCCCAGCGCGTTGCCGCGCTGCGCGCCCAGGCCGCCAGCCTGCAGCGCACGCCGCGCCGCGCCAAGGCCGGCGCCAACGTCAGCCAAATGCACTACGCGCGCCGCGGCATCATCACGCCCGAGATGGAATACATTGCGCTGCGCGAAAACAGCAAGCGCGAATGGATGGCCGAGTACCTGGGCGACGCTGAGCGCAACCGGCGCCTGCGCGGCAACCCCATGGGCGCGCAACTGCCCGAGTTGGTGACGCCGGAGTTTGTACGCGACGAGGTGGCGCGTGGCCGGGCCATCATTCCGGCCAACATCAACCACCCCGAAGTCGAGCCCATGATCATTGGCCGCAACTTCCTGGTCAAGATCAACGCCAACATCGGCAACTCGGCGGTCACCTCCAGCATCGAGGAGGAAGTTGAAAAACTGGTCTGGGCCATCCGCTGGGGCGCTGACAACGTGATGGATTTGTCCACCGGCAAAAACATCCACACCACGCGTGACTGGATCATCCGCAACTCGCCGGTGCCCATCGGCACGGTGCCGATTTACCAGGCACTCGAAAAAGTCGGCGGCGTCGCCGAAGACCTGAGCTGGGAGATTTATCGCGACACCCTGATCGAGCAAGCCGAGCAGGGTGTGGACTACTTCACCATCCACGCCGGCGTGCGCCTGCCCTTCATCCCGATGACGGCCAAGCGCCGCACCGGCATCGTCTCGCGCGGCGGCTCCATCCTGGCCAAGTGGTGCATGTCGCACCACAAAGAGAACTTTTTATACACGCACTTTGAAGAGATCTGCGAGATCATGAAGGCCTACGACGTGAGCTTCTCGCTGGGCGATGGCCTGCGTCCGGGCTCGGGCGCGGACGCCAACGACGAGGCGCAGTTTGCCGAACTGCGCACGCTGGGCGAACTCACAAAAATCGCCTGGAAACACGACGTGCAGACCATGATCGAAGGCCCTGGCCATGTGCCCATGCACATGATCCAGGCCAATATGGAAGAGCAATTGAAGCACTGCCACGAAGCGCCGTTTTACACGCTGGGACCGCTGACCATCGACATCTCGCCGGGCTACGACCACATCTCCAGCGCCATAGGCGCGGCGATGATTGGCTGGTTCGGCACGGCCATGCTGTGTTACGTCACGCCCAAGGAGCACCTGGGCCTGCCCGACCGCAACGATGTCAAGCAAGGCATCATCGCCTACAAGATTGCCGCGCATGCGGCCGACGTGGCCAAGGGACACCCGACAGCGCGGGCGCGCGACGAGGCCCTGTCCAAGGCCCGTTTTGAATTTCGCTGGCACGACCAGTTCAACCTGTCGCTGGACCCGGACACCGCGCGCGAGTTTCACGACGAAACCCTGCCCAAGGAAGTCAGCAAGGTGGCACATTTCTGCTCCATGTGCGGGCCGAAATTCTGCTCCATGAAAATCAGCCAGGAAGTGCGCGAGTTTGCGGCGCAACAAGGTATCGCGGAAAACGCGGCGCTGGATCGGGGAATGCAGGCAAAATCGGCCGAGTTCCGCGAAGGCGGCAGCGAAATCTACATCCCCATCCAGAAAATCTGAACCCACGCTGACCGAAGCGTAAACACCCATGCACATTGGCATCGCAGGCGCAGGTTTGCTAGGTCGGCTGCTGGCCTTCGAGCTGACCCGCGCCGGCCATAAGGTCGAGGTCTTTGACCCCGCGCCTGGCCCACACGCGCCGTCAGCAGGCGTGTACGCTGCCGGCTGGACCGCCGCCGGCATGCTCAGCCCCACGGCCGAGCTGGAATCGGCCGATGAAAACGTCTTTGCGCTCGGCCTGCGTTCGCTGACGCTGTGGCCTGGCATCGTGGCCGCGCTGGGCCAGCCCGTGGAGTTGCGCCAGCGCGGCAGCCTGCTGGTCGCGCACCGGGGCGACGAGGGCGCAGCGCGCCGCGTGGTCGACCTGCTGCTGCACAAGGCCCCAAGCAGCCACGCCCCGCAGGCGCTGGACGCGGCGGACCTGCGCGAGCTTGATCCCGCGATCCATGGTGCAACCCACGCCTGGCTCCTGCCGCATGAAGGGCAGATCCACAGCGTGCAGGCCATGGCGGCGCTGGCCCATGCGGCCGCAGCGGCCGGCGCACGCTTTCACTGGGGGATCACGGTGCAGCGCCTGCAGGCCGGAGAAATTCACACGCAGCAAGGACTGCACACCTTCGACTGCGTATTCGACGTGCGCGGAACCGGGGCACGACCTCAAGCATCAAGCGACGGGCAGGACCACGGTTTCACACCGGGAGTGCGCGGGGTACGCGGCGAAATCATCTGGCTGCATGCGCCCGGCGTCGTGCTGCAGCGCCCCGTGCGTCTGCTGCACCCGCGCCACCGCGTTTACTTGGTGCCGCGCGAAGGCGGCCGCATCGTGGTCGGCGCCAGCGAGATCGAAAGTGAAGACCGTTCGCCGATCTCGCTGCGCAGCATGGTGGAGCTGCTGGCTGCGGCGCACAGCATCATTCCCGAACTGGCCGAGGCGCGCATTGTCCATTCTGAAACCAACCTGCGCCCCGCCTTGCCCGACAATCTGCCGCATGTTGAACAAGAGCCCGGCTTGGTGCGTATCAATGGTCTGTTCCGACACGGCTGGTTGATTGCGCCGGCGCTGGTCGAGCAAACGCTGAAAAAATTGACATGACATTGATCACCGTAACCTTCAATGGCGAGACCCGGCAAGTGCCGGCGGGCAGTTCGCTGGCCGACGTACTGGCCAGCAACGGACAGCCGGCGGCCTCGTTTGCCAGCGCGGTGAATGGCGAGTTTGTGGCGCGCGATGCGCGTGCATCCACGCCACTGGCCGACGGCGATGCGGTTTTCACCTTCCAGGCCATCACAGGAGGCTAGTAGCACCATGACTTTTCAGATCGCAGGGGTCGAGCTTGGCAGCCGGTTTTTCCTGGGTAGCGCCAGCTATCCGTCACCTCAGGTTTTGCAAGAGGCGATCGCAGCCTCAGGCGCCGAAGTCGTGACCGTCGGCCTCAAGCGCCAGATGGCCGCGGGTGGCGGCAGCACCCAAAACGACTTCTACAAAATGATTCGGGCCAGCGGTGCGCTCCTGCTGCCCAACACCGCCGGCTGCCGCAGCGCGCGTGAAGCGGTCACGCTGTCAAAAATGGCGCGCGAAATGTTCGGCACGAGCTGGATCAAGCTCGAGGTGGTCGGGGACGAACACACGCTGCAACCCGACCCGTTTGAACTGGTCATCGCCGCCACCGAACTGGTGCGCGATGGCTTTGAAGTGTTCCCCTACTGCACCGACGACCTGGTCAGTTGCCAGCGCCTGCTCGATGCCGGTTGCCGCATCCTGATGCCCTGGGGCGCGCCTATTGGCTCGGGCCAGGGCCTGCTCAACCCGCACGCACTGCGCACCCTGCGCGCACGCCTGCCAGGGGTACCACTGATAGTCGATGCCGGTATCGGTTCACCCGCCGACGCGGTGCAGGCCATGGAACTCGGCTACGACGCCGTACTGCTCAACTCGGCCGTGGCCCATGCGCGCGATCCGGTGCAGATGGCGCGCGCCTTCAAACTCGGCATCGAAGCCGGGCGGCTGGCTTACGAGGCCGGCATCATGGCGCAACAAGACATGGCGGTCGCTTCCACACCCGTCACTGGTCGGCCTTTCGTGCTATGACCGGGCCACACCACACCGCGAAGGTCTGGACCGTGGCGGGACAGGCCCATGAGATCAAGCAGTTGTTGAAGGGTCCAACTCGTGCCCAGCCCCAATCCGCCCTGCTGTGTATCAGCCGCGACGAAGCGGCAAGCCTGCTGGGCGTGCCTGCGCTGAGCACCCGCGAGGCGGTGGAGCTGGCCGCCTGCGCCTTGCGGGCCCGGGTCTGCCAGGCGGTGGTGATCACAGGCGACGAGGCAGAAGACTACGCGCACACCGTGCAGGCCAGCGGCTGGCTTCGCAGCCCGGGCGGCAACGCCGCCGGCGGCGCTGCGGTATTTGCCGCCAGTGCCGACTACGCTTTGGCCAGGGGCTTTGTCGCCATCGAAGCCGTTGTCCTGGCCAGCATGGCCAGGACCGACTGTCTGGGCCAGGGCGGCCTGCAAGCACGCCCGGATTTCGCACGGCACATTGCCAACCTTCCGCATTTCAGTCTGCCTCAAGCCACAGCGGTCAGCGGCTTTGCCGCGCTCAGCGACCCCGATCTGGGTCTGTATGCCGTGGTGGACAGCGCAGCCTGGGTCGAGCGCGTGGTGGCCGCCGGTGTACGCACCGTACAGCTACGCATCAAGGATGCAGAGTTACCGGAGCAAGGCAATTTTGTACGGCAAGAGATACGGCGCGCCATTGCCGCAGCCACACCCGCCAGCGCACAACTTTTCATCAACGATCACTGGCAACTCGCCATCGAAGAAGGCGCGTACGGCGTGCACCTGGGGCAGGAAGACCTGCACATTGCCGATCTCGCCGCCATCCGCCAGGCCGGCCTGCGGCTGGGCATCAGCACACATGCTTACTGGGAGGTCTGCCGCGCCTGGGCGCTTCGCCCAAGCTACATCGCCTGCGGGCCGATACACCCCACCCAGGCCAAAGCCATGCCCTGGATTCCGCAGGGCAATAACAACCTGGCTTACTGGTGCGCGCTGCTACCCACACCGGTTGTCGGCATTGCCGGCATGGACGTACCGCGAACCGAACAGGCGGCGAGCGCCGGTGCCGCCGGTGTGGCCGTGATCAGTGCCATCACGGCGGCCGCGTCGCCGGAAGCAGCTATCGCGCAACTACAGGAAGCCGTGCGGCGTGGCCGCGCGAGCCCGCCCGTCACGGCACCCCTGTTTCCCAAACCCACTCTTTCACCCACGCCTTGACAGCCCCGAGACACCATGCAACGTACCTTGCTAGCCGGAAAAATCCACCGCGCCACCGTTACCCAGTGCGAACTGCACTACGAGGGTTCCTGCGCCATTGACGACGACTTGCTGGAGGCTTCGGGCATTGCCGAGTTCGAGCAGATCCACATCTGGAACATCAACAACGGCGCGCGTTTTGTGACCTACGCGATACGCGCCCTGCGCGGCAGCGGGACCATCTCGGTCAACGGTTCGGCAGCACGCCAGGCGGCTGTTGGCGACCTGGTCATCATTGCGGCTTTTGGCCAGTTGCCGGCCGACCAGGTGGCCAGCTTCCAGCCTAAACTGGTGTTTGTCGACGAGAGCAACCGCATCAAGGAAGAGCGCTCCACGATTGCGGTTCAGGGCGTTTGAGCCAGTCGCACTCTCACGCAAAAAAACCAGAGTCAAACCACTCTCACCTCCAGGAGCCAGGACATGTCCAGCGTTTTTGAACAACCCGTCACCCTGCACCGACCGCGCCAAACCGTCCCGGCCAGCCCCGAGGCCCGCTGGAGCGTGGACGCCATTGAAGCACTGTTCGATTTGCCATTTCCCGTACTGATGCACCAGGCGCAGACCGTGCACCGGGCAAATTTCAACCCTGCACGGGTTGAGTTTGCGACACTGCTGTCGGTCAAAACCGGCGGCTGCCCGGAAGACTGCAATTACTGCCCGCAAGCGGCCCGCTTTGACACCGGCGTGGAAGCCACCAAGCTGATGGAGCCGGACGAAGTGCGGCTGGCGGCGCAACGCGCCAAAGACGCAGGAGCCACGCGCTTTTGCATGGGCGCCGCCTGGCGCGCACCGAAAGACCGCGATATTGAAAAGGTTGCCGAGCTGGTGCGCACGGTCAAGGCATTGGGCCTGGAAACCTGCGCCACCCTTGGCATGCTGGAAGACGGCCATGCCCAGACCCTGCAAAGCGCGGGTCTGGACTATTACAACCACAACCTGGACAGTGCACCCGATTTTTACGGCGACATCATCACCACGCGCGACTACCAGGACCGGCTCGACACCCTGGCGCGCGTGCGCAGTGCGGGTGTCAAGGTCTGCTGCGGCGGCATTGTGGGCATGGGCGAAACCCGGCGCCAGCGCGCCGGCCTGGTGGCCGAGCTGGCCAACCTGTCGCCCTACCCCGAGTCGGTGCCCATCAACAACCTGGTGAAGGTCGAGGGCACGCCGCTGGCCCGCCAGCAAGACCTGGACCCGTTTGAATTTGTGCGCACGATCGCGGTCACGCGGATCACCATGCCGAAGGCGAGAGTGCGCCTGTCGGCCGGTCGCCAGCAAATGGGCGACGCGGTGCAGGCCCTGTGTTTTCTGGCCGGTGCCAACTCGATCTTTTATGGCGACAAACTGCTGACCACCGGCAACCCCGACACCGCAGCCGATGTGGCCTTGCTGGAGCGGCTGGGCATGAAGCGCGCCGCCCCTGAGGCGTTGTCATGACGCCCACCCCTGCCAGCAGCCCCTACGGCACCCTGCCCGCGTCCCCAGCGCCAGCGCAGCGCAAACCCATCAGCCTGCCGCGCCTGCGCGAGATGCACGCGCAGGGCGAAAAAATCACCATGCTCACCGCCTACGACGCGACCTTTGCGGCGGTGGCCGACGCTGCTGGCGTCGAATGCATCCTGGTCGGCGACTCGCTGGGCATGGTCTGCCAGGGCTTGAGCAGCACGGTCGGCGTGACGCTGGAAGCCATGCGGCATCACACCGAGTGTGTGGCGCGTGGCCTGCGACGGGCACAGGCCACCGCATGGCTGATCGCTGACCTGCCCTTTGGCAGCTACCACGAGTCCAAAGAGCAGGCGCTGCGCAGCGCTGCCGTGCTGATGCAGGCGGGCGCCCACATGGTCAAGCTCGAAGGCGGCGGCTGGACCACCGAGACTGTGCAATTCCTGGTGGCACGCGGTATCCCGGTCTGCGCCCACCTGGGCCTGACACCGCAAACCGTGCATGCGTTGGGCGGCTACCGAGTACAGGGGAGAAGCGATGAGGCTGCCGCCTTGCTGATGGTCCAGGCCCACGCGCTGCAAGATGCCGGGGCTTCCATGCTGGTGCTCGAAATGGTGCCAGCAGCGCTGTCGGCCACGCTCACCGAGGAACTCAGGCACTGCCCGACCATAGGCATAGGCGCCGGTGTGGCTACCGCTGGCCAGGTGCTGGTGTTACACGACATGCTGGGCATGAACCTCGGCAAGATGCCAAAGTTTGTGCACAACTTCATGGCCGAGGCGCACAGCGTACAGGGCGCGATGCAGGCCTATGTGCAGGCCGTCAAGCAAGGCCGCTTCCCGGTCGATGCATTGCATGCCTGGTGAGGCAGCGCAGCTGCCGCTGTATTATCCGCCGCTCTGAACCGCACCCTTCTGCAACCAAGCCATGAAAATTGCCCATACCATCGCCGACCTGCGCACGCAGCTGGCCCCCTACCGGCGCCCGGCTTTTGTGGCCACCATGGGCAATCTGCACGATGGCCATATTGCGCTCGTCAACCAGGCCAGGCCCCGCGGCGATGTGACCGTGGCCAGCATTTTCGTGAACCGCCTGCAATTCGCGCCGCATGAAGATTTCGACAGTTACCCGCGTACCTGGGAGGCTGACTGCGCCAAACTGCAAGCTGCGGGTTGCGATGTGCTGTTTGCGCCGCGGGAAGCCGATCTTTACCCCGAACCGCAGACTTACAAGGTGCACCCGCCAGCCGAACTCGCCGATATCCTCGAAGGCCACTTCCGGCCCGGCTTTTTCACCGGCGTGAGCACGGTGGTGATGAAGCTGTTTTCCTGCGTATTCGCCGGCAAGCCCGAAGGCCTTGCAATGTTCGGCAAGAAGGACTACCAGCAGCTGATGATCGTGCGCCGCATGGTGCGACAGTTCGCGCTGCCGATAGAAATCGTGCCCGGCGAAACGCTGCGTGCCGCCGACGGCCTGGCCCTGTCTTCGCGCAACGGCTACTTGTCCGCGCAAGAACGCAGCGAAGCGGTTCATTTGTCGATGGCGCTCAAGGCCCTGGGCCAGGCCGTCCAGGCGCAAGGTCTGCCCCAACGGGAGGCCCTGGAAGCTGCCGCGATGCAGGCGCTGGCCGCACGCGGCTGGAAACCCGACTACCTGACCGTGCGCCGCCGCGCCGACCTGCTGCCACCGGAAAACGCCGATACATCGTTGGTGGTGCTGGGTGCCGCCAGGCTGGGTCCAACACGGCTGATCGACAACCTCGAGATTTAATTTTGGATTCAAAGATAAAATGCCTCCAGCCCAATAGGGACGGGCGGAAGCAGCTATCTTTTCAGGAGCAACCTGCCTGTCGGCGCAGGTTGGCCCACCCGCCCTGGTAGCAAAGAATCAATCGGCAGCCGGTGGATGGCGGTCTTCCGCAAGCTCCCCATCCGGCCCGCGCTGACCGGCCAGCCACTGGTAAGCCGTCCACAGCAGCAGCGCCGAGCCGGCGCCCAGCAAGGCTTTACGCAGCAGGGGCCGGCGCGCGCCGGCCAGTAGCAGCGGCAGCAAGGAGCTGATCAGGGGCGCCCGCTGCATCAGCCCCCGGGCCAGCGGCAAGCCCTTGCCCATGGCCAGACCCGGGACACCACTTTTGAAGGCCGCCAGCGACTGCCGCGCAGCGAGCGCCGCCTGCGCCAGTTCGGCACGTTCGGTGGCCGAACGCATCAGCAGCAGCTGTTTTCTCAGCGCGCGTTGACCGGCAGCATCATTCATGGCCGTCCTTGACTTGCTGCGCGCTGCTTGCCGATGCGGCCTGCAGCGTGTCGCGGTCCTGCGCCATTTCGGCAAGTGTTGCCTGCAGAAAGGGCGGGCGTGTTGCCAGCACGCGGCGTATGCGCCACCAGAACCAGCCGCCCAGGCCCAGGTACAGCGCCGCAAAAAAGGCCAGCACGGCCACACGCTGCGATACATCGGCGGCCAGCACCAGCATGAGGGTGAAGATCAGGATGCCGGCCAGACCGAACACCAGCAGGCCCAGCAGGTTCAGCAACAGGCCGATCAGCCGCTGCAACTCCTCTTCGAGCTCGACACCGGCCAAAGCCAGGCGTGTGTGCGCCATGGCCAGCGCAGTCCGGGCCAGCTGGCGCAGCGACGCGAACAGGCGCGGCGGCTGGCCGGTGTTTTCCGCCATGGCGCGACTTAGCGGCGGTTCAGCAACAAGCCGATCAGGACACCGGCGGCAGCGGCAATCCCTACTGCTTTCCAGGGATGCGCGTGTACATACGCGTCCGTCACCTTGGCCGCCTCCTTGCCCTTGAGCAAGGCGGCTTCCTGCAGGCCGGTCAGTTTTTCGCCGGCCAGCTTGAGCCTGGCTGCCGCTTTCTCGCGCAGCGCAGCGGCGGTTTCGCCGGTGGCGGTGCTTGCCGCCCTGAGCAGGTCTTCCACGTCGGCGAGGACCACTTTCATGTCGGTGATCAGTTTGTCTTTGCTGGTGTTTTCCATGGCATGCTCCCAGGTGCGGGTGGTAAAAAATCGGGCGCGACGCAAACCCGGTTCCAGTTTATGCCAAGCGGAAAAGCCGCAGGCCACAAGCGGGAAAAAATTCGCCTGTCCCTTGATTCACCGCAATAATGCGCAGTCCTCCGGCCCACCGACCCGATAAAGAGAAACCGCCATGGAAGCCCAAGTCCTGACCCCCATGTTCACCCTGCTCGGCACCCTGGTGGGCGGGCTGGTGACCTTTGCCGTGAACCGGCAGCAGTTCAAGCACCAGATCCAGGCGCTGCAGCAGCAGTACAAAACCGAGTTCATGGCCGAAGAAACCGCTCGCCATTTCCTGAGTCACAAGAGTTTTACCGACCGGTCTTTCGACGTGCTGAAAAAGCACCTGGGTGGTTTTGAAGACGACGAGCTGCGCAAGATCCTGGTGCGTGCGGGTGCGGTACGCACCTACCGCGACGATGACGGCGAGTGGTGGTACCTGCTGTCGCGCACCAGCGAACGCATTGAAAAACTACAACAGCGCAGTTAGGACTTCAGGGGAAACCGCCGCGCAGCGATCTCCAGCAGGCCGTCGAAGATCAGGCCCTCTACCAGTTCGACTTCGACGGACATGCTGGGCGCCATCTTCCAGCCAGCGCCGCCGGTCATGATGCATTCCGGCTTTTCGCCGCAGTGCCGCGTGGTGTTTTCCACCATGCGCTGCACGGCACCCGCAATCGCAAAGGTGCCGCCACTGGTGAGTGCGTCGCTGGTGTTGGTGGGAAAGTCCCTGACCTCGCCCGTCGGCACATGCAGGCCTGCGGTGCCGGACTCGAGTGCACGCAGCATGATGCCGTGGCCCGGCAGGATGATGCCGCCCAGAAACCTGCCCGAGGCGTCAATCGCCTCGACGGTGACAGCGGTGCCCACCATCACCACCACGCAGGGTTTTTGTGCGCCGCGCGCCAGCAGGCGGTGCCGCGCGCCTATCATCGCCACCCAGCGGTCGGCGCCCAGCCGTGCCGGATGGTCATAACCATTGCTCACACCGGCTTCCAGGGCGCTGGAGACCACCCACCGGGGCGCTACCTCCCAGAGCTCCATCTGCTCCTCGACACGGCGTTTGACCGCGTCACCGGCCACGATACAACCGAGGATGCGCGATGGTGCGGGCAGGTTGCGCCATTCTTCGTCGGCCAGCTTGTCGATGTTCTCAAGAAACACCGCGCCTTGGGCCAATACCGGCGCGCCTGCCACGGGAGCCGCGTACTGGGCCCACTTCAGGCGCGTGTTGCCCACATCAAGTGCTAGAAATGTCATGCAGCCCGATTATGAACAGCTTATAGCGCCGCCCCGGACCTGCGGCCTAGAGGTTTTCCAGTAAGCGCTCAAGGTGCAGGGACCACCGGTGTCCTGAAATCAACAGCCACAGAACGCGCCGCTTCGTAAGCGCGCGAAGCGCGCAGCACCAGCGCATCGCCAAACATGGGCCCGACAAACTGCAGGCCTATTGGCAGTCCGGCGGTCGTCAGCCCGCAGGGCACGGTGCTGGCGGGCTGCTGGGTCAGGTTGAAGGGGTAGGAAAACGGTGTCCAGCCCAGCATCGCGGCCTCGCTCATGGGGGTATGCCCGGCCGGCCTGGCCTCGAAGGCCGGTATCGCCACGCTAGGTGTCACCATCAGGTCAAAACCCTGCATGAACTGGCGCATGTGGCTGCCCAGCGCACCGCGCCTGAGATGCAGGCGCTGGATATCGAGCAGGCTGATCTTTTCACCCAGCAGCGCCTCAGCCCGGAAGTCTGGATCGGTCAGAGCCTGCTGCGCCGGCGTCAAGGTGTTCCAGACCGTCCAGGCACCGGCAAACCACAGGCCGGTCGTGATGTCCAGCGGGTCTTCGATGCCGGGATCGACCTGCTCGACATGGGCACCGAGTTCCGCCAGCAGCGCTACCGCCCGGGCCACAGAGCTGGCGACTTCGGCATCGACCTGCTGCGCATAACCCAGTGTCGGCGACCAGGCAATGCGCAGGCCGCGAATGCCATCCTCCAGACCCTGCAGGTAGTCGCTGCTGTCCGGCGGTAGCGAGGTCCAGTCCCGCGCGTCGGGCTTTTTTATCACATTCATCAACAGCGCGGCATCCCGCACGCAGCGGCTGTGCGGGCCCAGATGGGCGACCGAGCCAAACGGCGACAGCGGGTAAGCCGGCACGCGGCCAAAGCTGGGCTTGAGGCCAAAGTTACCGCAAAACGCCGCCGGGATACGCACCGACCCGGCGCCATCGGTACCTATGGCCAGCGGCCCCAAGCCAGCAGCTACCGCCGCTGCTGCGCCGCCGGAAGACCCGCCCGGGGTTTTACTCAGGTCCCAGGGGTTGCGTGTGATGCCGGTACGGGGTGAATTGGTTTCGCCCTTGCAGCCGAACTCGGGCGTATTGGTTTTTCCGAGAAGGACCGCACCGGCTTCACGCAGCCGCGCAGTGACAGGCGCATCCACGTCCCAGGGCTGGTCGGCATCCACGGTATGGCTGCCGCGCAGGGTGGGCATGCCACGCGTGAGGATCAGGTCCTTGATCGACACCGGCACACCATCAAGCTCACCGCAGGGTGCGCCGCCCCGCCGGAAAAGCTGCCAGCGCGCCTCGCTGTCCTGGGCGCTCTGCATGGCGGACTCGTGCGCGACCAGACAGAAAGCATTGATCTGCGGGTTGAGCGCGTCGATACGCGCCAGCACGGCACGTGTGGCCTCGACCGGCGAAGCCTTCCCGTCCTGATAAAGCCGCAGCAGTTCGGTGGCGGTGCAGTCAGCGAGGTCGGTAGAAGATGCGGGCTTGCTCATCAGTAACTCCTGTCAGGGCTTGCGCCGGGTAGACGCAGGTAAATTTTTCCAGGTCAGATCGGCAGGGTCTGCAGCCATCGGGCCGGCGGCTTTGGCCACAATCACATCGGTGGCAGGCGTGGCCACCAACGGTGTGAAATCGGCGCGGAAGTGGTTGGAGCTTTTGACGACGATGATCTTCATGGCCTCAGGATTTATGCCCACCATGCGGAACAGCTCACGGTCCAGCATTTGCTTTTTGCCGCTGGTCACCGCGATCAAGACCCCTTCCGTCTCCAGACAAACCGAGGTGCCAAGCTGCACCCGCAGGCCGGTCATCATCGGCCCGGTCAGGGTGCAAACACCGTCGCTGACGGCACGCACGATGAAATCGGCCTCCAGCGCCGGATCGCTGAGCTGCCCGGTGAAGGTGGGCACCGCCTTGCCCAGCGACAGGCGAACTGAATTTGCTATCAAATCAGTAGCTCCTTGCGCAGGACTGGCATGGGCTGGAGGCTGATTTTGTTTGAATATTTTGGCTTGCTGGGCGGCAGCGGGGTCAAACATGAGCCCCAGCGCCACCTGGCCCGGAAAGCGCTTGCCAACACCCTGGCGCAGCAGCTCGTGCAGCAGGCCGGTGGTGTTGCTGTCGCCACCCGCGCCTGGGTTGTCCTGGGTGTCGGCAATTACAACCGGCCGGTCGGACCGCTGCGCCAGCTCAAGCGCGCGCGCCACCGCCTGGGCCGCATCCAGCACCACGGGGCGCCATTGCTCGGGCGGCGAGGCGCTGGCGTAGAGCGCGTCCACCGCCTGCCGCGCCTGCTCGCCATAGCCCCAGACCATGGGCGCACATTCGTCAAAATCGGCTGCCGGAAATCCCATGCAGAAACTCAGCACTGCGGCATGCTGCTGGTCCAGTGCTGCCAACTCGTCGTAAATGCGCCCGGCCGGCTGCATCCAGGTACTTTGCGCATTCAGGGGAATCAGATACGGAAAACGCACAAAGTGCAGCGGCTCTTTTTTGCCGCGCGCCATGCGCCGCGCCAGCAGTTGCGCCGCCAACGCGCCGGTTGCGGCCATGTCGATGTGCGGGTAGGTGCGGTAGGCCACCAGCGCATCGGCCAGCTGCAACATGCGGTGCGTGACGTTGGCATGCAAGTCCAGACTCGCCACGACAGGGATGGCATCGCCCACCAGCGCGCGAATGCGCGCGATCAGCTCGCCCTCACTGTCGTCTACCTGCTGGGCAACCGCTGCTCCGTGCAAATCAAGGTACACCGCATCCAGCCCGGTCCGCAGTGCCTGCCGCACATCGTCGCAAACTTCGCCGGCAATCCGCTCAAAGGCTTCGCTGGTGACATAACTCGATGGAATAGCGCCGGCCCAGAGCGATGGGATCAGGTTCCAGCCGCGTTGCTGCGCCGCCTGAATGAAACCACCCATCGGCAGGTTGACCGGCGCCAGGGCCTGCTGCATGGCGGCACCGCGCTGGTAGGCCGGAAACGAGTCGCCACGGCAAAACGCCGGCCAGTCTGCCAATGAAGGTGCAAAGGTGTTGGTTTCGTGCTGGTAACCAGCGATCAGGATATTCATGGCAGGCGTTCTATTTCAGCAGGTACCGGTGCGAAGGCTCAGCCAATTTCTGCCGGAGCAGCGGCAAAAAGTTTGCGCGTGTAGTCGTGCTGCTGATGGGCGTACAGCCGCACGGTTGCGGCTTCTTCCACCACACGGCCCTGGTGCATGACCAGCACGCGGTCGCAAAGCTGGGCAGCCACGCGCAGGTCGTGGGTGATGAAGATCAGGCCCAAGCCGAGCTCGGCCTGGATCTCGCGCAGCAGGCCCAGGATCTGCGCCTGCACACTCACATCGAGCGCGCTGACGGCTTCGTCGGCCACCAGCACGCGCGGCCGGCAGGCCAGCGCCCGGGCAATTGCGATACGCTGGCGCTGCCCGCCGGAGAACTGGCTGGGGTAACGCTGCAGCCCTTCGACCGGCAACCGGACCTTCTCCATCAAACTGACTGCGAGCGCCAGGGCTTCTGCGCGAGTAGCTCCGAAATTAATAGCGCCTTCAACAATCGAATCACCGACCTTGCGACGCGGATTGAGCGATCGGTTCGGGTCCTGAAAGACAACCTGCACCTGGCTGCGCAAGGGCCGCAGCTGGCCTTCGCTGAAACCGGCCACGTCGATCAGGGCGCTGTCAGGGCCCTGCCCGGGCTGGCTCCACAACACCTGGCCGCCCGTCGGATCAATCAGGCGGATCAGGCAACGGGCCAGTGTCGATTTACCCGATCCGGACTCTCCGACAATGCCCACGGTTTCGCCGGCAGACACAGCCACCGACACCGCTTGCAGGGCGTGTGTGAGTCGGCTGCGGCCCAGCCAGTCGCGGGCACTGTAAGTCTTGCTGACGTCCTGGCCACGCAGCAGGGGCGCGCCCTGAGGCGCAGGCCGTGCCGGCGGCGGCGTCATGCTGGGCACGGCCGCGAGAAGCATTTTGGTGTAATCGGCCTGCGGCGTTCTCAAGACGGCGTCCCGCGTGCCATATTCAACCGCCTTGCCTTGGTGCATGACCAGCACCTCGTCGGCAATTTCGGCCACCACACCCATGTCGTGGGTGATAAATAACACCGCACAGCGGTGACCGCCGGAGAGGTCGGCCTGCAGCTCTTCGATCAGCCTGAGTATTTCCTTTTGTGTGGTGACATCCAGCGCCGTGGTCGGTTCGTCGCAGATCAGCAAGGCCGGTTGCAGGATGACGGCCATGGCAATCACGATGCGCTGGCGCTGCCCGCCCGAGAGCTGATGCGGGTAGCTGCGCCGCATGCGTTCGGGCTCTGGCAGCTTGACGCGTTGCAGGATGTCCAGCACGGCCTCGTTGCGCCGGCTGGCGCCCCAGTCGGTGTGCTGCCTGAGCAGCTCGTCGATCTGGTCACCGCAGCTCATCACCGGGTTCAGCGCCGTCATCGGCTCCTGGAACACCATGCCCATGGCCTGACCGCGCAACGCGCGCAGGCGCTGCGGCGAAGCGTCCAGCAAGGATTCGCCCTGCAGCACAATGCCACCCGGACCGGCCTGCAGCTCACGCGCCAGCAAACCCATCACGGCGGTTGCCATCACCGATTTGCCGGAACCGGACTCACCCACCACACACAGGGTTTGGCCGGGGTAAATGCGCAGGCTGACGTCTTCGACCGCATAGGCCCGGTCGCTGCCCGGCGGCAGGGCCACATGCAAATTGTCGATCTGCAGCACCGACGCAAGCTTGTCGGTCATGCGCTGCGCCTGGAAAATTTCGGGTCCAGCACATCACGCAAGCCGTCACCGAGCAGATTGATGGCCAGCACCGTCGGCACCAGAAACAGCGCCGGGAACAGCACGTTGCCCGGGTACTGGGTGAACTGCACCCTGCCCTCGGCCATGATGTTGCCCCAGGTGGGGATATCGGCAGGCAAGCCCAGTCCGAGGAAACTCAGGATGGCTTCGGTCAACACGGCCGACGCGGCGACAAAGGTGCCCTGCACAATGAGCGGCGCCATCGCGTTGGGCAAGATGTGCCGCCACAAAATCACCGGCGTGGGTGTGGCCAGTGCGCGTGCAGCCTCCACAAACGGTTCCTCGCGCAGAGTCAGCACCATGGCCCGTACCAGTCGTGTGACACGTGGAATCTCCGGGATGGCAATGGCCACCACCACCGTCCAGAGTTGCGCGCCCAGGGCTGCGACCAGCGCAATCGCCAGCAGGATGGCCGGAATGGCCATCAACCCATCCATGAAACGCATCAGCACCGCATCGACAATGCGAAAGTAACCTGCCAACATGCCAAGCAAGGCGCCGACACTGATCGCCACCGCCGCGGTGAAAGCGGCCACCAGCAAGGAGGTACGCGTGCCATACAACACCCGGCTGAAAATATCACGACCAAAGTTGTCGGCTCCCATCCAGAAAGTGTGGGCGACCACACTGCCATCCAGTTGCGTAAACTGCCCGCGCACGCCAGAAGCGGTATTGATGTTGGCCGAGTCCATGGCGGCCGGATCCACCGTGCCGAGCATCGGCGCCAGCGCAGCCAGCAGCAGCAGCACGCCGAGCACGAGCACGCCAAAGCGGAAAGCACTGTTGCGCCAGAGCCGTTGTGAGATCAGTTGCCAGACAGGCATCAGTAACGGATCCTGGGGTCCAGGAACAGGTAACTCACATCCACCAGCAGATTCACCCCCACGTACAGCAGGCTGAAAAACAGCACCAACCCCTGAATCACCGGAAAGTCGCGGTTCAGCACGGCATCTACCGTGAGCGAACCGAGGCCTGGAATCGAATACACCGTCTCGGTCACGACCACACCACCAATCAGCAGCGCGATACCAATGCCAATCACCGTCACGATGGGTACTGCCGCATTGGCCAGCGCGTGGCGCATGAGCACCGCCGACTCGCCCAGGCCCTTGGCGCGGGCGGTGCGAATGTAGTCTTCGGTCAGCGCCTCGGACACGCTGGCACGCGTCACACGGGCGATCAGTGCCACATAAATCATGGCCAGCGTGATCCAGGGCAAGACCAGTTGACGCGCCCAAGCCCAAACACCCTGCCCGTCAGCGCCCAGCAAGCGCCGGTAGCCCTGCACCGGAAACCAGTCAAGCTGCACCGCAAAAACGTAGATCAGCAGGTAGCCAGTGACAAATACGGGAATCGAAAAACCGGCCACCGAAAAGCCCGACAGCAGCCGGTCCAGCCAGCCGCCCATGCGCCAGGCCGCAATGGTTCCCAGCGGCACCGCCACCAGCACGGCCAGCAGCAAGGTGCCAACCGCCAGGCTCAGGGTGGGCTCCAGCCGCTGGGTGATCAGTTCGGTCACCGGTTTGTTGAGGTAAAACGAATAGCCCAGATCCCCCTGCAACACGCCACTGAACCAGATCCAGAACTGGACCAGCAGCGGTTTGCTCAGGCCCAGCGTTTCACGGATTTTTTCGATGTCTTCGTTGGTCGAGTTGTTACCGGCAATCACGGCCGCCGGATCGCCTGGAGTCAAGCGCAGGATCAGAAACACCACCACGGCCACCACCAGCAGCACCGGAATGGTGGCCAGCAGGCGTTGCAACAGGAATCTCAACATGCAAATATTTCGGGCGACGGACCTGGCCGCGCCGGTTTCAAGCGAAACGCGAAAACACCTCTACCCACCAGCAGGGGCCGCGGAACCGGCTTTGCCGGGCCGCAGGCGCAGCGCCCCGCTGGGGGACACCCTTCGACAGGCTCAGGGCGATCGGTTTCGAGCGACAAGTGTGGGGGCACCAGTTCTCACTAGTTCTTTTTGATGTTCCAGTACACCTGCGCACCGCCGGGCACCAGGCCGGATATGTTGCTGCGCAACGCCGCCGGGTTGTTGTACTGCCCCAGATGCACATGCGACGCCGTTTCAATCGCACGCAACTGCAGTTGTTCGGCAAGTTTTTTCTTCTCGGCCTCGGTACTGGCCTGGGCAAACTTGACCTTGAGCTCTTCAATGACCTTGTCGTCCTGCCAGCCAAACCAGCCCTTGTCGCCGGTGGCATTGAGCATGGCCATGGTCAGCGGATTCTGGATGTCGCCTGCGGTCCAGGCCGTCATGAAGGCGTTCCATCCGCCTTTGTCCGGTGCATCCTTTTTAGCGCGGCGGGCCAGCAGTGTGGCCCAGTCGGACTGCTGCATATCCACTTTGAAGCCGCCGGCTTCGAGCTGCTGCTTGGCCACCAGCGGCAGCTTGGCAATCGATGCCAGGTCGGTCGGCCGCATCAGCACAATCGGCTCACCCTTGTAACCTGCATCGGCCAGCATCTGTTTGGCCTTGGCCGGATTGGCCATGCCGGTGTAAATACCGGTGTTGTCGCTGGCGTAAGGCGTTCCGCAGGGAAAAATGCTCTTGCAGTACTTGTACATGCCGGGCGCGCCGACCTGCGTTTTCAGAAATGCTTCCTGGCCCATGGCCACCATGGCGGCCTGCCGGATCTTCACATTGTCAAAAGGGGCGTGCAGGTGGTTGAAGCGGAAGATGTACTGCAGGCCAGCGGGCTGGGCATCGACTATCTGCACGTCCTTGGCCGCTTTCAGCGAGGCGTACTGCTCAAAAGCCGGCTGCTCGATGATGTCCACCTCGCCGGCAATCAGCGCATTGAACTGGGTTTGGGGGTCGCGGATGATGATCCACTCGACCCGGTCCAGGTACACATTTTTTCCGCCAGTGGTGCCGTTGGGTACTTCACTGCGGGGTTTGTATTTGTCATTTTTGACGTAAACCAGTTTTTCACCCGGCTTGTACTCGGCAGCCACGAACTTGTACGGACCCGAGCCGATGTTTTCCTTGATCTGTTCGCTACCGGGAGTAGCCGCAATGCGGGCCGGCATGATAAAGGGCACGTTCGACGAAGGCTTGCCCAGCGCCTCGAGCATCACACCAAAGGGTTGCTTGAATTTGAGAACAAAGGTCTTCGCATTGGGCGTTTCGTAGCTGTCCAGGCTTTTGGCCATGACGCCGCCGAAGCTGTCCCGGCTGGCCCAGCGCTTGAGCGAAGCCACCACGTCCTCGCTGGTCACAGCTTTTCCGTCGTGAAACTCCAGCCCGTCACGCAGCGTGAAGGTCCAGACCTTGTTGTCTTTGGACGCGGTGAAGGTGTCGACCATCTGCGGCTTGACCTTGCCGTCCAGATCTGTGCCAAACAGCGTGTCGTAAATCATGTAGCCGTGGTTGCGCGTCACAAACGCGGTGGTCCAGACCGGATCCAGGATGGTGATATTGGCATGCGGAACCACCTTGAGCGTCTTGCCCTGGGCCAGGACCGCGTGCGGCAGCGCCAGCCCCAAAACGAGTACAAGCGCGCCGGTCAGCACAGAAAGAGAGCGATTTTTCATGACTAAATTTCCTTGACACAAGAGTTATGAAGGCAGGCAGAAACCAGACAACTGCTTTGTAATGTAACCACAGTTACGACGCAATATTCAAGCCACCCCAAATGCAGCAGAAAACTGGCGGACGATTCGCAGCTTTTCTCAGATGACCCCCATCCAGCAGGCACGCTGAATTGCCGACATCTTGTTGTCCACCCTGAGTTTGGCCATGGCATTGGCCAGGTGATAGTTCACGGTACGTTCTGCACACTGCAAACGCTCCGAAGTCTGGCGCGCGGTCAGCCCTTCAAATGCGAGCAACAGGCACTCGCGTTCGCGCGGGCTCAGGGGAGTAGCGGCTTCGGCCATGGTCCTCTTGAACAAGGGCCAGATATTGAGTGCTGACCAGACCAGCGCGGCAGCTTCTGCGCGGTCGTGAAACTGGCGCGGGCTGAACATGAAACATTCAAAAGCGCGGCCCGAGGGCAAGGGAAACTCCACCCGGACCACACTCTGAAAGCCATGAGCCATCCAGAGCACACGCCATCGGCTGCCGTCGGCCTGGATGCCGGTCGCGCCATGCCCCGACTTGGCAATATGCTGCCAGGCCACCAGCGGCGCATCCGACTCGCGCCACGGTGCACCAAAATCCCCGCTCTGGGCCAACGCCACCGCCGCTTCCAGCAAGCGGGGCGGATGGACCGCCGCCACGATGCGCTCGGAACGGTCTCCAAACGGTTCAGGGCCCAGCACCACCACTGCCTCCACTGAAAACTCCTGAAGGGCTGAAATCCAGTCGCCCAGCATGCTGTCGAGTGCAACACTGTCAAAGTTGACAGGAGACCTCATGGTCGACTGCCCGCTGACCGGGTAACAATCTTTTGCGATTTGTTCAAGAATTTATTCATGACTTTCGAAAATGCCGGACACAGCGAGCAATCAGGCGCGGTCTCCCACCGGGATGCAGCATCCCCGCATCGTGAAGTCCCGTGGGGAACCGTTGCTGCTGGCAAACAGGCTTGCATTTTGCACCCGTCAAGCCGATTGCCGCACCCTCGCTCGCCCAGGCGAGGGTCGAGAGACCGAAAACCAACGCAAGCCCCGGATGTGCCCCTCCCTGACTCTGCATGCACGACGCGAAAATTGACAGGTATATGAATCAGCCGCATTCGGGCAAAAACAAAGACAATTGACCGACCATCCATTCTTCGGACCCCACAACACATCGTGTCCTCCAGCCCCATCACCGCCGATGCTTCCAGCCGCAGCAAAATCCCGGCGTCCCGTGGGTCCTCATGGAACCGGACGCTGCGCTGGTTGAAGGAAGAAATCATCACCGCGCCCCTGCTGCCGGTCCTGCATCCGACGCCGCTCAGGGTCAAGGGCCTGGGACTCTTCACGCTGGTCGGCCATCCGCTTTTCTGGTTTGTCTGGGCGGTCTGGCTTCCCCAGCCCTACGAAAACCTGGGCCTGCGTCTGTTCACCGGTTCCTTGGGACTGCTTCTGATCTATTCGCGCATCAGCGGCGAGCCGTCGAGCCGGCTGGCGGGGCAGGTGTTTACCGGCGTCATCTGGTTCGAGTTGCCGTTTTTGTTCAGCTACATGTACCTCTGCAATGGTGGGGGTTCGGCCTGGTTGTCCAGCATGGCCGCCATGATCCTTATTTACTACTTCGTCACCGACTGGCGTATCGCCACTGTCGGCCTGGCGGTGGCGGCGTTGCTCGCGCACGGGGCCTTTGTACTGTGGGGTCCGATTGCGCCGCCCATGTCGGTCACAGCGCAGCTCACCGACATGATGGTGCTGGCTTTTTGTGTCAGCATGGGCATACTGCTGGGCCTGTCGTCGGCGAACCTCAGGCGTGAGCAGCTCACCCACACGCTCACCACCATGGGCATCATGGCCCACGAATTGCGCACACCGCTGGCCACCATGTCTCTCATCGGCGACGCCGTGCGCAACGAAAGCCAGTCCGTTCACGAGCCTGGCGGGCAGCAGCGACTGGAGCAGCTGGTCATACGACTGCACAGCATGGTTCGCAGCATGAACCAGCACATCGACACACAGATCGTCAATGCCGGACTGCAACGTCTGCCGACCCACCGGGAGAACGTCACCGCATCGGCCCTGCTGCGCAATGTGGTCAAGGACTACCCCTATCGGAATTCGAAGGAAAAAGACAGTGTGGAGCTTGTCTTGCGCAAGGACTTTGTCTTCCAGTCGTCCTACCGTCTGTTTGCACAAGTCATCAACAACCTGATGAAAAACGCGTTTCATACGCTCGCCGCAAGCAGCTCTGCCCCGCACCCTGGCGACTTGCGCATTGATGTTGGTGTGCTGGGCGGTTGGGGCCGTATCGTCATCACGGATCAGGGAGCAGGCATCGCCCATGAGTTGCAGGCGCAGATTTTTGAACCCTTTTTCTCCACAGACCGCGGCACCGGACACGGCCTGGGACTGGCCTTTTGCCGCCAGGTGGTGCACAGTGCGCACGGGACCATTCGGGTCAAGTCCGAGCCGGGTCGGGGTGCCATGTTCATCATTGAATTGCCGATTCTGGCCTGAACCCGCAATGAGCCTGTCATGAGTTTTCCTCTCTTTCGTCGCCCCGGCGCAGTCGTTTTCCTGGACGACGATCCTGCCTATCTTGAAATGCTGGCACTGGTTTTGCCGCGTCATTGGCACGCCAGATTTTTTCTGCGCCCGCAAAACTGCATCAACCAGCTCCAACAGGAGCCTCCTCAATGGGAGGCCGACCTCTGGGTCCAGCAGGAGATGATTGACAAATGGCGTGGCGGACGAGCGCTTATTCCGCAAATACTGGACTACTGGGCGGCCCACACCGACCGTTTTGCATTGACCCAGGTCTGCGTCTTCGACTACGCGATGCCGGGCATGGACGGCCTGCAGGCGCTCGGCGAACTGACGGACTGGCCGGGCGGCCGTGTGTTGCTGACTGGGCAGGCCGATGAGCATGTCGCTGTGAGCGCATTCAACCGCGGGCTGATCGATCAGTTCATTGCCAAACAAACGCCCGACATTTCCCAGCACTTGATCGCCGTGGTTCAGCGCATGCTGGATCAGCCGCAGATCAAGCACTCCCTGACATGGCGGGCGTCCTTGACGCAACCGCAACATGCCCTGCTGCAGGTGCCTTCAGTGGCCCGTCAGCTCGCCAGCCTGGCCCTCACCCATTGGGTGGAACACGTCGTGATTGGTCAGCCGTTCGGGGTGCTGGGGATGAGCGCCGGTGGCGCGGTGAGCTGGCTTCAGCTCGAAACCGCCGCCGGCCTGGCTGACCTGGCAGAACTTGCCCAATCCCAGGGGGTGGATGCCGCCAAGGCCGCTGACATCCGCGCCGGCCGCTGCCTGATTGACCTGGAGCTGCAACAGGCCCTTGGGCAGTCGGACAAGCCTCGGCTCGATCCTGCGTTTTCCATCGGGCAGGATGGCTCCGTTCTCGCCGCCTTGTTTCCCGTGAGCCCTGGCTCACATCACTCCTTTGCAAGCTACGACGGGTGGCTCAAGGCACAGGGGCCGCGTTCGGTTCAGGACTAGTGGCTGGACTTGTCTACAGCCCGGGCGCGTTTGGCGATCGGCCACTCCCAGGGCTTGACGCAAGCTGCCACTTCGCGTGCCACGCGCTCGACATGGCCCAGTTCTGACTCAGTCAACGCTGAATTGAGCGTCAGCCGCACCATCGCGCGATTCCGGCTGGTAGCCGGCGCACAGAATATCGAGCCCACCACATTGCGCGACTCGAGCTCATCGCGCAACACCATGGCCGCCGACTCCTGCCCGGCCTCCAGGGCGATGATCTGCTCGGTGCCCTGATGAATCGGAAAACCGGCATCTGCCAGACTTTCACGCAAGCGCCGTGTATTGGCATGCAGTTTGGACCGGGCCTCGTCGCTGCGCTGAATGACGCCGAGGGTAGCAGCCAGCCCCGCAATTTCGTGAGGCAAGAGGGATGAGCTGAAAATATTGGGGAAGCTAGATATCAGGGTGTAGTAACGCATGCTGGCCGGTGCGCTGAAAAAGCCGGCCCGACCCGCAAAAGCCTTGGCCAGACTGGCAGTGATGAAGTGCACACGCTGCGTCACGCCCAGCTCCGCGCACAGGCCGGCGCCCTTCGGGCCGTGAGTCCCCAGGGAATGGGACTCGTCGACAACAATCATGCTGTTGTAGCGCTCGACCACATCGAGTATTTCGCGCAGGGGGCACAGCGCTCCGGTCGTGCTGTAGACCGAATCGACCACCACCACGCCCGGCCCATGCGTCTGGAGCTGCCGCTCCAGATGCTCAGGATCGTTGTGGCGAAAAGCATAGGCGGGGGCTTTGGCAGCGCGTGCGCCCTCCCAAAGCGACATGTGAGCCAGACCGTCAAGGTACACCGGTGTCTGTTCGTCGGCGATGATTTGCAGCAGGCCCATGTTGGCGGCGTAGCCGGACTGGCACAGGTAGCCGTCTTCCTTGCCAATCCATTGCGCCACCGCGCTTTCAAACGCGTGGGCGGGATGGTCTCCAAGCAGGAAAACGCCCGACTGCACCACCGCCTCATTGTTCTGGCGCAAGGCGGCGATCTGCGCTTCGACGATGTCCTGATGCCCGGTGACAGCGAGATAGTCATTGCCATCGAGCCGGACAGCCTCGGAGCCGACAACACGTCCATGAAGAACAAATTTTCCGCCCCATTGCTGCTCCCACCGCGGGGTGAATTCGCGGGCAATTCGCCTTTGAAGTTGCAGGGAAAGCCCGGGTTCGACCACGGGCAATGGGACCAACTGAGCGACGGGTTGATCCAGAAAAGAAGTTTGCATGGTGTGGCCTTGTTAAAAAGTAACACCATTGAAATTGATTTTCCAAAAATTTAAGCCGACCCCCCTGTCAATATTGACAGGGGGGTCGGCTCTAAAAAGACGGTTTTACTGAAGTTGGGGCTCAAGCCCGGACAGCCGCGCTTCCTGGGGTAAGACTTAAGGCCGCAAGTGCCATGATTTTGGCGCTGTCCACCAGTTCCTGAATGCCCACATATTCATCCGGCTGGTGCGCCAGATCCAGAATCCCGGGGCCATAGGCTATGCAGGCGTCAAGTTTGCCGGTACGCACAATGTGTTTCTGATCGTAAGTGCCGGGGCTGGAGATGTAGCTCGCTTCGCGCCCCAACACTCTGGCAATGGCGCGAGCGGTGGCCAATACCACCGGCGCATCCTTCGGAGTCGCGGTGGGCACAAAACTCATGATGTCCCGGATACCGTAGTCAAAGCCGGGCCGACTGCGCTTGAGCTCTTCGAGCATCGCCACAATTTCAGCTTTGACCGCTGCCAGGTTTTCCTCTGCAATAAAGCGGCGGTCCAGCACCGCGCGGCAGGAATGCGACACCACGGGCGCGGGCAGATCCCCCGTCGGCCGACTCAACGCGTCCAGCGAAAAAATCTGCTCGACCTGGCCGCCATGAATGCTGTTGATATTGAGGGTACTGACGCGCGCACCAGGCGGCTCCACGGGCTCAGCGGTGTGGCGCGTTGACAGGCGCGGCTGCAGCTGCGTTTCCAGTAAATGGATGAACGCGCCCATGTGGTTGATCGCGCTGTCGCCGAGGAAAGGCATGGAGCCGTGGGCAATCCGCCCCAGGGTCTCGACCTCTCCCCACCACACGCCGCGATGGCCCAGGCAAATGCGGTCCACGCCCAGCGGTTCGGGAATGATGACGTGGTGGACACGTGGCCGGCTGAAGTAGCCGCGCTCGGCCAGATACCCCACACCGGCGAAACCGCCCGACTCTTCATCAACCGTACCGGATATTTCCAGCGCACCCGGAAAATCCAGCCCCTCCTCCAGAATGGCCTCGCAGGCAATCACGCTGGACGCCAGACCGCCTTTCATGTCGCAGGTGCCGCGGCCGTAGATCCGGCCGTTTTTCACTTCGGCGCCGAAAGGGTCGGTGGTCCAGCCGGGGCCGGCTTCAACCACGTCAATGTGGCTGTTGAAGTGCACACATTCACCAGCGGATTTTCCTTCGTAACGCGCGACGACGTTGACGCGCGGATGCGAGTTACGGTCACCGGGCGCACCTTCCGCGCGAATGTACTCAACGGCAAAGCCGCGTTTTTTCAAGCGCTCGCCCAGCAGGTGTGCGCAGGCCTCGTAGGCATCACCTGGCGGATTGACGGTGGGTATGCGCACCAGCGCCTGCGTCAGCGCCACCAGCTCGGCGCGTTTGGATTCAATGCGCTGGAGCAGACTTTCGTTGTTCATGAAGCCAGTTTATGTGAACCGGAGCCGGCTGTCCCATGGCGCTTCTATGCGAGGCGGATATCTTCTACCAGCCGGGGCCGCGGAACCGGCTTCGCCGGGCCGCAGGCGCAGCGCCCCCTCGGGGGGCAGCGCAGTACGCGAAGCGACAAGCGTGGGGGCTCTAAGTCTGCTTCCAGGGCAGCCCCAGCTTGCGCCAGCCGCCCACGTTGCCGCGATGGCCATCCGCGTCGGGATTTCCCTCAAACCCTTCCAGAATGTTGTAGGCCTCCAGCCCGAGCTCCGTGGCTCTTTTGGCAGCGGCGATGGAGCGCACGCCGCTACGGCACAGGAGCACAGCTTTCATGCCTGGTGGGACTGCGGCGTGCAGTGCCGCATCAAACCCGGGGTTCATGGCCATGCCCGGCCACTGCTTCCAGGCGACTGCGGCAGCGCCGGGTACAAAGCCGACCCATTCACGCTCTGCGTCACTGCGTACGTCTACCAGCACGGCCTGCCCTGATTGCCACCACAGGTACGCCAGCTGCGGCGATACATCACCTGCATAACCCTGGGCTGGTTGAACTTGCTCGGGACTGTTTTCGGCGCCTGCGCCTGACGCGGCGGAAATGGTGATGGAAGCTGGCAGGGAAGGACTGTTCATGCAAAAAACTCCTGTCGGATGGAGAACAACCGTAACACCTGCGCCCCGGAAGGCTGCCAGATCAGGGCTTGGGAACGCAACATTTCTTTCACCCACTACAGGGGGCCGATCCCGAGGTGCCGAGAGACTGGCAGCCTGCCGGGCATGCACCCCCTGATAAACACTTTCACCCCAATTAGAGGCAATCGCAGCCAAGCCCTCGGTAAAAACCCTCTTTCGAACCCGGCCTCAATAGCGAAAGATAGCTTGCTAACGTTTTTTCACAACTGGAGACAAGTCATGACCGATCTCAAAACCCCTCGCCGCCGCAGCCTGCTCAAAGGCGCCGCCGTCGCAGCCGGTGCCGGCGCGATGTCGGCACCGATGCTGGCCACCGCGCAGACCACCACCTCCTTGCGCTTTCAAAGCACTTGGCCATCCAAAGACATTTTCCATGAGTACGCCAGCGACTTCGCCAAAAAAGTAAATGACATGGCCAGCGGCAAGCTCAAGATCGAAGTGCTGCCTGCGGGCGCTGTTGTTCCTGCTTTCCAGCTGCTTGAAGCCGTCAACAAGGGCACGCTCGACGGCGGCCACGGCGTGGTGGCTTACCACTACGGCAAGAATTCAGCGCTTGCGCTGTGGGGTTCCGGTCCGTCCTTTGGCATGGACCCCAACATGCTGCTGGCCTGGCACAACTATGGCGGCGGCAAGGCCCTGCTGGAAGAGATCTACAAATCGATCAACATGGACGTGGTGTCCTACCTGTATGGCCCCATGCCGACCCAGCCGTTCGGCTGGTTCAAGAAACCCATTTCCAAGGTCGAAGACATCAAGGGCATCAAGTTCCGTACCGTGGGTCTGGCCGTTGACATGTATACCGACATGGGCGCGGCCGTGAACCCGCTGCCCGGTGGCGAAATCGTGCCGGCGCTGGACCGTGGCCTGATCGATGGCGCCGAGTTCAACAACGCTTCTTCGGACAGGTTGCTGGGCTTCCCCGACGTGGTCAAGAACTGCATGCTGCAGAGCTTCCACCAGAGCGGCGAGCAGTTCGAGATTCTGTTCAACAAAGGCAAGCTCAACGCCCTGCCTGCCGAACTCAAGTCCATCATCGACTACGCCGTTCAGGCTGCCAGCGCTGATATGAGCTGGAAGGCCATCGAGCGCAACTCACAAGACTACATCGAGCTCAAAAAGGCTGGTGTCAAGTTCTACAAGACGCCCGACGCGATCCTGCGCGCCCAGCTTGCGTCCTGGGACAAGATCATGGTCAAGAAGGGCGGAGAGAACGCACTGTTCCAGAAGGTGCTCGACTCGCAAAAAGCCTTTGCCGCACGCGCGGGCCAGTGGCACAACGACTACACCGTGGACTTCAAGATGGCCTATAACCATTACTTTGGCAAGGGCAAAAAAGCCTGAGCTGGGCCACGGCCTCAGAGGGGCACCTGAGGGTGCCCTTTTTGTTTTTTTCTGGGACCGCTGGGCGGCGCAAGGAGTTGCAATGCAATCGTTTTTACTGGCGGTGGACCGCTTTTCCACCTGGATCGGCAAGACCTGCGCCTGGAGCGTGGTCCTGTTGACCCTGCTGATCAGCTGGGAAGTGTTCAGCCGCTATGTGCTCAACCGGCCCCATGCCTGGGTACTGGATGCACAAATCATGCTCTATGGCCTGTTGTTCATGATGGCCGGCGCCTACACCTTGAGCAAGA
This sequence comes from Polaromonas sp., assembly GCF_030680935.1. Lineage (GTDB taxonomy): Bacteria > Pseudomonadota > Gammaproteobacteria > Burkholderiales > Burkholderiaceae_C > Polaromonas. The sequence goes on along the minus strand of NZ_JAUXUP010000038.1, from coordinate 92,059 downwards.
ACGGCCATGTGCGCGGTGACGTGCTGTATGGCTTCCTCCAGCCACGCACGCAGGCGATTGTGGATCTGACGCTTTACATCATCTTCTTCCTGCCGGGCGTGATTGCCCTGACATGGGCCGGTTGGACCTACGCCAATGAATCGCTGGCGATCCGCGAGCAGACCTTCAACGCCGACCCGATTCCGGTGTACCCCTTCAAGTTCGTCATCCCGGTGTCGGGTTTTGTGCTGCTGCTACAGGGCATCGTGGAAATCATCCGCTGTATCCAGTGCATACAGACCGGCGCCTGGCCGGCGCGCGAGGGCGATGTGGAGGAAGTAGACGTGGAAAAACTCAAGGAGATGGTGCACGTGAAAGACGAAGACATGGCCGCGCTGGAGCGCGACCTGGCCCTGAAGGGGAACCAAAAATGAAGATCCGCAAGGAACTCTGGTTCGGCCTGTCCTTCATGGCGCTGGTGGTCATTGGCCTCGCTGCACTGCTTCTGAGCGTTGAGAAAGTCACCAACGGGCACTTGGGCCTGCTGATGTTGGGCCTGGTGGTGACGGCCATCATGCTGGGTTTTCCGACGGCTTTCACGCTGATGGGCATGGGCATGATCTTCACCTGGCTGGCCTATGACAGGAACAGCACAAAAACGCTGGACATGATGGTCCAGGCCGCCTTCAAGACCATGTCCAGCGACGTGTTGATCGCGATACCGCTGTTCGTCTTCATGGGCTACCTGGTCGAACGGGCCAACCTGATCGAAAAGCTCTTCAAGAGTCTGCACCTGGCGTTGGCCAGGGTTCCCGGTTCGCTGGCTGTGGCCACGCTGGTGACTTGCGCGATCTTTGCGACAGCCACCGGTATCGTGGGAGCTGTGGTCACGCTGATGGGCCTGCTGGCACTGCCAGCCATGCTGCGCGCCGGTTATAGCGTGCCGCTTGCTGCAGGCTCCATCACGGCGGGCGGCTGCCTGGGTATCCTGATTCCACCTTCCGTGCTGCTGATCGTGTACGGCGCCACCGCCGGTGTGTCGGTCGTGCAGCTTTACGCCGGTGCATTCTTTCCGGGCTTGATGCTGACCGGCCTGTACATACTGTACGTGATTCTGGTCGCCAAACTCAAGCCGCAGTGGGCGCCTCCGCTGTCGGCCGCAGACCGCGCGGTGACCCTGCCCCCATTGACGCAGCAACTGACCACTGGCACGGACAAATACGCGCTGACGGGACTCTTCAGCGCACTGAAGGGAAAGCGCAATGTCGACGTGCCACTGGGTCATATCCTGCGGCAGTTGACGATTGTGGTCGTGCCGGGCCTGCTCTTTCTGCTGGTGCTCGTCACGAGCTACCGGGCGGTCACGACGGTCGAAGCCGAAGCGGTGTATGACATCCAGCAGATTGGCGCGTCCAGCGCTTCAGCCACCCCGGCGGCTTATGCCGGCGGCCTGCAGGAACCACCCCAGGAAAATGCCCTGAAAGAGCCGGTGGCCGAGGGCGGCCTGCAAGAACCTCCGTCAGGCGATGTCAAGGAGCCTCCAGGCGCAGAAGCGCCGGCCGCGCCGGTGGCAGCCAGTGTGGCCGAACCTCCCGCCGCTGCCACTGCTAAAGCCAGCACCGACAAGACACCCACTGGCGCGACTACACGCGACGCGCCCACCTGGTGGTGGGTCTGTTTTGCCATTCTCGGCGCGCTGGTCACCCTCTTCTATCTTTTCCTGAGTTTTGCGCGGCTGGAAATCTTCAAGATGCTCCTGACCTCGTTTTTCCCGCTGATGATTCTCATTATTTCGGTGCTCGGGTCCATCGTGATGGGGCTGGCTACACCGACGGAAGCAGCAGCCATGGGTGCGTTGGGTGGATTTGTTCTGGCCATCGCCTACAAACGCCTGACACTCTCGGTGCTTCAGGAGTCGGTTTTTCTGACTGCCAAGACCTCCGCCATGGTGTGCTGGCTGTTCGTTGGTTCGGCCATTTTCTCGGCGGCCTTTGCACTGCTGGGCGGCCAGGAACTGGTGGAGACCTGGGTGCTCAGCATGAACCTGAGCAAGACCCAGTTTCTGGTGTTGAGCCAGGCGATTATTTTCATCCTGGGCTGGCCGCTGGAATGGACCGAAATCATCGTGATCTTCATGCCCATCTTCATCCCGCTGCTCGACAACTTCGGGGTCGACCCGCTGTTTTTCGGCCTGCTGGTGGCGCTGAATTTGCAAACGGCTTTCCTGAGCCCACCGGTGGCCATGGCCGCCTTCTACCTGAAAGGCGTGGCACCGAAACATGTCACCTTGAACCAGATTTTCCTGGGCATGCTGCCTTTTATGGGCATTCAGATTCTGGCGATTGTGTTGCTCTACCAGTTTCCAGCCATTGGGCTGTGGTTGCCGCAACTGCTGTACAAATAGGTCGACTCCGGCCCATCCTGAAAAAGGGCGCGCAAGCGCCCTTTTTTACGGAAACCCGGTAAGATTGACGTTTACGTAAACGTCAATCAGCGGTCTGTAGCCTGCAGGAGAAAACATGGCGAAAAAGAGTTCCTCCGACCCGGTGCTTGCCGACTGGCAACCCCCTTTGGGGAAAAGCGCTTCCAGGTTTTCCCTGGCCCGGCTGGATCCCGCCGCCAAACCCTGGTCGTCTGGCGACAAGGACAGCGACAAGGCGGCGGTAGACGCGCTGGCACTGGAACTCGACACGTTACAGGACATGTTTTACGCCGACCGGCGCTTCAAACTGCTGGTGCTGCTGCAAGGCACCGACACGTCGGGCAAAGACGGCACGGTGCGCAGTGTGTTCAGCCGCACCAGCCCGCTTGGCGTACACACCCTGGGCTGGAAAGCCCCCAGCGAGGAAGAACGCGCCCACGACTACCTCTGGCGCATCCACAAAGTCATGCCAGGCGCTGGTGAGACCATGGTTTTCAACCGCAGCCACTACGAAGATGTGCTGGTTCCGGTGGTCAACCAGTGGATCACGCCCGAGCAAACCCGGCAGCGCTACCAGCACATCAATGACTTCGAACGCCTGCTCAGCGACACCGGCACAGTGATCCTGAAGTTCATGCTGCACATCGGTTTTGACGAGCAGCGCGAACGCCTGCAGGAACGCGTCGATGACCCCACCAAACACTGGAAGTTCAGCATGGGCGACCTGACTGTCCGCAAACAATGGGCCGACTACCAGAAGGCGTATGAGGACTTGCTGCGCGCCACCAGTACGCCCTGCGCCCCCTGGACCATCGTGCCCGCCAATTCCAAGACACACCGTAATCTGATGATTGCCACCGTGGTGCGCGACACCCTGACAAAGCTCAAACTGCGTTACCCCCCCAGCGACCCCGGGCTCAAGGGCCTCGTGATCGTCTGAAAAAACCGAGAAAGACCGCCATGACCGACCTGTCCGCCGACTACAAGGCCCTTGCCAGCTACCGCCCCACACACAAAGTGCGTTTTGTCACCGCCGCCAGCCTGTTTGACGGGCACGATGCGGCCATCAACATCATGCGGCGCATTTTGCAGGGCATGGGCGCCGAGGTGATTCACCTGGGCCACAACCGCAGCGTTGATGAAGTTGTGACGGCGGCCCTGCAGGAAGACGCGCAGGGCATTGCCATCAGCTCCTACCAGGGCGGGCATGTCGAGTATTTCAAGTACATGGTCGATCTGCTGAAAAGCCGGGGTGGCGAACACATCCAGGTGTTTGGCGGCGGCGGCGGCGTGATTGTGCCGCCCGAAATCCGTGAGCTGCATGCCTACGGTGTGGCCCGCATCTACAGCCCCGAGGATGGCCAGAAGATGGGACTGGGCGGCATGATTGGCGAGATGGTCATGCGTTGCGACAAGGACCTGACCGGCTTTGCGCCCAAAGACATTCACGCCATCGAAGGCCATGGCGAGATGGCCTGGCGCGCCTTGGCGCAGCTCATGACTGCCCTCGAAAATGGTAAAGCCAGTCCGGTGTTGGTCGAGGCACTGCGTGCGCAAGCCGCTATCAAAAAGATACCGGTTCTGGGTATCACCGGCACCGGCGGCGCCGGCAAGTCGTCGCTCACCGACGAGCTGATACGCCGCCTGCGGCTGGACCAGAACGACCAGCTCCGCGTGGCCGTCATCAGCATTGACCCCTCACGCCGCAAGAGCGGCGGCGCCCTGCTCGGCGACAGGATTCGCATGAACGCCATCAGTCCCTGGTCACGGGGTCAACGTGTTTTCATGCGTTCACTCGCCACACGCGAATTCGGCAGCGAAATCAGCAAGGCGCTGCCCGAGGTGATCGCCGCCTGCAAGGTCGCGGGCTTTGACCTGATCGTGGTCGAGACCTCGGGCATAGGCCAGGGGGACGCCGCCATCGTGCCGCATGTGGATGTGCCCATGTATGTGATGACACCAGAGTTTGGCGCCGCCAGTCAGTTAGAGAAAATCGACATGCTGGACTTTGCCGAGTTTGTCGCGATCAACAAGTTTGACCGCAAGGGCTCGCTGGACGCATTGCGCGATGTGGCCAAACAGGTGCAGCGCAACAAGGAGGCCTGGAGCACCGCGCCCGGCAAGATGCCGGTGTTTGGCACCATGGCCGCACGTTTTAACGACGACGGGGTGACCGCGCTGTATCAGGCGCTGAAACCGCGCCTGGCAGCGCTGGGACTGGCGCTATCCGAAGGCACGCTCCCCACGGTCGATGTGCGCCACAGCACGAACCAGACACCGGTGGTGCCTGCCGCCCGCACCCGTTACCTGGCCGAAATCAGCGACACGGTGCGCGGCTACAAAAAACGAGCCCACGCCCAGGCCCAGCTGGCGCGCGAGGTGCAGCAACTCCAGGCCGCCGCCGCCATGCTCAAGGTGGACAAGCCGGAGCGCGCCCCGGCGGCCGAAGCCGCGCTGGATCTGGCAGGCAAGCGCAAGGCCCGCATGGACGGCGATGCGCGCCAACTGCTGGGCCAGTGGCCCGACATGCAGCAGGCCTACGCCGGTGAAGAATACGTGGTGAAAATCCGGGACAAGGAAATCCGCACCGCGCTGGTCACCAAGTCACTCTCGGGCACACCTATCCGCAAGGTCGCGCTGCCGCAGTACGAAGACCACGGTGAAATCCTCAAATGGCTGATGCTGGACAACGTGCCGGGCAGCTACCCCTACACTGCCGGCACCTTTGCCTTCAAGCGCGAAGGGGAAGACCCAACCCGCATGTTTGCCGGCGAAGGCGACGCGTTTCGCACCAATACACGCTTCAAGCTGCTGAGCCAGGGCATGGCCGCCAAGCGCCTGAGTACGGCTTTTGATTCGGTCACGCTGTATGGCAATGACCCCGACCTGCGGCCCGACATCTACGGCAAGGTGGGCAACAGTGGCGTGTCGATTGCCACGCTCGACGACATGAAGGTGCTGTACGACGGGTTTGACCTGTGCAGCCCCAGCACCTCTGTCAGCATGACCATCAACGGCCCGGCACCGACCATTCTGGCGATGTTCATGAACACCGCCATCGACCAGAATCTGGAAAAATTCAGGACCGACAACCAGCGCGAACCGACGGCCACAGAGGTCGAAAAAATCCGCGAATGGGTTCAGGAAAACGTGCGCGGCACGGTGCAGGCCGACATTTTGAAAGAAGACCAGGGCCAGAACACCTGCATCTTCTCGACCGAGTTCAGCCTGAAAGTCATGGGTGACATCGCCCAGTATTTTGTGCACAACCGGGTGCGCAACTTCTACAGCGTCTCCATCAGCGGTTACCACATTGCCGAAGCTGGGGCCAACCCGATCAGCCAGCTGGCATTCACGCTGTCGAACGGCTTCACCTTTGTTGAGGCCTACCTGGCGCGTGGCATGCACATCGACGACTTCGCACCGAATTTGAGTTTTTTCTTCAGCAACGGCATGGACCCGGAATACACCGTGATGGGCCGCGTCGCGCGCCGCATCTGGGCCGTGGCCATGAAAGAAAAATACGGCGCCAACGAACGCAGCCAGAAGCTGAAGTACCACATCCAGACCTCGGGCCGCAGCCTGCATGCGCAAGAGATCCAGTTCAACGACATCCGCACCACACTGCAGGCGCTGATTGCGATTTACGACAACTGCAACTCGCTGCACACCAATGCGTTCGACGAGGCCATCACCACGCCGACCGAAGAGTCGGTGCGCCGCGCGATGGCGATCCAGCTCATCATCAACCGCGAGTGGGGCCTGGCAAAAAACGAAAACCCCTCACAGGGCGCCTTCATCATTGAAGAGCTGACCGAGCTGCTGGAAGAAGCAGTCCTGAGCGAGTTCGAGCGCATTGCCGAGCGCGGCGGCGTGTTGGGTGCCATGGAAACCGGCTACCAGCGCGGCCGCATCCAGGACGAGTCCATGCATTACGAAATGCTCAAACACACGGGCGAGCTGCCCATCATCGGCGTCAATACCTTCCGCAACCCGGACGGCGACGCGGTTCAGGACAAGCTTGAACTGGCACGCTCCACCGACGAGGAAAAGCAGAGCCAGCTGCAGCGTCTGGAGGCCTTCCATGCCCTGCATGCCGCAGCGTCACCCGCCATGCTCAAACGCCTGCAGCAGGCGGTGATTGCCAACGCCAACGTGTTTGAAGTGCTGATGGACGCGGTGCGCGTCTGCTCACTGGGGCAGATCACCCACGCGCTGTTTGAAGTCGGCGGGCAGTACCGGCGCAATATGTGAGTGGGGGCCGGATCGCGGGCCAGTGAAGGGCCCATCGCTTGCGCAATTTGCTATTCTATTGATAGCTTCTTGCGCTTGTCCCATAAGGGCTAAGCGCCAATTTTGATCACCTCAACAGGTGATCCGAACCCGACAGGGTAAAAACCAGTCCCCGGCAGAACCGGGCCCTGGTCAGCGGCCAATCAACCGCCTTTGTGCGGGCGCTTGCCGGGGTTCTTTTTGCTGCGGGTCCAGCTACCGCGCTCGAGGCTGATCTTCTGGCCACGGCCGGCGGTACGGGTCATGCCTGCGGCTGGCACTGGTTTTGGGGCGCAAATGTCGGCTTCGACTCTGATTTTCTTGGGCATGGAAAAACTCCGGATTAAATTGGCACAACCCGTCATTTTAAGCCACAGCGCGCAGCGCCCGCCCGGGGCTCGTAGCGCCCGACCTCGCAGCCCTACATCGAGCCAGGCAAAGGCAGGTTCAGCAGCAGGTTTTGGGGCTTGAGCTTGAGCACTTGCCCGGCGTTCATCATCAGGCCCAGGTACACCGGTTTGCCTGCGACATCGGTGCGCATCTCCTGCGGGTTGGAAAAATCCAGCCGGAACAGGCTCAGCAGGCGCGCCGTGCGCTCGGGCTCGACCGGCCGGCCTTCGTACAGGTCATTGAGCAGGGCCGTGGCCTCCGCATCCAGCCCCACATGCCAGCGCCAGGCGGTGTCGTCAATTTTCTGCAGAGGCCGGATGGTGACCGCCACGCCCAGGAAGTGCTGCACCCACTTCTCCAGCACCCGGGCCAGCGCTGTCAGGCCCGAGCGCGCCCGTGTCATGGTGAACACCAGGCCGTGGCTCAGGTCGTTGTTGATTTCGTGCGTCAGATCCAGCAGGAAATTGTGGCGCTCACTGGCCTGCCAGTAATCGGGCGCGTTGCCGTCGGTCAGTACCTGCATGTCTATGCTGCGTAGCGGGGCTTTTGCCTCTGCCAGAAAACGCCCGAAGTCGCCGAGGCCGCCGGTGTCGTTGAGCATGTCCAGCCGGTCCCGGTCGCCGGCCAGCACCTGCCCGTCCTGGGTCGAGATGCGCTGCGGGCGGAACAACATCTCGGCGGCGCGCACTTCATAAACATCGGTGGCCTCGTCAAGCACGTTGCGCACTATGGCCTGGGCCAGCAGGTCAATGAACAGCGGCGGGATGTCGATGCTGCCGCTCCGGAACAGGCTTAGGTAATACGCCTCCAGCGTGCCGGCGTCCAGCAGGCCATCGCGAAAGCGCAGAAACAGGCTGTAACTGTCGCGTGCGTCCGCGTCCTGTAACGCCCGTAGCTCGGCCTCGGGCACGGGCCGCATCGGCGTGGCGATCAGGGCGGCGTGCAAGGCCTGCTCGGCCGCGCAGGACTCAGGCAGTAGCGCCAGCTCGGGGCGCTGCAGGAAAAGGCGCAGGTAATCGTCGGTGGGCTGTAGCCAGCCGCGTGGGTTGCGTTGAAGCTGCTTAAAGCCGCTGGAAGGCCAGAAATCTTGCATGGGGGCAATCGTCTCACATTGCTGGGTTGAACAATTTGCTATCTATTCAGGAGCTGCTTACGCATACCCGATAAGAGTTGGAGGCCGATTTGGTCCAAAACTTTGCCTTGATGCCTGGTTGGGCCCTGCGGCACCGATGACTCGATCTGTCAGGCGCCGGGCGACTGACTGCGGTAACGGCTTGCTTCTTCCTCCAGCCAGCCGCGAAACAGCGCCAGCACCGAGTTGTCGGACTTCTGCTCCGGATAGATGAAGTAATAACGCCGGTCGCTGATGAAGGGGTGTTCGATCAGTGGCACCAACCGGCCCTGCTGCAGCTCTTCTTCAATCAGGAAGCGCGGGATAAGCGCCAGCCCCTGGCCGTGGATGGCCGCTTCCGTGGTCATGGAAAACAGCTCCATGCGGGCGCCTGCCAGGTCGTTGGCAACGCTCAAGCCCAGCGATTCAAACCACTGTCGCCACGCGTAGGGGCGGGTGCTCATCTGCAGCAAAGGCAGCTGCACCAGGTCAGCGGCTTTCAGCGTACGCCTGGTTTTTACCAGCGCCGGGCTACCGACCGCTACCAGCGGTTCGTCCATCAAAAAGCAGGAGTCTGTGCCCGGCCAGCCAGCCTCGCCGGCACAAATCGCGGCGTCCAGCGCCGTGTCTGCAAACAAAAACGGCCGGGTGCGCGACGACAGATGAACCGATATGCCGGGGTAGCGGCGATAAAAATCATCCAGCCGGGGAAGCAGCCATTTGGCGGCAAAGGTCGGCACCACACCGAGCTCCAGCGCACCGCCCGCGCCGCCCCTGGCCATCAGGGCCAGTGTGTCGCGCTCGACGTCGTCGAGCCGGGCGCGCACACTGCGGGCGTAGTTGGCGCCCGCTTCAGTCAGAAGCACGCCGCGTTTGCTGCGCCTGAACAGCTTGACCTGCAGAAAATCCTCCAGACCCGCTATCTGCCGGCACACCGCACTTTGTGTGACCGAATGCTCCTGCGCGGCCTGGGTAAAACTCTGGTGCCGCGCAGCCGCCTCAAACAGCGCCAGCGCGGTGGTAGAAGGAATACTGCGTCGCATGGTCAATACGGCCTCTCGGAGTTCTGTTTCGGCACAGTTCTGTTCCAAATAATGGCTTGCCGCAGACACGCGGCTCGTCGTATGCTCTGGCATACCCTTGATTCACCCCATGCCTGAGTTGCGATTTTCGCACACACAGCGCATTCACCCCCTACCGGAGACCGACATGAGCACTTCCCATAAAAAAGCCAGCTTCCACTGGGCCGACCCCTTGCTGCTGGACCAGCAGCTCAGCGACGACGAACGCATGGTGCGCGACGCCGCCCACGCCTACTCGCAAGAGCAACTGGCGCCGCGCGTGCTCGAAGCCTTTCGCCACGAAAAAACCGACACCGCGATTTTTCGCGAGATGGGCGCGCTGGGCCTGCTCGGCAGCACCATCCCCGAGGCCTATGGCGGCGCCGGCCTGAACTACGTCTGTTATGGCCTGGCCGCGCGCGAGGTCGAGCGGGTCGACTCCGGCTACCGCTCCATGATGAGTGTGCAGTCCTCGCTGGTGATGGTGCCTATCAACGAGTTTGGCAACGAGGCCACCAAACAGAAATACCTGCCCAAGCTGGCCACGGGTGAGTGGATAGGCTGCTTTGGCCTGACCGAGCCCAACCACGGCTCTGACCCCGGCAGCATGGTCACACGCGCCAAAAAAGTGCCTGGCGGTTACGCCCTGACCGGCAGCAAGATGTGGATCACCAACAGCCCGATCGCCGACGTGTTTGTGGTCTGGGCCAAGGACGATGAGGGCTCCATCCGCGGCTTCGTGCTGGACAAGGGCAGCAAGGGCCTGAGCGCCCCGGCGATTCATAGCAAGGTTGGCCTGCGCGCCTCCATCACCGGCGAAATTGTCATGGACGAGGTGTTTTGCCCCGAGGAGAGCGCCTTCCCCGAGGTGCGCGGCCTCAAGGGCCCTTTCACCTGCCTGAACTCGGCACGTTACGGCATTGCCTGGGGCGCGCTCGGTGCGGCCGAAGACTGCTTTCACAAGGCACGTCAATACACGCTGGACCGCAAGCAGTTTGGCCGGCCGCTGGCCGCCAACCAGCTGATCCAGAAAAAACTCGCCGACATGGAAACAGAAATTGCGCTTGGCTTGCAGGGTTGCCTCCGCCTGGGCCGCATGAAAGACGAAGGCACGGCTGCAGTGGAGGTCACCTCCATCATGAAGCGCAACTCCTGCGGCAAGGCGCTGGACATTGCTCGCATGGCGCGCGACATGTTGGGCGGCAACGGCATCAGCGACGAGTTTGGTGTGGCGCGGCATCTGGTCAACCTCGAAGTGGTCAACACCTATGAAGGTACCCACGATGTGCACGCCCTGATTCTGGGCCGGGCGATCACCGGCATCGCCGCATTCTCTTGAGAGCTTGCTTCTGAGGCGTCAGGGTTCGGCCGCCAGCCCGCGCAGCCGCGAGATGGTTTGCGGCAGCCCTTGCCACGCTGGCTGGCCGGGCGCATACCGGCTGCGCATGTAAACCACCAAGGATTCAATCTGCGCGTCGTCCAGGCTGTGGCGGAAGGCTGGCATGAAACCGATCTCGCGCGTGGCGGGTGCGCGTATGCCGTCCAGCACCACACGAATCAGGTTGTCTGCCCGCTCGCTGTGCAGCTTGCTGTTGAGGCCCAAGGGCACGTTGATACCCAGCAGCGTGGGCCCGTCACCGTCGTGGTGGCAAGACGCACAGGCGCCGCTGAACAGTCGCTGCCCGGGCCCAGGCTGCCCTGCTGAAAGTTTCTGCGCGGTTTGAACCACCTGTTTCGCCGCCTGCTCACTGGCGGCCTGCGTGACTGGCTGGTTAAACGATGCCAGGTAAGTGGCCATGGCACGGATGTCGTCGTCGGGCAGTGCCGCCAGCTCTTTCACCACTGGCGCCATCGGCCCGGCCGCAGCGCCGTGCTGCAGGCTGTAGCCCTGACGCAGGTAGCGGTACAACTCATCGCGCGTCCACGGCACGGGCGCACGCGAGAGCGCGGTCAGCGCGGGTGCCTCCCAGCCATCAATCACGGCACCGCTCAAATAGGCGGGGCCGCCGCGCTCGGCGCCCAGCGCATTGCGCGGTGTGTGGCAGGCGCCGCAATGGCCCAGGCCGTTGACCAGATAGGCGCCGCGGTTCCACGCGGCTGTCTGCGTCGGGCTGGATTGATACGCAGCAGGTTCATGAAACAGCGCATTCCAGACCGCCATCAGCGGGCGGATGTTGAAAGGAAAAGCCAGCTGCGTGGCCGGTGCCTGAGACCGCACCGCAGGCTGCGCCATCAGATACGCATACAAGGCGGTCAGGTCTTCGTCGGTGGTTTTGGCAAAGGCTGTGTAGGGAAAGGCCGGGTACAGGTGCTGGCCATCCCGTGAGATGCCTTCCCGCATGGCCCGCTGAAAGGCGCTGAAAGACCACAGGCCGATGCCGGTTTGCGCATCGGGCGTGATGTTGGTGCTGATGACCTTGCCAAACGGTGTCTCCATCGCGCGCCCGCCAGCATTCGGCTGGCCGCCTGGCGCGGTATGGCACACCACACAATCACCGAGGGCCGCCAGTTGCCGGCCACGCTCAATGGTGGCGGCGGTGTAGATTGTTGCGCCACCGGATACCACCGGTGCAATCGCAGAGCGCCAACCGAGGAGCGCTGCTGCCAGGCCAAACACACCGACGACCAGTGCAGCCGCCCGGGACCAGGCGCCCAGCGTGCGCGGCCAGATCGCTGTGGCGGGCAACCGCGGCGCAGTCTGCTCCTGTATTGATAGCTGTCTACGCCCATCAGCAAAGGGCTGAGGGCCATTTTTGCCATTGTCTTCCAGCGCAGCCCGCACCACCTCGGGCGTAAAAGGCGGCTGGCGAAAACGCACACCAGTCGCGTCAAAAATCGCATTGGCAATCGCTGCCGTACCGGGCACCGAGGCTGATTCGCCAGCGCCCAGCGGTGGCTCACCGGGCCGGGCCATGGTCACCACCTCAATCACCGGCACATCCCTGAAACTCAGGATGGGGTAACTGCCCCACTCCAGGCTGGCCACGGTGTTCGTTTTCGGGTTCAGACTGACCTGCTCGGTCAGCGCCCGGCTGGTGGTCTGCACCACATTGCCGTGGATCTGGTGCTGCACACCGGCGGGGTTGATCAGGGTGCCCGCGTCATGCCCAACCACCACACGCCTGACCTGCACCTCGCCGGTTTTGCGGTTCACCTCGACATCGGCGACCCAGGCGGCCCAGGCCGCACCGTAACCCGGCCACTTGCTGTGCACATAACGCGCATAGGCCACGCCCTGGCCGTGCACGATGTCGGTTGACTCGGACACCCCGACCTGTTGCTGTGGCTGGGTATGCACTTGCCAGCCGGCCCTGTCGGCTGTGGCGCGCAGCAGCTCTGCGGCGCGGGGCTCGTGCAGGTAACGCAGGCGGAATTCGACCGGGTCCACCCCCGCCGCTGTGGCCAATTCGTCGATATAGGACTCATGCGCAAACGAGTTGGGAAGGGCCGATACACCACGCAGCCACGAGGCGCGCAGCATGGGCGCCATGTCGTTGACCGAAACACGCAGGTTGCGGTAGTCGTAGGGCGGTCGCGCCGTGCGGTCACCCATCTCGTAAGCCTGCGCGGTGGGCTCAATCGTGCGTGTCAGCAGCAGGGCCAGCGTTGGCGCACCATTGGACGGGTAAGAGGTCTGAAAATCATAGGCAGCCACGGAGCCATCCGCATTGAGTCCGCCGTTGACCTGCATCAGCTGCGCCGCGCCTTTGGGTTCCCAGGCGTGCTCCTGCTCGCGCGTCAGCTGCACCCGCACTGGCGCGCCCACCGCCCGCGACAGCAGGGCCGCATCGGCCGCCACATCGTCTGCGCAGTTGCGGCCGTAACAACCGGCCGCCTCCATGCGGATCACGTCGATCTGCATGTCGGGCAGCCCCATGAGGCGCGACAGGTCGGCGCGCAACACATGCGGGTTCTGGCTGCCCGCCCATACCGTCAGATGTCCTTCGCGAGAATCGGCCAGCGCACACGAGGGGCCGATGGCGCCGTGCATCTGGTAGGGCCACACATAGTTGCGCGGCATGCGCTGCGCGGCGCCTGCCAGGGCGGCGTCCACATCACCTTCATCGATGAGCGTGCGCTGCGTGGCCGGGTTGGCGCGAATGGCCTTTTCAAGGTTGCCCATATCCGTCAGGCCCGGCCATGGTTTCCACTGGACACGCAGCTCGCGCAGCGCCTGGTCGGCATGTTCTTCACGCTCTGCGACGATGCCGATGAAGTCACGGATGACCACCACCGCCCGTATGCCCGGGATGTGCGCAATTGAGGATTCGTCCACGGATTCGAGTGTGTTGCCAATGAAGTCGCCGTGGTCGGCACCGGCATAAGGTGGGCGCACGACGCGGCCGTGCAGCATGCCAGGCACACGCATGTCGTGCACAAAAGTCCGCCCGCCGGTGACCTTGGCCGGAATATCGACGCGCGCCGCGCTGGTGCCGACAATGCGGTAGTCCTCGGGAGACTTCAGCGGCGAGTCCAGCGCCAGCGGGAGTTCCACATGTTGCTGCGCCAGCATGTCGGCATAAGCCACCGAGCGCTCCGCGTTGCCAAGCACCGACACGCGGCCATCACGCACCTTCAGCAAGGCCGGGGCCACCTGCAACAGCGCCGCTGCCCGCGCCAGCAGCCAGGCCCGCGCCTGGGCAGCTGCGAGCCGCAAGGGCACTGCGTGAATCTGTATCGACGCACTGGCAATGGTCGCACCCTGGTTAGGCGCACGGGTCGTGTCGCCAAGCACCATGTTGACGCTGTCCAGCGCGACATCCAGCTCCTCAGCCACGATCTGGGCCAGCGCCGTGCGAATGCCGGTCCCCAGGTCCACATGGCCGTTGAGCGCGGTGACGCTGCCGTCGTCCCAGACAGCCAGCAAAATTTCCACACCCTCCAGCGGGTTGGCATTCACCAGCGCTGGCTGGCCCTGCGCTGGGGGCGCAGCAGGGGGCGGCTCGCGCGTGACCAGCAACACGCCTGTGGCTGCATGAAAATCAGCGCGCGTCAAAGGGGTGTCGGCGCGGCGACTCATGGCGCGCCCGCTTTTTGCGCAGCTTGCAAACCCAGTTGAGCCGCGCGCTTGACAGCCTTGAGAATTTCCAGATGCGTGCCGCAGCGGCACAAATTGCCGGACAACTCCGCGCGGATTTCTTCATCCGACGGGTCGGGCTTGCGCGCCAACAGCGCCACCGTCATCATGACCATGCCACTCAGGCAGTAGCCGCACTGCGCCGCCTGCTCTTCAACAAACGCCTGCTGTACCGGGTGCAGGGCGGTTAACGAACCCAGACCTTCCAGCGTCGTGATGGTCCGCCCGGCGACACCGCCAGCGGGGATCACACAGGCTCGTGCGGCCACCCCATCGACCAGTACGGTGCAGGCGCCGCATTCGCCCAGACCGCAACCGTATTTGGGGCTGTTCAGCTCCAGGTCGTTGCGCAGCACGGTCAGCAGGGAGGCCTGCGGGGAAACCGCCAGCGTGTGCGCGAGCCCGTTGACCTGAAACGTCACACGCTGCGGCTGCATGGGTCGAAGGGAAATTCAGTCGCCGGTCAAGCCAGGTCTTTGGACTGGATGCGTTTGACGCCTTTGGCCGTCATCTGCTTCCAGGCGGCGGCCAGGGACCCGTTCAGGTCAATCGCGCGGGTGGCATCTTCGATCACATACACCTCAAAGCCCGCTTTGCGCGCATCCATCGCAGTCCATGCCACGCAGAAGTCGGTCGCCAGCCCGGTGACAAAGACACGTTTGATGCCGCGCTGCTTGAGGTAGCCACCCAGCCCGGTGGGTGTTTTGCCGTCGGCCTCGGTAAAGGCGGAATAACTGTCCACCTCCTGGTGATAGCCCTTGCGCACAATCACTTGCGCCGTGGGTAATTTCAGGTCTTTGTGCAGCGCGGCGTCGTCGGTGCCCTGCACGCAGTGGTCGGGCCACAACACCTGGTTGCCATAGGCCAGCTTCTTGACCTCAAAAGGTTTTTTGCCGGCATGGGCGCTGGCAAAAGACGCATGGCCCTTGGTGTGCCAGTCCTGGGTGATCACGATGTTTTCAAAAGCAGCAGCCAGTTGATTGATCACGGGGACGACCTCTTCACCCCCCTTGACCGGCAGGGTACCGCCAGTCACAAAACAGTTCTGCACATCCACAACAATCAGCGCGCTTTTGCCGTCGGGCTTGATGCCTGCAGCAAATGCCGCGCGTCCCGCCAGGCCGGCGGCGGCAACAAGACTTGCGCCGGAAAGCGCCTTCAACAGGATTCTGCGATGGGTTGGGTACATGACGAAATATCCTTTGCAACAGGTTGAATGACTAACAACAACGGAACAACGGGACCAGTATCGGTTCACACCATGCAGGCAAGCGCGAGCAGGTGCTAGACACTGAGATAGGTGCGCCGCACCTCTTCATTGGCCGACAGTTCAGCCATCGCACCCTCGTAACGGATCTGGCCTTTTTCGAGCACATACGCGCGGTCAGACACCAGCTCGGCAAAATGCATGTTCTGCTCGGACAGCAATATGCTGACGCCCTGGGATTTGAGCTCCAGAATCATCTGCGCCATCTGCTCAACAATCACCGGCGCGACACCTTCAGAGGGTTCGTCGAGCAGCACCAGGTAGGGGTTGCCCATCAGCGAGCGTGCAACCGTCAGCATCTGCTGCTCGCCACCGCTCATGCGACCGCCCAGGCGGTCCGGCATTTCGCCCAGGTTGGGGAAAAGCTTGAACAGGCGCTCCGGCGTCCATACCGGCGCTGCACTGCGGTCTGGCCAGAAGCGTGGCGGCTGGCGCCCCACTTCGAGATTTTCAGTGACCGTCAGATCGGTGAAGATGCGCCGGTCTTCAGGCACGAAGCCAAGTCCGCTGCGGGTGATCTGGTGCGTCTCACTTTTTGAAATATCGGCGCCCATAAACACTACGCTGCCGCGTCGCCTGTCCAGCATGCCGATCAGCGATTTGAGCGTGGTGGATTTGCCGGCGCCGTTGCGCCCCATCAAGGCCACCACCTCGCCGCGCCGCACCTCCAGACCCACGTCGTACAAAATCTGGGCCGCACCATACCAGGCGCACAGGCCTTTGGCTTCGAGCAAAATGTCGTTGCCATCCGTCATGACGCAGCATCCTTTTCCAGGGTTTTCTTCTCGAAGGTCTTGCCACTGCCGAAATAAACTTCCTGTACTTTGGGATGGTCGCGGATCTCCAGCGGTTTGCCCTCGGCAATCAGGCGCCCGCGCGCCAGCACAATCATGCGGTCGGCATAGGCAAACACCACATCCATGCTGTGCTCGGTAAACAGCACCGCCATGCCCCGGTCGATGACCAGTTGTTTGGTCAGCGCCATCAGGTCGTTGCGCTCTTTGGGTGCCATGCCCGCGGTGGGTTCGTCCATCAACAGCAGCTTGGGATTGTTCGCCATGGCCATGGCGAGTTCCACACGTTTGACGTCGCCATAGGCCAGCACGCTGCAAGGGCGGTCGGCCTGCGCTTTCATGCTGACCTGGTCGAGCAGCACCAATGCCTCCTCGCGCTTGTGTTCGGCGGCGCGGCGCCACATTGCAAACAGTTTTCGGTCAGACGACAGCAGCGCCATCTGGACGTTTTCCACCACCGTCAGGGATGAAAATGTCTCGGCAATCTGGAAGGTGCGGCTGACACCGAGCCGCCAGATGTCCCGCGGCGCCAGCCCAATCAGTTCCTGGCCATCGAGCTGGATGGAACCCGCATCGGCGCGCATCTGGCCATTGACCATATTGAAGGTGGTGGACTTGCCGGCCCCGTTGGGCCCGATCAGGGCCAGCAGTTCTCCGGCGGCCAGCTCAAAACTGATGCCGTCTACCGCCTTGACACCGCCAAACGATTTTCCCAGGCCACTTACTTTGAGCAAGCTCATGACTGCCCCTCTTTTTCACCACGCAGTCGCGTCAGCACTTGCTTGATAAAACCTGCAATGCCCTGCGGAAACAGCAACACCAGAATCAGGATGATGGCCCCCAGCATGGCGCGCCAGTAGTCGGTGTTGCGGGCCACCGTGTCATGCAGCCAGGTGAAGGTGACAGCCCCGACGACCGGCCCGACCAGCGTCTGCACCCCGCCCAGCAATACCATCACCAGACCATCGATGGATTTGCCCACATGCAGGCTTTCAGGGGAGATGCTGCCTTTGGAAAAGGCATACAGCGCACCAGCGAGCCCGGCAAAAGTACCGGCCAGCACAAAAGCCACCCACTGCAGGCGCTTGACGTTGATACCGATGGCGTCAGACCGGAGCACCGAATCCCGCGCCGCCCGCATGGCATACCCAAAAGGCGAATAGAGCATGCGGTGCATCAGCAGCACAGCCCCTGCCACCAGGCTCAAGGTCAGGTAGTAGTACATTTTTCTGTCGGCCAGCCATTCGGACGGCCAGACACCGGTGAGGCCGTTGCTGCCACCGGTGAACGTATCCCACTGGTAACAGATGGCCCAGGTGATCTGTGCAAAAGCCAGCGTCAGCATCGCCAGGTACACCCCCGACAGACGCACGCAGAACCAGCCGTAAACAAAGGCGCCCAGCGCGGCCAATGCCGGCGCCACCACCAGTGCCACCTCCATCGGCAGGTTCAGCCCACGCACCAGCAGCGCGGCGCCGTAAGCCCCCAGGCCAAAGTAGGCCGCATGCCCGAAGGAGTGCATGCCGGCCGGCCCCATGATGAAGTGCAGACTGGCCGCAAACAGCACCGCCACCAGCAGGTCAATCAGCAGGACAGTGACGTAGGGCGATTGGGCGGCCAGGGTGGGCACCAGAGCCAGCACGGCGAGCAGCCCCACCAGCGCATAGTTGTAAAGCCGGTCCGGGCGGCGCAGCGGCTGCTCTGCAAGGCCCGCATGCCGGCTGGGCGCCTGGGGCCTGCCGAACAGGCCCCAGGGCCGCGCCACCAGCACCACGGCCATGACCAGAAACTCCACCACCAGGGTGAGTTTTGAAAAAGAAATGCTGATGCCGGCGATTTCGACCAGGCCCAGCCAGATACAGATCGCCTTGAGTTCAGCAATCAGCAGTGCCGCCACGTAAGCGCCCGGAATGGAGCCCATGCCGCCCACCACCACCACCACAAACGCGGCACCAATGATGTTCAGGTCCATCTCCAGGTTGGCGGGCTCGCGCGGCAGTTGCAAGGCCCCGCCCAGGCCCGCCAGCAAGGCGCCCAGCGCAAACACCGCGGTGAACAGCCAGGCCTGATTGACGCCCAGCGCGCTGACCATTTCGCGGTCCTGCGTGGCGGCTCGGACCAGCGTGCCCCAGCGGGTTTTGGTCAGCAGCAGCCAGAGCAAGCCCAGGACCACTGGCCCAGCAACGATCAGAAAAAGGTCGTAGCTGGGAAACTGCCTGCCGAGGATGGAAACCGAACCGCTCAAACCGGGCGCTCTGGGGCCCAGCAACTCCTCGGGCCCCCAGTACCACAAGACCGCGTCCTTGATGACCAAGCCAAGGGCAAAAGTGGCCAACAACTGGAACAGCTCGGGCGCCCGGTAGATGCGGCGCAAAAGCAGTACTTCAACCAGAGCACCCAGCACCCCGACCGCCACAGCAGCCAGCAACAGCGAGGGCCAGAACCCAATGCTGCCCCCCAGATTGGCCACGAGCGAGTACGCCACGTAAATGCCAACCATAAAAAACGAGCCGTGCGCAAAATTGACGATGCGGGTCACGCCAAATATCAGCGACAAACCCGCCGCCACAAGGAAAAGCGACGAAGCGCCCGCCAGGCCATTGAGCAGCTGTACAACAAAGCCTGAAAAATTCATGCTGGCATGGACCTGTTCTGATTGAAAGTGCGCATGTCGGTGCGCTTGTCAGTGCGTTTCGAAGCAGGCCTCAGGCCAGACCCTCAGGCTCAATTGTTCGCATCGGCCGGTCGCAGCTTTTTCACTTCTGCATCGGTTGGCTGGAATTTGGTGCCATCGGCATACCGGTAGTCCACCATCACGCCTTTGCCGCCCTCATTTTTTGTGCGTCCTACAAACGCGCCCATGGTCGATTGCTGGTCCTGGGTGCGATAGACCACGGGGCCAAACGGCGTGCTGACCTTCAGACCACGGAAAGCAGCAATCATTTTTTCGGTATCGGTGGATTTGGCTTTTTTCATGCCTTCGGCCAGAGATTTGATGGCGCTGTACCCGACGACCGAGCCAAGGCGCGGATAGTCCTTGTACTTGCCGTGATAAGCCAGAAAGAAGGCCTTGTGTTCAGGCGTCTGGATGCCGTACCAGGGGTAACCGGTGACCAGCCAGCCGTTCGGCGTTTCTTCTTTCAGCGGATCGAGGTACTCCGGCTCTCCGGTCAGCATGCTGACCACTTCACGGCCCTGGAACAATCCGCGGGTATTGCCTTCGCGCACAAACTTTGAAAGATCGGCGCCAAACAACACGTTGAAGATAGCATCCGGCTTGGCATCGGCCAGGGCTTGCACCACGCTGCCCGAATCAACCCGGCCCAGCGGCGGCGCCTGCTCCGCGACAAATTCAACGTCAGGTTGCGCCGCTTTCAGCAGGGTCTTGAAACTGGCTGCAGCAGACTGACCGTACTCGTAGTTGGGGTACACCACGGCCCAGCGTTTCTTCTTCATCGCAGCGGCCTCAGGCACCAGCATGGCCACCTGCATGTAAGTCGAGGCGCGCAGGCGGAAGGTGTAACGGTTGCCGTTTTGCCAGACGATTTTGTCGGTCAGGGGTTCGGCGGCCAGGAAGAAAAATTTCTTCTGCTTGGCAAAGTCTGTCAATGCCAGGCCAATGTGCGATAGAAACGAGCCGGTCAGCACATCAACCTTCTCGCGCGACACCAGCTCTTCAGCAGCGCGTACCGCCTCGCCGGGGTTGGCGTTGTCGTCTCGAACAATCAGCTCGAGCTTCTTGCCGTTGACACCGCCCGCCGCGTTGATTTCTTCCACCGCCAGTTCCATGCCCTTTTTGTAGGGTTCCAGAAAGGCGGGCTGGGCCTTGTAGCTGTTGATCTCGCCTATCTTGATGACACCTTGCGCATGAACAGCACTCAGCGGCACCAGGGCCAGAACGGCTGCGGCACCCAGCATCTTGTATTGCATTTTCATAAAAACTCCTGCTTGTCGTGGATCGGATTGATTGGTGATGTGCCCGGCTTACCGGAGCCCATCCTCGCCTTTGATGTCGTGGATCTGCAAGCCGCCCACGCGCGGGAGAGGTCGGCCGCTGTCTGTCACCACGACAGCCACCACTATTTCGTTGGCGCGTGGCGCATCGGCCACCCGCGCCTCCATCGCATCAAAATGGCTGCGCACAAAAGCGGCGTCCTTGTGCCCCAGCGGTACATCGATGGCGGTACCGAGCCCGCCCCGTTTTTTGCTGGAGGGCACCAGCGCCGCTCCTTTTTCGACCGCTTGCCGCAAGGGTGCACCGAGCTTGGGGTGCAGGATGGCAGCCGCATGTTCGATCTCGCCGGCCTCTCCGACTATCGCGGCCTTGCCATAACTGTGCGCCTGGCCGGGCGAAATACCCAGGGCCTGCACACATTTGTTGCCCAGCAGGCCACCGAGCTCCTCGCCAATAGCGATCAACTCGTCGAGATTTTCGGTGTACGAGCCGGCAAAAGGATTGTGAATCACCGCCATGGCCAGCGCCCGGCGCGTGGGTGGATCAATCGTTTTACCCATCTCGATGCGGGTCTCATCGACCTGCACAATGATTTTTCGGATACTGGCTGTCATGTCATGGTCCCTGGGTGGATGGTCGTGGCGGCGCTGCTCAGCGCAAACCGTCCCATTTGCTGATGGCACTTGCCGCCAGACCGGCCACACGCGCATGAATGCGCGGGCCGGTGCTCATGGCAAGGATAAACACAATTTCATCTGCCAGCGGCGCGCCGGGGACCCGCACTTCAATGGCATCAAAGTGGCTGCGCACATAAACGGCATTGACATGGGTCAGCGGTACATCCAGCGCCGTGCCGGGTGCGCCTACCTTCTTGGTCGAGGGCACGATGGACAAGGCATTCCCGGGCTGCCCGGTTTTTTCCTCGCCCTGCCCTTTGGCATAGGCCTTGGGATCACCCTTCCAGCCCAGCAGTTCGCGCATGGCGTAGCCGCCAGGCACATGCCAGAGCGCACCGTGTTCGAGCTCCCCTGCCGCACCCACAATGGCGCCCTTGCCATAACCCTCGATACGCTCAGCGCGAACGTCCATTGCAGCACGCAGCTTCTGCGCCATGTCCAGCCCCACCGGGTCCAGCGCAACCATCATCGGCAGGATGTCCGGCTCGTAACGCCCAGCGAAAGGGTTGGTCACGACGACGCCAATCGCGCCGCGCAGCAGCGGCACGGGCGGCACCGGGCCGAATTCGTGCAGTATCTGCTCAACGTGCGTGAAGATGCGTCGTATTTCAATCATCGCCTTAGGTCCATCCCTGTGATCAAGCAAATACCGAACCATGCTGCCTGCTGACAGGCTGCGGGGCCAGCGCTGTAAAGCCTGAAGTATCGGTGCTGATCACCTGATTTTGACAAACCAGCACCGCAGACCAGATCAGGCCGGCCGCGCGCAGAGCCTGGGCACGCAACAAACCTGCCTGCAGGGCCCGCCGCACCTGCGCCGCATCCAGCGCCGGAACATCCACCGTGACCGGCAAGCTCCCCAGATCGCTGTCGTCCTTGAGCTCACAAGCGGGGCGCCGCAGGATACGCGCGTCTGGCACATCCACCGCATTGGCAATCACGGTGGCGGCTGCGTCGGCCTCGGAGGCGGTGCGCGCCAAAACCGTCACACTGTCGGCGATACCCATGGAAAAGCTGCGACCGCGCCAGCCGCTGGTAGCGACACCGCGCACCGGCAGCCAGCTGGAGACTTTAAACTGCCCGTCCGTCCGAATACCCCCGCGCAGCTCATGCCCGTCCAGCCGAGCGATATCGGCATACAAGCCGATCCGCGCCGATTCACCGGGCGCCAGGTGCAAAGCAATGTCACCGCCGTTATTGATCCAGGCCCGGGTCAGCCCCTCATGGTCATAACTGGCAATCAACTCCTGTGCGACCGATCCGGCCACCGCCGCCATCGGCGTGATGAAAGCGCTTTGATACGGCTGGCAGGCTTGCCACATGCGCCGGGCAATCGGTCCGCGCAAGGGGCAAGGGCCCTGCACCGGTCGGCGAAGCAGCGCCAGCTCCTGCACCAACTCATCGAGAATGACACTGAAACGTGTCCATGCGTCCTCGTGCGCACGCGCCACAACCGCAGGGCTGCCGCTTGCGCCAAGAACGATGTCCATAGGCCCATGCTGAAAATGCCATCGGCCATCGGCCAGTTGGGTACGGTGGGCGCTCATGTCTGAAACATCAACCAAGCAGGGGCGGTCGCCCCAGCGGCCATGGATTGGCCGCGGGCAGTGCAGCCCAGGCCAGCGCGGAGGGCGCGCCTTCGTTGTGCCAGGCACCCAGGCGCAGAGCTTCAGCCAGCGTACGCACATGGTCCATGTGCCCGCCGAGCGCGCGGTAGTCGTCCAGCTTCATGCTGAATTCAATCGGTGCAACGATGGCCGGTGTGGGCACGGTGCCAAAACTGTTGTCCGGCATACGCATGACGTCAGCCATCACCGTGATGCCACCACCGGGCCAGACATAGGCTGGTGCGCCACCACAAGTCACATTGACCAGCGCAGCCTTGATGGCCCGCGTCAGCAACACCGGGTTTTCGGTGACCCCGGCACGCAGGCTGCCGCCGGCCCCGCCTAGAAACAGCACCGTAGACAGCGAAGGCTCGCAGTTCTCACCGATACGCGCAACGATGAGAGCCACCGCTGCCGGCATGTCCTGCTCGACAGGATGAAGGTCGTCATTGAGCACATACCAGCTCGCGTGTTCCCCCGTGGTCGACGTCATCAGCAGCCGCAGGCCGGGCCAGGCCACAGCCGGATCCCAGCTTTCGATGATGGACAAGGGATCAGCGATGTCGGTGCCACCCCAACCGGTGCCGGGATTGGCCACCTGAAAATACCGGCCCGGGGTCGATTTGCGCCCGCGCATCCTGATGCCCGACGCGCGCATGTCCAGGCAGCGGCCGGCTTGGTGCTCCGTCAGCACCCCGGTGATGTGGTCGTCCACCACCACCACCTCATCGAGCAGGCCAAAAAACTGTTTGGCAAAAATGCCGATGGTGGCCGAGCCGCAGCCGACCCGCATGCGCCGCTCTTCCACCCCATTGACAATCGGCGCCCGGCCCGCCTGGATCACGATCTGCGAGCCGCCGTCAATCGTGAACTCCACCGCCTGCTTGTTGCCCAGCGACTGCATCATGTCCATGGTCACGCGGCCCTCTTTTTTGCTGCCACCGGTGAGGTGGTGCACGCCGCCCAGCGACAGCATCTGCGAGCCATACTCTGCTGTCGTCACATGGCCCACCACCTCGCCCTTGCAACGGACGTTGGCCTGCTCGGACCCGAGGAAGCGGTCGGTGTCTATTTTTACCTTGAGGCTGCAGTAGCTGAATATGCCCTCGGTGACGACGGTGACCATATCGACACCCTCTACCTGCGACGACACGATGAAGGGAGCGGGTTTGTAGTCGGGGTAGGTGGTGGAGGAACCGACGCCGGTGACAAACACCTCATTGGCCAGCAGCAAATCGCCATTCCAGACAGCCTGGGCCGGCGGCGCTCCCTCGGCATCAGCCACCGCGGCTGCCGCGCGTCCGGCAAAAGGCAGCACCCGCGGCTCGTCATCGAGCAGGGTCCGGCGCAGCAAAAGCACCGGATCGACCCGCACCAGGGTGCCGCCGTGATTGGCGTAACGGTCACAGGCGCCACTTCGGCCATCAGAAATCTGGCAAAGCACGGGGCAGGCGTTGCACTCGATCTTTTCGCTGGTCATGCGCTCATTGCGCGGCCGGGCTTTTTCCAGCACCTGCGCAAACGCGGGCGACTCCATGCCTGGCAAGCCGTCAGTCTTGGTATGTTCCGTCATTTTTGCGCGTGTTGTGGGGTCAAGCTGTTCATTCTGGTGCACTGGCACCCATGTAGTGCATACTTAATCAATATGTTGCGTTCGCTACATTTAAAATTACTGTAGCGCATGTGAATTTTTGACGCAATAGGATTTGCATGCAGCGTACAATTTATTTTCAGAAATCCACAGACCCTCACCACCGAACACCACCATGAGCGCTTTCAACGAAGAGACAGTCCTGTCCGTGCACCACTGGACCAACAAGCTGTTCACCTTCACAACCACGCGGGACACATCGCTGCGTTTCAGCAACGGCCACTTCACCATGATCGGCCTGCGCGTCAATGACAAACCCCTGCTTCGCGCCTACAGCATCGTCAGCCCGAATCACGAGGAACACCTGGAGTTCCTCAGCATCAAGGTGGCCGACGGCCCCCTGACCTCGCGCCTGCAACACATGAAGGTCGGCGACAAGATCATCGTCGGGCGCAAACCAACCGGCACGCTGGTGATTGACTACCTGCTGCCCGGCAAACGACTGTACCTGCTGTCCACCGGAACCGGCCTGGCGCCGTTCATGAGCATCATCCGCGACCCCGAGACCTATGAGCGCTTCGAGCAGATCGTGCTGGTGCACGGCGTGCGCCAGGCCGACGAGCTGGCTTACCACGACCTCGTGGTGGAGCACCTGCCGCAGCACGAGTTTTTAGGCGAATTGATCTCCAGGCAGCTGCTGTATTACCCCACGGTGACGCGCGAAAGTTACCGCAACATGGGGCGTGTCACAGACCTGATGGAAACCGGCAAGATGTTTGAGGATCTGAAGCTGCCAGCGCTCGACCCGGCCAGCGACCGCGTGATGATTTGCGGCAGCCCGGGCATGCTCAAGGATCTCAAACACATGCTGGAAAAGCGCGGCTTCATGGAGGGCAATACTTCCAAGCCCGGCGACTTTGTGATTGAACGTGCCTTCGCCGAGCAATAAGCGGGGCTACCCGGCTCTTGCATGACCACCAAAACACCGGCTTCACGCTCTCCGGCTGTACGGCTCGCTGCGGCCAAGCGCCCAGGCGTGCGCGAGCAGGCAGCACAAGCTACGCGCGACAACATCCTGCGCGCAGCCACCAAGGTGTTTGCGCGTTACGGCTATGACGGCGGCAGTGTGGAAAAAATATCGCGCTCGGCCAAGTCTTATGACCGGATGATTTATTACTACTTCGGCAGCAAGGAAGGCCTGTTCATCGAGGTGCTGGAAGACATGTACCGGCGCATGAATGATGCCGAACTTGCTCTTGACCTTGACATCGAAAGGCCCGTGGAATCGCTCGAGGATGTCATCCGGTTTGTGGTGAGCTATTACAGCAAGAATCCTGAGTTCATCACCCTCCTGAACACCGAAAACCTGCACCGGGGCAAACACATTGCCAAGTCGGCGCGCGCCAGGGAATACTCCTCGCCGGCGATTGCCATCATCCGGCAACTGCTGGAAAGCGGGGTGGCCAAAGAGGTGTTCCGCGCCGATGTCTCTGCCCGCAACGTCTACCTGCTGATTGCAGCAACCGGCTATTTCTACATCTCCAACCGCCACACGCTGTCGGCCTTCCTGGGCGAAGATCTGCAGGCACCCGAAGCACTGGCGCATTGGCAGGACTTCATCATCAGCACTGTGCTGCGCACCGTGTTGCGCAACCCCTAGCAGAAAGACTCCCATGGCAGAAGTGGCAGCAAGCGCAAAATCAGGCAAAGTGGTCATTACCAACATCGGCTTGCTGCTGTCGGGAGATATCGACAGGCCGATCCTGGATGCAGACACCATTGTGGTGAACGACGGCCTGATTGTAGCTGTTGGCAAGGCCAAAGACTGCGATATGGCCCATGCACAAACCGTGATCGACGCGCACCAGACCTGTGTCGCACCCGGGCTGATCGA
Source organism: Polaromonas sp. (assembly GCF_030680935.1). Taxonomy (GTDB): domain Bacteria; phylum Pseudomonadota; class Gammaproteobacteria; order Burkholderiales; family Burkholderiaceae_C; genus Polaromonas. The sequence goes on along the minus strand of NZ_JAUXUP010000038.1, from coordinate 65,962 downwards.
CAGCCATGTGCACCCGGTTTTTGGCGACTGGACGCCACGGCAAAACCAGATCGGCTGGATCGATTCGACCATGCACGGCGGCGTCACCACCATGATTTCGGCCGGTGAGGTGCATCTACCCGGACGTCCCAAAGACATTGTTGGCCTGAAAGCACTGGCCATCACCGCGCAGCGCGCGTTTGACAATTTCAGGCCCGGTGGTGTCAAGGTGCTGGCGGGCGCACCCATCATTGAAAAGGGCATGGTGGAGCAGGACTTCAAGGAACTGGCCGAAGCCGGCGTCGGCCTGCTCGGCGAGGTGGGCCTGGGCTCAGTCAAGGCCGGTTACGAAGCAAAAGAGATGGTGGCCTGGGCGCGCAAGTACGGCATCCAGAGCACGATCCACACCGGTGGCCCGTCGATCCCCGGCTCCGGCCTGATCGACAAGGATGTCGTTCTGGAAGCCGATGCCGATGTGATTGGCCACATCAACGGTGGGCACACGTCCTTGTCCGAAAACCACGTCTGCGAACTCTGCGAAAAATCCTCGCGCGCGATCGAGATTGTCCACAACGGCAATGAAAAAGTCGCGATTGCCGCGGCTCAGGCTGCCCTGCAGCTCAAATGCCCGCACCGCGTGATCCTGGGTACCGACGGACCGGCCGGATCGGGCGTGCAGCCGCTGGGCATGTTGCGCCTGATCTCGCTGCTATCGAGCCTGGGCAATATTCCGGCGGAGCTGGCCTTTTGTTTTGCCACCGGCAACACCGCACGCATCCGCAAGCTCAACTGCGGGCTGGTCGAAGTCGGGCGTGATGCCGATTTTGTCTTCATGGACAGGGCCCAGCACACGGCCGGACGCGACCTGCTGGACAGCGTGCAGCGGGGTGACATTCCCGGCGTCGGCATGGTCATGATTGATGGGCTGGTGCGCTGCGGTCGCAGCCGCAACACGCCCCCCGCCACGACAATCCCGAGCGTGTTATCCCATGCCTGATGCCACACGCGGGCGCTGAACATGCCTCACATTCTTTCACCCACCAAGGAAGAACTCTCGGCACTTGCGCCCCTGGACCGCCTGGAGCTGCGCGATATCGTGCTGGTGTCCACCGCGCATCAGGCCGACCAGGCGTGGGCCGAACTGTCGACCAGCCTTGTGCTGGGTTTTGACACCGAGTCCAAACCGACTTTTTTCCGCGACCAGGTTTCCGAAGGCCCGCACGTGGTGCAACTGTCAACGCTGCGCAAGGCCTGGGTGTTCCAGCTGTTTGATGCGCGCTGCCGGGAAGTGGTCTCGGCCTTGCTGGAATCAGAAACCGTCATGAAGGTCGGCTTTGGCCTGGCGGGCGACCACACCCAGATTCGACGCACCCTGGGGGTGGAGCCGCGCAAGGTGCTGGACCTGAACGTGGTGTTCAGAAAACAAGGCTATGTCAAGGAGCTTGGCGTACGCGGTGCGGTGGCGCTACTCTTCAAGCGGCGCTTCCTGAAGTCCAGAAAAGCCACCACCTCCAACTGGGCCAACCGGCAACTGAGCGAAAGTCAGCTGATTTATGCAGCCAACGACGCCTGGGCCGCACTGCTGGTCTTTGACGCGCTGGGCTTGCCACCGGGCCAGGCATGCGAACCCTGACCGTTGGGGCTGTATGCCGCTGGAAACTGCTTCTTCTGAAAATCACAGCCAGGCAGTTTCACTCATCGAGCCTGGCCTGCTCACGCAGACCACGACTCGCCGGGCCATCAACCGGTATCAGCCGCCGAGCAGACCCTGAATGATGTCCACAATCAGGTTGTTCTGTTGCTGCACCAATACGATATCGCCGCCAATGCGGGCATAGCGGTAGCCATACGGTGCTGGCGGAAGCTGCACAATGACGGGTTGAGGCACCGAATAGACCGTGACGCCTCGTGGAATCGGTTGGCCCACGGCCCACTTACGCGTTTGGCCCGGAGGCATGCAGCCATTGTTCTTCTTGGCCAAGCCGGGAGGACATTTTTTGCCGTTGGAGTAATTCTGCACGTAGTACTGGCGCACAACCGTCCGCTGCTGATCGTTGAAGTAGGTGCCGGGTTGAATTTCCTTGCGCTCCCGCTTGGCGGCCTTATCCTGCTCCTTGGACTCACGCTTTTCCTGTTTTTCTTCCGCCTTCTGGGAGTGCTTGCCGTTGCCTTTTCCACGGTTGTCATCATCATCCTTGCCCTTTGACAATGCAGGCCCTGCAAGTAAAAGGGTGGCGATGGCCAATGTCACGATGCGGGTTTTCGATGAAAAATAAGTCATGGCGTGTTTCCTTTAGGCCGAAGTTGGCTTGTGAATCAGCTTGACACTTTTTTTTGCACTGGGGCGTAGGATTTTTCACCCTGTGGAAGTAGGTCATCAACCTGGGCGGCTCGCACATGGTGCCGACCCACGGAACATCCTCTCCTGTTAAAGCTGAGCCATTGCAGGTTCACTCGCCGGGTACGGTGTCCTGCGTCCTTGCTTCGCCGTCGGCCTGCGCATCCAGGGAACGCGGACGCTGGGTGCGCCGTCCCTCTTTGGCAAGCAACTCAAGGTAAAAAGCATCGGCGCCGTCTTTTGCGGCGGCATCCACCAGCGGAATCATGGTTGCGAAGTGCACCACCGTTGCCGCCTCCTCGCTGGCGCCGAAGCGGCAGTCGAAATCCCAGAAATCCACACCCTCGGGCAAGGGCACGCGGCGCTGGCGTTTGACGTATTTGCGGATGTCGTGCTTGATCGCGTCGAGCACGCGGTCGCGGTTTTTGCCTTCGATGTTCAGCTTGAATGTCTTTTTCACGGGTGCCTTGAAGTCAGTAGGTGCCGGTCCCCTGAAAAGAGCCGGTTCGCCATCTGTCGATTATGCGGCTTGCCCTGCAGCGCGGCTGGCCTGACGGGCTTAAACTGGGCGTTTGCCGGGCGCGCTCCGGCCCCTGCACTTCACAAAGCCCTTGTTCATGCCATTTACTTCCCTGGGCTTGTCCCCCGCCCTGCTGCGCGCCGTCAGCGCCAGGGATTACCTCAGCCCCACGGCGATCCAGGCAGCCTCCATTCCGGCCGTGCTGCAGGGCCGCGATGTGCTGGCCTCGGCGCAGACCGGTTCGGGCAAAACCGCTGCCTTTGCGCTGCCGCTGTTGCAGTTGCTGCAGCAGGCACCCAGCGAGAAGCCACGCCGTGTGCGCCTGCTGGTGCTGGTGCCGACGCGTGAGCTGGCGGCGCAGGTCGGCGAGGAAATCCGCAGCCTGGGCCAGCACCTGCCGCAGGCGCTGAAGATCGCTGTGGTGTTCGGCGGCGTGTCCATCAACTCGCAGATGATGCATCTGCGCGGCGGCGCCGATATCGTGGTGGCCACGCCGGGCCGGCTGCTGGACCTGGCCGACCACAACGCGGTGGTGCTGTCAGGCGTCGCGGCACTGGTGCTTGACGAGGCCGACCGCCTGCTGGACCTGGGCTTTGCCGAGGAACTGAGCCGCATCCTGGCGCTGCTGCCGGCGCAGCGGCAAACCCTGTTTTTCTCGGCAACCTTTCCGCCGGCCGTGCAGGCACTGGCACAAGGCCTGTTGCGCGAACCGGTGCACATCGATGCACCGGCCGAACCCGAGGGTGAACCCGACATCATGCAGCGCGCGATCGCGGTGGACCCGGGCCGCCGCACCCAGTTGCTGCGCCATCTGATTGGGCAAAACGGCTGGCGCCGGGTACTGGTGTTTGTGGCCACCAAACATGCGGCAGAAATGGTGGCCGACAAATTGCGCAAGGCCCGCATCAACGCCGAACCTTTCCACGGCGAGTTGAGCCAGGGCAAACGCACTCAGGTGCTGGCCGACTTCAAGGCCTCCCGGCTCAAGGTGGTGATCGCCACCGATGTGGCCTCGCGCGGGATCGACATCGCGCAGTTGCCGGTGGTGTTGAACTACGATTTGCCGCGCTCGGTGCAGGACTATGTGCACCGCATAGGGCGCACTGGCCGCGCCGGCGAGAGCGGGCTGGCTTTGAGTTTTGTCAGTGCGGACACCGAGGCGCACTGGCGTCTGATTGAAAAACACCAGCAACTCCAGCTGCCGCGCGAGCAGGTCGCCGGGTTTGAACCGCTGCGGGTGGCCCCGGCAGAAGCACCGTCGACCGGCGGCATCAAGGGCAAGCGGCCCAGCAAAAAAGACAAGCTGCGCGCAGCGGCAAGCGGTCTTTAGTCTGGCGCTGCCACCCTGGCGCTCACGCTGGTCATCGCATAACCCTTTTCGCTGATCTGCTCTTCAAGCCGGGCAATGGCGTATTTGCCAAGCTGCTCGGCCTGTGCACCGCCTTCGATACCCCGCGCCTCGGACTCCCAATCGGTGTTGGTCGCCTCTTCCGGAATGAGCCGCCCCTCGGGCACGGCCAGGTAGGAATAACGATGGCCTGATTCGGCCCGGCGGTAAATATCCAGTCGCATGGTTGCTCCTTCGCTCGGTTTGCTGAGCTTCCACCTTATCGTCGCCACACAGCTGCGCTGTAGGAGAAACCCGCGTTTGCCCGAAAAACCCTGTCGGCGCTTTCCGCTGCGTCAAGCTTTGCTGCGTTTTTGATAGCTATTCACGCATGCCAGACAAGGGCTGGAGGCATTTTTTGCATAAACCTTCGAAAACCCGCAATGCAATTCCGGCAGACACGCAGGTGACGCATCCACGCCGCGATACGAAGTATGCTGCGCCGCAACCAGCTTTCCTACCGCACACCCATCCACAGGAGCCATTGATGAACGATCTTTTCTCTCTCCAGGGCCGCAGCGCGCTGATCACAGGCGGCTCACGCGGTATTGGCCGCATGATTGCCGCCGGTTTTCTGGCGCACGGCGCTCGCGTTTACATCTCGGCGCGCAAGGCCGCCGCCTGCGACCAGACCGCCAGAGAACTCTCCAGTCTGGGGCACTGCGTCTCGCTGCCTGCCGACGTGTCCACCGCGGAGGGTGTTGCCGCGCTGGTCGCGGCTTACGCCCGCCACGAACCCCAGCTGGATATTCTGGTCAACAACGCTGGCGCAGCCTGGGGCGCGCCGTTTGACGAGTTTCCCGAAAGTGGCTGGGACAAGGTGATGGACCTGAACCTCAAAACACCGTTCTTCCTGACGCAGGCATTGGCGCCCCTGCTGCGCAAGTCGGCAGCGCAGCGGCCCGCCAAGGTCATCAACATCGCGTCCATCGACGGCATCTCCGTCAACCCGATGGAGACCTACTCTTACGCAGCCAGCAAGGCCGGCCTGATACAGCTGACAAGGCGCATGGCGCTGCGCCTGATCGAAGACAACATCGTGGTCAGCGCCATTGCCCCCGGCGCCTTTGCCTCGGACATGAACAAGGACGCACGCGACCATGGTGACGCGGTTGCTGCGCGAATTCCCGCCGGGCGCGTGGGGCAGGACGACGACATGGCCGGTGCGGCGATTTACCTGGCCTCGCGTGCAGGCGACTACGTGGTGGGCTCCACACTGGTGGTCGACGGCGGCGTGACGCATGCGCGCTGAACGCGCAAGCAACTTTTCAAGCGGCAAACCCGGGAGAACGGGCCCTTTACTTTTTCTGACAAAACTCTGACGCCGCCCCTCTCGGGGCAGCAAGTAAAACTACCTAAGTCCTAACCCGCTCACCCGCTACCAAGCAAGTCGTTAGCATCCAACTCTCTGTGGCGGGCTTGTCTGCCTGCCACCTTCATGTCTGTCAGCCGGAGAGCAATTTGTCAGCGGAGTTCATTCTTGAAACGCAGGGCTTGACCAAGGAGTTCAAGGGCTTTGTCGCCGTCAACCAGGTGGACCTCAAAGTCCAGCGCGGCCACATCCATGCGCTGATCGGGCCCAATGGCGCAGGCAAAACCACCTTCTTCAACCTGTTGACAAAGTTCCTGCACCCCACCGCAGGAACCATCCTGTTCAACGGCATCGACATCACCACCGAAAAGCCTGCTCAAACCGCGCGCCGCGGCATTGTCCGGTCATTCCAGATCTCTGCGGTGTTTCCGCACATGACGGTGCTTGAGAACGTGCGCGCGGCACTGCAACGCAATCTGGGCACCTCTTTTCACTTCTGGAAAGCCGAAAGCACGCTGTTTCACCTGCATGACGAGGCCCGCCGCTTGCTCGCGCAGGTCGATCTGCAGGACTTTGCCGACGAGCTGACGGTCAATCTGCCCTATGGCCGCAAACGCGCGCTGGAGCTGGCCACCACGCTGGCACTTGAGCCGGAACTCATGCTGCTGGACGAACCCACGCAAGGGATGGGCCACGAAGACGTGGCACGCGTGACCCAGCTCATCAAGAAGGTTTCCATAGGCCGCACCATCCTGATGGTGGAACACAACATGAGTGTGGTCGCGTCGATAGCGGACCGCATCACCGTGCTGCAGCGCGGGGCCATCATTGCCGACGGCCCCTACGCGGAGGTCTCCAGCAATCCACTGGTGATCGAGGCCTACATGGGCACCGCCAATACCGAATTGCAAGGGGCCCACTGATGTCAAAGGAGCTCCTGAAAATAGAAGACCTGCACGCCTGGTATGGGGAGTCGCACATCCTGCATGGCGTCAACCTGACGGTGCATGAAGGCGAAGTGGTGACCCTGCTGGGACGCAACGGCGCCGGCCGCACCACCACCATGCGCGCGATTGTGGGCCTGACCGGCGCGCGCAAAGGCTCTATCCGCATCCAGGGGGAGGAAACCATCAAGCTCGCGCCGCACAAGGTGGCACACCTGGGCGTCGGTTATTGCCCCGAGGAACGCGGAATTTTTGCCAGCCTGACGGCCGAAGAAAACCTGATGCTGCCGCCCACCATTGCGCCGGGCGGCATGAGCCTGGACGAGATCTACGCCATGTTTCCGAATCTGAAAGAGCGTGCCTCCAGCCCCGGCACACGGCTCTCAGGCGGCGAGCAGCAGATGCTCGCCGTTGCACGTATTTTGCGCACGGGCGCACGCCTGCTGTTGCTCGACGAAATTTCCGAAGGCCTGGCACCGGTGATTGTGCAAAAGCTGGCCGAGATGATCCTCACGCTCAAGGCCAAGGGTTACACCATCGTGCTGGTGGAGCAGAACTTCCGCTTTGCAGCGCCGCTGGCTGACCGTTTTTACGTGATGGAGCACGGCACCATCGTGAAGCAGTTTGCCCAAAGTGAGCTGGCCCAGAACATGGGCATGCTGCAGGAATACCTGGGCGTGTAAGCCCGCGCCCGACTGCATCCACCACCGTTTTCGCTTTTCGATCCCAACCAACCAGGAGACCCCATGAAACTCAAAACCCTAGTCGCCGCACTGGCCATCGGCTTTTCCGCCGCAGTGTCTGCCCAGAACACCGGCCCCGTGAAAATCGGCTTCATCACCGACATGTCCAGCCTCTATGCCGACATCGACGGCCCGGCCGGCGGTGAAATGATCAAATGGGCGGCACAGGATTTTGGCGGCAAGGTGCTGAACCGTCCGATCGAAGTGCTGACCGCTGACCACCAGAACAAGGCGGACGTGGCCAGCTCCAAGGCACGCGAATGGATAGACAAGGATGGCCTGTCCATGCTGATGGGCGGCACCAGCTCGGGCACCGCGCTGGCCATGTCCAAAGTCGCGTCCGAGAAGAAGCGCCCCTTCATCGTGATTGGTGCCGGCTCGGCCCGCCTGACCAATGAAGACTGCTCACCCTACACCGTGCATTACGCCTACGACACCGTGGCACTGGCCAAGGTGGCCGGTTCCGCCCTGGTCAAGGCCGGCAACAAGAACTGGTTCTTCCTGACGGCTGACTACGCCTTCGGTTACTCGCTTGAAGGCGACGCGTCCACCGTGGTCAAAGCCAATGGCGGTACCGTGGCTGGCGCGGTGCGGCATCCGCTGAACGCCTCCGACTTTTCGTCCTTCCTGCTGCAGGCTCAAAGTTCCAAGGCACAAATTCTGGGCCTGGCCAACGCCGGTGGTGACTTCACCAACGCAATGAAAGCCGCCAAGGAATTCGGCATCAACAAGACCATGAAAGTGGCTGGGCTGCTGGTGTTCATCAACGACGTGCACAGCCTGGGCCTGGCCAACACGCAGGGCCTGCAACTGGCCGACAGCTGGTACTGGAACCAGGACGACGCATCGCGCAAGTTTGCCAAGCGTTTCTTTGAAAAATACAAACGCATGCCGTCCAGCCTGCAGGCCGCCGACTATTCAGCCGCGACGAGCTACCTCAAGGCCGTACAGATCGCAGGCACGACAGATGCCGACAAAGTCATGGCCACGCTCAAAAGCATGAAGATTGACGATTTCTACAACAAGGGCCAGATTCGCGCCGATGGCCGCATGATCCACGACATGTACCTGTTTGAAGTCAAGGCAGCCAAGGACTCCACGACACCCTGGGACTATTACAAGATGATCGCCAAGGTTCCAGGCGAGCAGGCTTTCACCACGGTAGCCGAATCCAAATGCGCGCTGCTGAAAAAGTAAGCTGATCATAAAACTGGAAGACAAAGCGGCAGGCCAATCAGCCGGCCGCTTTTTTTAGATGAACTGAACGGCCTCCATGGAAATTTTCGGTATTCCCCACCAGGCTTTTCTGGGCCAGCTGCTGCTGGGCCTGGTCAATGGCGCGTTTTACGCCATGCTCAGCCTCGGGCTGGCTGTCATTTTTGGCCTGCTGGGCATTGTGAATTTTGCGCACGGCGCCCTTTACATGCTGGGCGCATTTGCCGCCTGGATCATGCTCGACAAGCTCGGCATCAATTACTGGATGGCGCTGGTGCTGGCGCCGCTGACGGTCGGTGCCATAGGCGTGGTGATAGAGCGGGTTTTTCTCAAGCACCTGTACAAACTCGATCACCTGTACGGCTTGCTGCTGACCTTTGGCCTGTCACTGATTCTCGAAGGCATTTTCCGCGAACTCTACGGGGTATCCGGCCAGTCCTACCCGGTGCCTGAACTGCTGTCAGGCGCCACCAACCTGGGCTTCATGGTCCTGCCCAATTACCGCGCCTGGGTGGTGCTGGTATCGCTGGTGGTCTGCCTGGGCACCTGGTTCCTGATCGAAAAAACAAGGCTGGGCGCCTACCTGCGTGCCGGCACTGAAAACGCCGCCCTGGTGCAGGCCTTCGGCATCAACGTTCCGCTGATGGTCATGCTGACCTATGGTGCCGGCGCTGCACTGGCGGCGCTGGCCGGCGTGCTGGCTGCACCCATCATCCAGGTCAATCCGCTGATGGGCTCGAACCTGATCATTGTGGTGTTTGCAGTGGTCGTCATTGGCGGCATGGGCTCCATCATGGGCTCTATCCTCACCGGCCTGGGTCTGGGAATTGTCGAAGGGCTGACCCGCGTGTTCTATCCCGAAGCTTCGAGCATTGTGGTGTTTGTCATCATGGTCATCGTGCTGATGATCCGGCCCGCCGGCCTGTTCGGCAAGGAAGCATGACCATGACCACCACCCTCCAACCCACCGCCTACGACAAGCTGATGACCCGCGCCGCCAAGCTCACCCGCATCACCTACATTGCGCTTTTGATTCTGGCGCTGGTCGCACCCATGCTGGGCCTGTACCCGGTGTTTGTGATGAAGCTGCTGTGCTTCGCAATATTTGCCTGCGCGTTCAACCTGCTGCTCGGCTTCACCGGCCTGCTGTCTTTCGGCCACGCCGCTTTTTTTGGCTCGGCTGCCTACGTCACCGGCTGGTTCATCAAGTCGCAGGGCTGGACGCCCGAGCTGGGCATTGCCGCCGGTGTGGTGGCTTCCGGCCTCATCGGTCTGGTGGTGGGCGCGGTGGCCATCCGGCGTCAGGGCATTTATTTCGCCATGATCACGCTGGCGATTGCGCAGATGGTTTATTTTGTCTGCCTGCAGGCATCCTTTACGGGCGGTGAAGACGGCCTGCAGGGTGTGCCGCGCGGTGCGTTGTTCGGGCTGATCTCGCTGGAGTCAGACACCACCATGTATTACCTCGTGGTCGCGGTATTTGTGGCCTGCTTTCTGGTGATCTCGCGCATTGTTCACTCGCCGTTTGGCCAGGTGCTCAAGATGATCCGCGAAAACGAACCCCGTGCCATCTCTCTCGGTTACCAGGTGGACCGCTACAAGCTGCTGGCTTTTGCACTGTCGGCAGCACTGGCCGGCCTGGCCGGTTCGCTGAAGACGCTGGTGATGGGTTTTGCCACGCTGTCCGATGTGCACTGGTCCATGTCCGGTGAGGTGATTTTGATGTCCCTGCTGGGCGGCGTCGGCACATTCTTCGGCCCGGTGTTTGGCGCGGGCATTGTGATCTCGCTGCAAAACCTGCTGGCCGACAAGGTCGGCTCCTGGGTCACCGTGATCATTGGCGTGATTTTTGTGATGTGTGTGCTGACCTTCCGCAAGGGCGTGGTCGGCGAGCTTCAGGCATATCTGGAGCGGCGCCGGCGCGCTGCCACCGGCCAGGACGCCTGAAACCGGGCACGCAGCTCCTAGTCGTCGGCGCCCGCGCTGGACAAGGCATCACTGAGGTGTCGCGGCAGTACCAGCTTGCCCTGGTCGTCGGGCAGGGCCTCAATACTGATCAGCGGCGCTGAAGCGCTGACCCCGCCGAACAGGGTGGCAAACGCGCAGTCAGCTGCATCGCGCCCGGTGGCAAAACGCACAAACCCCATGGGGATCGCGGTGCCCGAAGGATCGAAAAGGTACCAGCGGTGGCCCACATACACCTCCACATAGGCGTGGAAGTCGGTCGGGCCCAGGGCTGGATCGGCGCCGTAATCAATACCACTGACAAAACGCGCCGGAATGTTGACCGCTCGACACAGCGCAATCATGAGGTGCGCAAAGTCGCGGCAGACACCCGCCTCGTCGATCAGCGTGTCTACCGCCGTCGTGTAGCCGGTCGAGCTGTTGGAGGTGAAAGTGACGCGCTGGTTGACCCAGTCCCGGATCGCCTGCACCCGGCTGTAGCCCTGGCGCAAGGACCCAAACTCCTTGACCGCCAACCGGTGCAGTCGGTCTGACTGGCAATATCGGCTGGGGTACAGATAGGGCAGTACCTGTCCAGGCAATTGCAGCACACCAATTTCCTGCAGGTTATCGGGCGGCGCCTGGTGGTGGTGCACATCCACCGTAGCGCCATAACTGACCGTCAGCGGGCCGGGCGCTGCCCTGAATTTCAGGTAGCGGTTGTGGCTGACCGGGTCGGTATACAGGTCGGACTGCAGGATCTGGCTGATGCCCAGGGTTTCGCCCAGCACGTTTTGCTGGGGTGTTTGAGCGGCGTGAATGTTGAAAAGAAAATCACAACCCGCGTCGGCGACCTGGTAAGCCAGTTCGATTGAAAATTTAAGCCTGACCATGTTGGCGTTCCTGAAACGGTGGTGCCTTTTGCACGCGCGTGGCGTGCAGGCGGGTTGCAGAGGAGCTCGCGCTTTGCGGCGAGCGGCACGGGCGCCGGTAGATAGCCTTGCGCACTCAGACGCGCGCCAAAGCAACTCTCTGTCATTGTGGCTTGCGCCGGCGCACTTTCTGGCAAGTCGGGACAAACTGGCACCACACAGGCGTCGCAGGCCCACAGCCAAAGGCGTCCTGTCCGACCAGCAGCGGGCTTGTCCGCCTACAGACGCGCGCACTGGGTAAATCAATTTGCTATTATTTTAATAGCTGCTTACGCTTTACCAATAAGGGCTGGAGGCCTTTTTCATCTCACGATCTGTCAAAAAGGCACGGTCTGCCCCTGGTAGTCCATCAGCGCCCCGGTATCTGTCGGCTTCAGGCCCGCAAGCACACCCAGCAGCTCGGTGGCAGCTTGTTCCGGCGGGCGTACCTTGAGCCCGGTTTTGGCGAAAGGCTGGCTCAATGCCGTGTCCACCGTGCCAGGGTGCAGCGCCACACAGACGCTGTCCGGGTTGCGGCGCGTCAGCTCAATCGATGCGGTTTTGACGAGCTGGTTCAGTGCCGCCTTGGATGCGCGGTAGCCGTACCAGCCGCCCAGCGCATTGTCGGCAATGCTGCCAACCCGGGCCGAGACAAAGGTGGCCACGCATGGCCCGCGCTTGGGCAGAAGCGGAAACAAATGTTTGATCAACAACGCCGGCCCCAGCGTATTCACCAGAAAAACATGCTGCAGGTAGGCCATGTCCAGATGGGTCCAGCTGCGCTCGGGTTGGCCTGCCTCGCCGTGCAGAAATCCGCTGGCAACCAGCAACAGCCTCAGTTCCAGACCGGACTCGGCGCAGATGCCCGCAACCTCGTGTGCTGCTGCGGAGATGCTGGCCTCATCGGCGTAGTCGATATGGAGCTCGCTGTTGCGCCCCAGCGCCAGCACGCGCGCATAAGAAACGTCTGCCTGCAACTGCGCCCGCAGGGCAGCGCCCAGGCCGCCGCCGGCACCGACTACCACCGCCAGGCCGGCGCGCGACGCCTGCGCTGCAAGGGCGCCTTCAGGCTTCATCCATGAAGCGCACCTTCACGCTTTTGCCCTTGACACCGCCATTGGCGAGCTTTTGTTGCGCCTGGCTGGCCAGCGCTCGGTCCACAGCGACATAGGTGGAAAACTCGTTGACGTTGATCTTGCCGACCTGTTCGCGCGTGAACGGCGGAATGTTGCCGGCATCACCGGTGAGCGCCCCCAGCACGTCACCGGCGCGGATTTTTTCCTTGCGGCCGCCGACGATCTGCAAGGTGACCATGGGTGGCAGCAGGGGCTCGTTGCTGGCAGAAGTCAGTTCGCCGAGCTTGTGCCACTCCGATTCGGCTTTCTGCAACACCTCGATTTTGCCGACGTATCCCATCTCGTCCATGCTGGCCAGGCTGATGGCCCAACCTTCTTCGTCGGCGCGGCCGGTGCGGCCAATGCGGTGGATGTGCACCTCGGCGTCCGGCGTCACGTCAACGTTGATCACCATCGCCAGTTGCGCGATGTCCAGGCCGCGCGCCGCCACATCGGTGGCTACCAGCACCGAACAGCTGCGGTTGGCAAACTGCACCAGCACCTGGTCGCGCTCGCGCTGCTCCAGTTCACCAAACAGCGCCAGCGCACTGAAGCCCTGCGCTTTCAGATAGGCCACGAGCGAGCGGCACTGCGACTTGGTGTTGCAAAAGGCCAGCGTGCTGGCGGGACGGAAATGGCGCAAGACCTGCGCCACCGCGCCCAGGCGGGCCTCGTCGTGGTCGCTGTCGGGCACCTGGTACCAGCGCTGCTGGATCTTGGTTTTTTCATGCTGCGCCTCTACCCGGATGGTGTGCGGTGTCTTCATGAACTGCTGGCTCAGCTTCGCGATGCCCTCGGGATAGGTCGCCGAAAACAACAGGGTCTGGCGCTCTTTCGGGCACTGTTTGGCAACGGTGACGATGTCGTCGAAAAAACCCATGTCCAGCATGCGGTCGGCCTCGTCGAGCACCAGGGTGTTCATGGCTTCCAGCGTCAGGTTGCCGCGCGCCAGATGGTCCATGATGCGGCCCGGCGTGCCGACCACGATGTGCGCACCATTTTCCAGGCTGGCGGTCTGGTTGCGCAGAGGCACGCCGCCGCACAGCACCACCACCTTGACGTTTTCTTCCGCCCGCGCGAGGCGGCGGATTTCCGTGGCCACCTGATCGGCCAGTTCACGCGTGGGGCACAGCACCATGGCCTGCACCGCAAAACGCCGCGCATTAAGGTTGGCCAGCAGGGCCAGCGCAAAGGCGGCGGTTTTGCCGCTGCCGGTTTTGGCCTGGGCGATCAGGTCCTTGCCCAGCAGCGCCACCGGCAGGCTGGCGGCCTGGATCGGTGTCATGCGGGTGTAGCCCAGCAAAGTCAGGTTGGCCAGGGTGGCAGGATTGAGGGAAAGGGTGCTGAAATCGTTGCCAACGTCTCCCGCACCGGAGGTCGCGGCAGCAGCTGCCGGAGAAGGGAAAGTAGCTTGGGTCATACACCGATTATCGTGACCGGGACCTTTCAGCGTATTTTGGGGCCGCTTATCCCGTCCAAACCCTATAAGCTGGCGGGCATGCGAAACCACCCGCACCCTTGGCCGACCGCCCGCCATGACTCCTGACTCGCCTGCCGTCACGGCGTCGGTCCAGGCGCTGGGCACCCATGCCCTGCTGGCGTTTGGCGCCGCGCTGCTGCTGGTGCTGGTGGGTGTGGCCGTACTCTGGCAGCTGGCTCAGCGCTACGGCTTGCGTCGCGAAGAAAGCCGCTGGCCGCCGCTGGTTTACCTGGCTGCTTATCTGGCCCTGGGCTTTGGCATCATCGCCAGCGCGGCTGCGCTGTTTGCCGAAGTCGCGGAAATGCTGGGGGAAGGCCCGCAACTGGGCCGGCTGGACCTGCTTTTCTCAGATGCCCTACGCGACAGCAGCTCGAAAAGCGTGTTGCGCGTGTTTGCAGCGCTCACGCATCTAGGTGATCCGGTGACACTGGCGGTGCTGTGCCTGCTGGTCGCCCTGATTTTGCTGGTACAGCGTCAACCCTGGCTGGCCGCAGGATGGGTAATGGCGATTGTCGGCAATGCGCTGCTCAACCCTGCGCTCAAGGCCATCTTTGCACGCAGCCGCCCAGCTCACGACCAGTCGCTGGTGTTTGCAGATGGCTGGAGCTTCCCCAGTGGCCACGCCTCCAGCTCAGTCGTGGCCTACGGCATGCTGGCCTATTTGTTGGTGCGCCTGTTGCCACCACACTGGCCAGCCAGCGTGCGCCTGGTGGCCGTGTTGCTGGCCACGGTGCTGGCTTTCACGGTGGGCAGCAGCCGCGTTTTCCTGCAGGTTCATTTTGTCAGCGACGTCCTGGCGGGCTTTGCCTCTGGAACCGCCTGGCTCGCCGTGTGTATAGCTACGCTGGAGCTGATTCGCTACCGCCTGAGCTTCAAGCGGCCAGGCTAAGCCTGCGCCCACGAACCGGTGTGCACCAGCGCGGGCGACAGCTGGCCAGCACCCCAGCGCAGGGGCAGCGCGGCCTGTAGCCGTCTGGCCGTCTGCACCCTCAAACGCAGCAGGCGCTGCGCCCCTTCGAATGCTTGCAGCTCGGGCCCGTCCCAGATGATCTCCGCCGTCACCGCCAGATAGAGCAGGTCGCCATTGGCAAAGTCAATGAACAGCAGGCCAGCACGGGGATTAAGCGCGATATTGCCGAGGGTGTTGAAGAAAAAATTACCCAAAAAGTCAGGCATGGTCAGCACACTGTTGGCGTCCACCCGCACAAAACCGGGCTTGCCGCCACGGTGCGATACATCCACACCGCCTGCCTGTCCGGCCTGCGCGCTGTCACCGGCGAAGGCGCTGGCGATAAACACCGTGTCTGCTGCCTCGACCATGCGCCGCGCGGCGTCATCAAGCCCAGCCGAGTCAAAAACCTGGCCCTTGAGCGGGTGATGACCACCCACATACACCGGCTCGCGTGCCTGGATGTATTTGGGGCAGTTGCCAAAACTCTGGCTCACGGCCACCTCAAATCCGGTAGGCGTCAGGCCCTGCACCACCCCATTCATGCGGTTACGCCGCCGTGTGTGCGGCTCAATGCCCAACAGGCCTATGGGTACGCCATCGGCCAGCGTGCCTTCCAGCGGGTCGCCCCGCAGCGGCTGTGCGTGCAGCAGCAGATGCCACGGATCCGGCGACTCGATAAACCCGATCGGCTGGGCCAGCACCGAAGCCCAGGGCTGGCCGGCCCCGTCCACCGTGCCGACGATCACAAAGGGAAGCTGCGCAAAAAACGCGCGGTGCTGGTCCGGCATGAAATCGCGGATCACGCGCGGGCCGACCTGCGCCATCCGCTCTTGCACGCCAACGCGCTGCTGCACAGCCCGCTCCCCCTGATGAAAGGTCGGCTCAGTCATGGGGCCAGCCCCACAGGTGTTTTGACCATGGGCACAAAACGCGGCAGCGCCTCGATGCGGGTCAGCCAGGCGCGAAGCTCCGGATACGCCTGCAACGAGACTTTGCCCTCAGGGGCACGCGCCACATAGCTGTAGTTGGCAATGTCGGCCAGGGTGGCAGTTTCACCAGCCAGAAAACGCGTCTGACCGAGCTGCTGCTCCATCACACCGAACAGCGCGTGCGCCCGCTCAACCGCCTCCGCGCTTTCGGGCCGCCCGAAAAGCTGGATCACGCGGGCGGCAGCAGGCCCGAAAGCCAGCGGGCCCGCCGCCACCGACAACCAGCGCTGAACCCGTGCAGCCGCCAGCGCCTCGCGGGGCAGCCACTGCTCGGCATCAGCGGCATAACGCGCATTGAGGTACACCAGAATCGCGTTCGAGTCGGCCAGCGTGACGTCCCCATCCTGAATCACGGGTACCTGACCAAATGCATTCATCGCCAGGAACTGCGGGCTCTTGTGGCCCTTGGCAGCAAGATCAATTTCCACCCGCTCAAACGGCAGTCCCAGCAAAGATAAAAACAGCTCAACCCGGTGCGAATGGCCCGATATGGCGACACGGTAAAGCCTGATCGGCTGCGCTGGCCATGCCGGGTGGGTTGCTGTTGTAGCGGTGCTTGCAGTCATGAAAGCCTTCAAAAGTGGTTAAGCAGCCGCCATTGTGTTTACTCCATATGAATGAATAAATGGCTTAAAACGGAATTAACTAATCCATCCAATGGACTAATTCCCATTCGGGCTTTAGCATGCGGGCATGGACAAACTCAGGGCCATGCAGGCCTTTATCCGGATTGCAGAAGAAGGCAGCCTGACTGCTGCGGCACGTGCCATGGAAACCTCGCTGCCGGCGATGGTGCGCACCCTGGCCGCTCTGGAGCAGGCCTTGGGCGTGCGCCTGTTCAACCGCACCACCCGGCGCATCTCGCTGACCGAAGAAGGCAGGCGGCACCTGGAAAGCTGCCGCCAGATTCTTGCGGCACTCGACGACGCAGAAGCCGCGCTCTCAGCCGGCGCCGCCGAACCGGCCGGCCAGCTGACCATCACTGCGCCCATTTTGTTCGGGCAAATGCATGTGGCCCCGGCCGTCACACGTTTTGTGCAGCAATACGACAAGATGCGCTGCAGCATGGTGCTGGCAGATCGCGTGGTCAATCTGCTCGAAGAAGGCATTGACGTGGGCATACGCATAGGTGCGCTGGACGACTCCACCCTGGTAGCCCAGCCGGTGGGACAGATTCGGCGTGTTGTGGTGGCCAGCCCCGCCTGGCTGCGCCGCCACGGAACGCCGCGCCACCCCAAAGACCTGCTCAAGGCCAACTGCGTGCGGGTCACCGACCATGCGCCTACCTGGGGCCCCTTCAACGACGGCGGCCGGCCTTTGCGGCTCAGTGTCAGCGGTAACCTCGACTTCAACCAGAATGCGCCGGCCGTGGCCGCCTGCGCAGCGGGGGTCGGCCTGGGCAGCTTTTTCTCTTACCAGGTGGCGCCTTATCTCAAAGACAAGCAGTTACGCACTGTGCTGGAAACGTTTGAACCGCCCCCCCGGCCCATCAGCGTGGTCTACCCGCACGCCCGCTTGCTACCGGTCCGCACCCGGGTGTTTATTGACTGGATCAAACACGAGCTCCGCGAATTCCGGGACTGAGCACGCAGGGCGCCCAACGCGGCCACCGTTTGCAAGCATGGCGTCAACCTGACAAGAAAAACAGCACTCAGCCCCTACCCTATATGCGCAAGCAGCTATTATTTTTGTAGCAAATTCCCCACCGATTGCAGGTTCAATGCGCTGCAGACACGCTCAAGGGGTACACGCATTACCATCCATCCATGAAAACTTTTGACTTTGACCTGTTTGTCATAGGCGGCGGCAGCGGTGGCGTACGTGCCGCACGCATGGCGGCGCAGCGCGGCGCGCGTGTGGCCATCGCCGAGGTGGCCGCCATGGGGGGCACCTGTGTCAATGTCGGTTGCATCCCGAAAAAACTTTACAGCTACGCGGCGCACTACGCGGAATCCTTTGAAGAGTCGCACGGCTTCGGCTGGTCAGGCACGGCGCCGGTGTTCAACTGGGACGTGCTCAGGGCCAACCGCGCGCGTGAGATCACCCGGCTCAACGGCATCTACAACCAGTTGCTGGCCAACGCTGGCGTCACCATCATCACCGGCTGGGCCACGCTGATTGATGGCCACAACGTGAAGGTGGAAGAACAGACCTTCAGCGCCAAAAACATCCTCGTCAGCACCGGCGGCACACCCACGGTACCGGCGCTGGAGGGCCGCGAGTACATCGTGACATCGGACCAGATGTTTGATCTTGAGCCATTTCCCAAGCGCCTGCTGGTAGTGGGCGGCGGGTATATCGCCTGCGAGTTCGCCTCGATCTTCAACGGACTGGGCGCCGAGGTGACCCAGGTCCATCGGGGCGAGAAGTTACTGACGGGCTTTGACCACGACGTGCGCAGCTTCATTGCCACCGAGATGGAAAAAACCGGCGTCCGCCTGCGCCTGGGCGCTGAGGTAGAAGCCATCAGCAAAACCGCAGCGGGCCTGCAGGTCACGCTTCAAGCCGGAGCTGGGCAGGTGACGGTGGATGCGGTGTTGTACGCCACAGGCCGCGTGCCCAACACCAATGGCCTGGGCCTGGAAGCGGCCGGCGTCAAACTGAGCCACAAGGGTGCAATCGAAGTCAACAGCCACTACCAGAGCTCTTTGCCGTCGGTCTATGCACTGGGCGACGTGACGGCACGCCTGCAACTGACGCCAGTCGCCCTGGGTGAAGCGATGGTGCTGGTGGACCACCTGCTGGGACCGGCTGCAGGTAAAAAGCGGCGCAGCATGAGTTATGACTTTGTGCCCACCGCAGTGTTCACCCACCCGAACATCGGCACTGTGGGGTACTCCGAGGAGGAGGCTCGCAAAGTGTTTGGCAAAGTCACGGTTTTCCGCACGGACTTCAAGCCACTTCGGCACACCTTGAGCGGCAGCACCGAACGCACCCTGATGAAACTGCTGGTCGAAGACGCCACAGACCGCGTCGTTGGCCTGCACATGGTGGGGCCAGACGCGGGCGAGGTGGTGCAGGGTTTTGCAGTCGCCATGAAAGCAGGCGCCACCAAGGCGGTTTTTGACAGCACCATCGGCATACACCCGACCCTGGCGGAAGAATTTGTCACCATGCGTGAGCCGGTGACCCCCTTCGCTTCAGACTGACAAGCTGTCGTCCGCCTCAAGCGGTAATACCAGGTTGGCGCGTTCTATGGCGGCGTCAAACGCAGCCAGCTCCGCATCGGTTTGCGGCCTCACGCGCGTGTCCAGCGGATGAAATACCTGGTGCTGCAGCCTTCTGAGCCCGTCGGATTTCTCCATCGCCGCCAGCACCTGCGCGGGGGCCATCATCAATGCAAAAGGGTTGGTACTTGTGGATTGGGTTCGCATGACAGCTCCTTGGTAAACGCCGGGTACAGACCTTGACGGGATGGCTGCACTTTAGGAGAAGGCGCAAATTCTGCAAAGTCAGCGGGCGGCGTGAAGCTGTGTAGGAAAGCGACTGACGCCATGCGGCACGGCGGGACCACGCCCTAAAACGCCCGCTCCCCCTTGTGCCAGGCGGCTCTGACAATCGGCATGTCGCCGCTCATCCGCACCCGGATCAAATCGGCACGCAGGCCGGGCGCAAGCTCACCCCGGTCTGTCAGACCAATTGCAAGAGCCGGGTTGCGCGTCACTGTTTTCACCGCCTTGGGCAGGCTCCAGCCTACCGTGTCGCGCAACAGAAATGCCGACTGCAACAAGCTGGCGGGCACGTAGTCCGACGAAAAAATATCCAGCAGGTCGAGCTGCGCCAGTTCAGCCGCCGCGACATTGCCCGAATGTGAGCCGCCTTTGACCAGATTGGGACCACCCATGACGATGGCCATGCCCGCAGCCCGCGCCGACCGGGCTGCAGCCACCGTGGTCGGAAACTCGGAGATGGCGATGCCTTCCGCGCCAGCCTGCGCTACGTGTTCAATCTCGGTATCGTCGTGGCTGGCCACCGGCAGATCGCGTGCGAGGCTGCCGGCAATCACGGCAGCGCGATTCGGAATGGCGAATTGTTCCTGTTGCGTCTTGCGCTCGTGCACCATTGCCAGATACTCGGCATCGTTGAAGCTGCCGTAACGCTCTGCATACCGCCGGTATTTGCTGAGGTCGCGCCACTGCCGCTGGCCCGGGGTATGGTCCATCACGCTGACCAGCTCCAGCAGCGAGTCATCGGCATAACTCTCAAATACGTCCACAATATCGGGCGCCGACACCTCACAGCGCAGGTGCAGGAGGTGCTCTACCCGCAGCAAGCCTTCAGCACGGCATTCGTGCAAGGCTTCAATCGACACGTGCTGGGTCTGGCTGCGCGTGCCGCCCTGGTCCATGTCGCCAATCACCACAGAGTCCAGCACGGTGATGATGCCCGCTGCGGCGCACAATGCATCGTGCATGACCGTGGCAGAGTGCGCATTCCACAACACGCCGGGGCGCGGCACCAGGTGTTTTTCAAGGTTGTCGGTGTGCAGCTCGACCAGGCCGGGCAGCAGCCAGTCTCCGGCCCAGTCCTCGGCACCGGTCACAGACGTGTCGCCACGCTCTATAGAGCGGATCAAGCCGCCTTCCAGCACCATACAGCCGGTGAACTCTTCGGTGGCCGTGACAATTCTGGCGTTCCTGATGATCTTCTGCTTCATGCGTCTTTCCTGCTTTCCTGTTCAGTTTGATTGTCGGTAATCTTCCACATCCAGACACCGGCTGGCGACTGCTGCGCGCACTTCATCATCATGAAAAATACCGATCACGGCCGCACCGCGCGCCCGTGCCACATGAATCAGCTCCACCACCACGCGCCGGTTGTCGGCATCCAGCGAAGCCGTGGGCTCATCAAGTAGCAACACCGGATGCCCTGCAATCAGGCCATGCGCGATGTTCACGCGTTGCTGCTCGCCGCCGGAAAAAGTGGCTGGTGGCAGGTGCCACAGCCGCTCGTGCAGGTTCAGGCGCGCCAGCCAATGTGCGGCCTGGCTGCGTGCCTCGTCGGCTGCCATACCGAGGCGACGCAGCGGCTCGGCCACTATGTCCAGCGTCGATACCCGGGGAATCACGCGCAAAAACTGCGACACATAACCGAGGGTCCGACGCCGCACTTCGAGTACTTCGCGTGGAGCTGCAGCCGAAAGGCTGACCCACTGGTCGTCATGGCGGATGCGTACATCGCCGCTGCTGGCGCTGTAGTTGCCGTACAGGCAGCGCAACAATGAGCTTTTGCCGCTGCCAGAGTGCCCGGTGAGGGCCAGGCATTCGCCCGGAAGCAGGCTAAGGCTGATGCCGGAGAACACCGGCAACGCCAGGCCACCGCGCGCATGCAGGGTGAAGGTTTTGGAAAGCTCGGTGGTTTCAAGAACTGCGGTCATGGCATGGGTGGTAGCGGTCAAGGAGTGAGGACAGACGACACCAGCAACTGGGTGTAAGGGTGTTGCGGATCGTCCAGCACGCGATCGGTCAGGCCCTGTTCGACCACATAGCCGTCTTTCATGACGAGCATGCGGTGCGCCAGCAGCCGCGCCACCGCCAGGTCGTGCGTGACAATCACCGCCGCCAGATGCAGCTGGTCCACCAGCTCGCGTACCAGGTCCAGCAAACGCGCCTGGACCGATACATCCAGACCAGTGGTGGGTTCGTCCATGAAGACCAGGCGCGGGTGTGTCACCAGGTTGCGTGCAATTTGCAGGCGTTGCTGCATGCCGCCCGAGTAGCTGCCCGGCAGGTCGTCAATGCGGTCGGTATCCAACTCTACCCGCTCCATCCAGCCCAGCGCCTCGCTGCGTAGCTTGCCGTAGTGGCGTGCGCCCAGCGCCATCCGGCGCTCGCCGATGTTGGCGCCGCCAGAGACATTCATGCGCAGGCCATCGCGCGCATGCTGCTCGACAAAACCCCAGTCGGTGCGTGCCAGCCAGCGCAAACGGGCCTGCGAGAGCCGGGCCAGATCGACCAGACCGTCCGCACCCTGTACCTCGCCGGCTTCGCCCCGCACGTCGTACATGACCGAGCCCGCGTCGCAGCCCAAGCGGGCGGCCAGCAAGCGCAGCAGCGTCGATTTGCCGGAACCCGACTCGCCCACCACGGCGAGCACCTCGCCAGGATAGAGGTCAAAACTCACATCGCGACAGGCCCAGCGCAGCCGGTTGCCCTGCATGAACTGTTTGCCAACACCCCGCACCGACAGCAACAGATCGTCTTTCATGCCGCGCCTTTCGCTACAGCGGTGGCCTTGGCTGGCGTCGGTACAAGCGTATTGGGCATGTGGACCGCTTGCTGGGTACCGACGTGTCCAGCTTCCCTGCGCTCACTGCAAAAGTCACTGTCTGAACAGACAAACAGCCGGCTGCCTGCGTCATCCACAATCATTTCATCGAGGAAGCTGTTGTGGGCCCCGCACAGGGCGCAGGCGTGCTCCCAGCGCTGCACCTCAAACGGGTGGTCCTCAAAATCAAGGCTGCGCACCGCGGTGTAAGGCGGTATTGCGTAAATGCGTTTCTCGCGCCCGGCACCAAAGAGCTGCAAGGCCGGGTTCATGTGCATTTTCGGATTGTCGAATTTCGGTATCGGTGAGGGCGATGTCAGGTAGCGCTCATTGACCAGTACCGGGTAATCGTAGGTCTTGGAGATCGCTCCCAGTTGCGCAATATCCTCGTAGAGTTTGACATTCATCAGGCCGTATTCGGCCAGTGCGTGCATGGTGATGGTCTCTGCTCGGCGCGGCTCCAGCCGGAACAGGGGTTCCGGCATGGGCACCTGGTACACAAGGGTCTGTGCTTCAGTCAAGGCCGCTTCGGGAATGCGATGGCGGGTCTGGATGATGCTTGCTTCTGCCGTTCTTTCGGTGGTCTGGACACCCGTGGTGCGCGCAAAGAAGCGCCGGATATTCACCGCGTTGGTGGTGTCGTCGGCGCCCTGGTCAATCACCTTGAGCACATCCTTGCGGCCTATGATGCTGGCGGTCACCTGCACACCGCCAGTCCCCCAGCCATAGGCAAACGGCATCTCACGCGAGCCAAACGGAACCTGGTAGCCGGGTATGGCCACGGCCTTGAGCATGGCGCGGCGTATCATTTTTTTGGTTCGCTCGTCGAGGAAACCGAAGTTGTAATTGGCGTCCATCAAGCGGCCTTTTGTATCACCGCCGCAGCGGATTGGGCGGCGTCGGCGCTGCTGTTTTTCCCGGGCTGCCCCGCCTGCCCGATCTCCAATTCCTGTGCATGGGCGGCACGCAACTTGCGCACCAGCTCCAGTTCGGACTGGAAGTCCACATAATGCGGCAGCTTCAAATGCTGGACAAAACCCGAGGCCTCCAGACTGTCGGCATGCGACAGAACAAATTCTTCGTCCTGCGCCGGCGCCACCGCCACCTCACCGAGCTCGCGCGCACGCAGCGCGCGATCCACCAGCGCCATCGCCATGCTTTTGCGCTCGGCGCCGCCAAAAGCCAGCCCGTAGCCCTGGGTAAACTGCGGCGGCACCTCCCGATTGCCGGCAAACTGGTTGATCATCTGGCACTCGGTGAGCTCCACCTCGCCGATGTCAATCTCAAAGCCCAGTTCATCCGCCACGATGTCCACCGACACCGTGCCGCGCCGGATTTCACCGGCGAACGGATGTGTGTTGGCATAACCACGCTGCGTGGAGTAACCCAAAGCCAGCAACCAGCCCTCGTCGCCACGGGCCAGCGCCTGGAGACGCACGGGCCGGTCTGCGGGGAACATCAGAGGCTCACGCGTGATGTCGCCGGGTTCACCCTCGGCCAGGGCTTGCGGCGTTTCCATCAAACCCTCGCGCGCCATCAACTCATGGATACGCGGCATGCTGTCTGGCAGGGGCTGTGCCGCAACAGGTGCTGCGGGTTGCGGCGCATCGCTGCCACCCTCGGCCAGCAGCGCGAAATCCAGCAGGCGCTGCGTGTAGTCGTAGGTGGCACCCAGCACCTGGCCGCCCGGCACCTCCTTGAAAGTGGCCGATACGCGGCGTGACAGTTGCATGCGCGCTGTGTCCAGCGGCTGGCTGTAGCCAAATCGGGGCAAGGTGGTGCGGTAAGCACGCAGCAGAAAAATCGCCTCGATCAGATCACCGCTGGCCTGCTTGATTGCCAGCGCAGCGAGTTCAGGATCGTAAAGCGAACCCTCTGTCATCACCCGATCCACTGCGAGCGAGAGCTGTGACTGGATCTGCGCGACCGACAATTCCGGCAGCGCCGTATCTCCGCGGCGCTGCGCCGCCAGCAGCTGCCAGGAGTTTTCGATGGCGGCGGTGCCGCCTTTTACAGCCACATACATGTCAAATGCCCTCCACGCGGCGCACCCGCGTTGTGCGCGGCAAGCCCAGCGCTTCACCGCCGCAGGTAAAAAGAATGTCCACACCTTGAGGAAACGCCGCGTGATTGGCTTGCCACTGCGCCCAGAAGTTGTCCGGCAATCCGTCCACACGCACGGTCTGCTTTTCCTGGATGCCGGGGCCGCGCCACTCTACGGCCGGCCCGTTGTCGAACGAGGCCACCTCCAGCAGCAAGGTCGCCGAACGCTCAGGCGATGCCACCGAACCAGCGGCAAAAGCATCGATCGCAGGCATGGCGCCAGGAGCGGTGAGCACAGCAAATGCCGCCTCCTCAGGTGCAGGCGCAAGGGGAGCGCCGGTATGAAAGCGCAACCAGCCAGACGTTGCGGCATCAGAATGCTGCCACCAGACCGGTGTGTCGTCATCGGTCAGCGCGAGCAACAGGTGGGCCATGGCCGGGCCAAGTGCCAGGCCCGCGACAGGCTGGCCCACGGCAAAACGCCGGCCTGGTCGCGCCAGCGCATCGAGTGCACTGCGAAAAGCCGCCTGTCCGTCATGCACCGGGTCTGCAAAACCGGCGCAAAGATGCTGGTGTGGCGTCATGCTTCACCCCGGACAAAGGTAAAAAATTCAACTTTGGATGCGGCTGCCGCGCGGCTGGTGTCGTCGCGCTGTACTGCCTGCTGCCGGGACAGCGGCTCGACCAGCTCACGCACGATGTCGGCGTGACGCACCGGGTCCTGCAGCAAGGCATCAATAATCGCAATCAGCTCGGCCTTGCGGCGATCCCGCCCAAGGGTATAACCCACACCCAGCGCACCTGTGCCCATGCGCAGCGCACAGCGCGTCACGCTGGCCTCACCGAGGTTGAATACATCGCCGGTTCCGCCAATACGCCCGCGCAGCATGACCATGCCTGGCTCCGCCGGGCGCACAGGGTCGGGTGCCGGCAAATCACCGAGCAGCAGGCAGGCAGCCTCCAGCTCCGGCCGGCTGGCGCGCGCGAGCACAGCCAGCCACCGTCTGCGAGTGGCCGTATCGGGGGTGAAGGTCTCTTTTGTCATACAGATGTCTAAATCAGTCACTAGAGTTGGCGTTGTCACCACAAACAGCCACAAGAGCTGCAACAAGCCCCTAGTTCAACCGGACAACATGACCAAATGATGACAAGCGAACGCCCTCTTTCCAGTGCGCCGGGACGGCGCAGCGGTGTGGCTGTGTGGAAGCAGATTGCTGACACCCTGAGCACTGAAATACGCGACCGAGCCTTCAACACGACCGGGCGCCTGCCGAGTGAAAACGAACTGTCGGCGCGTTTTGGCGTGAACCGCCACACCCTGCGACAGGCGGTTGCCGCACTGCAGGTCGATGGCCTGGTGCGGATCGAGCCCGGGCGCGGCACCTTTGTGCAGCACGAGTTGCTGGACTACGTGTTGTCGCGTCGCACCCGTTTCACTGAAAACCTGCAGCGCCAGGGCCTGCTGCCCAGCAAGCAGCTGCTCACCGCGCGTGCCATGCCGGCGCCCGAGCGCGCAGCCCATGAGCTGCGGCTGGACCGGGGTGCCAGCGTGCTGATGGTGGAGATGCTCGATGAAGCCAACGACCAGCCGGTAGGACTGGCGACGGCCTACTACCCGGCCGCACGCTTTGACGGGCTGCTGGCGATGCTGCATGGCGGCACCTGCACCACCGACATCCTGCGGCATTTTGGTGTGGAAGATTATGTGCGCGCAGAAAGCCGCATCACCACCCAGATGCCTTCAGACGAAACCGCGCGGCTTTTGAAGCAGCCGGCCACGCGGCCTGTGCTGTGTGTGGAATGCCTTGATGTGGACATGGCGGGTGAGCCCATCAAATACGGGGAAACCGTCTTTTGTGGTGACCGCATTCAGCTGGTGGTCAACGCCAGTCACGACGCCGGAGGGCCCGCATGAGCGCCCGTTACGCCATCTACTTCGCGCCGGACCGGCACTCGCCCTGGTGGGCTTTTGGCGCAAACTGGCTGGGCCGCGACGAACACGACAACTGCGCACTGCCACAGCCATCGCTGGAAGGCATAGGCCCGATGGAGCTGGCCACCATCACCGCAGAACCGCGGCGTTACGGCTTTCACGCCACGTTGAAAGCACCCTTTCACCTCTCTAGCGGAAACGACGAGTCCACACTGGTCGCCCGTCTTGGCAGACTGGCCCAGACACTTGCCCCGGTGCAGCTTGGCACGCTGCGTGTTGCCAGCCTGGGCAACTTCATGGCGCTGGTGCCGGACACGGTGCCGGACGGCCTGCAGGCACTGGCAGCAAGCTGCGTGAGCGGGCTGGACGATCTGCGCGCTCCGCTGACGGCGGCAGACCTGGCCAGGCGCCAGCCGGCCACCCTGGACCCGCGCGAGACCGAATTGCTGCGCCGCTACGGCTACCCGCACGTCATGGAACGGTTTCGCCTGCACCTGACATTGACCGGCCCCACCAACCCGCCACTGGCGCAGCGTGTGCTGGAGGCGGTCACGCCAGCGATCACCCGTCTGAACCAGGCATCGCCCTTGACGCTGGACCGGCTCTGCCTGTTTGTGGAAAGAAACCCCGGGGCTCCGTTTGTACGCACGCTGGATGTGCGTCTGCGGACATGAGCGGAGCCTGGGTCTTTGTTTGCGGCCCTTCCGGGGCCGGCAAAGACAGCGTCTTAGAGGCTGCACGCCAACTCCTGTCTTCCAGACCGGACATCGTTTTTGCGCGCCGCATGGTCACGCGCGCGGCGCAAGCCGGCTCCGACCATGATGCGGTGAGCGAAGCCGTTTTTCTGGATCTGCTGGCAAGCGGGGGCCTGAGCTGGCACTGGCAGGCACACGGCTATTCCTACGGGATTGCGCGCCGCTATGAGCGCGATGTGCTCGCCGGTTGTCGGGTGGTGGTCAATGGCTCACGCGAGCATGTGCTCGGCCTGGCGCCAGCGCCCGGTCTTCGGGTGGTTGAGGTCACGGCCAATCCGCAGCAAGTGGCAAGCCGGCTCATTCAACGCGGACGCGACAGCAGCAGCGCGGTTGCCGACAGACTGGCGCGCAACGGTTCTTTCTCTGGCCTGCAGGCAGACATGGTCATCGTCAATGATGGCGCGCTGACGGACGCCGGGCGCTGCCTGGCGGACTACCTCAGCAAGTGATAGCGCCAGATCGGGCAGCTTCAAGCACAGCGCCGTAATGCGCCAGATCGGGTGGCGTGGCAGCCGGGTTTTTGGCGCTATCGTCCCAGCGCCTGAGAGCCACTGCGTCAAGGGCAAAAGGATGCATCAAAAACGCCGCTGCCTCTTCAGCCGAAAAAGGCCCGCCCTGCAAAACCAGGCTGCGCTGCGAGGCGGGCGAGAGGCTTGCCCAATAGCCGGCATCCACGCAGCAGAGGTAACGCTTGGCATCCACATGCATACGGATGGGCTCAAGCACCGCATCGGGAAACACACCACGCAAAAAGGGAAGGGCCACGTACTGGTGCAGGTCATCGGTACCCGAGGGCGAAGCGGCCACAGGGGCGCGTATGGCCAGCAGATGCCCCAGGTCATGCAGCAGCGCTGCGGCCACCAGTTCGGGCGCTGCGCCCGCGCGCTCGGCCAGGTGCGCACATTGCAGTGCATGTTGATGCTGGCTGACTGCCTCGCGGCCGTACTGCGCCGCGCCCTGCACCTGGAGCAAGCCGATGATGTCGTCTACGGTCAGCGCCACAACTAGACCAGCGCCTTGCGGATACGCGCCGAGATCACATCAATCACACTGACTGTCACCACGATGATGATCATGACCGCACAGGTTTCGGCGTACTGAAAGCCGCGAATGATTTCCCACAGCACCACACCGATGCCGCCTGCGCCCACCATGCCCACCACCGAGGCCGAGCGCACATTGGACTCAAAACGGTACAGGGTGTAAGAGATCCACAGTGGCAAGACCTGCGGAATGACACCATACAGGATTTCTTCCAGCGCATTGGCACCGGTGGCGCGTATGCCTTCCACCGGCTGCGGATCGATGGACTCCACCGCTTCGGAAAACAGCTTGGCCAGAATGCCGGTGGTGTGAATCCACAAGGCCAGCACGCCAGCGAACGGGCCCAGCCCGACCGCGACGATAAACAGCATCGCAAACACCATCTCGTTGATGGCGCGGGCTGCGTCCATCAACCGGCGCACCGGCTGGCGAACCCAGAGCGGTGCGATGTTGGCCGACGACAGCAGCGCCAGCGGGACAGCGCAGACCACTGCCAGTGCAGTTCCCCACAGCGCAATTTGCACCGTGATGATCATCTCCGTCAGGTAGTTGCGCCACTCCTTGAAGTTGGGCGGAAAAAAACTCGCCGCGTATTCGGCCATGTTGCCCGAATCACGCAGCAGATCAAGCGGACGCATGTCGGCGCCCTGCCAGGACATGGCCAGCAGCCCGATCAGCACACCCCATGCGATCAACCCCAGCAGGCTGGCTTTGGGAACCTGCGGCAGCACAGGCGGCGCTTGCAGGGACAAGGGAGTGGGCGAGTTCACGGTTCAGCTCAGTTTTTGGACAGCTCTGCGAGCTTGCGGTCGATCTCGGCCACCTTGGCCTGCTTCTCGCCAGCGGGCAGGGCAGCGTCGGCTTCGAACTTGTTGCGCTCCTTGAATAGCTCCAGCTGACGGATGGGGATCAGTTGGGCGTTGGTGGAAGGCTTGAAAGCGGACAGCTTGGAGATCTTCATCAACACATCTTTTTCCTGCTGGCCACCCTGGCCGTAGGTATAGAAAAAGGTCTTGAGCTTCTGCTTGGCAGCCTCGGGCAGGTCCTTGCGGAGCACGAGCGGATCGAGAGGAATCAGCGGGGAAGTCCAGACAATGCGGATGTCATTGAATTTCTCAGGCAGGCGGTCCTTGATCTTGTCGAGGTTTTCACTGTTGTTGGTAGCCACGTCCACCTGCTTGTTGGCGACGGCCAGGGCATTGCTTTCATGGTTGGCGCCACGGGACACCCTGAAAGCTGTTTTGGCATCAATCTTGTTCTGCGCAAAAACATAGTAGCTCGGCACCAGGAAGCCGGAGGTGGAGTTGGGATCGCCATTGCCGAACGACAGGGTCTTGGCGTTCTTCAGAACGTCGTCCAGCGTTTTGTAAGGGCTGTCCTTGTGGACGATCAGGTGCGAGTAATAGCCTTGCGTTCCGTCCGCATTGACCATCTGGGCGAACACTTCGCCGCCCGCGCGGTCTACCGCTTCCATGGCCGACTTGTTGCCGTACCAGGCCAGGTGTACCTTGCCAAATCGCATGCCTTCAATGATGCCGGCGTAGTCAGGCGCAAAGAAAGCGTTGACCTTGTAGCCTGTCTTTTTCGCCATGTCTTCCAGCAATGGCGCCCAGTCGGTTTTGAGGTTTTGTGACGATTCGGTCGAAATGATGCCGAAATTGATTTCCTTCAGGTCCTGGGCATGAGCCGACGACAGGGCAACAAGTGCGGTGGCAGCCAGTCCGACAATCAGCTTTTTGAGCATGGTGAAATTCCTTGAGTGGGTTGAAAAAAAAAAGCGCTAAAGATCAGGCCGCCATAGGCGTCGGCCAGGCCAGGTGGGGCACCGGCTTGACCTTGTCTTCCAGACTGGAGATGTGGTCGCCCAAAGACAGGATGTCGTCGGCTTCGGCGCCGTACAGATCGCGCAGCACGGCCGGCGTCAATCCGACCGATGGGCCGTCGTACACCACCCGGCCCTGGTGCAATGCCACCGTGCGGGCGCAGTACTTCATGGCCACATTGACCTGGTGCAGCGACACCACCACAGTGCAGCCGTCTTCGCGGTTCACCCGCGCCAGGATGTCCATCACCTTGCGCGATGACTCGGGGTCCAGCGAGGCAATAGGTTCATCGGCCAGCACGACTTTTGCGCCCTGCACCATCGCACGCGCAATCGCTGCACGCTGTTGCTGGCCGCCCGACAGGGTGGACGCCCGCTGGGCAAAACACTCGGCAATACCGACACGGCGCAGCGCCTCTATGCCCCGGGCTTTTTCCTCGGCTGTGAACCAGCGCAGCAGGCTGCGCCACATCGGCACCGCATGCAGGGTACCGGCCAGCACATTGATGATGACCGGCAGGCGGCCCACCAGGTTGAACTGCTGGAAGACGAACCCGATGCCGGAGCGCACCGAGCGGATGTTGGAGGCAATCTTTCCCTGACGCTGTACCGTCCGACCGTGAATCACGATAGAACCTTCATCCGATGCGTCAGCTGCCATCAAGCCGGCCATGTGCCGCAACAGGGTCGATTTTCCTGAGCCGGAAGCGCCTATCAAGGCCACCATTTCGCCTGGCGCAATCGTCAGGTCGATCTGTTGCAAGGCCTTGCGGCCATTGCCAAAAGTCTTGCTCAGCATATTGATTCGGATGGCTGCGTCCATGGTCTCTCCAATGTGGGTCGGAGTTGAATCTAGGGCGGCAATGTGTCGGTTTCGTGTCAAGGGCCGATGTTTTTCGGCTTTGGCGGCGAGGGGCACAATAAGCCCATGCCCTACTTGCCCGCTTTTATCGCCCCCACCCGCTACACCGACCCTGTCGCCGCGCTGGCGCAGGTCAGGCTGATTTATGACCAGCAAATTGCGCACCTGCGCAGTGCGATGCAACGTTATGTGGCCGGCGAAACCCTGCCCGGCCATGTGCGCGCCTGTTACCCCTTTGTCCGGGTGCAAACCGAAACCGTCGCCCGGGCGATTCTGGAGACACCCGATATCGCCCAGCTCAGTTATGGTTTTGTGGCGGGGCCCGGGCGCTTTGAAACCACCTTGACCCGGCCCGACCTGTACGACAACTACTACCTGGAGCAGTTCCGGCTGCTGCTGCAAAACCATTCGGTTGAGCTGGAAGTGGGTACCAGCACACAACCGATCCCGGTACATTTTTCGTTTGCCGAGCACGACCACATTGAAGGCAACCTGAGCCAGGACAGGCGCATGCTGATGCGGGACGTGTTTGACCTGCCCGATCTGGCGGCCATGGACGACGGCATTGCCAACGGGACCTATGAGCCCAGGCCCGGTGAGCCACAACCGCTGTCGCTGTTTACCGCCGCCCGGGTGGACTATTCATTGCAACGCCTGCGTCACTACACCGGTACCTCGCCTGAGGGGTTTCAGAACTTTGTGCTCTTCACCAACTATCAGTTCTATATTGACGAGTTTGTGCGCCTGGGGCATGCAACCATGGCCGACCCGGCCAGTGACTACGTCGCCTTCATAGAACCCGGTAATGTGGTCACGCGC
Organism: Polaromonas sp.; assembly: GCF_030680935.1. GTDB lineage: Bacteria > Pseudomonadota > Gammaproteobacteria > Burkholderiales > Burkholderiaceae_C > Polaromonas. The sequence goes on along the minus strand of NZ_JAUXUP010000038.1, from coordinate 34,588 downwards.
CGCAAAGGGCTGGCACCTCAGCCGGGTGACGAGCTGGGCATGGCGCCGCCGCGCCTGCCGCAAATGCCGGCCTACCACCTGATGCGGGCCGACCGCAGCGGCATCAGCATGGTCAACATAGGCGTGGGCCCGGCCAATGCCAAAAACATCACCGACCACATTGCCGTGTTGCGCCCGCACGCCTGGATCATGCTGGGCCACTGCGCCGGCCTGCGCAACAGCCAGCAGCTCGGCGACTATGTGCTGGCGCATGGTTATGTGCGCGAGGACCATGTGCTGGACGAAGAGCTGCCGCTGTGGGTGCCGATACCGGCGCTAGCCGAAATCCAGAAGGCGCTGGAGCAGGCGGTTGAAGATGTCACCCACCTGCAGGGGCCCGAGCTCAAGCGCATCATGCGTACCGGCACCGTGGCTTCTACCGACAACCGCAACTGGGAACTGCTGCCCGGCAATCAGCCGCAGCGCCGCTTCAGCCAGAGCCGGGCTGTTGCGCTGGATATGGAAAGCGCCACCATCGCTGCCAACGGCTTTCGATTTCGCGTGCCCTACGGCACCCTGCTGTGTGTCAGCGACAAGCCGCTGCACGGCGAGATCAAGCTGCCCGGCATGGCGAATCACTTTTACCGCGAACGGGTGGATCAGCATTTGCGCATCGGCATGCGTGCCATTGAGTTGCTGCGCGAACAAGGGCTCACGCAGTTGCACAGCCGCAAGCTGCGCAGTTTTTCAGAAGTGGCATTTCAGTAACGGCAGCCCGCCCCGCCGCCGCGGGCTACAGACACCGACCCGGTTACGTCTTCCTGAGGTCTTTATTTGCTCTGATTTTAAGAGCTGCTTACGCATATTTTGCGCGGCAATCCAGCATTTTTAGTTAACAGGCCCCTGGGCCGGTGGCAGTCCCGGGTGGGCAGGCCCACTGAGCTCGGCCCGTGTCAAAGGCAAATACTGCGGATACTCGCGCTGCATGAAATCCACCAGCGCCTCGCGCACCTTGCAGCGCAGGTCCCAGCTCAGGCTGGCATTGCCCGATGTCACCAGCACGCGCAACTGCATGCTGCGCTCGCCAGCTTCCACCACCTGTAGCAGGCACAGGCGCTTGTCCCACTCGGGTGCTGCCTCACACGCCTTCTGCGCCGCCTGACGCAGCGGCTCCAGCGGCATGCGGTAGTCCACCCAGATAAGCACCGTGCCGATGATTTCTGCACTTTTGCGCGTCCAGTTCTGAAAAGGGTTCTCGATAAACCATTGCAAAGGGATGATGAGGCGGCGTTCGTCCCAGATTTTCAGTACCACATAGGTCCCGGTGATCTCCTCGACCCGGCCCCATTCCCCCTGCACAATCAGCACGTCGTCGAGCCGGATCGGCTGCGCCAGCGCAATCTGCAGCCCGGCAATCAAGTTGCTGAAAATCGGCCGCGCAGCAATACCCACTACCAGCCCCACCACCCCGGCCGAGGCCAGCAGGCTGGCGCCAAACTGGCGCGCACCCGGAAAGGTCATGAGCATCAAGGCCACACCGGCCAGCAGCATGACAAACATGGCACTGCGGGACAACACACGGGTCTGGGTATGGATGCTGCGTGCGTGCAGGTTGTCTTTCACGTCGAGCGGGTGAAGGGCCGTGAAGCCCTGGGCCAATCCGCGCACGGCACGTATGCCCAGCCAGGTGAGTACCGCCAGCAACAGCAGGCCGTTGGCGTGGCGCACACCGCCGATCAGCGCCAGGTCGTCTGGCGCGCCCTGCCACACCGCCTGCAGCGCAATGAGGGGCAACAACAACTGGCTTGGGGCCCGGGCATGTAACACCACACAGGCTGCAACCGGCATCGAACGGGTCATGCGCCGCAGCAGCGCTGCGCCGAGGGCGTGCAGCAGCAAGGCCAGTGCCACAGCAATCGCCGCCACCAGCAACAGACGCAAGGACGAATCGTCGGCCCAGTTCAGCAAATAAGGCAACTGTGGATATTTCATCGCTTCAGGCCCCAGGCAGCCGGGGCTTGACCAGCGACGCCGCCCGCTTGGCATTGCCGCGCGCGATAGCCACATCGTCATCAAACGCCAGCGCCACACCCATGCGGCGTTTGACAAAACTCTCTGGCTTGCCGAACAGGCGGATGTCGGTGTTGGGCACGCGCAGTGCGTCGGCGACACCGTCAAACACAAGGCCCTGCGCGTCCAGCCCGCCATAAATCACGGCACTGGCACCCGGGCTTTTCAGCGCGGTATTGACTGGCAAGCCCAGGATGGCCCGCGCATGCAGCTCAAATTCGTTTTGCCACTGCGTACACATCGTCACCATGCCGGTGTCATGCGGACGCGGGCTGACCTCGCTGAACCAGACCTCGTCGCCCTTGACAAACAGTTCCACCCCGAACAGGCCCAGGCCACCGGGCATGCCGTCATGGCCGATACCCAGGTTATCGGTGACCGCCTGGCAGATGTCGCGGCTTTTTTGCAGCGCGGCCGTAGCCATGGGCTGGGGTTGCCAGCTTTCCACATAATCGCCGCTGACCTGCACATGCCCGATGGGTTCGCAAAAATGGGTTTCAATCTGCCCACTGGCCCCGATGGCGCGTACCGTCAGCTGCGTGATTTCGTAGTCAAAATCGATGAATCCTTCGACGATGACGCGGCCGTGGCTGACGCGGCCACCGGCCATCGCGTGGTCCCAGGCGTTTTTCACGTCAGCCGGGCCCGTGATCTTGCTCTGGCCCTTGCCGGAAGAACTCATCACGGGTTTGATCACACAGGGGTAGCCGATCTTCGAGTCAATCGCCGCCTGTAGCTCGGCCAGCGAATCGCAAAACACATAGGGACTGGTCGGCAAGCCCAGGGTTTCAGCGGCCAGGCGGCGAATGCCTTCGCGGTCCATGGTCAGGCGCGCGGCGCGTGCCGTGGGCACCACACGCACCACACCGGCGGCTTCAAGCTCTTCCAGCATGGATGTGGCAATTGCCTCGATTTCCGGCACCACCAGATGCGGCCTGTCTTGCTCGATCAGCGCCTTGAGCTGGGCCGGGTCACTCATGGTGATGGTGCGCGCATGGTGTGCCACCTGCTGCCCCGGTGCGTTGTCGTAGCGGTCGGTGGCGGTGGTTTCCACGCCCAGGCGCTGCAGCGCAATCAGAACTTCTTTGCCAAGCTCGCCGGAGCCGAGCAGCATCACTTTGGTGGCATGGGAAGACAGGGGTGTACCGAAGGTGGTCATGGCTTGTGCAGAGATGAGGGAGTTGGGAGTTGAGAATTGGAGGGAGCCGGCTGTCGACGCCAGCAAACCGGATCACCGGCCGCGTCACTGAGACTTTACTTCACGGGAAAGAACTGCCGCTTTGCATCACCCTTCTACATCCATTTAACCCTATCTACCCAAAGCCCATCAATTCAGATGAAAATGGTTCTCATTAACGCAATGACAATCCGGAAAGTTTTTTTGGAAAATACCTCCTCCCCTTCAGCCGCCTCCAGCCCGGAAGCGCCTGCGCGCAAACGCCGCCCACCGCGCCGGGTGGAAGTCAGCCGCGTTGAAATACTGAGCCCCGCGATGCGGCGCATCACCCTCACCGGCGCGGAGCTGGAAGGTTTTCCGCCCGTGGGGCCGGCCAGCTACATCAAGCTGATCTTCCCCGAACCCGGGCAAACCGAGCCAACGCGGCCCTTGCCCGACGGTCCGCGCGCGGTGTCCATGCGCACCTACACGCCTCTGGCCGTGCGCCCCGAGGCGCTGGAGGTCGATGTTGATTTTGTGCTGCACGGCGAAGGCCCGGCTTCGACCTGGGCCACCCAGGCGCGCGTCGGCCAGGTGCTGTATCTGATGGGTCCCGGTCCCGGTTATGCACCAGACGCCGGCTCTAGCCATCACCTGCTGCTGGCCGACGACAGCGCGCTGCCGGCGGTCGAAACCATTCTGGCCGCCCTGCCTGCATCCGCCCGCGCCCAGGTGTTGCTGGAAGTGATCAGCGCTGCCGAGGAGCGTCCGCTACACAGCGCCGCCCAGCTTGACGTCAGCTGGCTGGTACGCGGCACAGACCACCGGCTCGCAGGCCAGCCCCTGGCTGCCGCCTTGCACGCGCTGGCGCCGGTGGGGCCTGATACGCGCATTTACCTGGCCTGCGAAGCAGCAGCCATGCGCCGTCTTCGCCTGCAGCTGGTGGAAGTGCTGGGCGTAAACCGCAGCCAGATTGTGGGTCGGGGCTACTGGAAACTCGACGTGATCAACCATCCGGATCACGACTACGGCGACGACGGCTGAGCTCCTGTCCCGAGCGCCCATCGGCATGTAGGCAGATGGGCAACAATAGCCGCATGAGCGATTGCCTTCTACAGATCCGGGGCCTGACCAAACACTATGGCAGCGCCGTGGTGGTGAATGACCTGTCCTTCGAGATCGCTCCCGGCGAATGCCTGGGCGTGATTGGACCGAACGGTGCCGGCAAAACCACCACGCTTCGTATGTGCCTGGGCTTGACCGCGCCGGACGCGGGTGACATCCATTACGCCCTCAGCGGCACCGGACCCGCCTTGCGCATGCCCCAGGATGCCTTGGCCATCAAGGCCCGCCTTGGCGTGGTGAGCCAGTTCGACACCCTGGACCCGGACTTCAGCTGCGCTGAAAACCTGCAGGTTTATGGCCGCTACTTCGGCATGACCGCGGCGCAGGTTCGTGCGCGTGTCCCCGGCCTGCTGGAGTTTGCCTCGTTGACCCACAAGGCGGCCAGCAAGCCCGGTGAGCTGTCGGGCGGCATGAAGCGGCGCCTGAGCCTGGCCCGCGCGCTGGTCAACGACCCCCGTTTGCTGCTGCTGGACGAACCGACCACCGGACTCGACCCGCAAGCACGCCACCTGATGTGGGAACGCCTGCAATTGCTGCTGCAACAGGGTAAATCCATCTTGCTGACAACTCATTTCATGGACGAGGCCGAACGCCTGTGTTCCCGCCTGCTGGTGTTGGACCACGGCAAAAAAATCGCCGAAGGCAAGCCGCGCGCGCTGATCGCGCAACACCTGGAGCCCGACGTGGTCGAGGTCTATGGCAACGGCGCGCTGGCGCTGGCGCAATCCCCGGGCCATGCCGACCTGCGCGCGCTAGCGGGGAGGGTGGAAGTCAGCGGAGAAACCGTGTTTTTCTATACCCAGGACGCACGCCCCTTGCTGGACCGCCTGGCAGACCATGTCAGCCTGCGCACCCTGCACCGGCCAGCCAACCTGGAAGACCTGTTTCTCAAACTGACCGGCCGGCAGATCAGGGAGGACGCATGATGAATCAGTCGATCTGGCGGGTACCCGATTTGTCGCTACGCTGGTGGCCGGTGTTCATGCGCAACCTGCTGGTCTGGCGCAAGCTCGCCATCCCCAGCCTGGTGGGCAACATTGCCGAGCCGCTGATGTGGCTGGTGGCTTTTGGTTATGGCATGGGCGCGCTGGTGGGTCAGATCACCGTGGGCGGCACCCCCGTGCCTTACATCCTCTTTCTGGCCAGCGGATCTATCTGCATGAGCGCCATGAACGCGGCGAGTTTTGAGGCGCTGTACTCGGCCTTCTCGCGCATGCATGTCCAAAAAACCTGGGACGGCATCATGAACGCCCCGGTCAGCCTGGACAGCGTGCTGCTGGCTGAAATGTTGTGGGCCGCTTTCAAGGCGCTGTTCACCGTCACCGCGATATTGGGCGTGATGCTGGCCCTGGGCATCAGCCACAGCCCCAAGCTGCTGCTGGCCTGGCCCATCTTGCTGCTGGTGGGCATGATGTTTTCGTGCATCGCGCTGATTTTCAACGCGCTGGCCAAGGGCTACGACTTCTTCACCTACTACTTCACGCTGGTGCTGACCCCGATGATGTTTCTCAGCGGCATCTTCTTTCCGCGCGAGCAGCTGCCGGACCTGGTGCGCATCATCTCCGACTGGCTGCCGCTGACCAATGCGGTGGAGATCATCCGGCCGCTGTTCATGGACCAGTGGCCGTCTGCCCCCTGGCGGCACGGCCTGGTGCTGCTGGGCTACACCGTGGCCGGGTTCTGGGTGGCGCTGGCCCTGACGCGAAAGCGCTTTCGCACTTAGACCCACCACCCCTACCACGACACTTTTATACTGTTGCCGCATGAGCGACCTGACCGCCAACCCGACGCCAGCGCTGCTGTCAGCCGATCTGATCGCCCTGATCGACAAGGGCGTGTCCGTGATCGTCAGTGCCTGTAGCCTGGCCATGCGGCCCAGCATCATGCGCGCCGTTGGCAGCTCGATCACGCCAGACGGCAGTTCGGTCACGGTTTACCTGTCACGCCGGCAATCGCGTACCCTGCTTCAGGACATTGCAAGCACGTCGCGCCTGGCTGTGGTTTTCTCCGAACCGACCTCGCATCGCACGTTGCAACTCAAGGCCCGCAACGCGCGCATCCGCAATGCCGTACCAGAAGACGCAACCGTGCTGGCGCGTTATCTGACCTCCATGGAACGGGAAATTGCGCAGGTCGGGTTTGATGCAGTCCTGGTCCAGGCCATGCTGTCGCATCACCTCGACGACGTGGTCGCGATCAGCTTCGAACCGGCAGAGGCATTCGATCAGACACCCGGACCGCGGGCAGGCGCACCGCTTCTGCAAGCCGCGCCGAACCTCGCGCAAGAGCAGTCTCCAGGGGGCTGAGCCATGGGCGCCACTTCGCTGTCCGAAATTCGCGCCTGCCTGGAGGGTGCCATACCGTCCGTGATGGCCACCTGCGCTGCAGACGGCACGCCCAATGTGGCCTACATTTCGCAGGTGTTTTATGTCGACGAGCGGCACGTTGCCCTGTCTTTCCAGTTCTTCAACAAGACGCGGCAGAACATTCTGGCCAACCCCCACGCCACCGTGCTGGTCCTGCATCCGGCCACCGCCGCATTTTTTCGCATGCACATCCGCTATCTGCGTACCGAAACCGCCGGCGCTGTATTTGAGGGCATGAAAGCCCAGCTGGCCGGCATTGCCTCGCACAGTGGCATGAGCGAGGTATTCGTTTTACGCGGTTCGGATATTTACGAGGTTCAGCAAATTGAGAGTGTCGCCGGCGACGCGCTGCCTTCACCACCCGCGCGTGCCGGGCTGCTGACCGCGCTGCGCCGCGGCAGTGAAAGCCTTGCTCGCTGTACCGGGCTGGATGACGCGCTGAACTCGACGCTGGCGACACTGAACGATTTTCTGGGCATCCGCCATGCCATGGTATTGATGCTGGACGAAGCCTGCCAGCGGCTGTTTACCGTAGCCAGTTGCGGTTACTCCGTTTCCGGGGTGGGGTCGGAGATTGAGATCGGCGATGGTGTCATTGGGGTGGCGGCTCGCGAACGCACTCCGGTACGCATCATGCACATGACCAGCGCCTATCTATACAGCTGCGCCATTCGCAGCAGCCTGCAGGCCGAGACGCCAGGTCTGGTGCTGAACACGGATATTCCCTACCCAGGTCTGGCCGCGCCACACAGCCAGGTGGCGGTACCCATTGTGTCGGCGGGACGTCTGCTGGGTGTGCTGTTTGCGGAGAGTCCCAGCGACCAGGCCTTCAGTTTTGAAGATGAAGACGTGCTCGTTACGCTTGCAGGTCACCTGGGTGCGGCGATTGACCTGCTGCAGAGCAGCCCGGAAACGGTCGAAACAAGCCACACACCGGCGGCGACCACCCGACCGGGACCTCCTGAAGGCGCGCCACTGCATCTGCGGCATTTCCGGACCAATCGCAGCGTGTTCTGCAACGATTCCTATTTGATCAAGGGCGTGGCTGGCGCGATCTTCTGGAAGCTCGTCAGCGACTTCGTGCAGCACGGTCGGACAGAGTTTTCAAACCGCGAGTTGCGGCTTGATCCCGCCTTGGGGCTGCCGGACGTGACTGACAACCTGGAAGCGCGCCTGCTTTTGCTGCAACGCCGACTGGCCGAGCATGGGCCCGACATCCGCCTCGAAAAAACCGGGCGTGGACGCCTGCGGCTGCTGGTACAGCGTCCGCTGCTGCTGCACGACATGCCTGCATGACCCGTGCCTGCGCGCCCGCCCGCAAGGCTTTGGCTCAGGCCCGCGCCAGGCCAGGAACAGCCACCAATCCCAGGCTGCGCGTCAACTTGCCCCACTCTGCATCCGACAGATGCGGACGCACCACTTCCATCGCCGCCGCAAAAGCAGGGGCGGGCGCGTGGGCCTGCATGTCTGCCAGCAAGGCGCTGCGCTCCGCCGGATTCATGAAAGGTACCAGCCAGCGCAGGGTGGACATCATCTCGGCTGGTGGAATCGAAGCGACCAAAGCCCCGTGAATGTCTGCCAGCTCCGCGTCGGTATAGCGGGACCACAACACGGCGTTGTGCGCGGTTTCCTCAGTGTGCATGTGCTGGAAGTTCTCGGCGATGAAGAGCGCCAGCGCCCGATACAGCTCCAGCGCCTCACCTGCGCGCCTGGCAGCGCTGGCGCTGAGCAGCGCGGACACCTGCGTACGCAGCTTGCCAATGCCTTGCTCATGGTCACCGTGTTGGTGTCCAATCTGCTCGCTGGCGCCAGGCGCCCTGGCCTCGATGGCAGCGTGGACAAACGTGTTTTCATGGTGAAGGTGTGAAAGGCACCCGTCCAGAAGTTCATGCACGCGCTGGCTGACCTGGGCCACCTCCAGCGCATCATCCGGATCCATGCGGCCTACGGCCAGCAAAGTATCAGCCATCAGCGCACGCAAGGCCTTGTGGATACCCGAGTACATGTCCAGGCGCCGCATCTGCTCGACAGCTGCAATCTGGGTGACTTCACGTAGATCAATATTCATGATGTTTTTTCTTTCTCAGGCCTGGCCTGTGGACAGGTCATCGACAGGGCGCTGGATGCGCCGAAAGTGTCAGAGAACCGTACCGGAAGTCTAGAAAAAACCATCGGACTGCACCGCTAAAAATAGCTTACGCAGACCTTAAAAAGACCTTAATCTGGAACAAGCTGGCCCGTCGCCCCCGGATCTACGGCCACAAGCGGCGCTGCAAACCGCGCCAGCAAGTCCCCCAGGTTCAGCTCGGCCAGCACCTCCTGCAGTCGCGCCTGCGCCTGACGGGTCTTGGCGGGGTTTGGCGACTGCGGTCGGCTGGCGATGATGAGTTCGTTTTTCATCGAATGCTCCCACCCGACCAGCTCTGTCACGGTGACGTCGTAGCCATGCGCTTCCAGTTGCAGACAACGCAACACATTGGTGATCTGGCTGCCAAACTCACGCGTGTGCAAGGGGTGGCGCCAGAGTTCGGCCAGTGGACTTCGGCTCAGGCTCAGCGCCTTGTTTTTGCGCAGCACACCAGCCACCTCGGCCTGGCAGCACGGCACCAGCACCATGTGGCGCGCCTGTTTGGCAAGACCAAAAGCAATCGCATCATCGGTGGCGGTGTCGCAGGCATGCAGCGCGGTGACAATGTCGATGCGGGCCGGCAGTTCGGCCGCTGTGGTGGCTTGTTGCACCGACAGGTTGAGAAAACTCATCTGCGCAAAGCCCAGCTTTTGTGCCAGCGCGCGGGACTTGTCCACCAGCTCGGCGCGGGTTTCAATGCCGTAGATGTGGCCGCTGGTTTTTTGCCCCGCATGGGCCACGTTAAAAAACAGGTCGTAAAGAATAAAACCGAGGTAGGACTTGCCGGCGCCGTGATCGGCCAGCGTGAAGCCCTGCGCCCGATCCGCCACGTCCTCCAGCAGCGGCGCAATGAACTGGTACAGGTGATACACCTGCTTGAGCTTGCGCCGCGTGTCCTGGTTGAGTTTGCCCTCGCGGGTCAGGATGTGCAGTTCCTTGAGCAGCTCCAGCGACTGCCCGGGCCGCAGCTCTTCAATCACCTGGGTGGCTTTGGCGGGCGGTGCCTGGCGGGCAGGTTTGCCGTGTGGGGTGCTGGGGTGTGGCATGGCCCCCCAGTTTAGTAGGCCGCAACCGGCGGCAGCCACACGGTCGCCCCACTCCGTTCATTAATTAAATTGCACACAATTTAATTGTGAGCTACAATTACGCCATGCCAAACAAAACCGACGCCATGCTGCAACTGGACAACCAGCTTTGTTTTGCGCTGTACTCCACCTCGCTGGCCATGACCAGGCTCTACAAGCCGCTGCTGGACGAGTTGGGGCTGACCTATCCGCAGTACCTGGCCATGCTGGTGCTATGGGAAAAAGACGGCTTGACGGTGTCGGAGCTTGGCGAACGCCTGTACCTGGACTCTGGCACGCTGACCCCTTTGCTCAAACGGCTGGAATCATCTGGTCTGGTGTCGCGCCTGCGCGATGTCGCCGACGAACGCCGGGTTCATATCACCCTGACACCAGCCGGCCGCAAGCTCAAGGCCCAGGTCGCAAAAATACCGGGCTGCATTTTGAGCGCCAGCCAGTGCTCCATCCCCGAGCTGATCACGCTGACGCAGCAGGTGCAAGCCCTGCGCGGGCGGCTGCTGGCCTGATCTCTCCTTCCTGACTTTTCAAACTTTTCAACCCCGCTTCAATTTCGAAGTATTTCTCCAGAGGAAACCCATGACCACGCAACTCGAAAAAGTTCTCTACACCGCCAAAGCCCACACCACAGGCGGCCGTGACGGCAAATCCAAAACCAACGACGGGCGCCTGGACGTGACGCTGAGCTCGCCCGGCACCGCCGGCACCGGCACCAACCCTGAGCAGCTGTTTGCCGCCGGTTACTCCGCCTGTTTTATTGGCGCGATGAAGGCGGTGGCCGGCATGAAAAAAATCACCTTGCCAGACGATGTCAGCATTGACGCCAGTGTGGATCTCGGCAAAATTCCGGCTGGTTACGGTATCGCAGTGCGCCTGGACATCAGCCTTCCGGGCATGGACCGTGCCGCAGCGCAAGACCTGATCGACACGGCCCATCAGGTCTGCCCGTACTCGAACGCCACACGCGGCAACATCGACGTGACCATCACCCTGGTCTGATCGACCCGACCCTGAAGTCTGTGTTGCAGGGCTTGCACAAGCCCTGTCGCCAAAGCGGCCCGCCGGTCTTGAGCCGGCGGGCTTTTTCGCTTAAGTTGCGGGCATGACCACCTCCACATTTCTTGTCCGCAAGGACCAGCTGTCCAGCACCCGCCTGCAAACCGCCGAAGCCACACCACTGGCCGACGGCCAGATTCGCGTGCGTGTTGAATCCTTTGCGCTGACCTCCAACAACATCACCTACGCCGCTTTTGGCGATGCGATGAACTACTGGCAGTTTTTCCCGACCGGGGAAGAAGGCTGGGGCACCATTCCGGTCTGGGGCTTTGGCAGCGTCGTGCAGTCGCTGCAGCCGGGTGTGGCGGTGGGCGAGCGCCTCTACGGTTATTTCCCGATGGGCTCGGAGGCCGTGTTGACCCCGGTGCGGCTGAGTACCAACGGTTTTAGCGACGGCGCGCCGCACCGCAGCGAGCTGCACCCGGTTTACAACAACTACCTGCGCTGCAACACCGACCCCTTCTACACAGCGTCCAGCGAAGCCGTCCAGGCGCTGCTGCGGCCGCTGTTTGTCACCTCCTTCCTGATCGACGACTTTCTGGCCGACAACGACTTCTTTGGCGCCTCTGACGGGGCCCTGTTGCTGTCCAGCGCGTCGAGCAAGACTGCTTATGGCACGGCCTTTCAGCTGGCGCAGCGCCCCGACCTTGAAGTGATTGGCCTGACTTCGCCGGGCAATGTCGCCTTCTGCGAAAGCCTGGGCTGCTACAGCCGCGTGCTGACCTATGACCAGCTCGATCAGATCGCCGCAGACCGGGCCTGCATTTATGTGGACTTTGCCGGCAACGCCAAGCTGCGCCACGCCATCCACAGCCGCTTTGCCAACCTGGCATACAGTTGCTCGATTGGTGGCACCCATGTGAGCGAGCTTGGCGGCGCCAAAGACTTGCCCGGCCCGCGCGCCACCTTGTTTTTTGCGCCGGCGCAGATCAAGAAGCGCAGCGCCGACTGGGGCCCCGCAGGACTCGGCCAGCGCCTGGTGCAGGCCTGGCAAGCCTTCAGCCAGCGGGTCACGCAAGACCCTGCGCCCTGGCTGCTCACGCAGCAGCACACGGGCGCCGAAGCGGTCGCTGCGATTTACCAGGAGGTGCTGGCCGGCAAAGGCGACCCGCGTACCGGGCACATCCTGAGCCTTTGAGCGCTGACGCTTCATCCACCGTTCGCCGTGAGCTTGGCCAAGGGCTGTGACAAGGAAAGCAGGCTTCGACAAGCTCAGCCCGAACGGCATTGCGGAGCTGACATGGCCAAACCTGGCGTTTCATCGTCAACCGTATTTGCTATGTTTTATATAGCTGCTTACGCACAGCCGATAAGGGCCAGAGGCACATTTGATACATAAAGCTGCGGCCCCGGCAGGAAGCACGACAATGGCGGCATGACCGATCAACCCACAGGCGCCATGCCCCACAAGGCGCGCCACGCCTACGAAAAGCTCACGCCCGATGTGGTGCTCGATGCGCTGGCCAGCGTCGGCCTGCTCGGTGATGGCCGGCTGACCGCCCTGTCCAGCTACGAAAACCGCGTCTACCAGGTGCATCTGGAGGCACCCACCGGTACCGGTGCTGCGGCAGGCGACATGGTGGTGGTCAAGTTTTACCGGCCCGGCCGCTGGAGCGACCTGCAGATTGTCGAAGAACACGCCTTTGCCGCCGAGCTGATGGAAGCCGAAATACCGGTGGTGGGCGCCCTGGTCATCAAGGGCCAGACCCTGCACCACTTTGACGGCTTCAGCTTCAGTGTGTCGCCGCGCCGGGGCGGGCGCAGGCCCGAGCTGGAGGACTTCAGCGTGCTCGAGTGGATTGGCCGCTTCCTCGCGCGTATCCACACCGTCGGCAGCCGCGCGCCTTTTCAGCACCGGCCCGCCCTGGACCTGGAAACCTTTGGCCACGCCAGCCGAAAGGTGCTGCTGGCCGGCAACTACCTGCCGCTGGACATGGAATCGCGCTGGCTCAAGGCTTTTGAAGAAGCCATGAACGTGGCACAGGCCGTGTTTGAAAGTGTGGGCGAAATCCGCAGCCTGCGTCTGCACGGCGACTGCCACCCCGGCAATATCTTGTGGACCCCCGAAGGACTGGAAGGCGCAGGCCCGCATTTTGTCGATCTGGACGACGCGCGCAGTGGGCCCGCCGTGCAGGACCTGTGGATGCTGCTGTCTGGCGAGCGTGCGCAATGCCTGCAACAACTGGGCGCGCTGGTGGACGGGTATGAAGAATTTCGGGAGTTTCCGCGGAGCGAGCTGGCCCTGATAGAGCCGCTGCGCACCCTGCGCCTGGTGCACTACAGCGCCTGGCTGGCCCAGCGCTGGCATGACCCGATTTTTCCGATCAACTTTCCGTGGTTCGGCTCCAGCGACTACTGGAAGGGCCAGGTAGACATGCTGGAAGAACAGACCGAAGCCATGCAGGCAGCGCCGCTGGTCGCTTGATTCGGGACCGGGGGCAGGCAAGGTTGATGACAGCGACCACAACAGAACCTGCGCCGGTTCGCTCACTCTGGAAGACCTTTGCGGTCTTCCTCGGGCCACTCGTGCTGACCAACATGCTGCAGGCCTTGTCGGGCACGCTCAACAACATCTATGTCGGGCAGATGCTGGGCGTGGGCGCGCTGGCGGCGGTAGCAAGTTTTTTCCCCTTGCTGATGTTGTTCATTTCCTTTGTCATCGGCCTGGGCGCCGGGGCATCCGTTCTCATCGGCCAGGCCTGGGGCGCCAAAGAGACCGAGAAGGTCAGGGCCATTGCTGGCGCCGTGCTGGCTGCGGGATTTTTCCTCGGCGTGGTGGTCGGCCTGTTGGGCATGGTGCTGGCCGAGCCCATCATGCGTCTGCTGGGCACACCAGCGGATGTGCTGGCGCAAGCCGTGGCCTATGCCACCGTCATGATGGCCGCCCTGCCGCTGCTGTTTGTCTCCATGCTGGCTGCGGCGGTGTTGCGAGGGGTAGGGGACACCGTCACGCCCCTGCTGTCGCTGGTGGTTTCGTCAAGCATTGTTCTCGTGCTGACGCCGGCCTTGATACAGGGCTGGCTCGGCCTGCCGGCGCTGGGGGTTACCGGGGGTGCCTGGGCCACGCTGCTGTCTTCTGCCATGGCCCTGCTCTGGCTGGCCCGGTTTTTGAGGCGGCGCGAGCGCGCACTCGCGCCCGACCGGTCTTTCTGGCGGCACCTGCGCCTGAAGCCCCAGTTCCTCAAACCCGTCATTCGCCTGGGTTTTCCCACCGGCCTGTTCTTCATCACCGGATCTGTCGCGGACCTCGCGCTGCTGCGTCTGGTCAATGGCTACGGCTCCCATGCCACTGCGGCCTGGGGCGCCGTCAGCCAGGTCATGGCCTATGCGCAGTTCCCTGCGATTTCCATCGCGATTGCCGCATCAGTGTTGGCGGCCCAGGCCATAGGCGCCGGGAAATTGCAGCAGGTCGATGCCGTCACCCGCGTCGGACTGGGCATGAACATCGTTATCACCGGCGGTCTGGCCGTGGCGGTACTGGTGGCTGCGCGACCCATCATCAGCCTGTTCATCACCGCTCCGGCCGTGATCGAGCTGGCAGCAGGTTTGCTGCACATCACGGTGTGGGCGAGCCTGATCTTCGGCCTGGCCAGCGTCTTCACGTCGGTCATGCGCGCCAGCGGGACCGTGCTCGTGCCTACCCTCATCTCCCTGAGCTGCCTGGGCTTGCTGCTGTTTCCGCTGGGCTGGGCCTTCAGCCAGACTTTCGGGCTGCGCGGCATCTGGATGAGTTACCCGGCCACCTACGCGGTGGCGCTGCTGCTGCAGGCCAGCTACTTTTATGGCGTGTGGAAGAAAAAGCCAATCCGCAAAATGGTATGAGCTCGCGCTGCAAGCATCAGCGGATGCGCGGGGATGCCTGCAATTGTTCGGGCGTGGTGAAGTAGGCGGCTGTCGCCCCCCTGCGTGCGCGCGCCCGCGCCAACTCGTGCCGCGCCACGGTGCGCAGGTGTACCTCGTCGGGTCCATCCATCAGTTGCAGGGCGCGGCCCCAGCTCCAGAAATAGGCCAGCGGGGTGTCGGGCGACAGGCCCATGGCACCAAAAATCTGCATGGCGCGGTCGACCACGCGCGTCTGCAGGCGGGCCACCACCACCTTGATGCCAGCCACCTGCGCACGTAATTGCGCCGGTTCGGCCGTGCCCTGGTCGAGCGCCCAGGCGGCCTGCAGCACCAGAAGGCGCGCCTGGTCGATCTCGAGGCGCGACTCGGCAATCCACTCCTGCACATTGGAAAAGTCCGACAGGTATTTGCCGAAGGCCTGGCGCTCGAGTGTGCGCTCGCTGGCCAGCGCCAGTGCCAGCTCACACTGACCGATGCTGCGCATGCAATGGTGCACCCGCCCCGGCCCGAGGCGCGCTTGGGCCATGGCAAAACCTTCGCCCCAGCCGCCCAGCACATGGTCGTCCGGCACACGCACATCGCGCAGCAGGATCTCGCAATGCCCTTCGGCTGCGTGGTGGTGCAGCACCGCAATATTGCGCACTACCTGCACGCCGGGGGTGTCCATGGGTACCAGTACCATGCTGTGCCGGTGGTGCGCTCCGGTCGGCTCGCCCTCGCCTTGCGCTTCGTCGTTGCGGCACATCACGATCAGCAGGCGGCAGTGCGGATGCGCGGCCCCGGTGATGAACCATTTGCGGCCGTTGAGCACCAGTTGCCCGCCTTCGCGCCGCACCGTGGTCTGCAGGTTGGTGGGGTCGGACGAGGCCACGTCGGGCTCGGACATCGCGAAAGCCGAGCGTATACGCCCTTCCATCAGCGGCAGCAGCCACTGCGCGTGCTGCCGGGGCGTGGCAAAACGATTCAGAAGTTCCATATTGCCGGTGTCGGGTGCGCTGCAGTTGAATACTTCCGCCACCCAGGGCAGGCGGCCCATGATTTCTGCCAGCGGCGCGTAGTCGAGGTTGCCCAGGCAGGTGCCGGGTTCGTCCGCGCGCAGGCCGGGCAGGAACAGGTTCCACAGACCTTCTTCGCGCGCCAGGGCCTTGAGGTCTTCGAGGAAGGGCGGCGGATACACGCCCTGCTGCACCGAGTGATGCCAGGCGGCGTTGTAAGGCAGCAGATACTGCTGCATGAAGGCTTCGAGTTGCTGGCACAGGGCCTGCGCCTTGGGAGAGTGATGGAAGTCCATGAGGCATTGTGCGAGTGAGGCGGGGTGCTGTCAGAACGCAGGCGACACGGCGAAACTGCAGCGGCATCCAGCGCACGTCGGGCACCGGACCCCCTATCGGGGCAGGCCGGCAAACGTCCCATCAAGGCCCCGAGGACCAGTGCAAGTACAGGAGGGGAATGAGGGCAGTCGTTTCCCGGCGATCCAGCAATTCAGGCCACGTAGAGCAGCACGGTGATGAAGTGGCAAATGCTGCCACCCAGCACAAACAGGTGCCACAAGCCGTGACCGTGGCGCAGCTTGTGGTCGGTGGCGTAAAAACCAATGCCCAGGGTGTAACAGGCGCCGCCTGCGGCCAGCCAGGCAAAACCTGCTGGCGTCAGGGCAGTCCACAAGGGCACCACTGCCACCAGCGCCAGCCAGCCCATCAGCACATAAATGACCATGGACAGCACGCGTGCGCCTTTGGCCAGCCAGATTTCCTGCACGATACCCAGCAAGGCCAGGCTCCACACCACACCCAGCAGCAACCAGCCCCAGGCACCACGCAGCGACACCAGCGCGAAAGGCGTATAGCTGCCCGCGATCAACAGGTAGATCGAACAATGGTCAAATTTGCGCAGTACGTTTTTGGCTCGGCCGCGTACGCTGTGATAGAGCGTCGAAAAGACGTACAGCGCCACGAGCATGGCGCCGTAGATGCTGAAGCTCACAATTTTCCAGGGGTCACCGGCGAAACCCGCGGACACAATCAATGCAGACGAACCCGCCAGCGCCAGCCCCGCGCCGACGAGATGGCTGATGCTGTTGAACCGTTCGCCGTGGTACATCGTCGTCAGTCCGCCAGTGCGGATGCCACCTGGCCCAGGCCAGGCCAGCCACGCCAGTTTCCGACAAAGTCGGGTGCGGCCGTCGGCGTCTGCGACACGTCAGGGAAGTAAAGAGAGGAAGTCATGCACCCGCAAGTCAGGCAGCCCCCCGGAGGGGAGCCATCACATCGCGCGACTTTACGCCGAACGAAGGCCATGACCGCTGATCTCCGTCAACAGTTGGTCTGAACGCGAGGCCGCCCAGACAAGCCGGCTGACAACCGCCGCTTCGCCCGTCAGGCGCAAAATGGGGGCATGAAACCACCCAAGCGCCTGTTATCCCTGATCGAAGAAGGCCTGATCGACACCGTGGTGCGGCAGTTGATGAGCGGCAAGGAAGCCATGGTGTACGTAGTGCGCTGCGGGGACGAGACACGTTGCGCCAAGATCTACAAAGAGGCCGACCAGCGAAGCTTCCGGCAGGCGGTGGACTACACCGAAAACCGCAAGGTCAAAAACACGCGCCAGGCGCGTGCCATGGCCAAGGGGACCCGTTTTGGCCGGGAGGCGGCAGAGGCGGCCTGGCAAAGCGCAGAGGTCGATGCCTTGTACCGCCTCGCCGCTGCCGGCGTGCGTGTGCCCAAGCCGCACAACTTCTGCGACGGCGTGCTGCTGATGGAACTGGTCACCGATGCCAGTGGCGACGCAGCGCCCCGCCTGAACGATGTGGAATTCACACCCGAAGACGCACGTGCCCACCACGCCACCTTGCTGGGCGAGGTGGTGCGCATGCTTTGCGCCGGTGTGGTGCACGGGGACCTTTCCGAATTCAATGTGTTGCTGGCCGAAGACGGCCCGGTCATCATCGACCTGCCGCAGGCGGTGGATGCAGCGGGCAACAACCACGCCAGCCGCATGTTGCTGCGTGATGTGGCCAACCTGCGCGGCTTCTTTGGCCGCTTTGCACCAGACCTGCTGAAAAGTGACTACGGCCACGAAATCTGGGACCTGTACCAGCGCGGTGTGCTGCGGCCCGATCACGTGCTGACCGGTCAGTTTGCGCACAAGCGCGGGCCGGTGGACCTGGGCGCGGTGATGGGCGAGATCAGTGACGCGCGGGCTGAAGAAGCCGCGCGCCGCGTGCGTATGCAGTCTCTGTAAGAGGCTCTGGCCTTGCGGCTCAGCGCACCGGGTTTTCCAGGCTGCCAATGCCGTCGATTTCAACCCGCACCACATCACCTGCGCGCAGGTATCTGGGCGGCTTGAAGCCAATGCCGACACCCACCGGCGTGCCGGTGGCAATCACATCACCCGGATACAGGGTGATGCCGGCCGACAGGGTCTCTATCAATTTGGGAATGTCAAAAATCAGGTCGGCGGTTGAGGCGTTCTGGCGCTCTTCACCGTTGACATAACAGCGCACGTTTGTCTTGGTTCCGTCCAGCTCGTCGGCGCTGACCAGCCACGGCCCCATCGGGCAAAAAGTATCAAACGATTTGCCCATGTGCCACTGCTGGTGGCGGCTTTGCCAGTCGCGTGCCGTGATGTCATTGACGATGGTGTAGCCCCAGACATGGGCCATGGCGTCTGCGGCGGCTATGCCTTTGCCACCACGCCCGATGATGACCGCCAGTTCAGCCTCGTAATCAATCGCGCTGGAGACGCGGGCCGCAGGCATTGTTATCGCCGCGCCCGGTCCCACCACCGACTCCGGCACCTTGGTGAAAATGATCGGGTCGGCCGGTATGTCGCCACCCGATTTGGCACTGCTGTCAAAACCGCTGCCAGCAAACTCTTTGGCATGTGCAAAATAGTTTTTCCCGACACAGAAAATATTACGCCGCGGCCGCGGCAGAGGTGCAGTGATCTGCACGTCGCTGAGTGAAACCGCTGCCTGCAGCGCTGGCAAGGGCTCGCCGCGCGCATACATTTCAATCAGCGGCAAGGCGCCCAGTTCAGCCTGCGCCTGCGGCAAATCAAAGGGCTGGACTTGCTGAAGATCGGCCGATACAAGACCCGCGCACGACTGGCCATTTTGGCGGAATGCAACTATTTTCATGACACTTGTCTCTCTTTATTTTTGAGCGCACGCAATGGTGCCGGCCCAGGTTCTCGGAAAGGGGCTGGGCCTCATTCCTAGGGATTTCGATAGGCCCTTGCTTCGCTGCAAATGTTAGCATGCAAACCATAAAACCAGACGATATTCTGTTTGAAGACCACCGCCAACACTCCGGAGACAACCATGAAACGCAGATCCCTATGGCTTGCAGCCATGCTTATTTCCGGCACCACCTGGGTGGCCGCACAAAATGCATGGCCCACCCGTTCCATCACCATGATCGTGCCCTTTCCTCCCGGCGGGCTGGCCGATCTGGTGGCGCGCCCCGTGGCCGAGGCGATGGCGCGCGAGTTGGGCCAGCCGGTCGTGATTGAAAACAAGGCCGGAGCTGGCGGCGGCATTGGCATGGGCATGGCGGCCAAGTCAAAGCCTGACGGCTACACGGTGCTTCTGGCCCTGTCATCACTGACCGTGATCCCCGAAGCCGACGTGGTGCTGGCCCGCCAGCCGATGTTTGCGCACAACGACCTGCGCGCCATCGCGCGCTTCACCGCCGACCCGACGGTACTGGCCGTGCGCGCTGATTCACCATGGAAGACTGCAAAAGATTTTGTGGAAGACGCCAAAAAGCGCCCCGGCGCGATCAACTACGGTTCGTCCGGTAACTACGGCACCATGCATGTGCCGATGGAAATCCTGTCGCAAAACGCCGGTATCAAAATGACCCATGTACCGTTTACCGGCGCTGGCCCTGCCGTGGTGGCGCTGCTTGGCGGCCAAATTGACGCGGTATCTTCCGGCCCAGCCACGGTGCTGCAGCACGTCAAGGCGGGCAAGCTGCGGGTTCTGGCTCATTGGGGCAACAGTCCGCTGGGCGCCCTGCCGGATGCGCCCAGCCTGAAAGACGCAGGCTACAACGCCGAATACGCGCAGTGGTCTGGCCTGTTTATCCCGAAGGACACGCCAGAGCCGATTGCGCAGCGCCTGCGCGCTGCCGCCAAGGCTGCGGCGCAGGACAGCAAGGTCAAAGAGGTGATCCTGAACGCCGGCAGCCCGGTGTTGTACCAGGACTCGCCGGACTTTGAAAAATATGTGCAGGCCGATGCCAGGCGCATGGCCGAGGTGGTCAAGCGTATTGGCAAAGTTGAATAAACCTGGCTCCGCGCAGCGCTGCTCACCAGTCAAAAAGCCGCCGGGCTTCGCAGCGCCGGCGGCTTTGAGCCAGTGACAGCCTGAGCCGACTCAGGTTTTTTCAAGCAGCGCATTGACGCGCCGCACATAAGCAGCCGGATCATCCGGCAAACCGCCCTCGGCCAGCAAAGCCTGGTCGAACAGGATGTGGGCGAGGTCGTCGAAATGTTCGCTGCCTTCGAGCTTTTTCACCAGCGCGTGCTGGGCATTGATCTCCAGAATCGGCTTGACCTCAGGCGCGGCCTGGCCGGCCTGCTTGAGCATGCGCGCCAGCTGGGTGGACATGTCGCCGTCCTGCACCACCAGGCAAGCCGGTGAATCGACCAGGCGCGTTGTCGCGCGTACGTCGGCGGCCTTGTCCTTGAGTGCCTCCTTGAGCCTGTCCAGCATGGGTTTGAACTGGGTCTGCGCCTCTTCCGCAGCCTTCTTTTCGTCGTCATCCTGCAGCTTGCCCAGATCCACCGCGCCTTTGGCTACCGACTGCAGCGGTGTTCCGTCGAACTCGTGCAGATAGTTCAGCGCCCATTCGTCGACGCGGTCGGTCATGAGCAGAACTTCAATGCCCTTCTTGCGGAAGATCTCTAGCTGCGGGCTGTTTTTGCCAGCGGCCTGGGTGTCGGCGGTGATGTAATAAATCGCGTCCTGGCCTTCTTTCATGCGTGCCTTGTAGTCGGCAAAACCCACGCTGGTGGTGTCGGTGGTCGAGCTGGCAAACCGCAGCAGCTTGGCCAGCCGGTCGCGGTTGGCAAAGTCTTCGCCCAGGCCTTCCTTGAGCACCGCGCCGAACTCGGCATAAAAGGCCGCAAACTTTTCCGGCTCGTTGGCGGCCATGTCCTCGATCATGGACAAGACGCGTTTGGTGCAGCCTTCGCGAATGGCCTTGACGGCGCGGCTCTCCTGCAGCAACTCGCGCGAGACATTGAGCGGCAGGTCGGATGAGTCCACCACCCCTTTGACAAAACGCAGGTAGGTCGGCAGCAGCGCCTGCGCGTCGTCCATGATGAAGACGCGCTTGACGTAGAGCTTGATACCCGCCGCCTTGTCGCGGTTGAACAAGTCCATGGGCGCCTTGGCCGGAATGAACAGCAATTGCGTGTACTCGGTGGACCCTTCCACGCGGTTGTGTGTGCTGGCCAGCGGGGGCTGGCTGTCGTAGCTGATCTGCTTGTAAAACTCGTCGTACTGCTCTTGCGTGATGTCTTTCTTGGCCCGGGTCCACAGGGCGGCTGCCTGGTTCACGGTTTCCCAGTCGTCGCTGGTCACCATCTCGCCGGGCTGGTCGTTTTCGCCTTCCTTCCACTCTTCCTTTTTCATCAGAATCGGCAGAGAAATGTGGTCAGAATATTTGCTGATGATGCTTTTGAGCTTCCAGGTGTTGAGGTACTCGGCAGCATCGTCCTTGAGGTGCAGGATGACGCTGGAGCCACGCTGGGCGCGGTCCATCGACTCGACCTCGAACTCGCCGGTACCGGCGCTGGTCCAGCGCACACCCTCTGTGGCGGGCAACCCGGCGCGGCGGCTTTCCACCGTGATTTTGTCAGCGACGATAAAGCCTGAATAAAAGCCGACACCAAACTGGCCAATCAACTGCGCGTCGTTTTTCTGGTCGCCCGACAGCTTGGCTACAAAGTCGCGCGTGCCGCTTTTGGCAATCGTGCCGAGGTTGTCCACGGCTTCCTGCTGCGACAGTCCAATGCCGGTGTCGCTGATGGTCAGCGTTTTGGCGGCCTTGTCGAAGCTCACCCTTACCTCAAGGTTGGGTGCGTCTTCATACAGGTCGGCCTTGTTCAGCGCTTCAAAGCGCAGTTTGTCGCAGGCGTCTGATGCATTGGAGACCAGCTCGCGCAGAAAAATATCGGGGTTGGAATACAGCGAGTGGGTGACAAGGTTCAACAGCTGGGCGACTTCTGCCTGGAAGGAAAGGGTTTGCTTGCTCATGATCCGGATTCTTGAAAAAGGGAGTGGAAAAAGACAGACGCCCCTGGAGTTAGGGGCGTCGTCGTACATTTCAAGACCGGATTATCGCGTCTTCATGGCAGCGGCCCAAGGCCGCCGGAGATTACAGGCTGAGTTCGCCGCTTGGGATCTGACCCAGACGCAGAGCCTGTGCCGCCTGGGCGCGCACGATGGCGGTGGTCACATCCGACTTCAGGGGAGCGATCACTTTCGATCCCGAAGGGATATGGTTGTAGTTTTTGACCGCTGCCACAGCTTCGCTGGCGACTTCCGCGCGGGTGCGGTTGCCTTCGATCTGGATTGCAAATTGCGATGACGGCGCTGGGCTTTCCGCGCGCACACCGGTGGAGGCAATGGCGGCAAAAGTAGCGATGGCGATGAGTGCGTAAGACTTGTTCATGATGATGACCTTTTAAGTGAGTGGTTGAACCGGTTGTTCGGTTGGGTCCTGCTCTTTCGAGCTTCAACATCAACCGTGATCTCACTGTAGGTGGCGCCAATTAGGCGATCATGAGGGAAGTCTTAGCTGGCAATGAGCAAGCTTCAAACCAACGCAACGCGGGCAATCAGGCCGCTGCGGTCTTCGCGGTTGCGCAGTGTCACGCGCAAGCCGCAACGCTGCGCCGCAGCCTGCGCAATGGCCAGGCCCAGGCCGCTGCCACGCACATCACTGCCAGGGACCCGAAAGAACCGGTCAAAGACGCGGTCCAGCTGGTCTGGCGGAATGCCGGGGCCGGTGTCCATGATCTCCACCACGGGCTGGCCAGCCTCAGCGGAAAGGCGCACATCCACCACACCGCCTTCGGGGGTGTAGCGCAAGGCGTTTTCAATCAGGTTGTCCAGCACACTGCGCAGGTCTGCACCCACGCAGCGCAGCGTGAGCATGGTGGGCGCTGCGGGCGCCGCCACCAGACCGAGGTCAATGCCGCGCTGGTCCGCCAGCGAGATCAATCCGCTGATGCTTTCATGCAGCTGGGCATGTACATCCATGGCAACCGGCACTTCCTGAATTTTTGCTTCCTGGCGCGACAGCTTGAGCAACTGGTCCACCAGGCGCTGCGCCCGGCTGACACCCGCCTCCAGTTGCGCAAAACTCTGCTGGCAGGCGCCGGGCGGCATATCGCAACGCACGTTCTCCAGCTGCAGGGCCACCGCAGTGATGGGTGTGCGCAGCTCATGCGCCGCGTCTTGCACAAAACGCCGCTGCGTGGCAAAGGCGTCGCGTAAACGCGTCAGCAAGCTATTAAAAGACACCACCAGTGGCGCAATCTCGTGGGGAACACGCGTGAGCGGCAATTCAGTGATGGTGTGCTCGTCCTGCATCGCCGCCTTGCGCCCAATCGCCTGAACCTCGCGCGAGACCGCCGCAGCAACGCCCCAGAGGATCAGGATGGCGAGCGGCAACAAAATGAGCACTGGCGCAATTGCCGCGCCCGCGCGCCCAACCGCCAGGTGGCTGCGAAACTCGCCGCTCTGAAACACCTGTACCCGATGGCCGAAAGGCCCACCCGGCGGCGTGGCATAAACACGCCAGCGTTTGCCATCAGCCTGCAGGTCATGAAACCCCGCTTCTGCCAGTAGCCCGGCGCTCAGCTGTGGCCAGGAGCTGCCCTGCAAGCTACCGCTGGGGCCATACACCTGAATGACATAAGTCCCCCATTCATGAACATTCTCGCGCGACCGCACCACAGGAGCGACATTGCCCTCCTGCATGACGACCGAGTCTGCAAGCTGCTGCATCTGCTCGTCCATGAAGGTACCGACCATGTTGTTGTAGCTCCAGTAGGAGACGCACGCGGAGGCCAGTCCCACCAGCAGGAAAAGCGGTATCAGCCAGCACAGCAGCGTGCGGCGCAGCGAACACATGGGTCCGGCAGAAAACATGTGCATCAGACTTGCCCACCGATGTTTTCGACCACAGCCGGGGTGGCCGCCGCAATGCGCCAGCCGAGCCCACGCACGTTGCGGATGGTGTCGGCCCCGAGCTTCTTGCGCATGCCGTGAATCAACACATCCACCGCGTTGCTCATGACTTCTTCGCCCCATCCATAAATGCGGTTTTCAAGCTGGTCGCGCGACAGGATGGCGCCGGGCCGCTCCAGCAGCGCGTGCAGCAGCGCATACTCGCGCGCCGACAGCGCCGACTGCTCGCCGTTGACCAGCACCTCGCGGGTGGTCAGGTCCAGCTGCACCATGGCGTTACCTATCAGCGAGTGCGCGCTGCCATCGCGGCGCCGTATGACGGCGCGCATGCGTGCCAGCAGCTCGCGAAACTCATAGGGCTTGAGCAGGTAGTCGTCAGCCCCCAGGTCCAGGCCGGCGATGCGGTCGTCCAGCCCGTCGCGTGCGGTGAGCACCAGCACCGGTGTGGCATCGCCGCGTGCACGCGCCTGGCGCAACACCTCGACACCGTCGCGTTTCGGCAAACCCAGGTCCAGCAACACACAGGCATACGCGCCATCGGCCAGCGCGCTTTGCGCCAGCAAACCGTCGCGCACCCAGTCCACCGACCAGCCCTTGCTCTCAAGCGCCTGCTTCAGGCTGGCGCCAATCATGTCATCGTCTTCGACCAGCAGGACCCGCATCAGGCCTCCAGGCGCGTACGCATCGGTCCGTCCCAACGTGCCTGCTGGCGCTCAGCACGTAGCAGCAGAACGCCGGCAGACAGCAGCGCCGCGATACCGATCAGGTCCAGGACCAGCAGCGGCGTGGCAGCAAAACCCGGCGCCAGCAACGAGATGGCAACAAACCCCAGCTTGCTGAGCAAAGCCGCCGCCAGCACCGGCAGGCGGATGGCGCGCGCAAACACTGCACTGACCAGTGCAGCGGCGATCAAGGCACTGAGAAACTGCTGATGCAGCAGCGGCACCAGCGCGGCGCCGCCCGCAGGCGTGGTGTCCCAGAGCGTCATCAGCGACAGCAGTCCGACGGCCAACAGAAGGGTGCGGGCGACCCGTTCAGGCAAGGTGTCCATGGTGTATGTAAGGGGATGCAACAAAGCTGTATCTTCCGCCTGCTGAATTAGCCTTGAATTAGCAAGGGGGAACCGATCAGGCGAGCCAACGCCGGATTTGCGCATAAACCGCCGGGCTGTGCAGCAACGCGATGTGCCCGGTTTCAAAGGCAATCCACTGCGCATCTGGCGCAAAGTCAAGGGTACGCCCCGCTTCGGCATGTTGGCCCAGCGCGCTGGACAGGGGCACCAGTCCGTCGCCCAGTGTCTGTGCCAGCTTGCCATTGAGCTGCGCCGGCCCGGACAGATCGGTCGAAGCTGCGGCCAGGGTGGCCGCCAGCGCAAAACAGGCCACACCCGCTGGCAGCGCCAGCAGCGGGCGTGTATCGGGCCCGGCCTCGAAGCGGTCGCCACCCTGCCCGTGCTCCGGCAACACATGGCCGTAACGCAAATCAGTGATGCCGGCGCTGCGGATCTGACCAATTTTGGCAAAGGGCCTGGTCATGGGGTTGCTGCCCAGCACGGTATCAACCCAGTTGCCGACCTTTTCAAGCGGTGCCCCATGGTGCGGTGTACCCAGAAAAATCAGGTGCTTGAGGTGGCCCAGCCATTGTTGGCCACCCGCAGCCGCGCTGTGGCAGGCCGCACGGGCCACCAGCCCGCCCATGCTGTGGGTCAGCAGGCTCAGCATCTCTGGCTGTACCGGCCAGGCCTTGAGCAGACTCTCCAACAGCGCCGCAAACTGCCCGCCATTGACCGATGTGCGCAGGCCGGTGTTGTAGTGCAGGTAAACCGGGGTGTACCCCAACTCGCGCGCCAGCCGGTCGGCGTAGTCGTGGCCACTCTCCGGCGACGCTTCGTCCCCGCGCCACTGCAGGTCGTTCATGCACAGGCCGTGCACCAGCACCAGAATTTTGCCGGTCGCCTGCGGCAGGTGCTGTGCCAGTGCGGCTTTGTCCAGCGGCAGGCTTTGGCCCTGATGCCGCAGGCTCATGGTGATGGCCAGCGGGTTGCTGCTGTCTTGCAACTGGTCGCCCAGCACGCCGCCCAGCACCGCCAGCATGGCTTCGCGCTGGGGCGATGAAGCCGGGACCGGGGTACGCGACGCCACCTGCGAAAACACGCTGTCCACCGCGCCGCCAGCCAGTCGCGTGATGCCCTTGACGCTGCCGTACACCAGGCCGGTGATACCGTTCTTTTTGACTCCCGATGCGCCTGCCGCCCTGTCCACAAAGGCCCGCCCGGCGGCGCCAAACGGAGCCGCCACGGTTTTGTACACATTGCCCTGCACTTTTTCGGCCAGGCCAGTGATGCCCAGCGTGCCGCGCGTAGCCAGTTGCGCCAGGCCCTGCAGGTCAGACGGGTGCAGGTGGCTGCGTAAATCCGACAGCGGAGGAAAACCGGGCCAGCGCGGTGGGGGTGAACTCATGCCGCCATTGTCGCGGTCTGCGGTGGGAGCGTCCAGCACAGGGTTGATCAGGCCAGATGCACCTTAAAAACAGGCCGCAGCCCAATGGATACGTGCGCCAGCAGCTCCTGAATCAGGAGCAGATTCGGATTTAAAAGCGCTCGTGCGGCGCAAGGTAGCGCCACTGGCCCACCGGCAGATGGCCCAGGTTGACCATGCCGATGCGCACCCGCTTGAGGCCGGTGACAAACAGGCCGACCTGCTCGCACATGCGGCGAATCTGGCGTTTTTTGCCTTCCTTCAAGACAAAACGCAGTTGCTCCGGGTTTTGCCATTCGACCCTTGCTGGCCTCAGAGGCTCGCCATCCAGGCTCAGGCCATGGCACAGCAGGGCCAACTGGTCCGGCGGAAACGCGGCCTGCACATTGACCGTCTCGGCGCCGTAACTGACACGGACCAGGTATTCCTTTTCGATGTCCGAGTCCTCGCCGATCAACTGACGCGCCACGCGGCCATCCTGCGTCAGTACCAGCAAACCGATCGAATCGATGTCCAGCCGCCCGGCTGGTGCCAACCCGCGCAACTGCTCGTGGCCCCAGCGCATGCGGCTGTTGCACTCGCGCCAGCGGTTTTGCGGCTGTACCAGCACCACCGCCGGCTCATGGCCGTCTTCAGCCTGCCCGCTGACATAACCGACCGGCTTGTTGATCAGAATCGTCACCTGCTGGCGCTGGTGTTGCTCTGCTTCGCGCGCCACCTCGATGCGCGCGTTGACCGCCACCGGCTGGCCCATGACGGCGGGCGCGCCGTCGACGCGGACCCAGCCGCGCGCGATCCAGTCATCGGCCTCGCGGCGCGAGCACAGACCGAGTTCGGCCATGCGCTTGTTCAGGCGAATGGTGCTGCCGCTGGAAGGCGGGGTGCCGGGGTCGGCAGCGCGGATACGCCTGGCGCCACTCGTTGTGGTGGCGGCGGGGCTTTGGGGCGGTTTGACGGGGGGGTGTTGGGACATGAATTTACTATTAATTTTATAGCTGGCTACGCACAGAGGATAAGGGCTGGGGGCCTATTTCTCGTGAAAAATACTGGAGCGCAACGCACTCAGGTCAAGTACACGCAGGCCGCCATACTCAATCCGGATGGTCTCCTGCGCCTGCAGGCTGGCCAGCGCCTCGTTGACACGTTGTCGCGACAGGCCGACCAGGTAGGCAAGCTCTTGCTGGGTGATACGCAGGATCTCACCGACGCCCGGGTAGAGCACCGGGTTGAACAATGCCGCCAGGCTGCGCGCCACACGAACATCCGGGTTGGTCATGCGGTCAATCTCACGCGCGGCAATAAACTGGCCCAGCCGCTCATTGAGCTGGTTCATCACAAAACGGTTGAAACCTATCGAGTGATCCAGCAGCCAGTGGAAGGTATCCACCGGCAGCCCGGCCACCACACTTTTGCGCAGCGCCTGGATGTTGTAGCGGTAGGGCTCGCGCTTGAGCGCAGTCCCTTCGCCAAACCACCCGCCGGGCGGTACCCCGGTAAAGGTCATGCTCATGCCCTGGGCGTTGTCGCTGCTCATCTTGAGCAGCCCCTGCACCACACCAAACCAGTAAGTCACTGGCCTGCCGATTCGGCAGACGTAGTCGCCGGGCAGCGCGTCGCCCACAATCAGCCCCGCCTCCGCCTGCGCGCGCTCCGCAGGCAGCAGCAAAGCCAGCCAGGGAATGCCGGCCAGTTCATCGGCATCGGGTGCGCGGCGGCGCTTGTGCAGGGGAGAGTCGAGGGTCGGGGCCATGAAAAATGAACATGCAGATGCGGGAAAGTCCGGGGAGGGGTGTCCCCTAAATTGTCGTCGAAACGACAACCTAGCGTCAAATGCAAGCCTACGATCCACTTCATATCCCAGTCAGTGTCCGCACCTTGCAAGCACTGGCCCACGATGGAGACAAGAGACCGAATGTTGACCACTTTCCCCCGCTTGCTGCTTGGCCACGCCGCCGAGCGCCCCAACGCTCCGGCCATGCGCGAGAAGGAATACGGCATCTGGCAAGCGCACAGCTGGGGCGCGCTGGCGGTGGTGGTGGAACACATCGCCTGCGGCCTGCACCTGGCTGGTTTGCAGCGCGGCGAACACATGGTCGTGATTGGCGCCAACCGGCCACGCCTGTATGCCACCATGCTGGCGGCCCAGTCGCTGGGCGCGATTGCCGTACCCCTGTACCAGGACGCCGTGGGCGCCGAGTGCGTGTTTCCCATCACCAATGCCGAAGTTCGCTTCGCGATGGTCGAAGACCAGGAGCAGGTCGACAAGCTGCTGGAAATTCGCGAGCAATGCCCGCAGCTGGCCCACATTGTTTTTGACGACCCGCGTGGACTGCGCAACTACCAGGAGCCGGGACTGGTCGCGCTGGATGCGTTGATTGCAGAGGGTCAGGCTTTCGCGGCCCAGCAGCCAGGGTTTTTCAAGGCCGAGGTCGACAAGGCGCAACCCGACGATGTGGCAGCCATGTTTTTCACCTCGGGCACCACCGGCAACCCCAAAGGCGTTGTGCACACCCACAACACCCTGCTGGACCGCGCGCAGGCAGGTGCTGAATTTGACAAGCTGACTGCCGACGAGGAAGTACTGGCTTACCTGCCGCCCGCCTGGATTGGCCAGAACATCTTCAGTTATGCGCAGTGGCTGTGCTGCGGCTATGTGGTGAACTGCCCCGAAAACGCCAGCACCGTCACGATTGACCTGAAGGAAGTCGGCCCGACCTACTACTTTGCACCGCCGCGTGTGTTTGAAGGCCTGCTGACCAGCGTGATGATCCGCATGGAAGACGCGGGCGCGATCAAGCGCAACATGTTTCACTTCTTCATGCGCCTCGCCCAACGGGTGGGCTCTGACCTGATCGATGGCCGCCAGGTGGCAGCGGGCGACCGGCTGCTTTATGCGCTGGGCAAACTGCTGGTGTATGGGCCGCTGCGCAACAACCTGGGATTTTCGCGCGTGCGTGTGGCCTACACGGCTGGCGAAGCCATCGGCCCTGACCTGTTTACCTTTTACCGCTCGATTGGCGTCAACCTCAAGCAGCTTTACGGCTCGACCGAAACCGCCGTGTTTGTATGCCTGCAGCCCGACAACCAGGCCCGCGCCGATACCGTGGGGGTGCCCATCAAGGGTGTGCAGATCAAGGTAGCCGACAACGGCGAAATACTCGTCAAATCGGCCGGGCTACTGAAGGCCTACTACAAGAATCCAGCGGCTACCGCAGAAGTCTTGACCGCTGACGGCTGGTACCACACCAGCGACGCCGGTTTTCTGGACGCCAGTGGCCATTTGAAGATCATCGACCGCGTCAAGGATGTCGGGCGCATCAAGGGTGGCACCAACGATGGCGCGATGTTTGCGCCCAAATATGTTGAAAACAAACTCAAGTTCTTCCCGCACATCAAGGAAGTGGTGGCCTATGGCGATGGGCGCGAAAAAGTTTGCGTCATGCTCAACATCGACTTTGATGCGGTCGGCAACTGGGCCGAGCGGCGCAACCTGCCGTATGCGGGGTACACCGATCTGGCGCAAAAACCCGAGGTCTACCAGCTCATCAAGGAGTGCGTGGAGAAAGTCAATGCAGACCTGAGTGTCGATACGCTGCTGGCAGGCTCGCAGATCAGCCGTTTCCTGGTGTTGCACAAAGAACTGGACGCCGATGACGGCGAGCTGACCCGAACCAACAAGGTGCGCCGTGGCTTTATCGCCGACAAATACCAGCCGCTGGTCGATGCGCTGTACAGCGGCAAAGCCGAACAGTTTATTGAAACCGTGGTGAAGTTTGAAGACGGACGCAGCGGCAGCGTGAGCGCCACGCTGAAGATAACCGACACGCAGACTTTTGCACCGGTGAAGGCAGCAGCATGAACAAGAAGATCGGCGACGTCATCCTCGACGTACACAACATCAGCCTGAGTTTCGGCGGCGTCAAGGCCCTGGCCGACATATCCTTCAATGTGAAGGAGCACGAGATCCGCGCCATCATCGGCCCCAATGGCGCCGGCAAAAGCTCCATGCTCAATTGCATCAACGGGGTCTATCAGCCGCAGCAGGGCAGCATCACCTTTCGCGGCCAGACCTTCAAGCACATGAACAGCCACCAGGTGGCTGTCATGGGGGTTGCACGCACCTTCCAGAATCTGGCCTTGTTCAAGGGCATGAGCGTTCTCGACAACATCATGTCGGGCCGCAATCTGAAGATCAAAAGCAACCTGCTTCTTCAGGCGCTGCGCATAGGGCCAGCGCAGAAGGAAGAATTCCAGCACCGCGAGGCGGTGGAGAAGATCATCGATTTTCTGGAGATCCAGGCTTACCGCAAAACAGCGGTGGGCCAGCTTCCCTACGGACTGCAAAAACGGGTGGACCTTGGCCGCGCCCTGGCGATGGAACCGCAGGTCTTGCTGCTCGACGAGCCGATGGCCGGCATGAACGTCGAGGAAAAACAGGATATGTGCCGCTTCGTGCTCGACGTCAACGACGAGTTTGGCACCACCGTTGTCCTGATCGAACACGACATGGGAGTGGTGATGGACATCTCGGACCGCGTCGTGGTGCTGGACTACGGCAAAAAAATCGGCGATGGCACACCGGACGAAGTCCGCAACAACCCGGACGTGATCAAGGCTTACCTCGGAACGAGTCACTGAATATGGCACACCCCTGTTGCGGACTCGCTCCGCGTAGCCGCCTCTCCCCTTGCAGGGGACGCCGCCTGCAGCCCGGCGAAGCCGGTTCTGCGGCGGCCGCTGGAAATTGGAGCAATTGATGGCATTCTTTTTAGAGACTCTTCTGGGTGGCCTGATGGCCGGAATGTTGTATTCGCTGGTGGCGTTGGGCTTTGTGCTGATTTTCAAAGCATCGGGCGTTTTCAATTTTGCGCAAGGCGCGATGGTGTTGTTTGCAGCGCTGACCATGGCACGTTTCGCAGAATGGATTCCACAATGGACCGGTGTTGAAAACAAAATTGCAGCCAACCTGATTGCATTTGGGATCGCTGTCGTCGTCATGTTTGCCGTCGCCTGGCTGATTGAGCGGCTGGTACTGCGGCATCTGGTCAACCAGGAAGGCACCACCTTGCTCATGGCCACGCTGGGGATCGGCTACTTTCTGGATGGCATGGGGCAAACACTGTTTGGCAGCGCGATCTACAAGATTGACATCGGGATGCCCAAAGAGCCCGTTTTTGCCTTCAACTCGGTGTTTGAAGGCGGCCTGCTGATCAACAAGGAAGACCTCTACGCTGCCCTGATCGCCGCTGTGCTTGTCACGCTGCTCAGTATTTTTTTCCAGAAGACCTCTACCGGCCGTGCCTTGCGCGCGGTGGCCGATGACCACAGGCGGCGCAGAGCATTGGCATACCGCTGAACCGTATCTGGGTCATTGTCTGGTGCGTGGCCGGTGTGGTGGCGCTGGTGGCTGGCATGATCTGGGGCAGCAAGCTCGGTGTTCAGTTCTCGCTGACGACCGTGGCCCTGCGCGCACTGCCGGTAGTGATTCTCGGAGGTCTCACCTCCGTGCCCGGCGCCATCATCGGGGGACTGATCATCGGGGTGGGCGAAAAACTGTCAGAGGTTTTCCTCGGCCCTTACGTCGGTGGCGGCATCGAAATCTGGTTCGCCTATGTGCTGGCGCTGGTCTTTTTGATGTTCCGCCCCCAGGGTTTGTTTGGTGAAAAGATCATCGACCGCGTATGAAATACGCGAAGAATCAACTGGTTGATTCTCTGTCCGAAAGGACAGGGATGATCTTTCAGCGCAGACTAACTTTGCGAAGCAAAGTTAAGCGTAGCGATGTCGAAGCTAAAAAATCATTGACCGATTCTGAACTCACCCTCTACGAGAAAAAATAAATGTTCTACAGAGAAAACGGCCAGTTCAAAACCAGCTATCGCGCAGACAGCCAGATCTTTCCGATCGGGCAGGACCGCTGGGCAATCCTCGCTCTCTTTGTCATCGCGGTTGTCGGCGTCCCTCTCCTCGCCGACGAGTACCTGCTGCGGGCCATTTTTATTCCTTTTGTCATCCTCTCTCTGGCTGCGCTTGGGGTCAATATTCTGGTGGGCTACTGCGGCCAGATATCCCTGGGTTCCGGCGCTTTCATGGCGGTGGGTGCCTATGCGGCTTACAACTGTTATGTACGTATCGATGGCATGCCGCTGATTGCTGCCCTGCTGCTCGGGGGCTTCTTCGCCACCTTGCTGGGCCTGTTTTTCGGGGTGCCCAGCCTGCGCGTGAAGGGCTTGTATCTGGCGGTGACCACGCTGGCGGCACAGTTTTTCTGCGACTGGGCTTTCCTGCGTGTCAGCTGGTTTACCAACAACAGCTCGTCGGGCTCAGTCGCGGTGTCTGATCTGAGTCTGATGGGCTGGCCCATCACCTCTCCTGCCAGCAAGTACCTCTTTTGCCTGGGCTTTCTGATTGTCTTTGGGCTCATGGCCAAGAACCTGGTGCGTGGCGCTGTCGGCCGCGAATGGATGGCGATCCGCGACATGGACGTTGCCGCAGCGGTGATCGGAATCAGACCGATGTATGCCAAGCTCAGTGCCTTTGCAGTCAGCTCATTCATTGTGGGCGTGGCCGGTGGCCTGTGGGGTTTTGTGCATCTGGGCTCGTGGGAGCCGGCGGCGTTTTCGATCGACCGCTCGTTTCAGCTTCTGTTCATGGTCATCATTGGCGGCATGGGCTCGATCATGGGCAGCTTTTTTGGCGCGGCCTTTATTGTTGTTTTGCCGATTTTTCTGAACCAGTTTTTGCCTGCTCTGGGCAATCTGGTG
Organism: Polaromonas sp.; assembly: GCF_030680935.1. Lineage (GTDB taxonomy): Bacteria > Pseudomonadota > Gammaproteobacteria > Burkholderiales > Burkholderiaceae_C > Polaromonas. The sequence continues at coordinate 1,334 of NZ_JAUXUP010000038.1, read as the reverse complement.
GGAATCGATATCTCAACCGCTGCGGTCGCGCACGCAGAGATCATGATTTTCGGCGCACTCATCATCTGGTTCCTGATTGTGGAACCCCACGGTCTGGCCAAACTGTGGAGCGTAGGCAAACAAAAGATGCGCTTGTGGCCTTTCCCGCATTGACAACCGCACTCAGCGCTTGGTTTTTTCGTTCGTTAACCCACGGCATTTCTGATGCCAAATTCAAGGAGACAGGCATGAAAGTTCGCAACCTCGTTCTGGCCAGCGTGCTGGCCACACTTGGCACTGGGGCATTTGCCCAAGCCAAGGAGCAGTTTTTCCCGGTCCTGACGGGGCGCACTGGCCCGGTGGCTCCCAACGCCACGCCATGGGCCAACGGACACAACGACTACATGAAGCTGGTCAATGCACGCGGCGGCATCAATGGCGTAAAAACGCTGATTGAAGAATGCGAAACCGCCTACGCCACGGACCGCGGCGTGGAGTGTTACGAACGGCTAAAGGGCAAGCATGGCGGCGCCACAGTGTTCCAGCCACTGTCAACAGGCATTACCTTTGCTTTGACCGAAAAAGTTCCCGCCGACAAGATTCCGATGATCACCTCCGGCTATGGCCGCAGCGACTCTGCTGACGGCGGCATTTTCAAATGGAACTTTCCGCTGATTGGTCACTACTGGGTTGCCGGCGACACGGTGCTCCAGCACATCGGCAAACAGGCCGGTGGCATGGACAAACTCAAGGGCAAAAAAATCGGTGTGGGTTACCACGACAGCCCGTTCGGCAAGGAACTGCTGCCCATCCTGCAGGAGCGCGCTGCGCAATACGGCTTTACGCTTCAACTGTTGCCGATTGCCGCGCCCGGTGTGGAACAAAAAGCCACCTGGCTGCAGGTGCGAAGGGATCAGCCTGACTACGTGATTCTGCAAACCTGGGGCGTGATGACACCCACCGCCATCAAGGAAGCCCAGGCCGTCGGTTATCCGCGTGAAAAAATGTTCGGCACCTGGTGGTCTGGCGCAGAGCCTGATCTGAAAGACATCGGTCAGGGTGCCAAGGGCTACAGTGCCGTGATGATGCAGCATGGCGCCGAGCCGCAGTCGGCCGTTGTCAAGGACATCCTGGAAAAAGTGCATGCCAAAGGCCAGGGAACCGGTCCCAAGGACGAAGTGGGCAGCGTGCTGTACATGCGCGGCGTGCTGGGCGCCCTGCTGGCCACCGAAGGTGTGCGTGCAGCGCAAGAGCGCTTTGGCAAGGGCAAGGTTGTCACCGGCGAGCAGGCCCGCTGGGGTTATGAAAACCTGAACCTGACCCAGGCCAAGCTGGACGCACTCGGCTTCAAGGGC